>CANLIC010000006.1 GCA_947491025.1 Myxococcales bacterium
AGCGTGGTGGGCGCCTTCACACTTCTTCTCAAATTAGGGCTTGGCAGGCAGGCAGGCAGGCAGGCAGGCAGGCAGTATACGTCAAACATCGGTCTCGTCGCAAGAGTCTCTCGTGGAAATTCACACTGTTTCATGGAGGTCCCGATGTCGTGCGCCTGCAGCTCCAAGGCCATCGTCGCCACCAGCGACCAACGCTTCGAATCCAACCCGGACGGCAGCGCTGTCACCTACTACCTGGGAGCTGAGACCTGGCAGCAGTTCGCCGGTGCACGCAGCGTCCTGCACCACCTGACCATTCTCGCCATGGAAGGGACCACCCCGGTCTTCTCCGTCATCGCCCAGGGCAGCTCCGACGGCAAGAGCTGGTTCGACATCGCCGGCATGACCGCCGGCCCCTTTGGCACTGGCGACATGAGCACGGCAGCCAACCCCAAGCGCGCCCTGGTCGTCCCATCTGCGGTCACGCCGCTGCCTCCCTTGGTTCGTTTCGGCGTCAAGGTCTCGGCCAGCGCCGCCCTGGGCGCGATTCGCCTGACCTGGGTCATCGAGGCGCGCTCCGGCCACGGCGCACCGTCGCTCGCGACCGCCGGCACGGCGACGAACCCAGCTTCGGGGGCGCCGCTCGGCAGCGATCCCTACGACCTGCTGGGCGAGTTGGACCTCATCGTGACCGCCGGCAGCAGCCTGACGGTCGCAGACATCGACATCGAGACCTCGGCCAGCGCCGCGGTGGGATCCTACTTCCGCGCCGCCACCATTTCGCTCGCAGCAGGCGCTACCGGCACCGTGAAGGCCACGAACTTGTTGCGCTACGCCCGTGTAGTCAACCGGACAGCCGCCATCACGACGATCAACTGGGCCTTGTCGGCTTTCGCCCGCTAGCGCAAGATCGCAAGGCGGTAGTGACGTTTCCACCGGCGCTACAGCAGGCACGGGAGGTTCCATGGCCAGCAGGACCATCCAGGCCACGACGTTGAGTGAGCTGGTCGCGGCCGTGCGCATCGCTCCAGGCGGATCGACCCGCCAGGTGCCGGTCTCGCAAGGTTGGGATTTTCAGCGCGACGCACAGACCTTTCACGGCAACCCCGAGGCGGATGGCGGGCTGCCGGCGGCACAGGTGCCTCTGGCACCGATCATCGTTCCGCTTGAGGCTGGCGGCTCGTCGACGCCGCCCTGTCAGCCGGGCGGCGCGCTTTTCGCGCCGTGTGGGCCTGCGCAGACGCCGAGTGGCGTGCTGTGCAAGCGGTGTCGGGGCAACATGCTGTGTCGAAATGGCCAATGTTGCCCTGCGCCCAGGCCTGGCGTCCTGGCCGTAGGCCAACCTTGCTCGCAGAACTGTCCTTGTCCGCGCGTCGGGATGCCTGGCGGTGGCTTTGTCCAGTTGCAGTGCGTCAATGGCCGATGTTGCTGGCCCTCGGGCGCTGCGGCTTGGACCAGTGGAATCATTCCCTACGGTGGGACCACGAGACAGCCTTACAATCCGAAGACCGAGGGCACCACGGTGTGGGTGGACGGCTTCGCATTCAACGGCGGACCAGAATTGGAGAAGTTGGGCAGCACTCAACCCTGCCGCGGCGGCGGCTGCCAGTGTCCGGCCGGTGAGACCTGCCGTCGAATGCTTCGACCGGTGCAGCTGGATCCCCAGAAAACCAGTCCTTGGGTGGATATGACTCCTACAAAGTGGGCCAGTTTGGGCTGCGTGCCCGTTGGCTCCTGCCCGAAAGCGCCTGATGGTAAGAGCTTTGTTGGCACGTGCGTCGATTGCCACGTCGCCTGCAGTTGCCGTCCTGCGTCGAACTTGGCGATGCCATGCTGACCAGGGCGCCCACTCGGCCGTGCCAAACCCCAAGCGCAACAGCTGCTGGCGCACGTTGCCGAGCCGAATGGCGCGTAGCAGGCACAGCCGCTGTCGCGGTGCTCCTCGCCTTGGCCAGTCTCGCCTGCAGTACGCCCGAGGCTCCACCCGCCCAACGCGAAGGCTGCGACGTCGCCTCGACAAGTGATGCGCTGACGGAGGTTTCGGCAGCCAACGACGCGCCGGATGTTCCTGAAGTCAGCATCGACGCTGACGCTGCGCCCCTCGACGTCCTGTTCCCAGACGCCGAGGGCGAAGACGTCTCTGCATCGACACACCCGTGGAGCGCGGCACTGCTCAAGTTGCCAACTGGGCTCGGGGTGTACGACTTCGTGCGCGAAACTCATCCGGACTGCCGTTTGTTGGACATCGTCGCGCTGCCTTCTGGCTGGGTCGTCGCCCATCACTGCACCGATCCAGAGATAGAGCGACGCTTCCAGTGGTTCACACCGCAGGCGGTGCCCCTGCCGGAATCGGCGACATGGTCGGGGGGCTTCAGTTGCACGACCGGCAACCTTTTGCATCACGGCGACGCGTTGGTGTTGGTTGACGGGATCGCGACCCGCAAGTTCAAGTTCAGCAGCGACGCTGAGCTATGGACATCGCTGGGTCATGGCGCGGCCGGCGCGGTACATGACCAGGGGTTGGTACTCGATGGGCGCCTGCTCATGCCTCAGCCGACAGGGGGGGCGCCTAGTCAACGGACCATGGGACCGGAGGGCGTGGCTTCGGTGGTCGCGCTCGACCTAGCGAGCGGCAAGCCGGTCCAATACTGGTCTGCTTCCGTCAAGACGCTGCCGGGCGCGGTCCTGCGCTGGGGAACCGTCCGCGATGCCAAACAGGCCGGGGACTTTCTCGCCGCTGGTTGGACCTATGGCTATCCGGCTGCACCTGAAGGCCAGCACATTCTGGGCTGGGGTCACAAGAGCGGCAAATGGAAGTGGGTCAAGGCCTTGTATGACTCGAAGGGGTATTCGTCGACGATGGGCTTTGCAGTGCGGCTTGGCGAGTCGATTCTCGGCGCGGTGGCCCACGTCGACCACTACGGCTGGGCAGTGCACCTGCTGCTGCACTCGAAAGAGGGAGACCTTGAACAAGCGCGACATCTTGGTGCGTTTTCGAGTGACGACTGCGGAGATCTGGAAGCGTTCAAGATGGGCCTGCGAGTCGACGCGCTCTCCCATGACCGCCTAGCAGTCCTGCGCAAGACGCCGGACAAGTCCGCCCACGTCGCCATCCTCGACGTCAACCTCAACCCCATCGCCGAGCTCACCCTGCCGCCCAAGGACGACTCCGGCGTCGAGCCCATCGTCCAAGGCAGCGACGCCAACCGCATCCGAATCATCTGGGGCTCGCGCGTCTACGCCATGAACGCCTGGGCCCACCTCAGCCCAGAGGCCGCGGGGGTCTGCGCCAACAAGGCCTACACCGACTGCGTCGACGGCAACCCCTGCACCAGGGACCTCTGCGATCCCAAGCTCGGCTGCGTGCACCCGGTGTTGCCGAGCGGCAGCCGCTGTGGCCCCGAGGCAAAATGCTGGGTCGGAAAGTGCATGCCCTAGGCGTTGCTCTAGTCGGTAGCCGCGCTCGAGGGCTTCGTGGCGGCCCGAACCCCACTCGCGAGCGGTCGGGGCAAGGGCGGCGCGGCGGCGTCTCGGCCGCAGACCGCCAATCGCAGGCAACGCGCTTCCGCCGCGACCTCGCGCAGCGCCGCGAGCTCGCCCGCGCCCGGCGACGCCGCGGCCATCCCGACGCCTAGCGACGACCCAGCGTCTTCAGGCAGCGCCCCTGCCCGCGCGTTGCGGACGGCCAGAACCAGGGCGTCGCGCAGCCCTTTGGCGTCGTCGAGGCCGCGCAGCACGGCCTGATGGCCTGAGACGGCGCCGGCGACCCCGGCCGCGGCGTGCTGCTGAGCGCCGCCGCCGCCGGCGGTGCGGACCTCGATGCTGGCGATGCCGAAGAGCCGCTCGATGGGGCCCTGGCTGACGGAGATCTGCTGCACGTTGACGAAGCCGAGCGTGATCTCGCGCACGGTCCAGAGGCCTTCGCGGACGCGCAAGCTGGCGTCGGTGAGCAGGTAGGTGCGCTGGTCGCGATCGAGGCGGAGCAGGGCGAAAGAGATCGCCGCGGCGATCCACCAGCCGGCGATGACGAGGCCGGAGAGCGCGAGCATCAACGCGGCCACCCAATCCGGCGGCGGCCTCTTGCCGAGGTGGCCGAGGGCGACGGCCATGACAACGCCCATCGGCAGCAGCAGCGCTGGCAGCAAGACGCCGAGGTGGGTCAGCAGCCATTGCAGCTGTCGGTAGCGCAAGAAGCGCTCGCTGGCCTTGAGCACCCGCAGGCTACGCGGGTCACCGGGCGGTGGCGCGGGTGGCGGCGGCAGGCGCAGCCAGCGCAAGAGGCGATCGGACCCGGTGCTCATGGCGCGTCGCCGGCGGCGGGCGTGTCGGGCGCTGGATCACCAGCGGGCGGCGTGGCTACAAGGGCCTGCCGGGTCGCCCGCAGGTCGTCGGCGATCTGACGCAGGAGCGCCGTGGCTTCGGCGCCAGCGGCCGGCGTGCCCGACGCCTCCGCACGTGCCGTGCCGGCTTCGAGGAAAGCGCTGCCCGTGGTCGCCTTGGCGCCTTCGCGGGCGCCGCGCGCCCGGGCGTAGAGGAAGTCGCGCACCGCCTCGGCGTTGCGCAGGCCCTCGAGCGTCATCTCGGGCGTCGCGCTGCCCGAAGCGGTCTGCACCGCCACGGTGCCGAGGCCCAGCCAGCGCTCGATGAAGCCGGCGGAGAGGTGAATGTCCTGGATGCGGTCGTAGGCGAGGTCGACCTCGCGGCGGAACAGGACGCCCCACTTCATCGAGACGCCGTCAGCGTCGAAGCGATAGCGCAGCGAGAGGTAGCGAAAGGCCAAGATCGGCAGCGCGATCAAGATCCCCGGGCCGGTGCTGAGGGCGCGCAGGATGTAGAGCTTCATCAGCGCCGGGTCGGGCCGCACCAGGGCGCGCACGCCTGCGTCGTCGGCTGGCGGCATCGTCTGGCCCCCCTGATCGCCGCGCTTTTATCGGCCGCGGCGGCGGATCTGGACGTCGTAGACCATCCGGCCGCCGCGGCGACCGTTGGGGACGAGGGTCAGCAGGCCGAGGTGGAGCTGCGCCACCTTGCCGCCCTCCATGCGGATCGTGATACGCTCTTCGTCAGCCACCGCCGCCACCTCGCAGCTGCCGAGGCGCGGGTGCTGCAGCCAGTCGCCGACCTTGAGCCGCGGCAGCTCGTTGGGCTCGAGCAGGCGCGAAGGCATCGCCTCCATCGCCGAGCGGCCGGAGCGCACCGACTCGGGCACCTCGTCCTGGTTGTTGACGGCCACGTCGAGCCAGCGGGCAAAGCCGACATCGGCGTCGTGGTAGCGGCGCAGCGTGATGTCGTCGAAGGTCTGGCAGTGCAGCTCGATGCTGACGGCGATGCCCTCCTCGAGCTTGCCGCCGATGACCGTGCCGTCTTCGCCGTAGAGCAGGGTCCGCACCAAGACGTCGGCCTGGCCGCGCTGCTCGGAGATGACGCCGTGCAGGGTCGCGACCAGAAAGCGCCCCGGATGCGGCCGCGGCTCGCCATAGCCGCCCTCGCTCACCGGCGGGCACACGATCGGGTCCTGCACCAGGCCGGTGCCGGTCATCCAGCCGGAGGTGATGCGGTAGTCGGTCACCAGGCCGCGGATCGCGGTGACGATCGGCATCCCGGGCGGCAGCTCGCCGACAAAACGCCGACCTTCGCGCGTCTCGGTGAAGATCATCGGCAGGCTCCCAGGGGCGCCCAGCCGGAAAGCTGAGAGAGCCCTTTCGAATCGCAGTCTTCAAGAAGTCCCGACCCGGGATCTCGGGCCGTAGAGCGGAAGCGACGGGGCGGGGAACGGTCCCGAAGGCCCTCCGGGGAAGAAGGGCTGACGACGAACCGGCGGCGCCCGGCGCCGTCGCGGCAAGGTAGGTGCAGGGCCAGGGGGTGTCAAACCTTTCGACCGGTCGCAGCCGCGCGGACACGCACCCATCGTCGCGCCCGCGCCCCTCGGTGACACCCGGGGCCCGCTGCGGGGTTGAAGCCAAGACGGCCGCCCGTCGCGCGGTCGGCGCCCATCGGCGCGGGAGGATCTCCGATGCGTTGCCTCGCCACCCTGCTCGCCCTGCCCCACGCCCCCAAGGCCGGCAACCGTCGTCACCGCAGGCGGCACGGCGTCGCCACGCTGCTCGCCGTCGTCGCTGCCGGCGCCTTCGCAGCGCTGCTGCCCTTCGCCGAGGCCTCGGCGGCACCGCAGGCGACGCAGGTGGCGCGCACCGACCTCGCCATCGATCGCCCCTTCGCCGCCGGCGCCAACATCAGCCGCTGGCAGGGGCAGTACAGCGGCTTTGCCAGCGGCGGCCTGCTGCGCTGGGAAGTCCTGCCCGGCAAGCTCGGCGTCGAGGTCTTCGGCATGGAGGCCGAGCTGCCCTGGCCGACCGGCAAGCGCATCGACGCCCTCGGCGGCTTCGGCGTTTATCGGCCGCTGCGGCTCGGCCAGCACCTGCGCCTGCGCCTCGGGGCCGGCTTCTGCACCACGCTCAGCACCATCGAGCCGGCGCTGCCGTGGCTGCCCGCCGACGACGCCGTGCAGAGCGGCGCCCACCTCGACGTGGCGCTCGACTGGGCCCTCGGCCGCTGGATCAGCGTCTTCGTCCAGAGCCGCGCTTTTGCCTACCGCGGGCGCGACCGGGCCGCCAGCGACGCCATGGCGCGCAACCGCCTGGTCTGGGAGCCCTCGCTGCACGCCGACGCCGGTCTCGCCATCCACTTCGGCGGCTGAGGCGCGGGGCACCCCGACCCAGGCGGGCGCAGCGCCCGGCTCAGCCGAAGCGCAGCGCAGAGACCTGGACCGCCATCACCTGATCGCGAAATGCCACGCTGCCCGCGTCTTGCAGCCCGGCGCCGGCACAGACCATCAGCGGCAGCAGGTGCTCCTCGCGCGGGTGACAGGCCCGGGCCGCCGGCGCCTCGGCCCAGCGCTGCAGCCGACGGCCGCGTTCGGCCGGCTCGGCTTTGGCCGTCTGCTCGAGCCAGGTGTCGAAGGCGAGCGATTCGGCCAGCGAGCGCTCTCGGCCGAAGCCGCGCATATTGTGGTAGCTCATGCCGCTGCCGAGGATCAGCACGCCCTCTTCGCGCAGCGGCGCGAGCGCGCGGCCGATGGCGAGGTGCTGCGCCGGGTCGAGGCCCGCCTGCAGCGAAAGCTGCAGTGTCGGCACGTCCGCCTTGGGGAAGGCGAGCAGCAAGGGAATGAACACGCCGTGATCAAAGCCGCGGCTGGCATCGGTGTCGGTCTCGATGCCCGCACCGCGCAGCAGCTGAGCGACCTGCCCCGCCAGGGCGGGAGCACCCGGCGCCGGCCAGCGCAGCTGGTAGGTGTGCTCTGGAAAGCCGTGGTAATCGTAGAGCAGTGGCGGCTGGGCCCCGGTCAAGAGCGTCGGCCGCCGGGTCTCCCAGTGCGCCGAGACGACGAGCAGCGCCTTGGGCCGCTCCGGCAGCGAGGCCGGCAGGGCGCGCAACCAGGCCGCCATGGCGTCCCAGGTGTCGCGTGGGCCCATGGTCCACTCCATGAAGAAGCAAGGACCACCGCCGTGGGGCAGGTAGAGCGTCGGCATGCGCTTGCTGGCTGCGCTGGCGACCGTCGCCCGGCTTTTCGCCGCCTGCGCGCCGGCGACCGGGGCCGCGCTGGCCGCCTCGCCGCTGTTGGTCGCAGCCACGCCAGCGCCGACCACCGCCGCGGCGACCGCGCCTCCCAGAACCGCTCGCCGGGTGATGGCGGCCTCGCCCGGGGCCGCGTTCGGCGGTTGCGAGGCGGCGGAGCGCGGGAGGAGGCTGTCGTCTGGCTGCTGCGATGGCATCTGGGCCTCCGGATCGCCCTCGTCGGGTCGCTGCGGGTCAAACTAGGGGGCACACGGCGAGGGCGAAAGGGGCGCGCGGCGGCACGGACTGTCGCTAAGGTGCAACAACGCCCGGCGCATGCGATGCCGGGTCGGCAATGCCGGAGTCGGCACCCGGCGCCCGCGCGTCGACACCGCCTGGCCCGAGGGGCTGCAACAATCGGTGCAGCCAGAGCGCGGAGCCGGCCGTCGCGGCGGCGAAGGCCAAGGAGAGGGCCGCGGGCGCCGAGGGCAGCAGGCCCTCGAACAGGCCCGCTGCGTGGGCGAGCAGCAGCAGCGCCAGCACCGCGTGGCGGGCGAATTCAGACGCCGCCAGCCACGGCTTGCGCTCGAAGAGGCCGCCCCAGCCGAGCAGCGTCCACAACAGCAGCGCGGCCAGGATGCCGAGCACGGGCGGCCACAAGGTCGGCGCCAGCGGCATCAGCAGCGTGACGGCGACGCTGACCACGACGAACCAGACGGCGACGTAGGGGCGGACGCCGGGCAGCAGCGGCGGATCGTACTTGACGAAGCGCGCCCGCTCGACCTCGGGCGCCGATTTTGGGCCACCGAGCGCCGCCGGCCGATAGGCCGGAGTGTCCAGCCAGCACCGCAGCCACTCGCCGACGCCGCGGGCGTGGGGGAGCAGGCGCACAATCGTGACGAAGTGCTCGAAGTTGGCCCAGAGCGAGTTCAGGGAGCGCAGCGGCGTGACCACGCCATAGACGACCGGTTCGCCCTCGGGCTCGAAGGTGCCGAACAGCTTGTCCCAGACGATGAACACGCCGGCGTGGTTGCGGTCGAGGTAGCGCGGGTTGATGCCGTGGTGCACCCGGTGGTGCGAGGGCGTGTTGAGGACGGCCTCCAGCGGCGCCGGGAGCTTGAGGACCAGCTCGGTGTGAATCCAGAACTGATACAGCGTGTTGATGGCCTGGCAGGTGGCGAACACCGCCGTCGGCACGCCGAGCAGCGCCAGCGGCAGGTAGAAGGCCAGCGACGTCGCCTGGCTGAACATCGCCTGCCGCAGCGCCACGGCCAGGTTGTAGTCCTCGCTGTGGTGGTGCACGACGTGGACGGCCCACAGGGCGTTGACGTTGTGGCTGCTGCGGTGCCACCAGTAGTAGAGGAAGTCGACGGCCACAAAGGCGAACACCCAGGTCAGCGGCGCGTCGGTCGGCAAGGTCATGGGCGCCAACGACTCGAAGACCAGCGCGTAGAGGCCGATCAGGAGCGCCGCGTCGAAGAGGTGGAACACCCGCGAGCCGATGCCGCAGGCGAGATCGGTCACCGCGTCGGCGAAGCGGTAGGCTGAGACGCCGCGGCGCTTGGACCACCACAGCTCAAGCGCGATGAGGCCAAAGAACATCGGCACAGCGAGGGCGATGATGCGCGCTTCCACGGCGGCTCCAGGGGCGCGCCCGGCCGGCGCGCTTTGCGTTCCTCAGGGTACGCGCCGGCGCCGGTGGTCGACAAGCAGCGCCGCGCGACAGCGGTGCGACGCCGAGAGGAAGGGCCATGGCAGGCGGGCGGAGAATCTCGTTGCCGTCGCAGGGCCCTGGGCGTACCCTCCAACGCGCTACTTGGAGGCACGACGATGGCCCACGAGATCTCGGCAAACCCAGCAGAACCTGTACGCGATGCAAGCCCACCTGCCAGCCGCCGCGGCTTTCTCAGCCGTCTGCTCGGCGCATCGGGCGGCCTGTTCGGCGGCGGGCTGCTCGCCGGTGCGCGCGGTTCCTCCAAAGAGGGCCAGATGTACGGGCCGGTACGTCCCGCCGAGGCGGCGCTGCAGCGGCCCCGCGCCGAGGACGCCGCCGCGCTGCTCGGTCCCTACCGCGACGGCCGCGTGGTCGAGCGGCAGTGGGCGGTCGGCCACGTCGCGCGCGGTGGCGAAGGCCAGATCATCATCGTCCTGGTCGATGGCGAGACCAACGGCCACGCCGAGCTCGAGCTGTGGGCACGCGGTCCCGGCGACGGGCAGGCGCTGCAGCAGACCCGCCGGTACGCGCTGCACCTGCCGGGCGCCCAGGTCGCAGAGGCGCCGCCGCACCTGCAGACCATCGCCGCCCGCGTGGCCGCCATCGTGCGCCGCAACGAGGCCACGGCGCTGCTGCAGCAGGCGCTGCCCGGGCGCCGCGGCGTCGACGTCGCCTGACAGGGCCTTGCCTGGATTCGCCGAGCGCCGGCAGAGGAGGCGCCGCCAGGCACTGCGCTGGCCGACGCCCTGCGCTGCTGCCGCGACGGCCGAGTGCACGCCAAGGGCCCACCAAGAAATGGGCGGGCGACGTGGCCGGTCGCGAGGACGGGCGCGGCGGCCCTGACACTTTGGCCGCTTCCCACGCGCGCCGGACTGCCGAGGAGATTTGCCAGTGAAGGCCAGGCCGGGCGAGCAACATGCCATGACATGGGACAGCGCGACGCTCGATGAGGCGCTGGCCGCCGCCCTGGCCGCCACGGCCGACGCCGGCGCGATCGACGTCCGAGCGACGCTGCGGCCTCGCGGCGCCCCGTCCGCTTCGCTGGTGATGGCGCCCACCCTCGACGGCGGGCCTGCACCCCAGGCTCCGCTCGGCGGCGCGGGCCGAAAGGGCGATTTCAGCGCGGCCAAGGGCCTCAGCCTCGAGGGCGTCCACGCGGCGCCTTGGACGGCGCTGCCGCTGCTGACGTGGCAAGCCTCGGCGGCCGCCGGGGAGGGTCAGGCAGTGCCCACCGAGGGCTCCGACGCAGCGACGGCGCGGGGCGCTGCGGCGCCGCCAAGCCCTGAGACGCCGGCGGACCTCATGCTGGTCGGCCGCCTCGGCGAAGGCGGGATGGGCATCGTCCACCTGGCGCACCAGCGCAGCCTCCGCCGGGACGTGGCGCTGAAGACGGTGCGGGCAGCCGCCGATCGTCCGACCAGCCGCGAGGCGCTCTGGCGCGAGGCCGTGGTCATGGGGCAGCTCGACCACCCGCACATCGTGCCGGTGCATGCGCTCGGCGCGGACCGCGACGGCCGCCCGGCGCTGGTGATGAAGCGCATCGAGGGCTGGAGCTGGCAAGACATCGCCGCCGATCCAACGCACCCGCTGCGCCACGAGGCCGACGTCGACGCCCTCGCGCTGCACGTCGAGATCGCCGCCAAGGTCGCGGACGCGCTCGCATTCGCCCATGATCGCGGCGTGCTGCACCGGGACGTCAAGCCGGACAACGTCATGGTCGGTCGCTACGGCGAGGTGTTCCTCGCCGATTGGGGCGTGGCGACGGCGCTCCCCGGGGCTGAAGGCGCCGCGGAGGCTGGACCGGTCGGCATCGCTGGGACGCCCGCGTTCATGGCGCCCGAGATGCTGCTCGGCCGCCGCGACGCCTTGTCACCGCGCACGGACGTGTTTCTGCTCGGCGCCGCCCTCCACACCGCCATCACCGGCACGCCGCGACATGCCGGCGGCGACCTCCGCACGGTGCTGGCGGCGGTGGCCCACTCCGAGCCCATCGCCTACGGCGCCGAGGTACCCGTCGAGCTCGCCGAGCTGCTGCAGCGCGCCACAGCGGCCGATCCCGCCCTACGCCCGGCCAGCGCCGGCGAGCTGCGGATGGCCTTGCGGGGGTTCTTGCGGCGGCGCGGCCTCGGGCCTTTGTTGACGGCGGCACAGGCGCGCCTGGCCGAGGCCGAAAGCGCCCTGCCGGCGCTCGGTTCGGTGCCGGATGCGACGTCGTTGCAGTCGCTGCACCGCCTGCTGACCGAGGCTCGCTTCGGCCTGATGCAGGTGCTGGCGGCGGAGCCCGAGCACGGCGCGGCCAGGGCACTGCTCGAACAGGCGCTGGTGTGCATGACGCGGCTTGAGCTGAGCGAGGGCCACGCCGGTCGAGCTCGGGCGCTGCTGGCCGAGCTCGGCGCCCCCCACCCGGCGTTGGCTGCGGCGGTGACGGCCCTCGAAGAGCGGCAAGCGCTGGCCGCGCATGAGCAAGCGCAGCTGCGGGCCCTGCAGCGCGACCAGGACCTCAACGTCGGCCTGCGAGCACGGGTCGCCTTCCTGATTCCGATCGCCATCTTGGGGGTGGCGCTGCTCGGCTGGGTGCTGATCCAGGCCCCGATCGTCTCCATCGAGGACGCTGTAAGGCTGGCCGCCGTCAATGGCGTGGTCATGGCGGTCGCCGCTGCCGCGGTCTGGCGCAAGGTCGAGTCGGCGGTGAACCGTCGCCTGCTGCAGGTGGCCGTCGTGAGCGCAGCGACGATTTTGGTGCATCGCCTGATGGCGCAGGGCGACGGCCACAGCACCGTGGTGACGATCCTTCGCGACGACGCGTTGCTCCTGGCCGTGGTCGCGTCAGCGCTGCCGCTGCCCGTCCGCTGGCTCGGGCCGATCGCCTCATTTCTCATGTTCGGGACGGCGATGGCGATCGCCCTTTGGCCGGCGTCCGCCTCAACCGTGTTCGCGGTGGGCATCAGCTCGATGCTGATCTGCCTGTGGCTGCCGCTTGTCGGCAAGCGCGCTTGACTCGGACGGCGCTGATTCTCTTTCGTAACAAGCAGATGCAGAAATATTCGCAGAGGGCAAACTCTCCCCTGTTGCATTGCCGCGTGACACGCTACGCTTTGTCGCAGAAGGGAGGCGCGGCTGGGCTCTCCGCCCAGATAGCGCCAACAATCACGAGGAGTTCTGAGGCGAATGGACAGCCCCGCATCCACCCCGGTTGGTGCCCTGGACGTGTCCCACGACAACGGTGCGGCTCGCGATGAGCACACCGCCGTCGCCTGCAGCGACGAGCCTCCGGAACCTCTGTCGCCTTGGGCCGCCCCTGGTGCATGCCAGGAGCGGCCGGCCACTTCCCCGCGCCAACGCGCGTCGTATTTTGCGCTGAGCCCGGCATCAGGGGCTCGCGCACCTGGGTCGGTACACGACCGCGGTGATGCCGCGCGTCCCGCGTGCCGACCCCACACCCCACGCCAGCGCGGAATCGGAGCAGTCCGCGCCCTGGTGGCGAGCGCCGGGCGGTCCGGCTTCGCCGACGTCTGCTCCAATGACCACGCCACGGCGGCGTGACCACCCAGAGAGGACTCCAAGTGTCCGACAAACCTCCCCCTGCTGGCATGCAACGCTTCTACCGCGAGGACCTCGATCAGCATGGCGTCCGTGCGACGCAGCGCTTCGAGGCGTCTGAGTTGATCATGGCTTATGGCGCGGTGCGATGGCTCCCGGGCCCCAACCGCATGACCCTTCAGGTGTCGGCGCATCTGCACTTCGAGCTCGATCCGCCCTTGCTCGAGAGCATCAACCACGGCTGCGACCCCAACGTGTACTTCGACGTCGATCGCAGCGAGCTCCGGACGCTGCGCGCGATCGAGGCTGGCGAGGAGCTGACGGCGTTCTACCCGACGTCCGAGTGGGACATGCAGTCGCCGTTCACGTGCAACTGCGGCACGGCCCGCTGCCACGGACAGATCCGCGGCTCCAAGCACCTGCCCGCTGAGGTGATGGCGACGTACCGCACCTCGGCGTTCGTGACGGCCCAGCTCGCCGAGGCGGCTGCGGCGCGCGCGATGGACGAGGCACAGGTGGATGGAGGGCTCGGCCTGACGGCGCAGGGCCACGCCGAGTACGCGCGCGGCGAGGCTTCCCAGGCCGCTCCGGTCTGAGAGGGTCGATGCGGAGCGCGAGGCGGGGCCCGCTGCTGCGGGGCTCGCCTTGACCCCAGGTGAGCGGTGACGGTCGGTGCGGCGACGCTCGCATCGACCGTCACCCTCACCGTCACCCTCAACGTCTTCGTCATCGTTGGCGTCGGCCTGCGCTCGCCGCGACCCTCGCAGTCGTAGCGATCTGGGCCTCCGCTGCTCGGTGACGATCGCGTGTCAAGGCGACCGACGGCCGCAGCCGCCCAGGCAAGAACGTCGAAATTTCAAAACCTTCACGTCCATCCCTGGCGCCGTCGCGGCGGGCGCCGCGGTTGACTGCCGGCGGGCGGCCCTTCAGCCTCTCGCTGCGCAACCGCTGTCTGCGCCCAGGACCCCGTCATGACCCTGCTCGATCGCATCGTCCGTTGGCTGCTACCGCGCGAGGAGCACTTTTTCGACCTGCTCGGCGCCGGCGCCAAGTGCACCATCTCGGCGGCGGAGGCGATGGAGCTGCTGTGCGCCGCCAAGGCCGAAGATCGCAAGGCCGCGATTCAGCGCCTGATCGACGTTGAGCACGAGGCCGACGGCGCGGTGCGAGCGGTGTACGACGCCCTCGGCCGGACGTTCGTCACGCCGATCGACCGTGCCGACATCTACGACCTGGCGAGCCGCCTGGAAGAGGTGGTCGACATCATCCACGCCACGGCCATGCAGGTGCAGGTTCACGCCATCGACGATATGCCCGACGGCGCCGGCGCCCTTGCCAGCAAGCTGACCTCGTCGTGTCGGGAGATCGCAGCGGCGGTGTTGAAGCTGCGCGGCCTGCGCGACCTCGAGGAGGTGGCGGCGCACAGTCGGGCGGCGTCGAAGCTCGAGCACGAGGCTGACGAGATCTTCCGCGCCCAGGTGGCCCGACTCTTCCGCGAGGAGTCCAACGCGGTGCGCCTGATTCAGCACCGCGAGTTCCTGGAGGGGCTGGAGAAGGCGATGGACGCCTGCGACCATGTCGGCGGCGTGCTGACCAGCATCGTCGTCAAGAACGGGTAGGGCGATGGACAGCACCTTCGCGATGCTGGTGACCGTCCTGGTCGTGGCGTTGATCTTCGATTACATCAACGGCTTCCACGACACCGCCAACGCGGTAGCGACGGTGGTATCGACTGGCGTGCTGCCGCTGCGGACGGCCGTGCTGATGGCGGCGGTGATGAATTTCGTCGGTGCCCTGATGGGGACCGCGGTCGCCAACACGATGGCGAAGATGGTGCACGCCGACGCCGTGACGCTGACCATGACGGCGGCGGGGCTCGGCGGTGCCATCCTGTGGAACCTCCTGACGTGGTGGTTCGGCATCCCGTCCTCGTCATCACACGCCCTGCTCGGCGGCGTGCTCGGCGCTGCGGTCACCCACGCCGGCGTCGACGCGGTACGCACGGACAACCTGCAAAAGACGCTGAAAGGCCTCTTCTTGAGCCCGCTCGCCGGCTTCGTCATCGGCCTGTTGATGATGGTGTTGGTGACGTGGATCGTGCGTCGGATGCGGCTGCGGACCGTGAACCGGGCCTTCCGCTGGCTGCAGATGGTGTCGGCGGCGTTCATGGCGCTGTCGCACGGGCAGGCCGACGCTCAAAAGACGATGGGGATCATGGTCATGGCGCTGGTCTCGGCCGGCATGTTGGCTGCCGATGACCCGATGCCGGTGTGGGTTTCGCTGTCGTGCGCGCTGGCGATGGCGCTCGGTACGGCGGCTGGTGGCGTGCGCATCATCAAGACGATGGGCACCAAGATCATCGACCTCAAGCCGATCCATGGCTTCGCCGCGGAGACCAGCGCCGCTGTGACGCTGTTCACCGCCGCCCAGCTCGGCGCTCCGGTGTCGACGACGCATGTCATCTCGGCCGCGATCATGGGCGTCGGCTCCTCGCAGCGGGTCAGCGCCGTGCGCTGGGGCGTAACGACCAAGATTTTGTGGGCCTGGGTGCTGACGATCCCGATATCGGCCCTGGTGGGGGCGCTGCTCTACCTTGCTCTCAGTGCCATCGCCTGAGGCGCCCGGGCTCTGGCATCCTCGGCGGCGACCGCGACGGTTGACGACGCACAGAGCCGCCATGAATCAGCGACCTCAGAGAGCCCCATCGAACCCGGCACGCGCGCCGGCTCAGCCTTGGTGTAACCGCAGCCGGCCCGCCTTGGCGTGGCACCTCGTCGCGTTGGACCCCGTGCCGTGGCGGGGCGTCGCGGGCCTCCTGGTCTTGCTGCTGGCGACGAGCGCCGGCTGCAGCGCAGACGATTCCGCGGCGATCGACGCTGCGGGGAGCGCTCCGGCGCCGGGTATGGCGGAGCTCGAAGCGGCCGGACTCTTCGCGCCGCTCGGTCAGGCCGTCATCGCCGAGACCGCGACGGTGGGGGCCGCCACGACCTACACCCTCGACCCGGCGAGCGGCCCGCGCTGCCTGCGCGGCGCCCCCTTTCGCTACAGCGTGCGCGACGGCGCAAGCGATGAGCTGCTCGTGTTCCTGCAGGGCGGAGGGGCGTGCTGGTCGGAGTTCTGCCTGGCGGTCAACAAGGCGCCGCTCGGCGTGCCTGAGGTCGACGTCCTGCGCGCCGATCTCCCGCTCAACCCATACCGCGACCACGACCTCGTCTACCTGCCCTACTGCGACGGCTCGCTCTTTGCCGGCGATCGCGACCACGACGACGACGGCGACGGCGCCATCGACCGCTACCACCGTGGCCTGCGCAACCTGGCGGCGGCGCTCGACGGCGCGCGGGCACGCTTTCCGCAGCCGAGCCGCGTCGTGCTCGCCGGCAGCTCAGGTGGCGCCTACGGCAGCCTGGCCGCCTTGCCCCTGCTGCGTCGGCTCTACCCGAAGGTCCCGATCGACATCATCGAGGACTCCGGGCCGGGTCTCGGCCGACCGGGAGAGCCAGCCTTCTTGGCCAAGCTGCTCGGGGAGTTCGGCGCCGAGCGGCTGATCCCTCCCTCCTGCGTGACGTGCCAAGGCGCCGCCCACTTGACACCGCTGCGGCGCTGGCAGCTGCAGCACCTGCGCGGCGGCGCCGACGGCCTCGGCGAGGTGCGCGTGGCGACCGTCGCGGCGCTGCGCGATGGCATCCTCGCCGACGTCTTCCTCGACATCCCGGGCGCGGCGTTCGAGACGGCGCTGCGGATGGAGACCGGCGCGCTGGCGGCGGAATTTCCCGAGCGCTATCGCCGCCTTCTCATGCCGGGTCGCCACCACACGGCGCTGCTCGGGACCCCGGCAGCCATCCTGGGCGACGACCTCTCAGCGGTCGAGCTGCCGACCCAGGCGCTCAGCAAGCTCTCGGGCCTGGTGCTCGGCCACCTCGACGATGCGCCGCCGGGCGGCCCGACGGTCTCAGCGTGGCTGACGGCGATGCAGGCGGCGGGCACGGCGACGGGCGGCGCGGCGGCACCCTGGCTGGACTTCGCGCCCGCGCCAGGCGGCCTCGACGGCGGCGGCTATCCACTGCCGGCGCCGCTGACGATCGGCCCGGCGGCGCGGCCGGCCCAGGTCCGAGTGCCCAAGGACTATGACGCGGTGACGCCGCTGCCGGTGGTGGTGCTGCTCGGCGGGCAGGGCTTCTCGGCGGCGGAGGCCGAGGCCTGGCTGCAGCTCGGCAAGGCCGTCGACGCGCTTGGGATCGTGCTGGTGCTGGCCGACGGCGTGGTCGATGGCGAAGGCGAGCCGACTTGGAACGCCACCGACACCTGCTGCGTGCAGGACAAGCAGAAGGCCCCCGACGACGTCGGCTACCTGCTCGGGCTGCTCGACGCGCTCGGCAAACAGGTCCACATCCACCCGGGGCGAGTCGTGCTTTTCGGCCACAGCGCCGGCGGCTTCATGGCCTACCGCATGGCCTGCGACCACGCCGATCGGGTGGCGGCGGTGGTCAGCGTCGCCGGCAGCGGCCACCAGGACATGGCGCTGTGCAAGCCGAGTCGGCCGGTGCGGGTGCTGCAGGTTCACGCCCAGGACGATGAGGTGATGCCTTTTTCGGGCGACGACGAGGCGCCAGGCGCCATGGCGATGACCGCCTTCTGGGGCGCGCGCGCTGGCTGCGACGCGGCTTCTTGGCATTCCCAGGCCGAGAAACTCGACCTCCTCGACGACGTGAATGGCGAAGATACCGCCGTGTACGCCTTCGGGCAGGGCTGCGCGCCGGGCGCGGATGTGCGCCTGTTGCACCTCGAGGGCGGCGGACACCAGCCGATGTTTCGCCAGAACTTCCGAATGTTTGCGTTGCAGTGGGCGCTCGCCGAGTAGCGCTTGCCGCAGGGGCGTTCGGAGAATACGCTCCGTGCCATGGTCAGCCGCAGCCGCACCTTCCGCCACAGAGCCTTCCACCGCGCACCCGTCGGCGCGCCGCCCGGGACGCTCCAGGCTGCGGCCGACGCCCACGCCACGACGTTGGCGTTGATCGCTTTTGACGGCGAGTCGCTGGTCGAGCGCTCAGGCAAGCTCGAAGACCTGGAGCCATTTCTGTCGGCCGGGCCGGGGCGGGCGGTGCGCTGGCTCGACGTCACGGGCATTGGCAACACCGAGGTCATCGAGGCCGTCGGCCGCCGCTTCGGTCTCCACCCGCTGGCGATCGAAGACGTGGTGCACGTCCATCAGCGCGCCAAGGTTGAGGCCTTCCCCAACCACATCTTCGTGACGCTGCGGATGATCGAGCGCGCGCCGACGCCGGGCGGCCGCATCGAGACCGAGCAATTCAGCCTCTTCATCGGCGACGGCTGGCTGTTGACCTTTCAGGAGCGCCCGGGCGACGTCTTCGGTCCGGCGCGCGATCGGCTGCGGGCAGCGCGCGGCAAGATCCGCAACTCGGGCGCCGACTATCTGGCCTACCTGCTGCTCGACGCCATCGTCGACACCGCCTTTCCGGTGCTCGAGAGCTACGACCTCGAGCTCGACGTGCTCGAGGCCCGCATCGTCTCGGGCAACGACTCGGGCGTCGTCGCGGCCTTGCACCACGTCCGCGCCGACCTGATGCAGCTGCGGCGCGCCATCTGGCCGATGCGCGAGGCGATGGCGACGCTGGTTCGCGAAGAGGCGCCGCAGTTCAGCGACGAAACCCGGGTCTACCTTCGCGACTGCCATGACCACGCGGTGCAGCTGCTCGAGCTCGTCGAGTCGTGGCGTGAAATCTGCGCCAGCTTGATGGACCTGCACCTGTCGAGCGTCGGCCTGCGAACCAACGAGATCATGCGAATGCTGACGGTGATCTCGGTGTTGTTCATCCCGATGTCGTTCGTCACGGGCCTCTACGGCATGAACTTCGACCCGGCGGTCTCACCGTTCAACATGCCGGAGCTGCGCTGGGCGCTGGGCTATCCATTCGCGCTCTGTCTGATCGCGAGCATCGGCGGCGGCTTCTTCTTTTTCTTCCGTCGTCGCGGCTATCTGCGCCCGATCGAAGGCGCCCTGGCACCGCCGGGCAGCGGCCGCGGCGGCGAGACGCGCTCCTAGCCGCCGCTCTCGACGCGCCCTTGATGCTGCGGGTGGCCCTCATCGGACGGGCTGTGTCCGAGCGGGCCTTGCACGCGGGCCTTGCGGCGCTACCCTGCCGGCGATGGCTGACCGAGCTTCCGTTGAGTTGCGCTTCTTCGCCGGAACCCTCGAAGCGCGTGGCGCCGAGGCCGATCTGCTGGCCGTCCGCGACTTGCTGCACTTCGACCCTCGCACCGGCTGCCATCGGGCGCCGGCGGCGGCCTACCCGGCGGTGGTCCTCGGCCTGCGCGCCGCCGGCGTGCCGGTACAGGACGGGGCGCGGCGCTGGCAGCCGCTGACGCTCCGTGTGCGCGAGCCCAAGCCGCCGCGACCCTATCAGCAGGCGGCGTTGCGCGGCTGGCAGGAGGCCGGCCGTCGCGGCGTCGTCGTGCTGCCGACCGGCGCCGGCAAGACCCTGGTCGCCGTGATGGCGATCGCCGACGTGCAGCGGCCGGCGCTGGTGGTGGCACCGACGCTGGAGCTGGTGCGCCAGTGGTCGGGCGTGCTGGCCAACGCCTTTGGCGTGCCGATTGGCGTCGTCGGCGGCGGCGAGCACCGCGTCGAGGCGTTGACTGTGACGACCTACGACTCGGCCTGGATGCAGATGCCGCACCTGGGCGATCGCTTTGCGCTCTTGGTCTTCGACGAGGCCCACCACCTGCCGAGCGACGCTTACCAGTCGGCGGCGACGATGGCGCTGGCGCCCTACCGCCTCGGCCTGACGGCGACGCCCGAGCGCACCGACGGCCAGCACGAGCGCTACGACGACCTCTGCGGCCCCATCGTGCACCGCGCCGAAATCGTCGAGCTCTCCGGGCTCTGGCTCGCTGACTACGACACCGAACGGGTGCTGGTCGACATGGACGACGACGAGCGGGCGCTCTTCGAGGAGGCGCGCGCCTGCTACCGCGGCTTCTGCGCCGACGCCGGCATTCGCCTCGGCGAGCCCGACGGCTTCGCTCGCTTTCTGCGCTTGGGAGGCCGCAGCCCCGAGGGGCGCGAGGCGCTGGCGGCCTATCGCCTGCAGCGTCGCCTAGCATTCGGTTCGCGGGCCAAGCTGCGCCAGCTCAGCGAACTGCTGCACCGCTTCGCTCACGAGCCAACGCTCATTTTCACCGACGACAACGCCACGGCGTACACCATCTCACGCAGCTTCTTGGTGCCCGTCATCACTCACCAGACGCGGCTGCGCGAACGGATCGAGCTGCTCGCCGGCTTGCGCAGCGGCCGCTACGGCGCCCTGGTCACCAGCCGGGTGCTCAACGAGGGCGTCGACGTGCCAGAGGCGGCGGTCGCGATCGTGGTCTCGGGCACCGGCACCGTGCGCGAGCACGTGCAGCGGCTCGGCCGGGTGCTGCGCAAGGTGCCAGGCAAGCGAGCGCTGCTCGTCGAGCTGGTCAGCGCAGACACGGGCGAGACCCTCACCAGCGCGCGACGGAGAGATCACATTGCTTACCGCTGACCTCGTGCCCGTGCGGCGGCGGGGCGACCTGCTGCACCTGCCGCGGCTCGACGCTGCCCGGCGCCGGCGCCTGGAGCCGCTGAGCGGCCTCGTCCACGCTCTGCTCGAGTCCCTGCGCGACCAGCCGCGCGGGGCGGTCGAAGCGGCGCTGCAGTCGATCGACATCGAGCCGACGGACCTGCTGCTGTGGCGAGGCCTCTGCAAGCTGGCGCTCGACGCCGCCACCTTCGAGGACGCCTTCGCCACCGACGATGGCGGCGGCGACGACGCAGCCGAGGTGGCCGGCGGCGATGAGACACGCGTCGATGCCGTCGCCCTGCGCGCCGCGCTGTTCAGCCGCGCTGCTGTGGCCCGGCGGACGGCCGGTGGCCGGGTCGGATTCGACCGCGACGCCATCGTCGAAGAGGTCGCCACCGACCTGGGGCTGACAGCGCCCGGGCTGGAGGCGCGCCTGTTCTGCGACCTGCCTGAGACCCACCTGCTGCGGGCGCAGGCCGACCACGACGCCGAGGCGCTGCTGCTTCGCTATGACCTCGGCTGCCAGCAAGCCGTGCTGCTGCGGGCGCTGCGGGTCGAGGTCGACGTGCATACCCGGGACGGCGCGGCGCTGCGGTCGCTTTTCCACTGGCTGAAGTTCCGACGGCTGCTCTGGCGCTGCGAGCGCCTGCCGCGGCCCGCATCGACGAATGGCGCACCAGTGCGGGCCGCGCCGCCGGCCGTGCGGCTGCAGATCGACGGCCCGGCCGCCATCTATGCCCAGTCGACCCGCTACGGCGTGCAGCTGGCGCAGCTGTTGCCGGCGCTCCAACGCTTTGAGCGCTGGCAGCTGCGCGCCGACTTGCGTTGGGGGCGTCAGCAGCCGCAGGCGCTGCGCTACACGCTCGAAGGCGGATCGGCGGCGACGCGCAGCCGCAGCCGCGGCGATGCAGGGGGCGGCGCGGCGGGTGACGCGGCGACGGCGGGAGCGAGTCCGGGGACGCCACCCGCCGTGGCCGACGAGGTGCAGCGCCTCTGCGACGATATCGAGCGGCTCGACGCCGGCTGGACCGCGCGGCCGAGCGCCGAGATCGAGGAAGTGCCCGGCCTCGGGGTCTTCGTCGCCGACTTGGAGCTCCAACGCGGCGATGGCGGCAGGGTCTGGGTCGAGATCATGGGCTTCTGGAGCCGCGACGCGGTCTTTCAGCGCGCCGAGCTGCTGCGACGCGGCCTGGCTGTGCCCGTGCTGCTGCTGGCGAGCGAGCGGCTGCGGGTCGACGAGCGGGTGGTCGATTCTGATAACGCTGCGTTGTTGTTGTACAAGGGCGTCATCTCAGGGAAGCGGGTGATCGCGGCGGCGGCGGCGCTCTTGGCAGGCCAAGCGGCGCCGTGAGGGTGGGCGCTCCGCCGAGGCCCGCCGCGCTGGGTGCACCAGCGGGGTCGATGGCCGAAGGGCAGCGCGGCCGAGAGGTGCCGGCGCGGGGGCAGCCTCCCTGGAAAGGGCCGATGGCAAGTGCTACGGTTGAACGATGGATGTGCTGCGGCGGCGCTCGCTTCGAGGCTTTTTCGGCGGGCTCGTGGCAGGCGCCCTCCTTGGCGCCTGCACGGGCGAAGTCGAGGCGCCGCCCACGGCCGCGATCTTCCCGGTTGAGGCGCCGACGACCTGGCGCGAGGTCCGCGACTGCCGGCACAGTCACGAGCATGAGTTGAATCATATCCGGGTGCTGGCAGATGACGCCGCCTACGACCCTTACCTGTTGTGGAACGCGCCGTTCCCCGTCGGCGCCACGCTCCTCAAGCTCGAGTACGACGACGCTGCCTGCAGCCACCTCATTCGCTACACCGCGATGAAGAAGCTGGCGAAGGGCAGCGACCTGGCGCGCGGCGACTGGCAGTGGCAGGCGGCCTCGCCTTCCCTGATCGTCGAGGAGCACGCCAAGGTCTCGCAGTGCGTAGGCTGCCACAAGGTCCATTGCCGCGAGGACAACAAGACCGGGTTCGACCTGACGTGCGCCGAGGAGATCTTCTAGGCGCTCCGTTGGCGACGCGGCAGACCTACAAGTAGACGATGCGGAACACGAAGTTGTAGGTGTCCGCGATGTAGAGGTTGCCGTCGGGGCCGACGGCGACGCCGTAGGGGCGGTCGAGTCGGGTCGCGGCCGCCGGGCTGCCCGCGGCGTCACGGCCGGCCTTGCCGCAGATGCCGGCGACGGTGTCGATGACGCCGTCAGGCTTCACGCGCCGGATGCAGTGGTTGCCGGTGTCGGCGATGAAGACAGTGCCGTCTTTGGCGACCGCGACATCGCGCGGCGAGCGCAGCTTTGCGGCGTTGGCGGGGCCGCCGTCGCCAGCGAAGCCGCCGTCGTAAGTCGCGTCATAGGTCGCGGGGCCGCTGCCGGCAAACGTGGACACTTGGAGATCCTTGGTCATCTTGCGGATGCGGTGGTTGCCGCTGTCCGAGAGGTAAATTGCATCGTCAGCGTCGATGTCGATGCGTCCGGCCGGCCCGGCTTCTTGGCCAAAGTAAGTAAACATTCTCGCGTCTTTGCCGATGCCGCCGTCGCCGGCGAACCCGCTCGGGCGCTTCGCTGGCTCGCCCTTGCACGCTGGGTCGCTGGCCGCGGCCTTGGCGCAGACCTTGCACACGGTCGCGCCCTTGTCGTCGGGGGCGCAGACCTTGACCTGGCTCTCGTCGATCCACTCCGGGCCGGGGCCAAAGATGGTGTGGATCGTGTTGTCGAGCTCGATGCGTCGCAGGCGCTGGTTGGCCTGGTCGGCGATGATCAGGCGGCCGAGGCTGTCGAAGACGGCGGCGACCGGCAGGTCGAGCACCGCCTTTTCGGCCGGCCCGCCGTCACCCCCATAGGAGCGCCCGCCTGTGCCGCAGAACGACTTGATGGTGCCGGTCTGCAGGTTGACCCTGGCGACCTTGGAGTTGTGCCAAGCGCTCAGGACCAGATCGCCGGTCGGCGAGAACGAGATGTGGGTCGGGTGGTTGAGCCGCGTCTCGAGCGCTGGCCCGTCCGGAGCGTCGCCGAGTTCGCCCGTGCCAATGACGGTCTCAATGAGGCCAGCAGCGTTGACGCGGCGCACCCGGTGGTTGTTCCAGTCGAGGACGTAGGGCAATCCATCGGGCCCGAACGTCAGGTCCTGCGGCCAGTAGAGCCGGCCCTGCAACGGCGTCACGCCATCTTTGCCGAGGCCGCTCTTGCCGAGACTGCCCATGAAGTCGCAGATGGTGCCCTTGGTCTTTTCGGCGCACGCGTCGACGGGGTCGGCCTCGCATGCGACCAAGGCGAGCCCGGCGGCGAGCGCGGCCAGGCGCGACAGTGGACGTGAAACGGCGGCGTTGGGCATGACGCGCATCACTTGCCTCCGATGGTACCGATGACGCGGCGAATTCGATGGTTGTACGTGTCGACGATGAGCATCTCGCCCTTGACGTTGAAGCTGACGCCGATCGGCCGCCACAGCGACGCCTTGGCCGCCGGGCCAAAGTCGCCGGCGAAGGTGGCCTTGCCATCGCCCGCGACGGTGGTGATCGTCAGGGTATCGACGTCAAGTGCACGGATCCGATTGTTCTTTTCGTCTCCGATGTACAGGCGTCCGTCGGGCCCGAAGGTGATCTTACGCGGGTTGTTGAGCTTTGCCTCCGGCCCCTTGCCGCCATCGCCGCCGTAACCCGCCTCGCCGGTGCCAGCGATGGTCTCGACGGTCTGGGCCGCGAGGTCGACGCGACGAATCCGGTGGTTGAGCGTGTCGCTGATGTAGACCCGGCCCTTGGCGTCGACGGCGACCCATCCACCTGGCGGGGGGTTGCTGCCTTTGGGAAACGAAAACTTGGCCTCGAGCGGCTTGAGGCCGTCGCCGGCGAAGCCATCGCCCTTGACGGTGCCAGCGACGGTGTGGATGACGCCATCCTGGTCGATGTGGCGCACGACCTGGTTGCGCTGGTCGAGGATGTAGAGGCCGCCCTTGCCGTCTTTGGCCACCGCCTGCGGTTGGTCGAGTTGGGCGCCCTTGGCCGCGCCGCCGTCGCCCGCGTAGCCAGCGCCGCCGCCGACGACGACGTGCACGCGTCCGGTCAAAGGGTCGTACTTGCGCAGCTTGTGGTTGTGCCAGGCCACCAGCAGCAGGGAGCCGTCGTCCATCGGCACCAGCTGGGTCGGGTGGTTGAGGTTGACCAGCGTCCCGACGGCGCCCGCCGGCGTGAGGTCGCTGTGATCGTCCGGGCCGTCGCCCAAGGTGTCGCTGCCGACCACGGTCTGGAGCTTGTCGCCCTGCGCCTCGCGCACCCGGTGATTGTTCCAGTCGATGACCCAGGTCCGGCCGTCGGGGTGGACGGCGACATCGATCGGCCAGTAGAGGTTCGACTCGAGCAGCGGGTTGCCGTCGCCGTCGAAGCCCGCCTCGCCATTGCCGATGACCGTGCAGATGGTGCCGTCGGCGCCCTCGCATGGACGCGGCGGCGTTGCCGGCGTCTCGGTATCGCAGGCGGCGAGGGCGGCGGCGGCGAGGGCGGCGAGGGTGGCGGCCCACCAACGCGCCGGCAGCCCCTTGCTCGCCGTCCGCTGCTGCGTCGTCTTGTGGCCTCGCATGGGCGCTCCTCTCTACGGCGGCGGTTGCCCTTGAGCGCCCGCAGTTGGCATCATCGGCGCGGGCCTTGGGGTTGGTCTCGGGTGGCGACGCTCCTCGCCTCGGCGGTAGCGCGACCTGGACAGGATGCGAGCTTGGGCCGCCCGTGTCAAGCGGGGTCCCGCGAGAAAAGCCATGAAAGTCTTGAAGTTGTCCCAAGAAGCGACGCAGAGTTCCGGCAGCCACGGCATGTCGTGGCAGTCGTTTCGCATTGGAACACTGCTTGGCCTTGGCTGCGTCGCGCTGTGCACGGGATGGTTGGCGGGCTGCGATGGTGGCCAAGGCCCGGGGCCCAGCCCGCAGCCCGTCGCGTGGTCGACGATCATTGAGGACGACGAGTCTGGCGCCTTCTATTCGGTCTGGGGTAGCGGCCCTTCGGATGTCTGGATCGCCGGCGGCGAGGCCGGCAAGCCGTCGCTGCGGCATTTCGACGGCAAGGCCTGGAGCCGGCGCGACCCGCCGCTCGCGGCCAAGCTGCGTTGGGTGCACGGCGACGGCCTCGGCAAGGTGCTGGTGGTCGGGGATGGCGGCCAGGCGGCGCTCTACGACGGCAAGGCCTGGACGACGCTCACCACCGGCCACCCGGGCGCGGTGCTGTGGGGCACCTGGCTGCAGGCGGACGGCACCGGCTGGGCGGTCGGCGGCGCCGCGTCGGCCGTCGGTGAAGATCCCGGCCCCGACAAGCTGCTGCTGCTGCGCCGGCAGCCGGGCGCCACCAGCTTTGAGCCCGTCGCCCTCGGCGAGCGGACGAAGTGGCCCAAGTCATCGTCGTCGCAGCTCTTCAAGCTGTGGCGTGATGACGCTACGGGCAAGCTCTTCGCGGTCGGCGGCCGAGCCTACGTCGCCGCCAGCGGCGACGGCGCCGGCTGGCAGGAGTCGTTCAGCGACAGCTCGGGCGCGCCACTCTTCACCGTCCACGGCCGCAGCGCGACCGACGTCTGGGCGGTCGGCGGGGCCATCGGCGCCATCTTGGTGCGCTTCGACGGCAAGGGCTGGCAGCCCGAGGCTCTACCCGAGGACGTGCCGTTCGTGGTGCAGGGCGTGTTCGTCCACCCCGACGGACGGATCGACGTGGCGGGCGAGCACGGCTTCACCGCGCGACGGGCGACGGGCGGCACCTGGACCTCCGCGTCGATTCTAACGGCAGCGAACCTGCACGCGGTCTTCCATGACGGCAAACGGACTTGGACCGTCGGCGGCGACATCGCCATCGACAAGACGCAGCACCTCGGCGCCATCTTCTGCGATGACCCGACGGTGCCGGCGATCACGCCGTGAAGGCCCGCATCGGCTGGACCGCGCTCGCCCTCTCCCTGCTTGGCGCCTGGACCGCCGCGTGCAGCAGCGAGCCTGCGCCGCCTTGCGGAGGCCCCCGCGTGCTGTGCACGGTCGCCGGCGATGGCGAGGGCGCCCAGGGGACCCTCGGTGTGCCGATGGCGCAGGTGTCGCTCTACCAGCCGATGGATGTCAGCTTCGACGACGAGGGAATGGCCTACCTCGTCGATTGGAACAACCACCGCATCCTGCGCGTCGGCGCCGACGACCGCGTGGAGGCCTGGCTCGGCAATGGGGAGATCGGCGAGGGGCTCCCTATCGGCAAGGCGACGGAGGCCGCCATCTACCACCCGACAGACGTCGTTTTTCGGCCTGAGGGCGGCGCGTTCGTCGCGCTCTGGCACAACGATGTCGTGGTCAGCATCGACGTGCAGGGCGAGCTCAAGGGCGTGGTCGGCACAGGCGACGTGGGCTATGCGCCGGACGGCGAGCTGGCGGCGACCGCCCCGGTCTACCTGCCGTCCAAGCTGGCGATGCGCCCAGATGGGCGGCTGTGTTTCAGCGAAGCCGGCAACCAGCGCGTCCGCTGCGTCGACGCCCTGGGTCGCCTCGAGACCTTGGTTGGACCTGCATCGGGGCCGGCCTGCGTCGCCGAGTCTTGCGTCGGCAAGCTGCGCCAACCCGGGTTTGGCGGCGACGGCGGACCAGCGGGGGCGGCGGCGCTGGCGATGCCCCACGGCAACTCGGCGGTGCCCTCGGGCGGCTTGGTTTTTCGGCCCGATGGCGCGCTGCTCCTCGCTGACACCCTCAACCACCGCGTGCGGCGCGTCGACGGCGGCGGCACGATCTCGACCGTGGCAGGGGGCGGCGACGGCAAGGCCTCCCAGCTCGGGGACGGCGGCCTGGCGACGGCGGCGACCTTGCTGCGGCCAAGCGACGTGGCGGTGGATGGCGCAGGCCGGCTCTACATCGCCGACACGTATCACCACTGCGTGCGGCGGGTGGGCATCGACGGCGTGATCTCGACTGTCGCCGGCCGCTGCGGTCAGAGCGGTGACGCCGGCGACGGTGGCCCGGCGACCGCGGGGCTGCTGAACAAGCCCTATGGCATCGCCGTCGACGCCGCGCAGCGGCTGTGGATCGCCGACACCCTCAACCACAAGATCCGCCGGGTCGAGTTCGACTAGCCCGGGCGCAGCGCCGAGGCGCCATGCGCCGCAGGCGGCCGTGCCCGCCACCTGCGAAGAACCGATGTCGAGGCGCTAGGCTGGCGTCCGGAGCGGCCCCATACCCTCGGCAGCGAGCCAGGCGAGCGCGTCCGCGGCAAAGCGCAACGGCTCGTCCTCCATCGGGCAGTGGCCGCTGCGGGGGTAGCGGACGAGGTGAGCGGCTGGCAAGGCGCGGGCCACGCCAGCGACGATCTTGGCGGGGATGACGCGGTCGCGGTCACCGCGCACGATCAGCGTCGGCTGATGGATGCGCCGCAGGCCGCCGTGGAGCTCCGCGAGGTCGCGGTTGTAGCTGCGGGCCACGGCGAGGGCGGCGGCGACAGCGCCTTCTGTGCGCAGCGGCGCCAGAAAGTGCTTCATGTAGTGGTCATCGATCGGCAGCTGCGCGTAGGCGGCGTGGCGCAGCCCGAGCTCGAGGCCATAGGGGACGCCAGGCAGGGCCAGCAGCGGCTCAAGGGCCGGGTGCTGCAGCGCCGCCAGCGCCGCCATCGGGTAGACGCCCGCGCCGGCCGGGTTGGCGAGCACGAGGCGATCGACGCGGCCGGGCTCCAGCAAGGCCAACTGCAGCGCCGTGGCGCCGCCGAGCGAACAGCCGATGACGTGGCAGCGCGCGATGGCCATGGCGTCGAGCCAGGCCCGAACGCGCACCGCCTGATGACGCAAGCGCATCGGCGCGCCGATCGGCTTATCCGACCAGCCAAAACCGGGCAGGCAGAGGGCGTGGACGCGGTAGCGCTGGGCAAGCGGCTCGAGCACGTCGCGCCAGCACCACGACGCTTGGACATAGCCGTGCAGCAGCAGCAGGTCGGGACCGGCGCCAAGGCTCACCGCGTGAAGCGCGAGGCGGCCGACATCGGGATCGGCGATGAGCAGGCGGTGCCCGGCCGGGTGCCAGCTGGTGTCGCCCCCGATCGCGACCGGCGCGCCGCCGAGATCGCGACCGTCGGCGGAAGGCGCCGCGTGCAGTCGTGAAAAGACCCGCCGGCTCACCCCCACCGTCGAGGCCCCCACCCGGTCTGGCCGCTGGCCGTCGACTCAACCACCGCCACTGCCACCGCCGCCGCCGTCGGCCTTGGCCGGCAAGGTGAAGCCGAAGTGGCCCTTCACGTCGACGTAGCGGTCGGGCTTGCTGCACATCTTGGCGTTCTCTGCGGCGTCACAGGGCGTCGCGGCCGTGGCCCCGGCCTGCGGGTAGTAGGCCTGCAGCCGGCCCTGAAAGCTGCCGGCGATGGTGCCACCGGTCACGTTGGCGTACTTGTCGAGCACGACGCTGCCGGTGAGCCCTGCACAATTCGAACGGAATTGCGTGTTCTTGAAGAAGATTCTGATCTCAGGCGGCTGACAAGAGAATGGGTAGGGGCCGGCCTTGTCGGTGTGGACCGGGTTGACGGTGGAGCCGACGACCAGACCGAAATTGAAGCTGATCTCGATCTGGCTGTCGACCGTGCCGCCTTTGCCGTCATCGAGCTTGAGCGTCATGGTGTCTGCGACCGCAAACCCTACCTCGCCGTGGACGTAGTGGGTCGAGCCGAAGCTGAATGCGGTCGGGATCTCGTAGAGGTCGCGGTCGAGATCGAGGTCGATGCCGCCGGCCTGGCCGCCGACAAAGTCGAGCGTGATGCTGTAGCCCTGCGACCAGCCGCCGACTGTGGCGCTGTCAACGCCGCCGCCGCCGCTGTCGGCGACGTCGGCCGCGCTGGCGGTGTCTGGAGCCGTCGAGGGTGCGGGATCGCTGCAGGCGATGAGCCATGCGGCGAGCAAGACGGGTCCGCTGCGGCGGACCTGCTGGCGTGAGCGGCGTGCGCGCCGCGGGCTGAGGGCTGTCTGCGTCATAGCGCCTCCGCGGCGGCGCGGCCAAGGCGCGGCGCGTCGCCTCTCTTAGGCTACGCAATTGCAGGCGCGGGCGGAAGGCATGGCGGGCGGCCCGCGGTCCAAGGCGAGTCGGCGGGCCGCGCCACAGCCAGCTTCGGCTCAGGGCGCCCGTTGACCGGCAGCAGGGCCGCTGCGATCGTCGGGCGATGTCGACCGAGCCCGACAAACTGGCCGAGCCCGCGCCGACACCGACGCGCCTGCCTTGGATGGCGCGCGCGGGGCGGGCATTGGCGCTGGTGGCCGGGCTGTACGGCCTGCAGAGCGCCGTCGCCGTAGTGCCTGCGGGCGGCAGCGCCGTGCGGCTGCGCCTGGGCCAGACGCCGGCGCGGGTCGGCCCGGGCCTCGTGTGGCTGCTGCCCTTTGGCATCGACCGCTTGCGTGACACCGCGCCGATGGCGTCACAGCGTGAGGAGCTCGGCTTTCGCAGCCAGCCGGCGGCGGCGCGCGCACACCGCGAGGCCGCGCTCGAGGACGAAGCCTGGCAGCTGACGGCCGACGGGCTGTTGCTCGAGGCGCGCTGGACGGTGCTGTGGCGACCTGCCGCCAGCCTCGCGCCGCAGTCAGCGGAGCAGCAACGGCTGCGCGTGCGCGACGCGGCCGAGGCGGCGATGTCGGGGTTGGCCGGTCAGCGGCGGCTGTGGGCGCTGCTCGACGCCGACCGCGCCGCCCTCGAACGCGACCTGCTCGCGGAGACCTTGGCCGTGCTGCGCGAGCCACTGGTGGCTGGGCGCGGCGCGGCGACGACGGCAAAGGGCGCGACGACAGACGACGACGAGGCCATGCCATCCATCACGCAGGTGCAGGTCATCTCGCTGCGGCCCGCGGCGCCGGCCGACGCCGTTTGGCAGGCGGCGCTGCGGGCGCGACGCGAGGCGGCCGGTAGCCTCGCCGCCGAGGGGGCGTGGCAGGCGACGCGGGCGCAGCGACGGGCCGACGCCGAAACCGCCGCCGAGGTGAGGCGGAAAGGCGCCCGGGCTGACGCCGAGGCGATGCGGACACGGGCGCGCGCGGACGCCGAGACATTCGCGCTGCTGGTGCCGACGCTGCGGGCGGCGCCGGAGGCGTCAGAGCGGGCGCTCATCAGTGGGTTCTGGACGCGGATGGTGGCGCGGGCCCGCGCGGTCCACCTCGTCGACGGCGCCCTGGCGGTGGCTGGGCCACCCGACGCGGCGGCCTGCGTGCTGCCCGCAGCAGCGACGGTCCTCTTTGCGTCGCCACCCCCCAGCGCGAACCCCGTCGCGGCCGAGGGGTCGCGATGAGGCAGCGCGCCCGCCAGCTGTGGCTGCTCGGCGCACTCGGCGCGCTCGGCCTGGCTTGGCGCTGTGTCGCCGTCGTCGATGCCGGCGAGGCGGGCCTCATCGTCGGCCCAGGCGCCGCCGTCGCCGCCGTGGTGGAGACGCCAGGGCTGGTCATCGTGTGGCCATGGCAGCGCGTCGTCGCCGTCCCGGAGGGCGGGCAGCGCTTGGAGCTGCGCGGTCTCGAAGTGCAGAGCGGCGACGGCCTGCCGCTGCGGGTCGATGTACGGGTCCAGCTGCGGTTCGACCTCGCCGGCGGCGCCGCGCTGGCGGCGGACGGCGAGCTACGGCAGCGGGCACGCCTGTTATCGCTGCTCGCCGCAGCGACCCAGGCCGAGGTGTCCCGCGTCGCTGCCTGGCCCGCGGCGCCGCTTGCTGCTGAGCTGCCGAGCGCAGCCGACGCCGGCGCGAAGGCCGCGAACACGCGCCGCGACGGGCTGCTGGGGCTCGGCCGCCGCGCCTTGGAGCGGGCCATTGCGGCGCGTTGGCTCGCGGCGGCCGGCGGCGAGGGCGTCGGCGCGGCGGCGGTCGCCCTGGCACGGCTGCGCCCGAGCGGCGATGCCGAGGGCGTCGCAGTCAGCGGAACGATCGCGGCCTGCCGGGCAGAGGCGACGGCGGCCCGGGGGCGCGGCGAGCGACGGCGTCTCCTGCACGAGGCCGAGGCCGCAGCCGAGGTGGCGGCGATCGCGCAAGAGGCTGAAGCCGAGGCCGAAGCGCTGCTGGCAGCTGCCGAAGCCGACGCGCTGCAGATCGGCCAGGCGGCACGGGGTGAAGCGCCTGCTTCCTACGATCTGTGGCGGGCGGCGCTGACAGTCGAGCGGGCGTTGGCGACGGGCGGCGGTGCCCTGGAGCTTTGGCTCGGCCGCCACAACGGCGCGTGGGCGCCGCTTTGGCCGACGGGTCCCGTGTCCGCGCCTGCGGGCGGGGGGAGTCGAAAGCCGGTGGCGGGCGGCGCGCCGACGAGGGAGGGCGAGCGATGAGCGAGGGCGGATGGCGACGCTTTGAGCGCGAGGAGGAGGGGGTGCGCCGGCACTGGCTCATCTCCTGCCGCGGTCGCGCGGTTGAGCTGGTGTGGGGAGCGCTGGGCGGAACGCCGAGCCGGCTGATCAAGGAATTGCCGAGCGATGGCAAGGCCAAGGCCGAAGCGGAGCGCCTGATTCGACAGCGCCTCGGCATGGGCTACGTCGAGGTCGCAGCGGGCTGAGGGCGCACGGGCCCCGGCCGCCAGGACCTCGCGCGCCACCGCGGCTCGCCCCGGACGTCCGGCGGCGGCAACGCAGAATCGCTTCGCGGCGGATTTTGGCCTTCGCGACCGGCACCAAGAGCGGACACCGGCCGGTTGGGTCCATCACGCCACGGACGCCCAGTTCGACGTTCTATGGTGGGCACCGCGTTGACATCAACCGCGCAATGGGGTGAGGCTCCGCGCCCCGTCCAGGAATTGGGCGACCTCCCGCGCACAACGCGCCCAAGAGAGTAGGAACATGCGCTTCGGCAACGTTGCCATCGCCAGCATGGCGCACCTGGAGGCGCCACACCGGCTGACCTCGGCCGAGATCGACATCCGGCTCCACGACACGATGGCGCGGCTCGGCATGCGGGCGGGCCTGCTGGAGGGGCTGTCGGGCATCGTGGCGCGTCGGTTCTGGGACGAAGGGACGATGCCATCGGACGTCGCTGCCAAAGCAGCGGAGTTGGCCCTCTACCGCGCCGACCTGCCGCGCGACCGCATCGGGGTCTGCGTCAACACCAGCGTCTGCCGCGACTGGATCGAGCCATCGACGGCTTGCATCGTCCACGGCAAGCTCGGGCTCCCGCCGACGGCGATGAATTTCGACATGGGCAACGCGTGCCTGGCGTTCATGAACGGCATGGACGTCGTGGCGGCCATGGTCGAGCGCGGCGCCGTCGACTACGGCCTGATCGTCGACGGCGAGAGCAGCCGACACGTCATCGAAAGCACGATCGCCCGGCTCAATCGGCCCGAGTCGACGGAGCGGGACTTTCGAAATCAGTTCGCGGCCTTGACCCTTGGATCGGGCGCCGCGGCGATGATCCTGTGCCGGGCAGATCGCCACCCCGACGCGCCGCGCTACCTCGGCAGCACGACGCGGGCAGCGACGGAGTTCAGTCACCTCTGCCGCGGCCAGAACGACTACATGGAGACCGACACCCGCACCCTGCTCGAGCAGGGGCTGCTGCTGGCCCAGCGCACCTGGCAGGCGGCGGTCGAAGAGCGCCAGGATTGGCGCGCAGAGGCGATGGACGAGCTGATCATCCACCAGGTGAGCAGCGTCCACACCGAGATGCTCGCCGAGCTCCTCGGCCTCGACCTGCAGAAGGTGCTCAGGGTCTACCCAGAGCACGGCAACATCGGCCCGGCTGGCGTCCCCTTTGTGCTGAGCAAGTCCCTGGAAGAGGGTCGCATCGCCAAGGGCGCGCGGGTGGCGCTGATGGGCATCGGCTCGGGGCTGAACTGCTCGATGGGCGAGGTCCAGTTTTGAGCGCGCGGCCCGCGACGGTTGAATGCCAGGCCCACAGCGCGACCGGTGGCGCGGAGGGCCGAGGCGCGCTGCCAACGGTGCGGCGTGGCGGCGGCCATGGCTGAGGCGTGGCGCGCGCTGTACCCGTTCGAGGGGCGCCGGCTATCGGTGGCTGGGCAATCGATGCACGTCGTGGACGTCGGCCCGGACACGGGGCTCAGCCAGGGCACGGTCGTGATGCTGCACGGCAACCCGACGTGGTCGTTCTATTACCGCGACCTCATCGCCGCGCTGCGCCCCACGCACCGCTGCATCGCGCCGGACTGGATCGGCTGCGGCCTCAGCGACAAGCCAGCTGCGGACGCCTACCCGTACACGTTGCAGAGCCGCGTCGACGAGCTCGATGCGGTGATGGCGGCGCTGTGCCCCGAGGGGCCGCTGACGCTGGTGGTGCACGACTGGGGCGGCATGATCGGCATGGGTTGGGCGCATACCCACGCCGAGCGGGTGCGGCGCCTGGTCATCTTGAACACCGGCGCCTTCCCGCTGCCTGCGGACAAGACGTTCCCGTGGCCGCTGGCGTTGACCCGCACCGGCCTCGGCGCTCAGTTGGTGCTGCGACTCAACGCTTTCTCGGCCGTGGCAGCGCGCGTCGCCTTTCGCCGGCCGGTGCCTGAGGCCGTGCGGGCGGGCTTTGTCGCGCCCTACGACAGCCCTGCCCACCGCGTCGCGACGCTGCGCTTCGTGCAGGATATCCCGCTGCGGCCGAGCGATCCGGGTCACGATCTGGTCGCCGCAACTGGCGCTTCCTTGCGGCGTCAGCACGGCGACAAGCCGACGCTCATCTGCTGGGGCGCCAAAGACTTCGTCTTTGATGATGCATTTTTGCGCGTCTGGCAGCGCGAGCTCCCGAGCGCCGAGGTGCATCGTTTCGCCGACGCTGGCCACTACGTCCTGCAGGACGAGGCCGAGGCGATCACGGCCCACGTGCAGCGGTTTTTCGCCGCCAACCCCGTCGACGCCTAGCCGATTTCTCCGGGCGCCCCTCCGGTCTTCGCCCCCGGCCCGATCCTCCCTGAGGCTTGAGCCAGCAGCTGCTCGACAGCCAGCGCCGCGAGCGCAAAGCCAAAGCTCCCGGTGACCATGGTCGCCGCGCCAAACCCCTCGGCGCAGTCCAGCCGGCGCGAGCGACCGCCCGCCGGGGGCACAGTGCTCACGCAGCCTTGACCATCCGGCCAGCGCTGGGGCTCGACGGACCAGACGGCGGGCAATCCCCACGGGCCGGCGCCGAGCGAAGGCTCGCGCACGCGCAGGGCCCGTCGCAGACCGCGAAGCAGGCCGTCGCCGCCGCTCTCCGCGAGGTCGCCACGACGCAGCGCCAGCGGATCGATGCGGCCGCCGGCGCCGCCGCAGACGACCAGCGCCATGCCGCGTTCGCGGCAGCGGACGACCAGCTCGACCTTGGCGCGCGGCGAGTCGATGGCATCGACCACGACGTCGGGGCGACGATCGAGCAGCTCAGCGGCCGAACTCGCGGTGAAGAAGTCGACCACGGCTTCGACCTGGCAGCCGGGATCGATCGCATGCACACGCTCGGCGAGCACTTCGGCCTTGGACCGACCGACGGTGGTGGTCAAGGTGTGCAGCTGCCGGTTGGTGTTGCCCAGGCAGATCTCGTCGAGGTCGACGAGCGTCAGACGGCCAACGCCGCTGCGCGCCAGCGCTTCGACGGTCCAACTGCCGACGCCGCCGAGGCCGACGACCATGACGTGGCTGGCTTGCAGGCGCTGCAGACCCTCGTCGCCGTAGAGCCGGCCGATGCCGTCATAGCGGCCCGGCGCTGGCAAAGCGCTTGGCGCTTCCGGGGTGGCGTCCAGGCCCGCCTCGCTCGCACCGTCATGCACCATCAGGCCTCACCCTCACGCGGCAGTTGGCGGCCGCACCCCGCATTGACCGCGCCGCCGTCGTCTGCAAGCGTGCGGCCCACCGCCGACGCCGATGGTGGCGCCTCCCGGCTCCCGCGTCGAGGGAGTGAGCATGACGCCGCCCGCCGAGCACGCCGCCGCAGAGCCCCAGCCCAGCCTGGGCGCTGCTGGCGCGCACGGCCAGGGCGCCGCCGTGAACATCGCCTTCGCGCTGCAAGAGATGGCTGGTCGCCAGCCCTATACGCCAGCGATCTTCATGCCTTGCGATCACGACGGCCACGGCCGGCGCCGCTACGTCCACCTGACCTACCGCCAGCTCGACGCCGAGTCGAGCCGCCTCGCCGCGGGTCTCGCCGCGCACGGCATCGGCCGCGGGGTGCGCGCCGCGCTGCTGGTGCGGCCGAGCCTCGAGCTCTTTACGCTGATGTTCGCGCTGTTCAAGGCAGGGGCTGTGCCCGTGCTCATCGACCCCGGCATCGGCGTCCGGCGGATGGGGCGGGCCTTGGAGGAAGCCGAGCCCGAGGCCTTCATCGGCATCCCAGCGGCGCACGTGGCCCGCATGCTGCTCGGTTGGGGCAGTCGCACCGTGCGTCAGCGCGTGGTCGTCGGCGACGGCGGTGGGCTGCAGGGTCTGCTCGGCGGTGTCTCGCTGGCCACATTGCGCGCGTCTGGGGCAGCAGCCAACGCGCCTCAGGTCGCGGCGACGGCGGCAAGCGACGAAGCGGCCATCTTGTTCACATCGGGCTCCACGGGGGCCCCCAAAGGCGCCGTCTACCGCCACGGCAACTTCGCCGCGCAAGTCGAGATGCTCCGTGATGCCCTCGACATCCGCCCCGGCGAGGTCGACCTGCCGACCTTCCCACCCTTCGCGCTCTTCGACCCGGCGCTCGGCATGACCACGGTGATCCCCGACATGGACCCGACGCGGCCCGCCCGCGCCGCGCCCGGCAACCTGATCGAGGCGATCCGCGATTTCGGCGTCACCAACCTCTTCGGCTCGCCGGCATTACTCGACACCTTGTCGAGATATGGCCAGGCGCACGGCGAGCGGCTGGAGAGCGTGCGTCGAGTGGTCTCGGCCGGAGCGCCAGTCCACGCCCAGATCTTGGCGCGGATGCGGGCCATGTTGCCGGAAGAGGCTCAGATCTTCACGCCCTACGGCGCAACCGAGAGCCTGCCTGTGGCGATCGTCGAGTCGCGCGAGGTGCTGGACGAGACCGCCGCCGCCACCGCCGCCGGCGCCGGAGTGTGCGTCGGCCGGCCGGTGACGCAGGCGCGCCTGCGCATCATCGCCATCGATGAGCGGCCCATCGCGTCAGAGGCCGAGCTGCGCCTCTGCGCCACCGGGGAGATCGGTGAGATCACGGTCCAATCGCCGTCGACCACCACGCACTACCACGGCCGGGCCGAGGCGACGGCTGCGGCCAAGGTGCGCGCGGCCGACGGCGGCGTGATCCACCGCATGGGCGATGTCGGCTACCTGGACGCCATCGGGCGGCTTTGGTTCTGCGGCCGCAAGGCGCACCGGGTCGAGACCGCCAAGGGGCCGCTGTACACGATCCCGGTCGAGGGCGTCTTCAACGCCCACCCTCAGGTCTACCGCACCGCGCTCTGCGGCGTCGGACCGCGCGGCGGTCAGCGCCCTGTGCTGTGCGTCGAGCTGGAGTCGACCACGGCGGTCGAGGTCGATCTTCGACGCCTCGTCGAGGAACTCAAGGCGCTCGGCGCCCGCCACGTTCACACGGCCGATATCGCTGACTTCTTGGTGCATCCGGCGTTTCCGGTCGATATCCGACACAACGCGAAGATCGACCGCGAGGCGCTGGGCCACTGGGCGGCGCGGCGTTTGGGCGTCGGCGCTTGAACCGGTGCGGCGACGCGCCCGCGCACCCTGCAACGGAGCACGCGATGCAGATCTTGGTCACCGGCGGCGGCGGCTTTTTGGGCACCGCGATCTGCCGCGCCCTGGTCGAGCGCGGCGACGCCGTACGCAGCCTGTCGCGCGGGCCGCACCCGGCGCTGGCGGCCCTCGGCGTGGAACATCGTCGCGGCGACCTTGCCGACGCCGAGGCGGTCGCCGCGGCGATCGAGGGCGTCGACGCGGTGATCCACACCGCGGCGCTGGCCGGCGTTTGGGGCGACGAGCGCGCCTATTTCGCCGCCAACCTGACAGGCACGGTGAACGTGCTGACGGCCATGCGCCGCCACGGCGTTGGGCGCCTCGTCTACACCTCGACGCCGTCGGTGGTGCAGACGGACAGCGGCTGCGAGGGTGGCGACGCTTCCACGCCCTATGCCCTCGCCACGCGCACCGCCTACCAGCGCAGCAAGATCGCGGCTGAGCAAGCCGTTGTGGCGGCCAACGGCGCCGACCTCAGCACGGTCGCGCTGCGGCCGCGCCTGATATTCGGCCCCGGCGACCCCCACATCGCGCCACGCCTGGCCGAGCGCAGCCGGGCCGGGCGCCTGGCCCGGGTCGGCGCTGGCAACCCCCTGGTCGACGCCACCTACGTCGACAACGCCGCCAGCGCCCATCTAGCGGCCCTCGACCGACTGGCACCGGGCGCAGCGCTCTGCGGTCGCGCGTACTTCGTCAGCAACGGCGAACCCTGGCCGCTCTGGGATCTGATCGCCGAGCTGCTCGACGCCGTCGGCGCCCCGCCCGTGCGCCGGCAGGTGCCAGCGGGCGTGGCGTTCGCCGCTGGCGCCCTCTGTGAGGTGCTGTGGACCGCGCTGCCGCTGGGCGGCGAGCCTCCGATGACGCGCTTCCTCGCCCGCCAGCTCAGCACGGCCAACTGGTACGACATCAGCGAAACGTGCCGCGATCTCGGCTGGCAACCAGGGGTCAACATGAAGGAAGGCATCGCCCGACTGCGGCAAGCGAGCGGCGGCCGAGCAGGCGGCTGAAAGGGTGCCGGCGAGGGCGAGCGGGCCGACAGTTTGCACCCGATCGCAAGCATGCCATGGTCGCGCGCCGGGTCGGCGATGGGGCGAGAGGCTGGCTGGGCTGGAGGCGACGAGATGGCGAGCAAACCACTGGTGGAATCGCGGCTCGACGGCAAGTTCGCCGTGGTGACTGGCGCCAACGCGGGCATCGGCAAAGTCACGGCCTTGGAGCTGGCACGCGCTGGCGCCCGGGTGGTGCTCGCCTGCCGCAGCGACGAGCGAGCCCGCGCCGCGATGGCCGAAATCAGCGCGCAGGTGCCCGGCGCAGCGCTGGATTTCGTGCGGCTCGACCTCGCCTCGCTGCAGTCGGTGCGCGAAGCGGCCGAAGAGATTCGCGCCCTCTCGCCGCGCATCGACCTGCTGATCAACAACGCCGGCCTCGCCGGACAGAAGGGCCAGACCACCGAGGGCTTCGAGCTGACATTCGGGACCAACCACCTCGGCCCCTTCTTGCTCACAAAGCTCCTGCTCGACCGCGTGCAGGCAGCGACGCAGGCGCGCATCGTCAACGTCGCCAGTCGGGCGCACTACCGCACCGGGCCATTGGAGTTCAGCCGCGTGCGTAAGCCGACGGCGTCGCCGACCGGCTTCCCCGAGTACTGCGCCAGCAAGCTGGCCAACGTCCTCTTCAGCCGCGAGCTGGCCCGAAGGCTCGAAGGCAACGGCGTCGACGTCTATGCCCTGCACCCAGGCGTCGTCGCGAGCGACATCTGGCGGGAGGTGCCGGCGCCGGCGCGGGCGCTCATGAAGCTGTTCATGCTCAGCAACGAAGAGGGCGCCCGCACCACGCTCTACTGCGCCACTGCGGCCGATGCCGCCGGTCGCACCGGCCTGTACTGGGATAGCTGCAAGCCGCGCCAGCCGAGCCGCGACGCCCAGGACGATGCAGCGGCCGCCGAGTTGTGGCGCCGCTCACTCGAGTGGTGCGGTCTCTAGGCAAAGCCCCGCCGACTAGGGCGGGGGCAGGCAGTGGCAACGCCCTGCGGTGCAGCCGCAGGTCCAACCACCCCCGCTCTGGCAAGGCGCTGCGGCGCTGCAGACGAAGCCAGGCTGCACACCGACGGGCACGCCGCCGACGCCGACAAATCCGGCGAGGCTCCAGCCCGTGTGCATCGCGTCGGCAGGGCCGCCGCCATAGCCCACCATGACCGGAAAGACGCCTGCCTCCTTGGCCTTCCACTTGCCCTTCAGCACGCAGCGCGGGCCGTATTCGTCGGCGAGTGAGGCTTCGTCGCCGACCCGCATCCACCACATCATGGCGCCGATGTAGTAGTCGCCACCGCGCACCTCGAATTTGACCTCCGCCCCGGCGGCGACGGCGGTGGGCTGCAGGCGCAGCGCATCTTCACCAAAGCCCATCGCCTGGCCCGGAACACAGGTCGGCTGCGCCACCTCCGGCTGGCAGGGTACGTGCGCCGCCTCTAGGTCGCAGATGGCTTGCGCCGAACAGGCCGACATCGCCTTGGAGACGCAGGTCTGGCCGCAGCCGAGCTCCGGCGTGGGCACGCAGGCGCCGACGCGCATGACCTGACCGATCGGACAGGAGCAATCGGGCGTCGTATCGGCGCTGTCGGCGCTGTCGGCGACGGCAACGTCAGCGGCGGCAACCTCAGCAGCGTCGGCGTTCGCATCGAGCCCCTGCACGCTGTCGACGACGACATCGGCGACCGCTGTCGCAGTCCCTGGCTCGGGAAAAACGCGGTCGCAGCTGGCGAGGCCGGCGAGGAGGGCGCAGGAGATCGCGGCGCTGATGCCGCGGCGCGAGCGCGTTTCGGGCCAACTTCGTCGCTGCATGGTGGTGCCGCCCTCCGCGGCGCCGGGATCGGCGCGGCACCCGCATCCTACACGCTCCGCCGGCGCGGCGTCAGCGTCGACGTGCAACAGCGAGGATGGGACGGTGGCGCGGCTGCGGCTTTCTGGACAGGCCGGGTGGCTGGGGCAGCCTCAGCGCATGGCGTCCCCTTCTGCCATCGACGCATTCCTCGCCGTCCTGCGCCATGAGCGCCAGTGCAGTCCCCAGACGCTGCGCGCCTACGCCCACGATCTCGCCGACCTCGAGGCCTGGCTCCGCCAAGAGCGCGGAATGTCGGTGCTAGAGGCGACGCGCCTTGACCTGCGCTACTTCGCGATGTCGTTGCACGATCGCCTGGCGCCGGCCTCCATCGGTCGCCGCCTGGCCGCCGTGCGCAGCCTCTACCGCCACCTCCGGCGCCGCGGCAACCTCAACGTCGATCCTGCCGAAGGGCTGCGTAACCCAAAGCAAGTCAAGACGCTTCCACGCCACCTCAACGTCGACGAGGCCCTGGCGCTGGTCAACCACCGCGGCGTAGGCGAGGCGGCGCTCGACCCTGCCATCGAGGCCCGCGACCGGGCGATCGTCGAGCTCTTGTACGGCGGCGGCCTGCGCGTTGCCGAGCTCTGCGGCCTCGACCTGCAGCAAGTGGACTTTGCGCAGCGCCAGGTTCGCGTGCTCGGCAAGGGGCGGCGCGAGCGGCTAGTGCCCCTGCTGCAGCCCTGCCTGGACGCCCTGCGCGCCTGGCTGACGGTGCGGCCGAGCCTGGTCGCTGCCGACGCCAGCCGCGCCGACGCCGTCGCCGTATTCGTCGGCGCGCGCGGGGGCCGCCTCGACCCGCGCATCGTGCGCAGGGTCCTCGACGCCCGCATGGCGGCGATCGGCAGCCACCGCAGCGTCCACCCGCACGGGCTGCGCCACAGCTACGCCACCCACCTGCTGGATGGCGGCGCCGACATCCGCGAGGTGCAGGAGCTGCTGGGTCACGCGCGGCTGTCGACGACCCAGCGCTACACCCACACCTCGATGGCCCAGCTGATGCGGGTCTACGACGCGGCGCATCCCCGCGCCAAGCTGCCGCCGCAGGAGTCCGACCGATGAGCGGCATCTCAGAGACCTCCCAGCCTGTCCCGAGGCGGCGGAGGGCGCGGCTGACGCTCGCGACGAGCGCTGCGGCGCTGTCGGTCGCGACCGCGTCCCTCGCCTTCGCGGCTTCGCCCCGAGTCCAGGGCGACAGCCCCAACACCCGCGCTGCAGCCCCGGGCGCGCAGGCTTCGTTGCAGGCCGCCGCCGACCTCGGCGCAGGGTTCGAGCGCCTCGACGGCGGCCTCTATGCCACCGTGACGCCGCGACTGCTGCTGCAATCGAAGCTCGCTTCGCTGCACCTCGGGCTGCCCTTGCGCCACGGGGTGTTCGGCCGGGGCGACGGCGGCGGTGGGCTGCGCAGGCGCGACTTCGACCAGCGCAGCGAGCTGCTGCGACCGCTGCAGCGCCTCCGCATCGGCACCGCGGGCGGCGATGTCGAGCTGCTCGCCGCCAGCGATCTCGGTCTTTCGCTGGGCGCCGGCGCGCTGGTCGATGGCCTGCGCCCGAGCCTGCTCCCCGACCACGGCCGCGTCGGGGGCCGCCTGCGCGCCGACGCCGGCCCTGTGGCCTTCGAGGCCCTGACCGAAGACCTGACGCGCGCCGGCCTGCTCGCCCTCCGCGCCGCGGTGCGCCCCTTGGCCAGTCGCGGCTCCCCGGGTCGCCTGAGCGTCGCCTTCGAAGCGGTGGCCGACCGCGACGCGCCCATCGCTGCGGCGCGGCCCGGGGCGGCGGCGACGGCTGTCGGCGGAGTGGCGCCTCGGGTCGCCGTGCTGCTGACACCCTCCTACGAACTGCTTCCCTCGCCGCGCACCGCGCTGCAGCTGGCGATCGCCGGCGGCGGCAGCAGCCACGACGGTGACCTCGGCTTCGGCCTGGAGGCCAGCGCCCAGCTCCGACTGCAGGCCAGCGATCGCCGCGCCGAGGCGTTCCGCTTGCAGCTCGCTTGGGTCCATGGCAGCGGCGCCTGGCTGCCGGCCGCCTTTGACGCCGGCTACCTGCTCGAGCGTGGCGATCTGCGCGGAGAGTCCCTCGCCGCGCGGCTGCGCCGGGTCGCTGCAGGCCCACAAGGTGGCGTCGGTAGCGGCCTGCGCGCCGCCTTCGCCTGGACGCTGGCCGCGCCCACCTCAGACCTCGGCCGCAGCGCACAGCTGCACGGCGAGCTGCGCCTGCTGCCCCAGATCGGTCTGCAGGCCGAGGACCTGAGCGCGGCGGCGCTGCAGTTGGTCGTGCGCGAGCGCGACCTCTTTGCGAGCGCCGGTTGGCGGCGGCGGCCGGGCGGGGTTCACCTGGCGGCGGCTGGCGCCGGCCTCTGGCTCGCGCCTTGGCTGCGGGCCGAGGTGCGGCTCGAGCGAGCGCTGCACGCGCCAGTGGCCGGCGGCGCGCATCGGGCGAGCTGGGACGGCGGCCTGGCGCTGGTGATGGCGCCGGGTCGCTGAGGCGCCGGGCGCAAATCGGGCTGACTTGCCTCCCATCGCGAGGACGACGGAGGCTTGCACGCGGCGAACGGCGGCGGCGCCTGCAGCAACAACGGCGCGCGGCGGGCAATGCGCCGCAAGATCTGCGTTGCCGCGCACGAGCGAATCAAGGGCCGCGACGTCGCGTTGCACACAAGGCCCGCGGCGCTCTGCGCTGCGCTCCTTGGAAGCTCGGCCGCGTGGCGTCTGCCGCCACCACCCGCGCCGCCCACGCCGTCGATCGCCTTGATCGGCGCCGGCAATTATGCAAGAACCCCCAGCCCCGTCGGCGGAAGCGAGCGGCATCTGCCGGACCGAGCCCCGTCGCGGTGACAGGACCCACGCAATCTCTCGACTTTCCGCCGGTCCCGGGCCAGCCCCGGCTGGAGGAGCGCCATGAACCACCCTCCGCTTCGTCGCCCCCCGCAGCGCCGCCGTGCTCCGCTCGCCGCGGGTGTGTTCGGGCTGCTGCTGCTCTGCGCCACCGTCGCTCAGGCCGCCCCGGCCTTGCTCTATGTTGTGATTCCGGTCGACATGGGAGGCGTAGTCGTGGACACCATCGTCCCGATCGAGGAGCCCGGACTCTCGGACGCCAGCATGGCCACCCGCGGCCGCCGCGCCTTCGACGCCTTGAAGGCCCGCGGCGGCAAGTCATACGGCCAGAGCCAGCTGACGATCGAGTCGCCGACCAAGGCCACGTTGGTCGTTGACCAGAGCGCGGACGCCGACAAGGTGGTGGCCGAGGTGTTGTGGACGATGGCGGCGATGGGCATCTCGGAGTTGACCGCGGCGCCGCTGTACCAGGGCGCGGTCGGGCTCGACCAACTCGCCTACGGCGCGCATGTTCAGTGGTTCACCGTCTACGACTTGCTCGCCTTTGAGCGCGTCGAGTCGATTCCGCCACGCGCCTTTGTCGCCATCGGCGGCAAGCCGATGCCGGCGCAGGAGACCGCGCGGGCCCTGCAGCGGGGCGACGCAGCGGTGCGCGGACCGCTGCTGGCGGCGCTCACCGCCAAGAGCAAGCGCGCAAAGCTGCTCGTCATTGAGGGTGTCGCGCGCGCTGGCGTACGCGCCTCGTACAAGCTCAAGGCCGACGATCTCGTGCCAGCGCTCGAAGACACCGATCCCCAGGTGCGCGGCGCCGCGATGGACGCCGCGATCCAAGCCGGCATCAAAGGCAGCAAGGGGGTCATCACCGCCCTGGAGAAGCTGGTCGAGTCCGACGCCGACACCGACCAGAAGCTGCGTGCGGTCAAGGCCTTGTCGGCCGCGGGCGTCAACCGCTTCGACGACCTGCTCGAGGCGGAGAAGATCCGCACCGGGTCGGCGGCCGACGCGACGGCGGCGGTGCGCAAGCTGGCGTTGTCGAAGCAGGTCGCTGTAGCGGCGCCGGCGTTGATCTTCGCCCTGACACACACCGACGAGGGCGTCCGCGACGCCGCATTCGAGGGCCTGGTCCGCCTGGAGCAGTGGGACCTGCTGTACAAGGCCCTGAAGTCCGACGTCAGCGACAAGATGCGCGAGCGCATCGCCAAGGCGCTGGTCGAGAAGGGCAACGACAGCGCCCGCGACGAGAGCCTGGAGTGGTTGTTGACCAAGGGCTCGGCGGCGGGCGCCATCTTCGCTGCCGAGACCTACGGTGTGCGCGGCAGCAAGTCGGCGACGCCGCTGCTGATCAAGGCCCTCGACCACGAGTCGTCGCAGGTGCGCGAGGCGGCGGCCAAGGCCCTCGGCGTCCTCAAGGACGAGCGCGCCATCGTTCCGCTCGCCGACGCCGCCGAGAAGCGTCGCCGCGATGAGGAATTCATGATGGCGGCCGCGGTCGAGATCATGAAGACGCTTACCCTCGAACAGGTCAAGCGCCTCGTCGGCAGCAAGAACAAGGTGGTGCGCCAGATGGCGATTCGCTCCCTGAGCGACTTCGCCAAGGGTGGCCGGCCGCGGCCCGACGTGGTGGCGCTGCTGATGGACTCGCTCAAGGACCCCGAGGCGGAGATCAAGCGCGCCGCGGTGTACGCCCTCGCCCGCATCGAGGACGACGGCATCGCGCGCGATCTCGCCGGGCTCAAGGACGACGCCGACCCCCTGGTCCGCGCTCAGGTCGCCTATGCCCTCGGCCACGCCACCGGAAAGTACCAAGAGGCCGGGCCGATGTTGATCGAGATGATGAAGGACCGCGACAAGGCGGTGCGCGTCGCGGCGATCGACGGCATCGCCCTGCGCAAAGAGGGCGCGGCGTTTCAGCAGCTGGTCAACCTGGTCAAGTACCCGGACCCGGAGATCCAACGCTCGGTGTTCGCGGCGATCTTGGCGCTCCGCACCGGTGAAAACGCCGATCTCGTGCGGCCGCTGTTCCGCAAATGCCTGGAGATCCGTGACTCGAAGGTGCGTGTCGTCTGCGTCGACGCGCTGGCCGAGGGCGCCAGCAAGGACGACTTCGAGGCCTTGCGCCAGGCGGCCTTCGACCCGACCCCCGAGGTCAAGCGAAGGGCCATCGCCGTCATCGCCAGCACCAAGGCGCCTGAGGGCATGGAGGTGCTGACGCTCTTCTTCGGCGACACCGACAACGCCGTGCGCGAGGCGGCCCTGGATGCCCTGGCCGAGATGCCCGCCGAGGGCCCTTGGGCGCCGAAGAAGAAGCGCTACCTCAATGACTTCATTGGCACGCCCAACATGCCGACGGCGCTGGTCGACAAGGCCAAGGGCTTGCTCAAGAAAGGCTGAGCGGCGCGACGGGATGCGACCTTCTACGCTTTCCGTGGCGCTCGGCTCGCTCCTGGCCTGTCCGCGACAGCCGTGAAGGAACGCCAGGAGCTCGAAATAGCCCTGTTATTCCGATAGATTCGCGCTTCGCCTGGCTCACCGCGGCCGCCTTGAGGCCGCCTTGCGATGCTGCTGGACTTGGGATCAGTTCCAGCTCGGATCGACGGCCTTGCCAGCGATGACCAAGGAGCGGCCGACGAAGCGGACGTCGATCTCGCCCCGCGGATCGAGGCCACCGAGCTCGGCGTCGATGCGGTCGAACGCGGCGCCGATCGCCCGCTCGAGGCCAGCGGCGGCGGCGTCGTCGAGGCCCGGGGCAGCGAGCGCCGCGGTGGCGATCGCAGTGCGAAGTTCGGCGGGCAGCCGACGATGGCCTGTGGCGCCGGCCATGGCTTGCGCCAACAAGCGCCGCAACGAGGCGGCGTCGAGCGCCCGCAGCGCGGGACGGCCTTCCAGCAGCGCCCAGCACAGGGTCGTCGCCAGCAGCGCCGAGAGGTCCCACTCCCAGCGCCGGTCGCCAAGCTCGCGCTCCAAGGCGTCGAGCACCGCGGGCAGAGGCCCTTCGGCGGCGCCTTCCAGCAGGCCCACGACGGCCTCAAAGCGCTGCAGGGCGAGGCGAGCGCGGGCGAGATCTTGCAGGCTCTCGTAGGCCCGCATGGACACGCGCTGCGACCTCTCACGCGCCGCACGCTCGTCGTCGGCGCGCTGGCGCGTGGCCTGCTCGTCGCCGCCATCGCCCTCGTCGTCGAGCTCGTCGTCGGCCTCGTCGCCCGCCGCTGCCACGCTGCCGCGCCAGCGCACCTCTGAGTCGCTTACGGCGTCGAAGTCCTCGTCGGCCCCGGCGGCCATGGCTGCGATGGCGATGCGCGCGGCGTCTCGGCTGCCGGATGCGGCCTCGGCCAACTCATCGGCGCTCGCTGGCCACATCGGCATCGGCCGCAGCAGGGCCCGCACGATGGCGCCCTCGATGCCGTCGAACAACGCGGCGCGGGCGGCGTTGCCGAGGCGGCGACGCAGGGCTACCGCACGGTGGTGGAGCTGCACCACCTGGCCGTGGCCGAGGGAGAACAGCGACTCCACCGGCTCGAGGGCCAAGATCTGGGCCGCACGGTCGATGTCGTCGCGGGCGGCGAAGCGCAGACCGAGATCGACCATCGTCACCACTTGCCGGGCGTGGCGCGGCAGGGCCTCGGTGTCGGCCGGGTGCTCGGCCAAGGCGCACTGCAGGCGATAGACGCAGAAGCACAGGGCGGTCTGGACGCGCAGCGCCTCGGCGTCAGGCAGTCGGGCGGCTGCGGCGGCCAAGAACGCCGGCTCGGCGCCCGCCCGCAGCGCAAGGTCGGTGCGCTGGGTCAGGGCTGGCGGCGGCACATAGGCCTGCAGACCGTCGCCCGACCGTGGGCCTTCGCCGGCCAGCCGCGCCTCGAGCGCCAACCGCGCGGCCTCGGGCGTCTCGTAGGCAAAGATCGCCAGCGCCTCGTCGCGCGGCATCATCCCGAGATCGCCGAGGCGCCGCGTTCGGTGATCGTAGAGGTCCTCTTGCAGGGCCAGCGGCAGCTCCCAGCGCAGCGCCCGCAGCACGCGTCGGCCGCGCTCGATGGAGATCCGAAACAGGCTCTCGACGACGGTGCGAATAGGCCCAAGGGCTGCGTCCTGCGGGTCGACCGCGATCTGAAGCTGGCCGTCGGGCGCGGCGAAAAGCTCCCAGTCCTCGGGCGCGCCGAGTTCAGCGTCCTCGAACCCCTCGAACACCATGGCCGATCCGAACGCGAAGGCGGTCAGGACGCCGTCCTCCTGCGCCGCCAGGAAGCGGTCGACCACTTCGCTGCCGGCAGCCAGCGCGACGGCGAGCAAGTGCGCGAACGTGCGACGATCGAGCGTATCGCCTTGCCAAGCCAACAGGTCGACGGCGGCCTGCAGCTGCCGCGGACTCGCCAATTCGAAGAGCTCGCCCGAGTCTGCGAGGCCGATCTCGTCGAGCAGCAGCGCGAATTCCTCGGCCGGCAGCGCCTGCAGCGTCGCCCTCGGCTCGGGGAGCGAGAGCAGCCACTCGAGCTTGCTGGCGCCTGAGAGGGCGTGAAAGGAGGCTGGCAGGCGCGAGAGGCCGAACGCGCGTGTGCCGCCGTGCAGCAAGGGCGACAGGGCTGCTGCGCGCGCCTCGGGCGCTTCGTCGTAGGGGTCAGGCGCGACGGAGGTCTCGAGCACCTGATCACAGACCTCAAGCAGCTGATCTTCAGCTTCGAGGGCTCCGTCGGCGCCATAGAGTTGCAGCGCCGTCACGTCCGTGGCATCGGCGTGCACATGAAGGGCCGCCGTCGGTGTGGCGCCACCGGCGTCATCATCGTCATGTGCGCCCAACGAGGCCGCGTAGTCGGCGTTGCGCGCCAGCCGCTCGGCCTCGGCCGCGGCCTCTTCCTCGGCGCTTCGCGCTTTGCGGCGGACCGTGGCGCGGGCAGCGCGGCGCAAGCGTTCGACGTCGCTCATCCCTCTCCCTCCGGCTGCGGCGGTTTGGCGCCGCGGCTCCGCCGCGCTCGTGCCCACAGCGGCTGTGTGCCGGCGGGCCTGTGACGTCTACGGCTCTAGCAACAAGCCAAGCGCGCGCGTCAGCAGGCTGAGGTCACCATCGACGCGCAGCCGACCGCTCTTCAAGATCACCCGCGGATCGACACGCCCGGCAATCCAGGTGACGGCCTCGTCGGCGTCGACGGTGACGGTCGCCGAGGCCGTCTCAAAGGCGGCAGGCCCGGCACCGAAGGTAAACACGACGCGGAGCGTCTCGCCAAAGCGACGGTCCACGATGTCGAGCGCCACGCTGCCCTGGAGCCCAGTCAGCGCCCGCGCCCGGTCGTCGCGCACGGGCAGCCGCGAGAAGTCGGGCGCGGCGCGCGGTCGGCCCAGCTTCTCCATGATCTGCAGGCCACGGTCGCGCAGGCTGCCCGCGACGAGCTCGCGCAAGGTCCCGCGCTCCAGCACGACCCGGCAGATCGGGTCGGCGCTGGCGCCTTCCTGCGTCTGCAGGCGCCCATCGACGAGACGACCGCTCCAGACGCCGCCGCCGGCGCCGCGGACCTCGATGACCACGCCCTGCTGCAAGGTCGCCGCGGGCAAGCGTACGGGCAGCGCAGGCGCCAGCTCGAGAAAGACCTTGGTCGGCGCAGCGCTGCGCGGCAGATTCCAGAACTCTTCTGCGTTCATCGCGACCTGATTCCGACGCCCAGGCAGGCGTCGTTAGAACACCGCCGGACCATCGCTCGGTTTCGGCTTCGGCGCCTCTTGCGGAGCCGTTTCGTCCAGGCGCGGCCGTGGCCGAACCACGGGCCGCCGCTTGGGCCGGTCGTCTTCCGCGCCGGCGTCGGGCGAGTCGGTGGGGCCTGCCTCCAGGTAGACGGGGACCTCCCGCTCGACGACCTTGGTCACGGTCTCTGTCACCGTCTTGGTCACCGTGTTGGTCACCGTGTTGGTCTTGGTGATCACCTCGGGGTCGCGGGTCAAGAACCAAGCCGCGGCGGCGCCGGCGATCAGCACGACAGAGATGGCGGCAATGATGGAGGTCCGCAGCGTGCGCTTGCGCTTCTCGGCGCTGATGCGCGCCAACTCCGCGGCGGCGCCGGCCTTCTCTGCCTTGCGGCGCTCGGCTTCGGCGGCGGCGGTCTCCCCTTCGGCGCGGCGCGTCTCTTCCTCGGCCTTGCGCCGCTCTAGCTCCGCCTTGCGCCGCTCCTCCTCCACCTGATGCTTGGTCTTCTCGCTCTGGGTTTTGGCCTCGAGGATGTCCTTGAGGAACCCGGCGGTTTCCACCGACAGGTGCACCGTGCCGCGATCGTCCTCGGTGTTGGCCGCGATCAGCTCGGCGACGAAGGCGCTGGCGTCGATCGGCCGATCGCCAGGGCGCTTCTTCAACGCCTTCTGCAGCACCAGCTCGACCGCCGGCGACAGGTCGGTGTCGCCGTTGGCCTGGCGCGCGCTCGGCACCGCTGCCAGCGCGTGTTTGCGTCGCAGGTCGGCCGGCGTCGCGGCTTGGAAGGGCGGCTCGCCGACTACCATCTCGTAGAACATGGCTCCCAGCGCGTAGACGTCCGAGCGGATCGGCTGCACGGTCTTGGTCTTGACGCCCCCCGAAAGCTCGGGCGCCTCGTAGCGCGCCTCATAGATCTCGGCCACAGACACCGCTTGGGCGTCGAGCAGCACCACCTCGCCCCGTTCGTCGGGCACCAGGCGGACGTGGGTCGGTGTCAGCCCGCCGTGGCCGAGCCCTTGGCTGTGTCGCTCCTCGAGCGCCTTGGCGATCCGCCTTAGCTTGGCGATCGCCTCCTCGGAGGGGAGGGCGCCGCGAGCGATCATCTCGTCGAGCCCGACGCCGGGCGGCGGCGGCGCGACCTCGGTCGCCGCAGCCTCGTAGGCGACGGTGGCCTGATGGCGGTGCGATGTGGACCGGGCAAGATCGGCGCCGAACTGCGGAAGGGTCGGCCGAGACTCGGTCTCCTTGCTGTGACTGGTCTGGGTGATCTCGTGGCCCTTGCGAACGCCCCCTGCCAGCCTCGATGGCATCGCGGCGCGCGCGGCGGGCGGCGGCACAGGCACTGAGCCCGCCTTCGGATTGCCTTTTTGATCCATCGGTTCCGTCACTACGATCCCTACCCTGCTGCGCCCCGGCGGTGCGGTGCGGTGGCCGTGAGTGTACGGAGATCGGGCGCAACTGACAACGCCGGGGAGGGGGGCCGGCGAGCGAGTGTCTCCCGGCGGCGGCGATTTCCGCGGCGGCTTTCAGGGCGCCGGAGCGGTCGCAGCGGGCGCGGCGACCGGCGCAGGCGTCGCCTCAGCGGGTGCTGCCGGCGGCGGCGGTCGAATGCTGAGCAACCCGGCGCCCCGTGGACGACCAGAAGCCCCTTTGCGCACCGAGCGGGCGGTCGGCTCGGCGGCGCCGGGCTGGGGCGGGTCGCCGTCGTGCTCAGGGTCGCAGCGGGCGACGACGAAATAGGCGCTGTCATTGGACAGCACGCGGCAGTTCCAGCCTCGGATGGTCGCGAAGTCCTTCTCGCCCTTGTCGCGCATGGCCTTGGCCGTCGAGCGCAGCTTCGACTCCACCGCGCCGCGGCGGCCACGCTCCATGAGGACGTAGAGAGGCCGACCGCGGTTCATCTCTTTCATGTAGGGGTCGAACTGCCCCTGCTCTTTGTTGATCGGGCGGATCTCGTTGTAGGAGTACATCGTCTCGCCGCGCCAGGTGATCAGCCACGAGATGATGTCCTCGCTGCAGACGCGCTTGGGCTGGCTGTCGAAGAAACGCACGAGCCCGTCGAGCCCGGCGTGGGCGATCCACGGCGTGTAGGCCTCGACGATCGGCTCGGGCTGGGGCAGCAGCTTGCAGTCGTCGTAGTAGGCGTCGAAGAGGTAGCGCTGCGACCAAGAAGGCGTCAGCGACGGCAGGTAGACGTTGAGCGACCAGAGCGCCATCGCCAGCGAGGCGACGACCAGCGCTCCGCGGAGCCATGGCAGCCCGCGGCGGGCGATGCCGATGAACCAGCACAGCGCCAGCAGGCCGCCCATCCACGGGATGAACGTCTCGTAGCGCAGCCATGGCACCTGCAGAAGCGCCGCGGTGGTGGCGCCGACGTGGCGGCCAAAGGGCTGATCGCGCCAAGCCAACTTCGGCTCGACGTCGGACTTCCACTCGACCACGGCGGAGAAGTCGTGGGGCAGGTTCTCGGGCAGCGGGCGATCGTACTTGTAGGTGAACATGTTGCGCAGGCTCTGCGGCTCGTCGATCAGCACCACCAGGACCGCGATCACCATGCCGGCGCCGAGCAGCATCTGCATGCGCCGCGTCGGCATCTCGAGGCGCTCAAGCTCCAGCAGAGCGAAGCCGACCAGCACCCCGAGCGCCGGCACAGCGGGCAGGATGTAGTGGTGGAATTTGGTCGACGAGATCGTGAAGACGGCAAACGCCACCGCAAACCAGATGAAGACAAAGGCCCGCACCGCGTGGCCCGGCGCCGAGTCTGTGCCGAGGCTCAAGGTCGGACGCAGCCGGGCGACAGCGACGAGGGCGAAGGGCACCAGCGCCGTCCACGGGAAGAGGCCATACGAGAGCCACTCGATGAAGTGCTCGAAGGTGCCGTGGTCGATCTGATGGACGCCGCTGCCGACGCGGTTGAAGTGATCGTGGATGAAGAAGCGGTCGTAGTAGGCGCGGCCGTGGCGGCAGAACATCGCGACGTACCACGGCAAAGCGCTGGCCAAGAAGAGCGGGATACCGCGCGCCAACTCCAGCCGCGGCAGCAGCGGCCAGGCGTTGAAGGTGAGGAGCCAGACGAACAAGATCGCGCCGGGCAACATGAAGCCGAGCAGCCCCTTGGCGTAGGTCGCCTGCGCCAGCACCAGGTAGAAGCACAGCAGTAGCATGCGTCGCAGCCAGCGGTCCTTGTCGTCTTCGGCGAAGCCCTGAGCCCGGCTGCGCCAGATCGGCCACAGCACGCTCGCCAGCACGGCCAGCGCCAGCACGGCGTAGAAGGGCACGTGGTAGATGCCGTTCTGTTGGACCGTGGCGAAGAAGGCCGCTGCGCCCTCCAGACCGCTGGCGGCGGTGTCGTCGACGAGATCGCTGGCGATGATGCCGAGCTGAGGCCCGAGGTTGGCCAAGACGAAGAGAAGAAACAGGCCCAACCGACGCAGGAAGGCGCGGTCGCTCATCGGCTCGTGGCGGCCGAACACCGCGGCGATGAAGAAGGCGAGCGCCACCGTCAGGTTGGCGACGAAGGGCATATCGGTCTGCGCCTGGCGGCTCACCATGTACATGAAGGGCGACAAGCCGACGACCACCGTCGCCCAGAAGGCGTAGCGCCGTGACAGCGCCCGCTCGAGCGCTAGGTAGAGCGACGCCACCGCCGAAGCGCCGATGAGGGCGACCGGCAGGCGAAACGCCCAGTCCGAGTACCCGATCAGCTTCAAGAAGCTGACCTCGGCCCAGAAGATCCAAATCGGCTTGCTGTAGAACCACCCGCCGGCCACCGGCTCGCTGCCGATCTTGGTCTTGTAGCCCCACCACGGGTTCACCCAGTCGTAAGACTCGAGCATCGTGCGCGAGACCTCACCATAGTGGGTCTCCCAGGGGTCCCAGAGGCCGAACGTGCCGCAATTCCAGACGTAGAGGGCGTAGACCGCGAAGATGGTGCCCCAACGCCACAGCCGATCGCCCGGGGTCGGAGCGAAGCGGTCCTGGCTGTTCGCACCCTGCAGGATTGGGAACGCCGCACGCAGGCGCGCAGCCGAGGACTGATCCACGTCGACCCCGTCAGCCGCGCGGAGATCGCCCGGGACCGGGCCCGCGACCCGTATCCAGGGCCCGGCCGGCCCGGCGGCGCGGCGGCGGCGGTGTGATACCATTGGCGGGCGACAAGTCAACGCTCCGAGAGCGCCAGGATCCACCACGGAACGCCTGCCCGACCGCCGAATTCGGAGCCATCTCTAGGCGTTGCGAGGACCGGACCGGAGGCGTACATGGGGTACGTTGAGGACCGGACCGCAGCAACAACAACGAGATGGCCCGAAGGCGGCGGATCGGTGAGCGCTTGCAAAGCCCGTGGACGGGGACGGCCCAACCCGCGCGTTGGCGGCACGGCGATGCGAGGCCAGGCGCGAGAAGTCGCCAAAAATGCCGCGCGGGACCTAGTTGGCACCTGGTCCCGCGCGGCTTGAACCCGTTGGGGGTCAGTGGGTGTACGCAGACAACCGAGGGATCGGAGCGATCCGTCTCGTGATGGGACAGTGCACGGGGCGTGCCAAGTTGAACCCTGATCACATTGTCATGGTGGACCATGAGATCGCTGGAGATCTTTCGAACCGCGACGATGCACGCGATCGCGGGCAGGACATCGATGTCGTTTATTGTGCGCCGAGCGCACATTTCGTGAGCGGTCGCCCGGCAAGTGCTCGAAAAGACGGGCTCCATTCGGACCTGACCCCGATGTCACGGTGTCGCGTGGTGACACTTCAGGGCGGTGGACGCCGGCTCAACCCCCGAAAGCCAGGCCGACATAGGCGCGCAGTGCCGTACGTCCCCCCGGCACGCCGCCGGGCCCGTAGAAGTCGAAACCTGTGTCTACCTTGGTGAACAACCAGAGGTTCTTGTCTAGACGCGCCTCGACGCCGAGCCCAGCGTGCAGCGGCACAGACAGGACCGCCTGCGGCACAGCGAACAAGGTCACAGCGGTCGCTACCGAGAGCGCGACCCGCAGGTCCGGCAGGACCTCGCGGCTGAGCGTCAGACCGCCGCTCAGCGGCGTCAGGGCCAGAGACATGCCGCCGGCCGTGGTCGTCGGCGGATGATCGATGCCAAGGAGGTGCAGCATGAGCTCGGGCTCGCTGCGCAGCGCGACCTGCCAACCGCCGAGCTCGCCCAGGTGGAGGCGCAAGGTGGCGCCCACCGTAGCCCCACCGCCGCCGATCCGCGCGCCGCGGCCGTACTGCACGCGCAGCCGCAGGGCGGCGTCGGCCACGGTGCTGATGCCGTGCAGCCACGCCGCCTCGATGTCGGGCAGGCCGGCCGAGACGGCGAACGCCTGCTCGCCCTCGGGCAGCGTCGTCGCGCCGATCCAGGACACGACGGGCTGGCCAAAGGGGTCGCTCGCCTCGACGAGCTGCGCCCGTGCCGGCAAAGCGGCGAACAGGGTCGCCGCCAACGCGACTGGAGCCAGCGCGGCGCTGGCAGCGCGGGACACGCGACGCAACGGCGGCACGGCGACGAAGACGCGCGGCGACGCCGGCGAGAGGGCGTGATGGCGCGAGCCATGCGCCGACCGACCCTGCGCCGTTTGCCTCCGCTGCGATGGACCCTGCGCCGTTCGGCCCGTGCTGGCGATCATGGTCTCTCCTCTGCCCCGGCGCGCCGAACCGCGCGCTCCGAGCGTCGATCGCCGACCACCGAGGTCAAGAAAACGCCTCCTGGCGTACAGCGCGGGCCAGTCGAAAGTAGGTGGCGCGTGGCAGGCCGCTGCGGCGCCAAGCCGCTGTGCCATCGCCCTCCGCCGCCATCACCTGCCGCACCGTGTCGCGACGAGCAGCCGGCGCGGGCGGGCTCGAGACGGGGCCTGGACGCGGCGAGGCCCCGAAGGGTCGCAACGCCGCGCGCAGGTCGTTGAGGCCACAAGGGGCGCCCCCCAGGGAGATCTCAAGCCGCCTCGCGACGTTGCGCAGCTCGCGCAGGTTGCCAGGCCAGGCATGGCGTCGCACCTCGCGCACGACCTCCGGGGCCAGCGGCTGCCCGATCTGCGTCGCCAGCAACGCGGTCGCGTCATCGCCACGCGCCCGCAGTGGCGGCAGCTGGACGCAGGCGACAGCGAGGCGGTGCAGCAGGTCGAGGCGAAAGCTCCCGGCGCTGACCATCGCGTCCAGGTCACGGTGGGTGGCGCAGACGAGCCGCACATCCACCCGCCGAGGGCGCCCGCCGAGCGGTGTGATCTCGCCGGACTCGAGCACGCGCAGCAGCGCCGCCTGGGCGTGCAGGTCGAGTTCTCCGACCTCGTCGAGCAGGAGCGTACCGCCGTGCGCCGCGCCGAAAGCGCCCTCGCGGTCGGCGACGCAGCCGGTGTAGGCGCCACGGCGGGCGCCAAAGAGCTCGGCGTGCAACGTCTCGCGCGGCAGAGAGCTGGCCGAGATGGCGACCATGGGCCCATGGGCGCGCGGCGACGAATCGTGGAGCAAGCGCGCCGCCAGCTCCTTGCCGGTGCCGCTCTCGCCGAGCACCAACAGCGGACAGTCCCCTTGCGCGACCAGGAGCAGCTCCGCCCAGGCAGAGAAGACCGCCTCGCTGCCCGACAACCCTTGGCCGGCTCGGAGCAGTGGCGGGCAGTCCGGCGCGACGACGGCGGCCGAATCGGCCTCGACGGCCAAGACCACCAGCGCTGCGGCGCCAAGGCGCAGCACGGCGTTCGGCAGCAGGGGCGCGCCTGCGTCGGGCACAGGAACCCCGCCGAGGCGGAGGGCCGAGGAGCCGGTGACGAAGTACCCCGCCGCGCTGCGGCCGAAGCGCAGCCAGCTGCCTGTGGGCGCGCCGGCGAGCCTCCCATCGAGATCCCCGCCGGCGCCAAGTCGTTGGCCGGCGATGAGCTCCTGGCGCCGCCAGCGCCCGGCCTCGCGCACCAGGAGCGCGAGCTGCACCTGCGGCGAACCAAAGACGCGCCCCGTCGGGCCGCTGACACGCGGACTTGCGGCGATCATGGAACACCTCCGAGCTCCAAGACCAGGGCCCGGAGGTGCGACGGCGGCTCCACTTCTGGCAGCACGCTGCACAGCCCCCAGCCGGCACGGGGCCAACCGGCGGCGGCGACGGCGAGCGCCACGTGGAACGTCCAGACGCAGAGCATTCCGGCGCGCGGCGCGACGATGGCGCGATAGGCATCGAGGTCGAAGGCGTAAAGCGCCAGCAAGCGGTCGATCAGAACGACGGCGGCGGCGAGACGGGCCAGCGCGGGGCGCTCAAGTCCGCAGGCGCGCAAGGCGTCGTCTAGCTGTGTCTCCAGCTGCGCGGTCCCATGCACCGCATCACGTTGGCGCTCCGCCGCCATGGCCGTCGCGCCTCCGCGCGCCGGCTCTGCCTCTGCCTGCAACCAGTCGAACATTGCGGCCTCCTCGGGCATGCCAGCCGGTGACGCCCGGCCTCCAACACGTCCCTGACCAAGAGGTCGCTGCTCGCGGCGATTCGGATCGCCCGCCGCCAACATTTGGCGCGGAACGAAACCTGCGACCCGCTGCGCACTGGGCGCCCTTCCGACCACGCAGAGGTCCACCTGCGGAGTCGCAACGGAGCTTTCGGCGCCTGTCGCCGCTGAGAGGCGCTGGGGTGCGACGCGACGTCAGCCTGAAAGCGGCACCCGGACAACAGCGCCGCTGCAACGAGTACACGGCGTGGCGGGCATGTCTGGTCGCTCCGGCTTGGCTGCGCTAGCATCCGGCGCCCCATCGCGCGCCAGGCGGCCAACCAGCCGCCTCGCCGTCGCCGAGGGCGAGGGACTTGCACCGTGGATCAGAGCGCCTCGAAGCGGCCGGATGAGCCAGAACATCCAAAAAAGTCAAAGGGATCTCCTCGCGGCGGCGAGGGGGCGGCCCAGGCCAACGCGGCTGGAGCCAACGCCCGGACCGCCGGCAGCCACGCCTTGGTCGACGATCTGCCAGCGCTTGTGCTCGGCCTCACGGCCGCCATTCTGCCTCGCCTAGTCGAGGTCGGGATTCGCGATCTTTATCAATTGCCCAAGCAGTTCGCGATGATGGTCGGCGCGGTGTGGATGCTCGCGGCAGTCGCGCTGCTGGCGACGCTGGGCAGGCCGGTGGCCCTTCCGGGCACCCCCTTGCGATGGCCGATGGTCGGCTTGGCCGCGAGCGTGGCGTTGAGCCTCGCGTTTGCGCCTGACGAGACCGGCGGCACGCTCTCGCTCTTCGCCAAGGTCGACGCGCTGCGCTGGGGCGCCGGGCTGCTGATCTGCGCGCTCACTATGGCCACGGTCCGCACCTCGCGGCAGCTGCTCATCGTGGTGTTCGGTTCGCTGCTGGGCGGCGTCCAGGTGGCGCTCTTCGGCATCGCCCAACACCACAACATCGCGGGCCTGTTGCCGCCGGACGCCAAGCGGTGGGTCGCGATCAACGCGCCTGGCAGCACCTTCGGCAACCGCAACATGGCGGCGCAGGCGATCGTGGCCGTCATGCCCGCGGCCTATGTCCTCATCGCGATGAGCCTGCGGTGGTGGCGGCGGGAGCGAACCCAGCTTGCGCTCTGGATTGGCGCGGTTGGCAACATCTTGCTGTTCATTCAGCTCTACTACCTCCGGCTCTCGGTGACGCGCTCGGCCTGGGGCGGCGCCGTGATCGGCGTCCTGGTCGCGCTCGGCCTCTTTCTGCTCGCCGGCGCCTGGCGCAAGCCGACGACGGGCTCGGACGGCGCAGCACTCGTCGAGCCGCCCCGGCCTCCGCAGCGCAGCGCGATGCCGCTCGTGCTGGGCCTCGGTGTCTCGGGCCTCGCTGCCATCGCGATCGCCAGCAGTATGTTGCTGAGCGCGGGCTTCTCAGCGCGCTTCGATCAAGGCGTCGGCGACAAGAAGCGCAAGATGTCGGTGGTCGACCTGGTCAAGACCATCGGCGACACCGAGGACGCGCACTGGAGCATGCGCTGGATGATGTGGGACTCGACGTGGGAGGCGATCAAGGCGCGTCCGCTCGGCGGTGGCGCCGGCAATTGGCGTGTGTTATTCCCTCAATATGTGACGCAACGTACCGAGAATGATCACTTCTCGATCGCGAAGCAACCGGTGCGGGCGCACAATGACTTTCTCCAGATCTGGAGCGAGCTTGGCTTCCAGGGCTTCTTGTCTTTCATGGCGCTGCTCGTGGTGGCGCTTGCGATGGCCTTCGACGCGAACCGCCGGGCGGCTCGGCCCCGCTTGCACCAACGTGACGACGTCGCTTGGCTGACGCTTGGGGCGCTGGCTTCCGTGGCTGGTCTCGTGGCGATGTGCGGCGACGCCATGCTCTCGTTCCCGTTCCAGCTGCCGGCGCCGACCTTCTTCTTCTTCCTCCACATCGGCGCGATCGGCGCTGCTTGGGTGGTGGTCCGGCGCGCCGAAGCCGAGGCCTACCCGGAGCAGGTCGAGCTGGGTGAGACGGCACCCAAGGCGGTTGCCCTCAAGGGCGGGGCGGTGCCTGGCTTGGTCATCGCGGCCGCTGTCTCGGTCGTGTTCGTCCACTGGTTCAACGCCCGCCAGCTCGAGGCTGAAAAAGGCTTCACGTTCTCCCGTAGCAAGCAGAAGAACAGTCAAGCCAGCTCGGCCCTGGCGGAGATTCGCAAGGCGATCGCCATCAACCCCGACGACTTCCAGAACCACTTCATCGAGGGCCTCTGCCACAACTCCCTCGGCGACATGCCCAAGGCGATCGACGCCATCGAGCGGTCGTTGGTCCTGTACCCGAACCTCCTCAACGCTTGGGTCAACCTCGCGATGTTCTCGCAGCGCGCCGGCGACGAGCAGCGCATGAAGCGCGCCATCGACGCCGCACTGGCGCTCAAGCCCGACGAGGTCTATGCGCTCAACACGCTGGGGCGCTCGTACAACAGCAAGGGCCAGCACGAGGAGACGGTCAAGGCGCTGGCGCCCTTTCGCAAGACGCACGCGACCAACACGACCTTCCTCGACATCCTCGAGCGCGCCTACGTCACCCTCGGTCGCTGGTCCGACGTGGTCGAGATGCGCACGCTGCAGGTCAAGGCCATCACGGCGGAGCACATCGAGGCCGGGACCCCCAACTACGTGCTCCGCCGCGCCAGTGACGATCGCCGCATCGCCGAAGAGCGCCGCAAGGGCTGGTCCGAGGTTGGCGAGGCCGCAGAGAAGGCGGCGGCATGGCAACAGGCGGCGGAGGCATGGCAACACGCCGCCGAGCTCGCGGGCCGCAGCGCGCCGGAGGTCAAGCGCCGCTTTGCCCTGGCGCTGCTGCGCGCGGGGGCCTATGAGCGCGCCTCCGGCCAGGCCGGGGTGGCGATGGAGCTCGATGCCCGCCAAGAGGGTCCGCTGCTGCAGGAGCTCGGCGCCTTCAAGCTGCAGGCCAAAGACCCGGCAGCCATCGCGGCGACCGACAAGATCATCGCGCTCGTCAAACGGATGGCCGAGGTGGCGGCGCCCGGCGGTCGGTGATGACCAAGCGCCTCCTCGAGGGCTCGATGGCACCGACCAGCGGCGCGGCGACGATCGGCGCTGCCGAGGCCTTGGCGGCGCCGATCGTCGAGGTCGAAGCGGGGCATGCCGGCCTGCGCCTCGACGCGTTGCTTTCGGCTGCCATCGCGTCCTTGTCTCGGACGCGCGCGGCGAGCCACATCCAGGCCGGTCATGTGCGCGTCAGCGGTGTCGCGCCGGCCAAAGTCGTCCCCGGGCTCCGTGTGCGCCATGGCATGGTGGTCGAGATCTCCGTGCAACCGCCGCCGCCGTCCGAGCTGACGCCTTGGCACGACGCCGACCTCAGCGTCGTCTACGAAGACGCCGATCTCGTCGTCATCGACAAGCGAGCAGGGCTGGTGGTTCACCCAGGCGCTGGGCACTGGCAAGAGACCCTGGTTCACGCCCTGCTCGCTCACGCCCCCGAGGTCGCCGAGGTCGGCGCCAGCGAACGGCCTGGCCTTGTCCACCGGATCGACAAGGACACCTCGGGCCTGCTCGTCGTCAGCAAGACGGCGACGGCCCACGCGGCGCTGGCGGCAGACTTCGCTCGCCACACGATCTTGCGGCGCTACGTCGCCGTGGTTCTTGGGCGCCTCGCCGCCGATCGGCTGACGGTGCAAAGCGGGCACGCCCGGCATCCCACCGACCGCCGCCGCTTCACCGGCAAGATCGCGGGGCCCCGCCAGGCCACCTCGCACTTGACGGTGCTGGCGCGCTCGACGCTGGCGAGCTGCGTCGTCGCCGAATTGGAGACCGGCCGGACGCATCAGATCCGGATGCACCTCGCTGAGCGCGGGCACCCCATCGCGGGCGATGCGCTCTATGGTGGCCAGCGCCCGCTGCCGCGCACCGCGCGCGGCGCCGCGGAGGCTCACGCCCTCGCTGCGCAAACCCGGCAGGCCCTGCACGCTTACGCGCTCGGCTTCCGGCACCCCCGCACCGGGGAGATGCTGCGCTTCCACAGTGCGCCGCCCGACGACATGGCGTCGCTCTTGGCGTCGCTGTTCCCCGAAGGCGTCGAGCTTCCAAGGCTCGACGTCGCGTTGCCGCGTGCGCGGGTTGAAGCGAGAGGAGTCGGCTAGGAGCGTGTCGGGCCCAGCTTCAGAGCGCCGCCACCAGCCGCTCGAGGCGTCGCCAGTCCTGTTGCGACCAGCCGCTCGGCGCCAAGACGACGGCGTGCTGGCCCTCGGTGCCCGCCGGGAGCACGCGACGGACGATGACCGGCAGCGCCAGCGGTCCATCCTCGGCCTCGCCCTCGAGCTCGACCGTCGCGCCCACCTGCGGGCTAGCGTCGACCGAGGCGAGCAGCGTCCGACTGGCGGCGTCGACCTCGATGGCGCCGCGAAGGAGCCGCGTCTTGCCGAGCCGCAGGCGGCAGCGGCCAGGGCCGGCTGGCGTAAACGCCACCTCGCTGGGCGGTGTCGCCAGCAGCGAGGGCGGCCTGACGCTCGCCATGCCGGTCGCGGCGGCCTTGGCCTCGACTTCGCGCAAGGCGACGGCCAGCAGCTTCTCGCGGGCGCTCAGGCGCACGTCGGCGCGCACCAGGGCCGCCTCGAGCGCCTCGACCTCGCGTTCGCGGCGCTCCTGCTGAGCTCGCCGCCGCGCCATCAGCTCCTCGCGGGTGGCGACCATCGCGGCGCGGGCCAAGGCGAGGGTTGCGCTGCGCTGAACGTACGCGTCGACGTCGGCCTCCTGGGCAGCGGCACCGCCGCCGAGACCCGTCAACGTGTCGCCAATCGCAACCTGTGACTGCTCGGCCCAGCGCTCCAAACCGCCGGCGAGGCCCTCGATCCACGCCGCCCGCTCGTCGAGGGCAAAGCGCTGGGCGTGCAGGCTGGTCTCGCGCCCGCGCAGGCGCGCGTCCAGCATCGAAGCCTCGATCTCGGCGCGCGCCAAGACCTCTTCTCGGGCTGTCAGCTCCGTCGAAGATGGCTGTTCGTCGCCGGGTTGGCCTTCGTCGCGCCGCCTCATGGCCGGCGAGCCATCGCCGCGATCTTGTTGCGCCGCAGGAGGAGCTCTTCGCTCTGCGGGTGCCGCTTCTCGAGCTCGGCGCAGAGCGCAACGGCCGACTCATAGAAGCCGCGGTCGATGAAGAAATCCAACGTCTTCAGGTCATTGCTGACGTTGCGCTGGCTAGGGTCCGGCGCGACCGAGGCACGCACCAGCTTGGGGCGCGGCAGGTTGTTGGAGCGTCGGCGGGCGTTGAGCAGCGGCCGTGAGCTACGCTCGCTGTCCGGGTCGGATGGCTCGGGCGGCTGATAGAGGGCGCTGGTGAAGCCGGAGCCGACGATCGGGGCAGCACTGGCGACCTCGCTAGCCGGAGTCCGCGCTGCCGCTGACGAGACGCCGAGGCCGCGAATCGCCTGCAACACCCGCTCGTCGATGCTGGTCGGCTCCGACGCGTCCTGGCCAAACGCGGGCTCTTCGTCATCGTCTCCGATGCGGGGCGGCAGGGGCGAGAGCCCGGTCGAGGGCAGGCGCGACGCCGCACTCGAGGGCGGCACCGCCAACAGCGGCGCCGTGTGGTCGATGTCGGTAGTCTCGGCCTGCGAGACCGGCAACGGCACGGCGGCGCTGCGCGTCAGCGTGGGCCGGGAGATCGTGCGCCGCAGACTCGGCCGCTCGGGGGCCGTGGAGGAGAACTCCACCCGCTTCGGCTTGTGCTCAGACACCGGCGGCGGCGATGGCGCTGGCGGCGACGCCATGACCATCGCCGGCTCGGCGTCGACAGGGAAGCCCTGCGACTCGAAGGCCGCGGCGCCACGCATGGTCGGCCGACCATCGAAGACGTCAAAGGCCAACGCATCCAGGTCGTTGCCATCGTCCGGGATCGGCGGCGCCTCGTCATCATCGGGGACGGGCGGCGGCAGACCGCTGCCCGAGTTCGACTGCGGCAAGCTGTCGCCGAAACCGATCTCATCATCATCGATCGGTCGCGCCGGCCGGGCCCTCCTCGGCAGGCTGGCGACGGATGGCGGCAGCGGCGCGTCGGCCTGCAGCTCCAAGATCGTGTCGGCAGCCATCGAGCCGCCGGTGGCGCCAGCGGCGTCCTTCGCCTCGGCGTCGTCGGGGTCCAGGGAGTGGAGGCGGATGAGGCCCCGCTCGACCTCGGCGCTGAGCCCGTCGCGCCGGTAGCGCGCCACCTGCATCCGCAGCAGCTTCGCCGCCCGCTCGCGTTGCCCCAGCGAGTCGAGCACCTCGACGATAAGCTCGACCAGCTCACCGCCATCGGGTTCCACCTCATAGCAGACGATGAGCTTGGACAGCGCGGCGGCGTGGCGTCCGGTGCGGACGTAGTGCAATGCCAGGTCGTGGGCCAGCGTCGCATCACGCGGATCGAAGAACACCGCCCGCTCGGCCACCCGCTCCCAGTCCTCGGTCGCACCGACCGAGAGCAGGTGGTCGGCCAGTCGGCGAAAGGCCGCCGCAGCCTGCTCCACGCGGCCAGCGCGGCCCAAGGCCTCGGCGAAGACGACGTGGCCCGGAACAAACGCCGGGTCCAGCCCGAGGAGCTTGCCCAAGGCGTCGATCGCGCCGTGAAGGTCGCTCTGGGCGATGTAGAGGTCCCAGGCCGCCCGGTACTCCCGAGCGGCGTCCTCCACCATGCGCAGCTTCTCGAAGACCTCGGCGTAGGACATGCGGACGTCTGCGCGCTCGGGCCGCAGCTTGACCGCCGTCCGCATCACCGCCACGGCTTTGATCGGCACGCCGCGCCGCGCGTAATTGGCGGCGACGCGCAGCATCTCTTCGACGGCCTCGTCGGTTCGCCCCTCCTCTTGCAGCAGCTCGATCACCTGAAGGCGCGCCCGCACGTCGTGCGGATCTTCCTTCAAGATCGCGACGGTCTCGGCGAATTTCTTCCGCCGATCAGTCCGCTTCTGCTCGAGGTTGACGACCTGGCTGCTCACGCTCGCCCCTGCTTCGACCCGGCGGCGCCCGCCACCGCCTGTTCGCCGCTACTCCTTGACGCGCTCGACAAAGGAGCCGTCGCGGGTGTCGATCTTCAACTTGTCGGTCTCGTTGATGTAGAGCGGCACCTGCAGCGTGTAGCCGGTGGTGATCGTGACCGGCTTGGTCGCGCCCTGCGCCGTGTTGCCGGCGACGCCTGGCTCGCAGTAGGTGATCGTGGCCACGATGAAGTTGGGCAGATCGATGCCAATGGCCCGACCGCGGAACATCAGCAGGCTGACGGGCAGCTGCTCGACGAGGTAGTTCTTGGCGTCACCGACGGCCTCCTCATCGAGGGAGATCTCCTCGTAAGTCACCTGGTTCATGAAGTAGAACTGGCCGTCACGGTAGAGGAAGGTCGCGTCGAACTCCTCGATGTCGGGCTCGTCTACCTTGTCGCCGGAGCGAAAAGTCTTGTCGACCACCTGGGCGGTGACCAAATTCTTGAGGCGCGTCCGGACGATCGCCGAGCCCTTGCCAGGCTTGACGTGCTGGAAGTCGACGATGATCCACGGGACGTTGTCGATCTCGATCTTGAGGCCTCGGCGAAACTGCGCTGTATCGTACATGGTTCTGACCAGGCTCCTGGCCGGAATCCGCCGGCCTACGGGGTCGGGGCTGGCACGCGCCGAGCCCTGCACTGCAGAAATCAACCCGGCGAGGCCGGTCCTTCGACGGCGCGCCGAGCGCGATGCGCCGCTACCAGCGCCCGCAGGGCCAGTTGATAGCCGATGGCGCCGAGCCCGACAATGCTGCCGCGCACGACATCAGCGATCAGGGAGCGGTGTCGAAACGACTCGCGCGCCGCCGGATTGCTGAGGTGGACCTCCACTGCCGGCAGCCCGACCGCCAGGAGGGCGTCGCGCAGCGCGATGCTCGTGTGGGTATAGGCGCCAGGATTCATGATGATCGCGTCGACGCCTTCGCCACACGCCTGCACCCGGTCCACCAGAGCGCCTTCGCTGTTGGATTGAAAAAAAGTAAGCGAGACGGCTTCGTCGCCGGCCGAGAGTTGCCGGCCGAGGTCCTCAAGCCCGCTGTGAATCTCTTCGAGGGTCTGCGCACCGTAGATCGCGGGCTCGCGCCGACCGAGCAGGTTGAGGTTGGCGCCCTGAATCACGTCGATGCGCATGTCGACGCTTGTCGTGGATCGACCTGACCTTGTCAACGCTGGCCGTCGCGCCAGGCCCTCGGTCAGGGCGGCTCGAGCCCGCCGACATGTGTCCCGGGCTCGGTCCACCCGGCGCTGGGCAAGGGGCGCGGGCGCGGGGTGCAGGGGAAAGGCTGCGACCGGCGACGCCGAGCAGACCTCAGGCCAGGCCGCCGCGGACTGCGCCAAGCAGGGCTGCCGACAAGGCCAGCACGCCGAGCGCGACGGGCGACATCGACCGCGACCCGCGCGCGGCCGAGCACCCCTCCGGCTCTGGCTGCGGCTGGCAGCCGGTGGGGACGAAAGCGCGCCGGTAGAGCGTGCAGACGCCGACCACGTCGTCAGCGTGCAGGTCGCGCTTGTGGGTCTCCAAGGGCGGAGCGCCGCCGTACATCGTCGCCGCCGACTCGGTGCTGTGGTCGAGGCCGAACAGGTGGCCAAACTCGTGGGCCAGGGTGTTCTGCAGGTCGTAGCGGGTGGCCTTGCAGTCGGGCGCGGCGCAGAACTGCTTGAAGGCCGCGTTGACCAGAACGTCGGCGTCGCCGATGGCGCCTGTGGTGACGTCAGCGGCCACCAGCGTCAGGGCGATGACGTGGCTCGCCACCGGCCAGCGCGCGGCGTCGTGGAGAAAAAGGACCTGGTTCCCATCTGGTTCGCCGCGGCAGACGTCGCCTGACAAGGTGCAGCCGAGACCGGGCGGCCGCGGTGGCTTCCAGCCGCCAAACTTGGCTGTGACGCCCAGAGGGTGGCTGGCGCACTGGACGGGGGCGCAGGCAGGCCCGTCTGGGTTCTGGCAGAGCGCGCATGGCACATCGACCCAGACCCGGAGCGCTGCAAGGGTCGCAGCCTCGACCGCGGCGTCGGGCAGGCCTTGGCCAGCGAGACCCGTGTCGTCGAGTTCCAGGGTGAGCTCCGGCACATACCAACGCTGGTCAGCGCCCGACGCCGTCTGCGCCGCATTCCAGGCCAACGCTGGCTGCGGCGTCGATAAGAGGACGAGCACAAAGAGGCCAGCGCCCGCGCGCGCGTCTTTCAGCCCCGTTGACAACGACCTCAACCGGGCAGCCCACAACGCCAGGAGGGCGAGCAGCGCCGACCACCACCAGCCCGCGCCCGCCTTCGCACCGGGGCGGCGCGCCGTGCAGCCGCCATCGTCGGCAGGGGCCGCCGCGACCGGGTACATCGTGCACAGCCCTTCGCGGTCGTCGGCATGCAGCGTACGCAAGATCTCCGCCGCAGAGCGGCTGCTGACCATGACCGCCGTTTTGACATCGGTGTGATCGAGGCCAAGGACGTGGCCAGCCTCATGCAGGATCACGGTACCGACGTCAAACGCCTTACCGTCGCAGTCGAAGTCGCAAAAGTCGTAGGTGGCGTCGTTCATCAGCAGCGTGAACCGCGAGCTGATGCCGCCCGAGGGCTCGCTGGCCAAGATCGTGTAGCCGACAGTCAGGTCGGAGAGCGGCCACTGCTTCGGATCCGAGATGACGCGCACCACGCCGTCGCCGCCGAGGCAGCGGCGCATCCCGTCGGTGTCATTCGGGCACGTGGCCACCTCCGGCGGAGCGGTCTGGACGAAGGTGAAGCCGACAGGCAGCGGCCCGTCCTTGCGCGGGCACTGCACCTCCGTCCATGGCTTCATCGCTGCGGCGATGCGGTCGCCCAGCGGCGTCCCTTTTTGCGACGCGGCGGGCTCGGGCGGCGCGACGTCATAGACGACTCGGTACGCGATGGTGGCCTGGCTCCAATGCGGATTGGCCCCGCCATCGTTCTGTAGCAGCTTGAACGCCGCCGCCGGTTGCGGCAGCGCGCACAGCCACAAGGCCGCGAGCGCGCCGACCAAGCGCGCTGAGCCCGACCACCCACGCCCGATGCCTGTCATCGCCACCTCCATGGCGCAAACTACCAGACGCCGAAGGCATCGGCCAAGACAGCGGCTCGCAGTTGCAGCGGCGCGGTTGGCTGGCGATCTGGCACCGCACGCGGAGGCCTGGGCCTGCCTTGACCCATGCCACTTCGGCGCCGATGCTAAGCGCCATGAGCGAACCCCGCCCTCCGCGTATCGCGATCTTCGACTCGGGCATCGGTGGCCTGACCGTGGCAGCGGCGATCCATGCCACGCTGCCAGGGGCGAACCTGCGCTACCTCGGAGACACCGCGCGCCTGCCCTACGGCAGCAAGAGCGCCGAGACCGTGAGCCGCTACGCCTTACAGGCCAGCCGCGCCCTGCTCGGCGACGACGGCGCCGACGCGCTGGTCGTCGCTTGCAACACCGCCAGCTCGTGTGCGCTGCCGGCGCTCGAGGCAGAGTTCGACCTCCCCGTCCTCGGCGTCATCGGCCCGGGCGCTCGGCGCGCGGTCGCCAGCGTGGCGCCAGGGAGCCTCGTCGGCGTCATCGGCACCGAGCGAACCATCGCCTCCGGCGCCTACGGCCACGCCATCGCCGCCATCGCCCCCAACCTGGCAGTCAGCGCCTGCGCGACCCCCTTGCTGGTGGCGCTCGCCGAAGAGGGTTTTTTCGCCGGTCCGCTGGTGGACGCCGCGCTCGACGCCTACCTCGACCCGTGGCTCGGTGGCGAACCCCCGGCAAAGCTCGGTGCCTTGGTGCTGGGCTGCACGCACTTCCCCGTGCTGGCGACGGCGATCGCGGCATGGTTGAGCCGCCGCGGCATGCCCAACGTGGCGCTGGTGGACTCTGCACAGGCGATCGCCGAAGAGCTGGCGATGCGCTTTCCCGCCGCGCGCACCGGCAGGGGCGCGGTTGAGCTGCTCGCTACCGACGGTCTCGACCGCTTTCGACGCGTAGGTAGCCGATTCTTTCCTTTGGACAACGCGAGGCTACAGCTCGTCGACCTCTGATCAGCCCTACTCCGGCGGCAGCCAGAGCCACAGAGCCGGTGCCCCAGCCGTAGCAGCGCCGCCCCCGCCAACCAAGGCCCAAGCGTGGCCGGGCCCCGGCGCGGCCACAGCGCCGACGCTGCCGGCGCCGAGCGTGTAGACCTTGCGCTCGGTGCCGGCGTGGACGACCTCCACGGCATCAGAGGCGGCGCCGTCACCGTCGCGACCGCCGAAGAGCCACAGACCGCCCTCGCGTTGCGCCGTCGCCATGCAATGGCGGCCGACGCCAAGGCTGGGCTGGACCTGCCATTGCAGCAGCGGATCGAGCAGCGAAAGCCGTCGCACGTCGGCGAGCGCGCCGCCAGACGCCGCCCCGCCCAGGCGCCAGACGCTGAGCGGCGAAGAAGCCAAGAGCCAGGCAGGATCTGCCGCCGTCGGCGTGACCGCGGGCAGCGTGCCGACCGAGAGCAGGCTCTGGCCCTTGACCTCGTAGATCTGCCCGTCAGCGCGGGCCGCGCCGGTGCCATCGCGACCACCCGCCACCAGCAGGTAGCGCTTGCTGCTGCGCACATCGTCGTGCAGCGCGGCCGCTGGGTCGAGGCGGGTGCCCACCAGCGGCGCAGTCGCCAGCGTGCCGACGGCGATGCTGAAAAGCTCGACGTTCGGCGTGCCCTCCTGATCGCCCCCGACCAGCCACAGCTGCTCACCGTCGTCCGCCAGGGCGAAACGGGCCCGTGCCGACGCCAACTCGACCGACGCCCCCTCACTCCGCGCCTCGTGGATCACAGCCAGCTCGACGCCAGCGTTCGGTCCGATGACGCCGGCCTTGGCCAGGTAGCCGCCGAGCAGCGCCACGCGTCCCCCTGGTAGTGCGCTGGCGCCGTGGTGGCTGCGGCCGTCCAAGAGCTTCCAGGTGGCCTCGACCCGCATCGCCGTCGGGTCGAGCACGGTCGCGGCGGCCGAGATCGTCGTCGGCTTGCCAGGTTGGCAGGGACCGAGATCCGCGCCGCCACTGACCAGCAGCCGGCCGCCCGAGAGCACCGTCACCCCAGCGCCAGCGCCGACCGGCTGACCGAGTGGCGCACCGTCGCTTGAGCGTGCCGCCACCATGGCGCCGACGGGCAACCAGAGCGCTTCGATGTCGCGGTCGGGCTCTTCGGCCGAGACGACCGCGACCGGACCCTCGGCGCGGGCGAGCAGCACGCCAGATGCGTCGCGCAGCTCGGCCATGATCTGGGTCGCGACGTCGGGGCCAAGCGGCTCGAAGCGCAAGCGACCGTCGCTGAGCGGGGCGCCGACCACCGGCTCATCCGCCGAACCCACGGTGCGGCGAAGAAAGCGCAACTGCTCGGCTGGCGGGCTGGCGAGATCGGGTCGCTCGACCGGCGCATGCAAGCGCAAGCGCAGCCCGCCTCGGTCCGGCACTGCCACCGCCGCATCGCTCGCCGCTGGCGCTGCGGCCGGGCCGCCGTCGCAGCCGGGAGCGGCGGTGCAGGCGACGATGCAGGCGATGATGCCAGGCACCCGAAGGCGCAGGCTGGGGCTGCTCACGGGTCACCCCACAGACGACGTGCTGCGCCGGGCTCGGGCCAGAAGTCGTCGCGGTGAATCAACTCCGCCGCCGGCAACCAGCCGAGCTTTTGGGTAATGGCATCGCTGCGTAGGCCGGCGATCGCGCGGGCGTCCTCGCTCGCGTAGCGGCTGAGGCCTCGGCCGAGCGCGGAGCCGTCTGGGGCGAGAACGCGAACCGGGTCGCCGACCTCGAAACGACCCTCGACCGTGCGCACGCCGACCGGCAGCAGCGAGCGCCCGCCCTCCACCAGCGCCCGCGCTGCGCCGGCATCGACGCCAATGCTGCCCCGCGGCCGCACAGTCGTCGCCAACCACTTGCGGCGGGCGCTGAGTCGCGAGGGCCCAGGCCACAGCAGCGTACCGATGTCGGCGCCACTGATGAGGGCGGCCAGGACGTCGCCGCGGCGGGCATCTGCGACCAGGGTGGCGATGCCGGCGTGGGCGGCGATCGCTGCCGCTTGCATCTTGCTGCGCATGCCGCCGGTGCCAAGCGTCGAACGGCTGCCTGCCTCGGTGAACGCGGTCGCCCGGGGATCAAACGCGTCGAGGTGGGCCACACGCGTCGCGCTGGGATCGAGGCGCGGGTCGGCCGTCATGAGGCCGTCGACCTCCGTCAGCAACACCAGCAGCTCAGCGCCGACCGCGACGGCGACTTGGGCGGCGAGGGCGTCGTTGTCGCCAAAACCGAGCTCCTCAATGGCCACGGTGTCGTTCTCATTCACGATCGGCACCACGCCATGCTCGAGCAGCTCCGCCGCCACCCGCCGGGCATGCAGAAAGCGCGGGCGGGCACCGAGGTCGGCGTGGGTCAACAGCAGCTGCGCCACGCCCAGCCCTTGCGCGGCGAATGCCGAGCGCCACTGCGCCATCAGCAGTGGCTGGCCGATCGCCGCCAACGCCTGACGGCCAAACCGGGGATTGGGGTCGCCCGGAACCTGGCCGGTCTCGGCGCGGCCGAGCGCCACCGCTCCAGAGGACACCACGACGACCTGGCGGCCACTGCGACGTTGCTCGGCAATGGCCGCAGCGACCCGCGCAAAGGCGCTGAGATCGACCCCACCCTGTGCCTCGCAGAGCGCCGCCGAACCGAGCTTGACGACGATTCGCTGGGCGTCGCGCAGCGTGGCGCGGCGGGCCGCTGCCTCGACCGGCGCCCCCACGCTCACGACGAGACCCGCTCGATGCGGGCGCCGAGGGCCCGCAGCTTCTCTTCGATGCGCTCGTAGCCGCGGTCGATCTGCCGGATGTTGTCGATCTTGCTCCGACCTCGGGCGCAGAGGGCGGCGATGAGCAGTGCCATGCCGGCGCGAACATCCGGGCTCTCAAGCCGCGAACCATAGAGCGTCGAGGGGCCGACAACGACGACGCGGTGCGGGTCGCAGAGGATGATCTGCGCCCCCATCCCGATGAGGGCATCGACAAAGAACATGCGGCCTTCAAACATCTTCTCGAAGAACAGGACGGTGCCCCGGCTCTGGGTGGCGACCGTGATGGCGATGGACATCAGGTCGGTCGGAAATTGCGGCCAAGGCGCATCATCGATCTTGGGCACGTGGCCGGAGAGGTCGGGGCGGATCTCGAGCTTCTGGCGCCCCGGCACAAAGAGATCGCCGCCACGGATCTCGGTCCGCACTCCGAGGCGCTCGAAGACCATCCGCACCATGCGCAGGTCTTCCTCGATGACGCCCTCGATGGTCAGCGCGCCGCCCGTCACCGCCGCCAGGCCGACGAACGACCCGATCTCCAAATAGTCTGGACCGATGGTGTGGTGGACTGCACCGAGCCGCTCGACGCCGTCGATGGTGAGCTGATTGGTGCCGATGCCCGAGATGCGCGCCCCCATCGCCACCAGCATCCGCGACAGGCCTTGCACGTGCGGCTCACACGCCGCGTTGCGCAGGATGGTCCGTCCCTTCGCCAGCGACGCCGCCATCAGCAGGTTCTCGGTCGCCGTCACCGACGCCTCGTCGAGAAAGAGGTCGACGCCGCGCAGACCCGCGCCGTCAGCGGTCCGCAGCCGGTAGATGTCGCCGGGTTGCAGGTCGGCGCCGAGCCGCAGCAGGCCATCGAAGTGGGTGTCGAGGCGGCGGCGACCGATGACGTCACCGCCCGGCGGCGGCAGATCGACCGCGCCAGACCGCGCCACGATCGGCCCAGCGAAGAGGATGCTGGCGCGAACGCGGCGGGCCAATTCCACCGGCACCTCGGTGGTGCGCAGCGTCGGCGTGTGCAGTTGGACTTGGTTGCGGCCGAGCCAGATCACTTCGCTGCCCATGGCCTCGCAGATCTGCAGCATGACCCGCACGTCGATGATGTCAGGCACGTTGTCCAAGATCACGGGCTCGGCGCTGAGCATCGCCGCGGCGATGGCCGGCAGCGCCTCGTTCTTGTTTCCCCCCGGCCGGACACGACCGCTAAGCGGCACGCCACCCTCGATGACGAACGACTCCAAGATCCCCTCCCAACTGCTGGTGCTCAGCGGCTAGACGCACCGCCATCTTCACCCAAGGCCAAGCCAGACGCCACCAGTCGACCCGCCTGGACCCGCACGCGGCGGGCGTCGGCTTGCAGTTTGATGTGGCGGGCGTCGGTGGTGGTCAGGAAGACCTGGCCACCGAGCGCATCGAGGTGCCGCATCAAAGCGGCGTTGCGTTCGGCGTCGAGCTCGGACGAAAGGTCGTCGAGCAGCAGCACGGGCGGCTCGCCCAGGGCCCGCTCGAGGCTGGCGATCTCGGCGATGCGCCAGGCGATGGCGAGCGAACGCGACTGACCGGCGCTGGCATGAACTGCCGCCGGCCGGCCCGAGAGCATCACCGCGATGTCGTCCCGCTGCGGACCGACGCTGGTCACACCGCGCTGCAGGTCGAGTCGACGCCGGGCGCGGAGGTCCGCTACCAACTGCTCGGTCTCAGCCGCCGCCGAACCGCCTGCAGCGCCGACGAGGGCCGTCGCCGGGCGGTAGCTGCGGGCCGAGGACGGCTCATGGACGAGGTAGTGCAAAGATGCCTCGACGCCCGTGGCGCCGAACGCCGAAAACTCGCGACCAAAGTCAGCGACGAACCCCCGCAGGAAGCCGTCGCGCCGCGCGCGAATCAGCCCACCCACCTCGGCCAGGACCACGTCGAAGGCGTCCAGCGCGTCGAGGTCGACGCCAGCGCCGGGCCGGGCAGCCTCGTTGCGTAGTGCCGAGCGCAACAGGGCGTTGCGGTTGGCGATCGCCGATTCGAAGCGCCGTAGTTCGGCCAGGTAGCCAGGTCGGTGTTGGAACATCGCACGATCGAGCCAGCGCCGTCGCTGGGCCGGCTCACCGTGGGCGAGCTGCAGGTCGGCGGCGGAGAACACCACGGTCGCCAAGACGACCAGGGCCTCGGACTGGCGGCTGGGCGGCCGGCCATCGATCTGCACCCGCGCCCGGTTGCCCTCGATCGCCACGCCGAGGTCGACGCGCTGGCCACGACCGACGACGCGACCGCCGACCTCGGCGCGTGCCTGCTCAAAGCGGATGCACTCGCCGAGCTTCGACGTGCGAAAGCTGCGCAGGCCCGAGAGCACCGCGATCGCCTCGAGCAAGTTGGTCTTGCCTTGGCCGTTGTCGCCCTCGTAGACGTTGAAGCGCGGATGTGGAACCTCCTGCAACGACACGATGTTGCGGAAGTTCTCGATGAGCAGGCGCTCGATGTGCACGCTGCCTCGGTCCAGGGCGCGACGGGCCGGGATGCCCGGCCGAGCCGGACCAGCTCCGACGCGGCAGGTGGGAGTGGACCCGGCGTCTGCGGGTCAGACGCCTGCGCCTAGAGCCGCATCGGCATCACGACGAACACAGCACCCGGCTCCTCGTCGCTGTGCACAAGGCACGGCGAAAACTGGTCGGAGAGCTCCAGCTGCACCGACTCGGTCTCCAGCACGCTGAGGACGTCAAGCAGGTAGCGGGGGTTGAAGCCGACCGAGACCTTGGCGCCCTGGTGCTCGGGGAGCTCGATCTCCTCGTGGGCGTCGCCAAAGTCAGCGTTGGTCATCTCAAGGCTGAGGCGTCCCGGCTCGAGATCGACGCGCAACAACGCGTGCTTGTTGGAGCCCAGTGTCGCCACGCGCCGGATCGCCGAAGCGAGCTGCTGCCGCGAAACCGACACCGAGATGTCACCGCGGGTCGGGATCACCCGCTGGTAATCCGGGAAGGACTCCTCGATCTGGCGCACCTGCAAGCGGGTCCGGTCGCTCTCAAAGACGATGTTGCGTCCGAGCAGCTCGACGCGCACCGAGGGGTCGTTGGACTCGAAGATGCGCGCCAGCTCAGCGGCGCCGCGGCGATGGACGATCGTCCGGTGCTGGCCGCCGTCGTAGCCGGAGGTCGCGACCACGCGCTCAACCCGGCTCAGTCGGTGGCCGTCAGTGGTCACCATGCGGAGCAGGGCGGTGCCCTCTCCTTGGGGCTCGATCTCGAACAGCACGCCATTGAGGGCTGGCCGGCTCTCGTCGTTCGACACCGAGAACAGCGTTCGCCGCAACATCGCGTCGATCTGACCCTTGTCGATCACCAGGCTACGCCCACCGCTCTCCTCGACGACGTCTGGAAACTCCTCTGGACCCAGGCCATTGAGGTGGTAGTAGGCCCGACCGGCCTCCACCCGCACGCGTTGGCTGCCATCGGAGGACAGCGTCACTTGCGCGCCGTCGGGCAGACCGCGCACGACGTCGAAGAACGCCTTGCCGTTGATCAACACCGCACCAGGCTCGCTGACCTCGGCGTCACACTCGGCGGCGAGGGTGACGTCGTAGTCCGTCGCAGTAAAAATCAGCTGCTGATTCTCGGTGGCGACGACGTGGACGGCAGACAGCACATGGGTCGACGACTTTCGGTCGACCACGCCCTGCGCTCGGTAGAGCGGCCGCTGCAAGGCCAGCTTGTCGATTCGCACACGCATTGGATGCCTCCCGCGTCGCCTACGGCTCCGGACCCTCCCCGGACGACGGTCGCGCCGCTGTGACCGAGCGCTCCGGCAACGAGGCGAGGCTTGTACCGCCGCTCGCTGCGGAAGGGAAGAGCAGGCAAGCCGTCGCCGCTCCGGCTGTACCCACGCGCGGCCAGCCACCCTGCGCGCGACGTTGAGCCCTCTGCGGCCGTCGGCCGCAGACGACTGGCTCCGCTGCGGCGGATGGCCACCCGAGCGGATGGCGTTGCGTCCGCTCAGCAGCCGTCACCATCGCAGCCGAGACCCATCTGGGCGGCGAGCAGCTCCGCTGGGTCCGGTCCCGCCTGTGGGCTCTGTCTTGCGACTCCCCTGCTCGTAGAGAGTTTTAGAGGTAGTAGCAGCAGTAGGGGCTGTGGATGGACGCAACGATCGCGGATATCATCCTAAAATGGAAGAGGAACCGAGTCGAGTCCTCCTGGGGACGGATGGCGGACGCCTGCGGGGTCGCTACCCGGGCGTCCCCATGCCCGTCTCTCGTGGCGGGTATACGCCCAGCACCGTGCCCAACGCCGTACCCAGCGCAAGCCCGCCTACGGTCAAGGCCGTCCACAGGGCTGTGGGCGGAGGCTGTGGACAGTGGCCAATAGCGTTTAATCATTAACTATATTAGGTTTCCATTGACGTTTCGCGTCCGGGCCGACGCGCGTCGACGAGAGGTGTCGTCACACAGCTCGCAGACGCTCTCGCACGCGCATCGGCCGGCTAGGAACCGAAAGAAGGGCTCAGGCCGACGCGGCACTTTCAAGGACACTGCGGCAAGGCGTCGACATCGCGTCGACGCGTAACTCCTTGCAGCGACGCGCCATCGGGCGACGGCTTTGGGGTGGCGCGAAGATGAGGTCGACGCCGCAAGCTCGCGCTCGCGGTTCGGTGCGTCGCGTCGGACTGGGACTCGCTACTTGCGCTCCAGATCAGCGCATCAGCGGCGCGATCTGGGTCTCGATCGCCGCGACCGCTTGGGCCACTTGCGGATCGAGCCCGAGCCAGTCCTGAACCCGCTGGCAGGCGTGGTGGGCTGTCGAGTGATCGCGGCCGCCAAAGGCGCGCCCGAGCTCGGGAAACGACAGGTGCAGGTGCTTGCGTGCCAGATAGGTCGCGACCATGCGCGCGGTCGTGATGTGGCGCTGGCGACCGCTGCCCTTCAGGTCCGGGACGCGCAGGCCGTAGTGCTCGGCGGTGGCGCGCAGAATGGCGTCGAGATCCGCCAGTCCGCCAGTGGCGCCGAGCGGTCCCAGCACCGCCCGCGCCAAGTCGGAATCGAGCCGGTGTTTCCCAATGTGATGAAAGGCCTCGAGTCGGTGCAGCACGCCTTCGAGATCGCGCACGTTGCCGCGCACCCGTTCGGCGACCAGCCGAGCCACGTCGGTCGGCAGGTGCAGGCGGCGCTCCTCCGCCTTGCGCAGCAAGATCTCGAGGCGCATGGCCTCGTCCGGTAGGCCGATCTCCGCCACCAGGCCCCAGACAAACCGGTTGCGCAGCCGCTCCTGGAAGGGTTCGAGCGCGGCCGGGGGCCGGTCTGCGCTCAGCACGATGCGTTTGCCGCTCTGGTGCAAGATGTTGAACGTATGAAAGAACTCTTCTTGTGTCCGTTCCTTGCCCTGGAGGAACTGCACGTCGTCGACCAGCAGCACGTCGGTGTTGCGGTACCGTTCGCGCACAGCCTCGCGCAGCGAGCCCGTCTTGCTCTGGAACGAGGCGAGCGTGTCGTCGACAAACGACGACGCCGGCGCGTAACGCACGCGCAGGGCGGGCTGCCGCTGGGCGACGAGGTTGCCAATGGCGTGCAGCAGGTGGGTCTTGCCGTTGCCGACACTGCCCTGCAGGTACAAGGGATTGAAGATCGCGTCGCGCGATTCTGCGACCGCCCGCGCAGCCCCGAGCGCGAGCTCGTTGGCGCGACCCGTCACCAGTCGTTCGAAGCTCAGGCGTTCGACGAGGCCGTTGCTCGGCGCAAGGCGGCTTTCCGCGATCGGCTGCGACGTCGAGGCTCCTCGCGGCGCCGCGAACAAGGGCAGTTGACCGGGGTCAGTCGTTGCGCCGAACCGTTGGCCTCGCGACGATCGCGCGTCGTCGAGATCGACCCTCGCAGTCGAATGCGCCTCAGCGCTTTCGCCGTCTGCGGCAAGCAGCGCCGTGCCGGGATCGATGACCTCGAACTCCAGCGCGGTGCTGCGGCCCGTGGCCAGCGACAGCGCGGAGCGGATGCGCTCGCTGTGGTGCGAGGCGACGTACTCGAGAAAGCGGCGGTCAGGCACCGCCAGCACGACCGTGTCCTCACGGTGTTGCAGCAACGCCAAGGGCTCGATCCAACAGTCAAAGACCACAGGGCTAGTGCAGCCCTGCAGCGTCTCCTTCGCTTTGCTCCAGACCTCGGACAACATCGCTGCTCCACCGTCAAGGCACCGGCGGCGATCCCTAACCGAGGGACCAGTGCCTCGCAAGGGCGGGCGAGGCCCCTCAACCGTCAACCCTGCAGACCAGAACAGGATCAAATTTCACGGCCCTCGAACAGCCCCATCCCCGCCGCCAGCGCCCAGTTCAGCGGCCAGAATGACCGGAGATCGAGAGGCAATTTTCAGGTGGCCCCGCCCCGCCCGCCGATCGGCTCACGCCCGGGACCGCTGCAATCGCGGCAACATCGCCGTGGCCGCCGCCGACCAGCCCGCCGCGATCCGGTTGACAGGGCAGCAGGCCTATGGCTAGCTAACTGCGCCTTTCCGCGAGGGAAAGGCCGTTCTCGGGGGATCAACCCCCTGAATCGACAAGTGAATATTGAGAGCTGGGATCCGCAGCGACCCGCCCGCGCGTCGGGCGGTATCCTGCGGTGTGCAGTTGGGCGCCCGTAGCCCGAAGAAGAGGCCGTCGTGAAGAAGGGATTGTCGACACCGAGCCGGACCGCGCGCAAGCGCACCCACGGCTTCCGCAGCCGCATGGCGACGGCCAACGGCCGCAAGGTGCTGTCCGCGCGCCGCGCACATGGCCGTTACCGCCTGGCGGTCACGACGCCAAAGAAGTAAGCGAGCGCTGCGTGGCGACCCTGGCTACGGCACCGCTGCAGGTTGTGCCCGAGGGTCGGTTCCGCCGCGTCGATCGCCTTGGCTCACGCCGCGACTTCGATCTGACCCTGCGCCGCGGCGTCCGCCGTCGCGGCGTCAGCTTGACGGTGGCGGTGCGACTGACCGAGGCGAGTCCGCCGAGCGACGCCGGGGGACGGGCGCATAGCCGACTCGGACTCGCGGTCGCCCGCGGCGCTGGTTCGGCCCCACAGCGTGCGCGCCTACGCCGGCTGTTGCGCGAGGCCTTTCGGGCGCTGCGACGGCGCTGGCCGGCGCTGGACCTCGTGGTTCAGGCCCGGGTTCCGAGCCCAGACGCCTCGCTCGCTGCGGTGACGACCGAGCTCGACGGGCTGGTCACCGGCGCGTTGGCGCAGGCCCTGCGACGAGACGGCGCAGGACGCAGCGCTGATCGGCGCCGGGAGCCGCCCGCGTGTCCAGACCCGGCCTAGTCGCGCGCGGGCTTGACGCCGTCCTCGACTCCTATCAGCGCCACGTCTCGCCGCTGCTCGGTCCCGCCTGCCGCTTCCACCCGACCTGCTCGCACTACGCCCGGAGAGCCCTCGCCACCGAGAGTCTGCTACGCGCGCTGGGTCTCATCGTCTGGCGATTGTTGCGATGCCAGCCCTATGGCGGCTCCGGAGCCGATCCCGTCCCAGCCGATCGACCCGCCGCCCGCGCCGTCGAAGGAGAAGCCCCTTGACCGACACCACCGACCGCAGCGCGCCCGCGCCGCTCCAAGCGCCTAGCGCCATCCCGGCCGCGCTCGGGTCGCGCAAGCGACCTGCCCTGCTCGCGGCGGCGATGACGCTCGCCGCTGGCCTCGCTGCGCCGCTGTGGGGAGCCGCGGCCTACGCTGCTCCCTGCCGGCCTGGCGTCGCTGCCCAGTCGATCGTCGGCAAAGGTCTCCAGATCGGGGTGTCGCCATGCGGCGGCGGCGTCGAGTCGGTACGGCTGACCGAGGCCCAGTTCTCGATGCGAGATCCTCAGTTGCCGTCGCAAGCGCTGCCGGGTTGGTCCGCCGCAAAGTGGGCTGCCGGGCCGATGGAATTGGTCCAGACCTGGGACGCGCGCTGGGACCCTTTTGTCGATCGCGTCCACCTGCAGGAGTCCGGCCCGCTCGAGGCTGCCATCACGTTGCCGGGTGCCGTCACCCCGGTCGTCCGCACCTACGCCGACGTCGCGGCGCTCGCCCAGGCCCACCCGCGTTGGGCGGTGATCGCCAGCGATGCCCGCTCGGTCACGCTGCTTTGGCCCGACCCAACGACGGTCCGCGCGCCGCTGCTGCTCCGCAAGCGGGTGACGGTCGACCCGGCCCGCCTCTACGTCTTCCAGTCCCAACTGGAGGTCTGGTGGCTCGGCTCGGCGCCTGTGCAGGCCTCGCTAGAGCATGTCCTGACCACCTTTCAAGATCCCGCCGACCAGGGCGGCGGCTTCCTGGAGTCGATGGCGGGCCCACCCGATCTCGAGGGCGTCGCCATGCAACACCGCGATGATACGGTGCATATCGACGCTTCTTCGCTCATCGAGGCCGAGGACGAAGATCGTCGCAGTGCCACGACGCCGACCTGGCTAGCCACCGAGTCGAAGTACTTCCTAAGGGCGACCGCGCCGGTTTCCGGTTTCGAAACCGCCACCGCAGAGCTGCGGGCCCTCGGCAACGGCGTTCTGCTGGCGTCGCTGCGTTCGGCGCCGACCCGTCTCGGCTCAGCCAGCGACTCCTGTGTCCCTGCCGCACTCGCCAGGGCGCTCGGCCGCCCTGCCTGCGCCGAAGATCTGCGTTTGCTGGGCCTCCAAGTCGACGAGGGCGATGCCATCTCGGCGGCCACGCTCGACGCAGCGCTGGCCAAGACGGCCAGCACGGAGGCGCACGACGCCGGCCGACGCCTGCGCAACCGGCAGGTCCTTCGCTTTTCACTCGAGCACTTCGCTGGCCCGAAGGAGATCGAGGCCCTACGCGCAGCAGGCCACGAGTTCGAGGAGGCGATCGACTTCGGCTGGTTCGGTGCCATCGCACGGCCCCTGCTCTTTGTGCTGCGGCTCTCGCACCAGTGGTTCGGCTCGTGGCCGCTCGCGATCTTGCTGCTGACGGTTCTGGTCAAGGCCTTGCTCTGGCCGGTGATGGGCAAGAGCCAGCAGAGCATGCGCAAGATGACCCAGCTCAAGCCCGAGCTCGACAAGCTGCGCGAAGACCTGACCGTCGAGGCCAAGCGCCGCGGCCTGGACGCCGCCGACCCCAACGAGGTCAACCGGGCAACGTTCGCCCTCTACCAGAAGCACGGCGTCAACCCGCTCGGCGGCTGCCTGCCGATCTTGCTGCAGATGCCGGTCTACATCGCCTTGTACCGCACCATCTCGTCGTCGGTGGAACTCTACAACCAACCGCTTTTCGGCTGGATTCAGGACCTCACCCGTCACGACCCCTACTACGTCCTGCCGGTCTTGCTCGGTGTGCTGATGGTGGCGCAGCAAAAGCTGACCCCGATGACCACGATGGATGAAGCCCAGCGCAAACTCATGACCTGGTTCATGCCGATCATGTTCGGCGTGCTGATGCTGAGCCTGCCGTCCGGCCTCACGCTCTACATCCTGACCAACACCGTGCTCAGCATTGGCCAGAGTTGGTGGTACCAGCGCACGCCCAAGGCGTGAGCCGGCCGCCCCCTGACTGCCACCGCGCCCGAGGAGCCCCATGATCCAGCCACCGAACCCCTCCGATTCTCCACGTGACGCCGGCGACGACGTCGACCCCGACGACGACGAGGCCACCCGTTCGCCCGCCGAGATCTCGGCCGCCTCGGACGCCCACGTCCAGCGCAGTGCTGAGATCGCGCGCGAGATCTGCGCGCTGATGGGCATCGAGGTCTTTCAAATTCTCGGCTCGCTCGAGGGCGACGACGTCATCGTGCGGCTGGAGGGCGTCACCACCGACATCAGCGCGCTCGACGAGCGGGCGTTCGAATCGGTCCAGTTTCTCATCAACAAGGCGACCCAGCGCCTGGGCTCGCGCCGCAGCCGCGTCAACATCCGCGTCGAAGGCGCGCGCAGTCGCCGCCGTGACGACTCGGACGCCGTGGCGCAGTGGCTCTGCCAGCGCGTGCAGCAGGTCGGCCGCGTCGCCACCGTCGGTCCGCTCGAGGGCGCCGATGTGCGGACGTGGACCTCGGCACTGCAGCGCATCGGCTACGGCAACTTCCAGGTCGGCGGCGGCGGCGATCTGCGCAAAATAGCGCTTCGCCCCGAGGGCGTAGACGCTGATGGCGTTGTGCACCGCAACCGCAAGCGTCGCCGCCGCCGCCGCACCTAGAGGCTCGATCGCGATCGTCCTCGGCTGAGGTCGCTGCCGGCCTTGCACGCCGCAGCCCGCGACCCCCACTCCGACGATCGCTGGACCGCAAGTGCGGCTCAGCCGAGAGCGGACGGACGCGCGGGCCGACGATTCGTCGTCTATTTCTTCATCTGGGTGTCGAGGTAGGCGGTCAACTCTTCGACCAGCTTCGACATGTCGGCGCCAAACTTCTGATCGAGCTCGCCCCAAGAGACCAGCGCCGCCTCGCGATCGCGGTCATCGCGGGCCGCCTCGAGCCGCTCGACGAGCTTGGTCGTGGCCTCGGCGTAGTCGGCCAACACCTTCTTCAGCGTGGTGTGGATCTCGGCCAGCCGGGCCGTCTCAGGAGTCGGCTGGTCCGATGCGAGCTTGGCCAGGCGCTTGACCTCGGGCAGCAAGCCGTCGCGAAACTTCGTGAAGATCTCTTGGGGCTCACCGACGTTGAAGAGCTCCATCCGCACGCCGTTCATCTTGGTCAGGCTTGGCTTGGCCTCTTCCAAGAACGACTTGTACGCCCGGACCGCGTCAAAATCGGGGCCGCCGCAGGCTCCGATGAACGCGAGATTCAAGGCGAGTAGGGTGCGAATGGCCCAAGGGTGCATCGACATCAGATCCGGCTCCACCGCCACCGGCGGGGCCGCCGGACGGCCCGACTGTAGCCCGGCAATCGATGGACGTGCAAGGTCTGGCAGATCGCCCGCCCCAGCGGACAATGCTCGACGCCGAGGCGGCAGCGAGCAGCGCAGCGCCGGCGCTCGGCCACCTTGGCGGATCCGCGATTTCGCAGAACCTTCCGTGACGTCCACCCTGCGGACCCCCCTCCCGGCGGGCGCCTCCGTCTTGAGGGCAGGTGTAGCGCCGGGCGCCGAGACCCGCAGCGGGGGTCGCATCAGGGCGGCGCGTCGGGGCTCGAGTCCGAAGGGCACCGGCGCGCGACGAGACGGGTTGCCCCGTCGGGGGCCCCGATCTATCCTGCGCCCCCGCCACGCACCGCGTGGACCGCGCGGGACCCACCAAGTGCCCTCGCTTCGGCGCAACCGGAAGGCCATAGATGTCGGAACAACGCATCGCCCAACGCTTTACGGTCCAAAAGACCTTGGAAGAGGGCAAGCTCGGCGCTCTGTACCTCGTCTCGGACGATCAGGGCGGCGACGCGCTGCTGCTGCAGCTGCCTACGGGCCTCGAGGTAGACGACGGCGCACTCGAGGCGATCGTCGCCGACAACCGCGCCATGACCGGCTGCGGCGACGTGCTGCTCACGACCTCATTTGGCCGCGCCGATGGACGCATCTGGCTCCGTACCGAGGGCGTGGCCGGCGTCCTGCTGTCCAAGCTCATCGCGGACCGGGCCAAGATGGGCCACGAAGAAGTGCTGCACCTCGCGCTGACCGTGACACGTGCCCTCGAAGAGGCCACAGCGCACGATGTCCGCCACTTGGACCTCGGTCCCCACCGCCTGCTCGTCGAGGGCGAGGCCGCCAGCGGCATCGCCCGCGCGTTCGGCTTTGGCTGGTGGCGGCTGCTACCGGCTTGGCAATCAGGCCAGGAAGACCCCGGCTTCTATGGCGAACCCGAGTTCATGGCGGCCGAGATCTGTCGCGCCGAGCCGCCGACCGCCGCCGCCGACATCTACTCTGCGGCTTTGGTGCTGTGGGCAGCTGCAGCCGGCAAGCCGCCTTTCCGCTCGCATCAACCGCTGATGACCCTCAAGCGCCAAGCGATCGAGAAGCCGCTGCGCTTGGACCTGGTCAAGCCGACCCTCAAGGGGGTCAAGGAGCTGGCGGCGGCCCTCACCCCGGCCCTCGACAAGGCTCCTGCCGCCCGACCGCAAGCCGCCGAGCTGCTGGCCCGCTTCGCTGAGCTGGCCGAGACCCACGCGCCGGCGGTACTAGCCATCGAGTCCCGCGTCCCGGGCGGTCGTGCGGAGGCCTTCGGCGCGGCCCTCGCGTTGCCGAGCGGCGACGCCGTCACTTCGGGCAATACGCTGCATTTCGGCAGCACGGCCATCAGCGAGCTGCGCTCGCGGCTCGCCGCGGACAAGGCGGCCCTGGACAGCGTAGAGACGAGCGACACCACCCTGCGCCTGTCCGCCGCGGAGCTCTCGAGCGCTCTGGCCAAGGCCGAGCCGTCCACTGCGGGCCAGACGACCAAGACCGCAGCGGTGCCAGAGGGCGGGCAGGAAGCTGCCGCCGCGGCGGAGGCCGAGGCCAAGGCCCAGGCAGCCGCGCAAGCCGAGGCAGCGTCCAAGGCCGAGGCGGAGGCCAAGGCCCAGGCAGCCGCGCAAGCCGAGGCAGCGTCTAAGGCTGAGGCGGAGGCCAAGGCTCAGGCAGCCGCGCAGGCCGAGGCAGCGTCCAAGGCCGAGGCGGAGGCCAAGGCTCAGGCAGAGGCTTCGGCCGCTGCCGCGGCGCAAGCCGCCGCCGCCGCGGAGGCCCAAGCCGCCGCCGCAGTCGCCGAACCGGAGTCTGCAGCCGCCCGGGCCGCGGCAGAGGCCCAAGCGGCACAAGCCGTTGCCAGCGCTGGCGCCTCGGTGCCTGCTGGCCTCAGCGCCGCGGACGCCCCAGCGGTCGGCGCCGGCGAATCTGCCGAGGGCGACGACGACGACGACGGCGATGACCGCGGCGGACGCCGTGGACGCAAGGGTCGTCGTGGTCGCGATCGCAACGATCGCGACAAGCCCAAGCCCTCGGTGCCAAGCGCCGCCGTGGTTGCCAGCGCTCCCACAACTGCCGCTGCAGCAGCCCAGTCCGCGCCGAAGCAAGCCCAGACCACCCCCGCGCCGGCGGCGGCCACGTCCGCCCCGGCAGCGACTTCTGCGGCCGCGGCTTCGGCCGCGTCCACGGCTGCGGCGCCGATCCCAACCATCAAGATCGCCGCCAGCATCGCCGCCGAGCGGCCGCAGACCGGTAGCCGTGGCGAGACCGGCAAGCTCAAGGCTGTCATCGCTGAAGAGTCGTTCTTCACCGGAGCCACCGCGCCCGTCGCCGAAGAGGCTGCCCCTGCGGCCAGCAGCGGCAACAAGGGCATGCTGGTTTTCGTGGTCGCGCTCGGGCTTCTCGCTGTCGCCTCTGTGGTCTGGATGTTCGTCAACGCCAACAAGCCGCCGCCCGAGCCGGCACGAGCCGCACTGACGGCACCGGCGGCTGCAGCGCCTGTCGTCGACCCGAAGGTCGAGCAGGTGCGCGCGGCGGTCGAGCAAGCCAACCAGGCGCTGCAGTCCGGCGCCTTTGAACAGGCGCTCGTCCACGCCAACCAAGCGTTGGCCATCGATGCTGACCACGGTCCCGCGCAGGCCTTGCAGCGTCAGGCTCAAGCAGAGTTGGACAAGAAGGCGGCGGCCGCAGCGGCTGAGGCGGAGGCGGCTGCTGCCGCCGCTGCCGCCGCTGCTGCTGCTGCGGATGTGGCTCCGCCGGCGCCAGATGACGCAGGAACCGCTCAAGGCGACACCGGATCGGCAGCGGCGGGCGTGGGAGTGGATCCCGCTGCCGCCGCGCCCGCGATCGCCGGCGGGGCGGCGGCCGAGGCCGCCGAGAAAGCCGCCGCTGATGCGGCTGCTGCCGCCAAAGCGGCCGCCGAGAAAGTGGCTGCGGACAAGGCGGCAGCGGACAAGGCGGCAGCGGAGAAGGCGGCAGCGGACAAGGCGGCAGCGGAGAAGGCGGCAGCGGACAATGCCGCGGCCGCCGGAAAGGCGGCAGCGGAGAAGGCTGCCGCCGAGAAGGCCGCGTCGGCCAAGGCAGCTGCTGCCAAGGCCGCGAGCGACAGCACGGCCGCCGCTGCCCGGCAAGCCGCCGCCAAAGTCGCCGCCGAAAAGGCCGCGGCAGAGCGAGCGGCCGCCGCTGCCAAGGCCGCGGCCACCAAGGCCGCAGCAGAGAAAGCAGCAGCGGAGAAGGCCGCCGCCGCCAAACCCGCCGCCGAAAAGCCCGCCGCCGAAAAACCGGTGGCGTCGGAAAAGCCCGCTGCGCCACAGCCCGCGCCGCGTGCCGCCGCGGAAGATCCAGCAGCCACCAAGCTCGCCGCCAAGGCCCAGGAGACCAACAACATCAAGCTCAAGGTGTTGTACCTGAAGAAGGCGATCGAGAAGGCGCCCGGCAATGCGACCTACCGCAACCTGCTCAAGATCGCCGAAGACGAACTGGCGCGTGAGTCGAATTAGCTGACCGGCCCGCCTGACCTTTCGTGCGACATTGGGATCACACAGATCTCGCCTCCGCTGACAGCCATGTCAGACTGAGGGCTGAGGACTGCCCGCTCCGCAGGGCGAGGTCTCGGTCAATTTCGGCTGCAACTGTCGGTTGGGCAAGATGAAAGCCGTCACGCACCGCAGGCCGGGCACGCTTCTTGCGAAGGAGTGCGACGCGGTTGTCTGGCGCGTACTGCGCCTCGTGGCCGTGTCGCTGGTGTTGGCGGTCTCGGCGTGCGTGGTGCTGCCCGAGGTCGCCGAACCGCCCGAACCCGAGGCACCTTGGATTCGCATCCTCCGCGAAAAGGTCGATCCCCCGCTGCTGGTCGACGGCATCATCGCCGCGCCCTTGGTGGTGGAGCCGGGTCAAGCGGGCAACGAGCTGGTACTGTCGTTCTCTGCCAAGTTCGCGGTGGAGTCGGCGCGTCTCAGCGGTGGCCTGCACCACGCCTGGTACTACGACTACAAGCCGAACAACATCCCAGCGGTCTCCTACACCCGTTGCGGTGGCAGCGAAGTCTGCACGCTCGCGGTCTGTGCCTTCTTCCAGTCGACGAGCCTCGACCACACGCTGCTCCTGGTGGTCAGCGATCGCCCGCTGCCGACCGGAGCGACGGCGCCGCTCGGCTTCGAGCCTGGGACCACCTTCGACTGGGTCGAGTGGAACATCGAGATCACGTCACCATGCCCATGATCGCGCCGCTGGCCCGCCGGCCACCCCACGCTTTGGCCGCTTTGGCCCTGCTGGCGCTGGCGACAGTCGCCGGCTGCGGCGACGCGCTGAGCGCCCACCAAGGCGCTTGCTTGACGGACGCCGATTGCAGCCCCGGCCTGAGCTGCTTCGAGCAGACTTGGTGCGTCGCTGACCCCGACGAGGCACGTCCCGTGACCCTGCAGCTGGCCCCGCCGCCCGGCTCCGGGGCAGTGCTTGAGCACTTCGACACCATGCTCGGTGGCCCTGGCGCCATGGCTGGCCACACCTACCAGCTGGCTCAGCCAGCGGCGCTGCGTGGCACCGTGACTCGAGCCGACGATCCGCTCACGCCCTCCGTCCCCGGCCGGCTCATCGCGCTCTCGCCCGGCAAGATCACGGGCACTGCGCTGCGCTACGAGGCGACCAGCTTCGCGACCCTCAAGATCTTCCCGGGCAGCGGCGTGGTCGCTGGATTTGAGATGCGCGTGCAAGCCGGCCCACACTATGATGTCGCTTTCTGGCCCGATAACCACGAGATCCCTCCCTGGTTCGACGGATGGCAAGTCGCCGGCAGCGCCGACGACTGGCGCATCGAGCTGCCATCGGCGATGTCGCTCATGCGCGTGCATGGCCGCTTTCGCTACGGCCCGAGCCAAGATCCCGATTGCGGGACCGCCACCGCCGCCGCTCGCCCCGTTTGCGCCGGGACCTGCAAGGGCGTTGCGGGGATGCGCGTCCTGCTCCGCGACGCCGCTCGCCGCCAGCGATCGTCGAGCGCGATCACCGATGCCGAAGGGCGCTTCGAGCTGCTGGTCGACGCCGCCGCCGGCGAGGTCGAGGTGGCGTTCTCGTCCCACGATGCAGCCAATCCGGCGCCTTCGGGCCAACTGCGGCAGCGCTTCGACCTCATGAAGCTGCGCAAGAAAGAGCAGATGGAGGTCGAACTCGGCGATTTGATCCTCGGACTGCCGCTCTCGCTCGTCGAGGCGCAGCTGCCGGTCCGCGACGCGCAGGGCCTGCCGGTCATCGGCGCCCGAGTCACCGCGCAGCGCGCTCTCCCCTCGCCGCAGTCTTGCGAGCTCTCTGCTGGCGGCAAGGTTGTCCAGCAGCCCCTGTTCGAGGACCTGCGCCTGTCCGCCGAGGGCCACACCGATGTCGAGGGGAAGGCCATGCTCCAGGTCGTGGCCGGCGCCTGGAACGTCTCCGTGACGCCGCCGGCGACGAGCGCCGCCGCCCGCGTCAAGTCCGCCTCGGTCGCGCTCTCTGCCGGGCCAGCCGCCGCGATCGCCTGCGATGTCCGCCGCGCCTTCACCGGGCAGCTCGTGGGGCCAGATCAGGCACCCATGGCCGGCGCCCGCATGCGCATCGGCGCCATCCAAGCCGACGCCGGCGAGGCCGCCGCGACCGTGGTCGAGGTGCTGACCGACACCGACGGTGCCTTCCATGCCCGCCTCGATCCCGGCCGCTATGCCGTCGTCGCTGAGCCGGCCGCCGACGCCGGGCTGGCACGCGCCCTGCTGCGCGTCATCGAGGTCGCGGCCGATCACGACCTGCCGGCGCAGAAGCTCGTGATGCCGGCGCCGGCGGTGCTCGTCGGCCGCGTCCTCGGCCCTGACGGCGCGCCCCTGAGCGGGGTGGTCGTCGATGTGCTGGCGCCCTCGCTGACATCCCTGGCACCTCTCGGCGACGCTCGCGGCAAGCCAGGTTGGGGCCGCGCCCTGCTCGCCGCCGAGACACAGCGGCTCGCTTCGACGGTCACCGATCACGACGGCCGCTTTCAGGTCTTGGTCGCCACCGGACAGGTAAACACGGCGCCCTGAGCCCGCGCTTGAGCGTTGAGCACTGTCCCGGTCGGGGGCCCGGAACGCCCGTCGCCGACCGCGGACCCTTGACCCACCGCCGGCTGCGGCATTCACTGCCGGCCGCGGTTGGGTGGTCTCGCCACCGCGGTTCCCTGCCCTCCATCTCAGCGAGTCACCCCATGCACAAGGTCGTCATCATCGGTAGCGGTCCCGCTGGATTCACCGCCGCCATCTACACCGCCCGCGCCAACCTGCAACCGCTGGTGCTGGAGGGTGGTTTCTTGCCGAACGGCGAGCTGATGACCCCGGGCGGCCAGTTGATGATCACCAGTGAAGTCGAGAACTATCCTGGATTTCCTGAGGGCATCACCGGGCCTGAGCTGGTCGATCGCTGCCGCGAGCAGTCCAAGCGCTTCGGCGCCGACCACCGCGATGCGGTCGCCGAAGAAGTCGATTTTTCGGGCTTTCCGCTCCGGGTCAAGGTTGAAGGCGCCTGGCTCTCGGCCGCGACGGTGATTATCGCTACCGGCGCCAATGCGCGTTGGCTCGGCTTGCCTTCGGAGCAGCAATACCTCAACCGCGGCGTGTCGGCCTGCGCCACCTGCGACGGCGCCTTTTTCAAGGACCGTGAGCTCATGGTCATCGGCGGCGGAGACTCGGCGATGGAGGAGGCCCTCTTCCTGACCCGTTATGCCAGCCGTGTGACGATCGTCCACCGGCGGGAGTCGTTCCGAGCGTCGAAGATCATGGCGGAGCGCGCGCTGCAGCACCCCAAGATCACCGTCGAGTGGAACAGCGAGCTGGAGGAGATCCTTGGCGATGGCCAGCGGGTCACCGGCGTGCGATTGAACTCGACCATCGGGCTGCCAAACCGCGACCTCCCCTGCGGCGGTGTCTTTGTCGCCATCGGTCACACGCCGAGCACGGGCATCTTCCAGGGCCACATCGACCTGCGCCCGGACGGGTATGTCCAAGTCCACGGCATGACCGGCACCAACCGCAAAGGCGTATTCGTCGCCGGCGATTGCGCCGATTCGCGCTACCGGCAGGCGATCACCGCCGCTGGAATGGGCTGCATGGCCGCGCTCGACGCCGAGAAACTGGTCGAGGCGTACGAGGCTGAGGGCTTGTTGGCGCACTAGCTGCGTTGGGGGGATCGGGCCAGCCCTGGTCTCGGCGCGACCCGGGTGCCGGGCGCCCATGGGTCCTGCCGGAGGAGGCCCTCCGGTTGCCAGCGTCAACTCTGATCGCTAGCGTGCGGCGGCCGTCGGCCGGGACCGCGGCAAGGTGGGAGGGTCCTATGGGCAACGCGGTTGGGTCGAGCCTTGCGCTCGGAAAGCGAATCCATCGGGTTGGCGTCATCGGCGCCGGGGTCATGGGGTCGGGCATCGCTGCCCACCTCGCATCGGCTGGCGTCGACGTGCTGCTCGTCGACATCGTCCCGAAGGATGCGCCCAAGCTGCCAGACGATCGCGATGCGCCCGATTACCGGGGCGTCCGCAGCCGCCGCGACGCCGTCGCCGCCGTCGCCGTCGACAAGCTGCGCTCCCTGCGCCCGGCACCCTTCCAAGCCGAGGCCGACCTAAGGCGGATTGCGGTCGGCAACCTCGAAGACGACCTCGGCGCCCTCGGCGCCTGCGACTGGGTCGTCGAGGCCGTGGTCGAGCGTCTCGACATCAAGCAGCGCGTGTTCGCCGCCCTCGACGGCGTGCGCGGCGCCGACACGATCGTCAGCAGCAACACCTCGGGCATCCCGCTGCGAGCGATGGTCGAAGGCAGAAGCGAGGCGTTCCGCCGGCACTTCCTGGTGACCCACTTCTTTAACCCTGTTCGCTACATGAAGCTCCTCGAGATCGTAGCAGGCGCCGAGACCGACCCCGGTGTCGTGGCCAAGATGGCGGCGTTCTGCCAGGACGACCTCGGCAAGGGCGTGGTCTTCGCCAAGGACACCATCAATTTCATCGGCAACCGCGTCGGCGTCCATGGAATGATGAAGGCGCTCCAGCTCTGGCAGCGCGCTGGCCTCGGTATCGACGCCATCGACGCCATCTGCGGTGAGGCCCTGGGACGCCCGAAGAGCGCCATTTTCCGGACCGCCGACGTCGTCGGGCTCGACACCTTCGGCCACGTAGCGGCCAACTGCTACGACAACCTGAATGACGACCCCGAGCGGGATGTGTTCGCCCTGCCCGAGGTCGTGCGTCGGCTGGTCGCTGCTGGCGCCACCGGCCAGAAGGCGGGCGCCGGCTTCTACAAGAAGGTCGGCAAGGACATCTTGGTGTTCGATGCCGCGCTCGGCGACTACCGGCCGCAAGAGAAGGTGCGCCTTGAGTCCCTCGGCGCAGCCCGCAAGCAGCCCGACGTGGGCAAGCGCATCGCTGCGCTGGTGGCGGCCGACGACCCTGCTGGGCGCTTCGCCTGGGAGCTGACGTCGGCGACCCTCGTCTACGCCGCTGACCGCCTGGAAGAGATCGCTGACGACGTCGTGGCCGTCGATCGGGCGATGCGCTGGGGCTTCAACTGGCAGCTCGGCCCCTTTGAGGTGTGGGACGCCATCGGCGTCGAGAACGTGTGCGCCCGCCTCCGCAGTGAGGGGCGACCCGTACCCGCGCTGGTGACGGCGATGCTCGCGGCCGGGCAGACGACCTTCTACCAAGGCGCCCCAGGCCAGCGCACGGCCCTTGCAGCGGGCGGGGTGCAGCGCGCGGTCGCGCCGCTCCCCGGCATCGATCTGCACGAGGTGCGGGCGCGCGGCGGCACGGTGCAGGCCAACCAGAGCGCAGAGCTGCTGGATCTCGGCGACGGTGTGCTGTGCCTCTCCTTCCGCAGCAAGATGAACGCGCTCGACGAGCACATCTTGGCGCTCGGCGAGGCCGGACTCGACCTCTGCGAGGCAGGAAAGTACGGCGCTCTCGTGATCGCCAACGACGGCGCCAACTTCTCGGTCGGCGCCAACCTGATGATGATCGCGGGCGCCATCCAGCAGAGCAACTGGCGCGCCCTTGAGGCTTCGGTGCGGCGGTTCCAGGGCTTCACCCAGCGTTGCAAGCTGGGCCGCGTGCCCGTCGTGACGGCGACCCACGGCATGGCGCTCGGCGGCGGCTGCGAAGTGGCGATGCACAGCGCCGTCACCGTCGTCGGCGCCGAGACCTACCTTGGCCTGGTCGAGGTCGGCGTCGGCTTGATCCCGGGCGCCGGCGGCACCAAGGAGCTCACGGTCCGCGCCCTCGCCGGCGTGCCCGTCGAGGCCAAGGTCGACCGGCTGCCCTTGCTGCAGCGTGCGTTCGAGACCATGGCGCTGGCCAAGGTCGGCACGGGCGCCGGCGACGGCTGGGCCCTTGGGCTGCTACGCCCGGGCGACCGCGTCTGCCTCGATACCGATCGCCGTATCGGCGACGCCAAGCGGGTGGCGCTGCGGCTCTGCGAGGACGGGTGGCGGCCGCCGCTGCCCGCTCAAAATCTGCTCCTGCCCGGCGCTGAAGGATTGGCGGCGTTCGAGATGGCGCTGCACGCGTTCCACTGGGCGGGTCAGGCCACCGCCCACGACATGGTCGTCGGTGGCCAGATCGCCAAAGTCCTGTGCGGCGGCGAGCGCGGCGGTCTTCGCAGCGAGCAGGAGCTGCTCGACATCGAGCGCGAGTCGTTCTTGTACCTGTGCGGGCTCGAGAAATCGCAGGCTCGCATTCAGGCCATGCTGGAGACCGGAAAGGCGCTGCGGAATTGACGCACACCGCCGCGGCGGAAGAGGTGGGCCGCAGGGCGCTCGCTCCGGCGCGGGGTGGCACGGGAGGGGACCATGGGCAAGCAGACAGCGGTGATCGTGGCGGCGGTGCGCACGCCCACCGGACGTGGTGGCAAAGGCGCCCTCGCGGCGGTGCGACCCGAAGATCTGGCAGCGACCGCGATTCGCGCCGCGTTGGAGTCGGCACCAGGGCTGGAGCCCGGCGCCATTGACGACGTGATCCTCGGTTGCGCGATGCCCGAGGGGCCGCAGGGCATGAACATCGCCCGCGTTGCGGCCCTGCGCGCCGGCTTGCCGGTGGCGGTGCCGGGCGTGACGGTCAACCGCTTCTGCAGCTCTGGCCTGCAGGCGGTGGCGCAGGCGGCGTGGGCGATCGAGGCCGGCATGGCCGACGTCATCGTCGCCGGCGGCGTGGAGTCGATGAGCCAGGTGCCGATGGGCGGCTTCAAGATCGCCCCGCATCCGGCGCTGATCCGAGAGTGGCCCGAGGTGTACATGCCGATGGGCATTACCGCCGAGCAGGTCGCCCGACGCTACGAGGTGTCCCGCGTCGATCAGGACGCCTTTGCGTTGCAGAGCCAGCAGCGGGCCGCCGCCGCCTGGCGCGCCGGCGCATTTGCCGCCGAGGTGGCGCCCGTCGCCACCCCGAACGGCAGCCTAGAGATTGACGAACTCCTGCGCGCCGACACCACCGCCGAGGGGCTCGCCAAGCTGCGCCCGGTGTTTCAACCTGCCGGCGGCACGGTGACGGCCGGCAACGCCAGCCCGCTCACCGACGGCGCAGCCGCGGTCATTGTGACCAGCGAGGCCCACGCCAAGGCCATGGGTTGGCGGGCGCTCGGCGCATTCCGCGGGTTTGTCGCCGCCGGCGTCGCGCCCGAGATCATGGGCATCGGCCCGGTCGCGGCGGTGCCGAAGCTCCTGCAGCGCGCCGGCATCACGCTGGGCGAGGTCGACCACTTCGAGCTCAATGAGGCTTTTGCCGCGCAGGCCCTGGCGGTGATTCGTCAGCTCGGCCTCGATCCGGCGCGCGTCAACCCACAGGGCGGCGCGATCGCTCTCGGCCACCCACTGGGTGCGACCGGCGCGAAGTTGACGGCCACATTGCTCCACGCGCTCGGACGCAACCGCAAGCGCTTTGGCGTCGTCACGATGTGTGTAGGTGGCGGCATGGGCGCCGCGGGTCTGTTTGAACGAGTCGACTAGATTCAGCCCGGCGTTTTGGCAGCCACCGCCGCTCGCCACCCTCCAGCAGCTGTGCTGACGCCGCTCGGCGACGCCTCGGGGCAAGCACAAGAGCCTTGACGGCAGGCCGCCCGACTTGTCCCCTGCCAGCCGTCGCTCGCCATGCCCACGCCACGCTTCGGGCTCCACCCGCCTCTCGCGACCCGAACCCCCTCCCGCGACGAGAGCGGTGCTCCGCATATTGCGTCGAGGTGCCTCCCCGCCGTATGTTAGCATTGGTGAAGGCTGTGCCCCCCGCGGCAGCCTGCACTGGAACTGGAGCGCGTTTGTTCAAAGATCGCCGCGCCTATCCCCGACAGAAGGAGTCGGTCACCATGCGGGTGACGCTCCCTGAGGGTGAGGTCTCGCTGGTCGCCAGTGACATCTCCCCGACGGGCGCCTTTTTTGCCGGTGTCCGGCGGCTTGAGCCCGGGGCGCCCATCGACGTGCTGATTCGTCCGACCGGGCTCAAGATCGCGCCCGTCCGCCTTCACGCCCAAGTGGTTCGCGTGGTCCAACCCGGCGGCTCCTTCCCGCCTGGCTTTGCGGTGCGCTGGGTCTGGGCGTTGTCCGAGGCTGGCGCTGAGCCCGTCTTCCAAGTGCTGCGTAAAATCTTGCACATCCACGGCATCCGCGACGAGCACTTCGACTCCGGGCGCCGGGTGCGCTTCGATTTCCCGGCCGTGGGCGCGCGCTTCGAGTTTCGCACCCTCTCGGCAACGAGCGCGACGGTTGAGGCGCCGCCGCCCTCGCTGCGGGGCAATGAGTTCCGCGAAGAGGTAGTCTCCACGGGCTCGCGCGTTCACCAAGCGGTGGCGATGCGGCCGCGCACGCGGCCTGGCGAGCGAATCGGCACGTCGGCCGCCGAACAGGCTCTGCCTCTCACGTCAGCGCCGGCTTTCGCGGTGGCGTCACCCGTTGCGCCGACTCCGGCCTTCTCGGTGGCGCCGTCGGCCACCCGCGCCGTCGCTGCGGCACCGCCGGCCAGGGCCAGCGTTGAGTTCGGCACGGCCATGGAGCTGGCGGCCGCTGAGGCGCAAGACAAGACGCCGCCCAACGGCGTCGACTTCGACATGATGGGCGTCAGCGGTCCGGCAGGTGTCGGGCTTCCCTCCGCCAAGCCGACGCTTCCATCCGGCAGCGAGCGCATCCCCACCGGCGGCTGGTCGACCTGGCGGCGGACCAGCGACCTCTCTGATGCCCGACGGCAGAGCGATGTCAGCGCTAGCGACGACCTCCGGCCTGTAGGCCGCCGCTCCTCCCAGGCCGCCGCTCCGCTGCTGGATCCGCCAGCTGCCAGTCCAGCGCAACGGCCACGGCGCTCCGCCTCCGATTCGGGCGCGTTCTTCGAGGAGAGCAGCCTCGTGCGTCCGCCTTCGGTGGTGTTTGACGCAATGCCCCGCAGCAACCGGACCTCGATCGCGCCCCAGAGCGACGATGTCGGTCATTCCTTTCGGTCGCGAGGCGACGCTCCACCGAGCCCGCCGAGCCCGTCGAGGCCCGTCTCCGGCGCCTCGCCTAGCCCCCACCGAATGCCGAGCGTCCGCGTGCAGGGCGTGCCTCCCGCCGAGAGCGGCCGCGCGCAAAGTGCCCCGCCCGCCGACAGCATTCGTCGTGGCAGCGACATCGCCGACTCACCCTTCCTCGAGCGGTCGCAGATCTTCGGTCGAGCCGGGCAGCTGACGACCAACTTCGGCATCGATGCTCGCTCCACGCACGGCAACATCCAAGCTCCGGCGATGTTCGATCTGCCGGTCACCTACGAATTCGAGGGCCGCCTGGTCCCGGGCCGCCTCATCTCGGCGGCGAGCCTCGCGGTCGAAATCTCGACCCGCGAGTCGGTGCCCAACCTCGACGAGCGGCTGGTGGTCAACCTGCCGGTCGAAGTCGAGGGACGCTGGCGCACGGTCTCGATCCATGGGAAAATGCTCAAGAACTCAGCGCCACGGGATGACGGCGCGCAGGCCATGATCGTCGCAATCGAGCGGATTCAAGAGGGCACCCACGTCGGCGCCTACGCCCGCATGTTACGAGACGCACAAGCAGAGGCCGGTCTCTGAGCCAAGCCGCCCCGCAGCGCACCGCCGCGCCACCTGGCGATCGCCCTCTCCGAGACGCCCTCCTGGCGACGTTGGCGATCGGAGCCGCGATCGCTGCGATCGAGCAACTGGTCGGCGCGGGCTTGTTGCCATCTGGCCTCGGCTCGTTGGCCGTCGCCGCGCTCTTCCTCGGCCTGCCGCTCTTGCCTCGGCTGCGCCCAGCAGCCGAGCCCGCCCTGGCGCCAGCGCCCGTCGGCAACGATGCGCCAGCGCCCGTCGCCGACGCCTCGCCGGTGGCCGACCCTCATGGCTTCGGTCCTGGCCCCTGGCCGCGGGCTCTAGCGATTGGGCTGCTCGTCAGCGCCGCCGTTCTGCCGCTCTTCGCATTCGGCTATGACCTCGTGGCCAAGCACGTCTGGCACCAGCCCGCGCGGTCCATGTCGGCGCTCTGGGCGCCGCCTCTCGAGGTGCAAGGCCTCCCCCCGCGCCGGCTCGGTCAAGTGTCGATCGGCGAGGCGCGGACCGGCCTGCGGGTCGAGAACGGGCGGACAACTGCGATCGTCCTGTTGCCGACCTGCCCCGACCCTGCCTGTGCCCCCCTTGAGCTCCGCCCCGGCGCTAGCGCCACCTTGACGCCGCTGGTGGCGGCCGGGTTCGAGCTGCGCGACGCCGGAGGGAAGCCGCTACCGCCTTCGCAGGTGCGCGTCGGCGCCGGCGACCGCCCCCCAGACGCTTCCGCGACGAACGGCGCCGCCCGCGTTGAGGCTGGGTTCAGCCTCCTTTGGCTGTTCTGGCTGCTTCTCGACCAGTGGATCGTCGTCGCCCTGCCTGAGGAGGCGTTCTTCCGCGGTTGGATGCTGGATCGATTGCGCCGGCGCTGGCCCTCCGCCCGCAAGCTGTTCGGAACGCCGTTTGGCGCCCCGCATGTGCTCTCGGCCCTGCTCTTCGCCGCCATCCACCTCTTCGCCGTTCCCTCGCCCTACCGCCTCGCAGTGTTCTTTCCCGGCCTTCTTTTCGCTTGGGTGCGTGAGCGCGGCGGCCATGTCGGCGCCGCCATCGCCTGCCACGCGTTGTCCAACGTCGCGCTGGCCGCCATTCAGCGTTGCTACGGCGTCGCGTGACGCGCGCGGCCCTTCATACATTTGCACCGGCTTTGGCTGGCATTGCCTAGGCGAAAGTGGCAAAAGAGGCATGCTCACTCGGACCGGGCGCCCGCTGGCGCCGGCCCAGACAGCCGTCTCAGCGATGATCGATCGTCTCCAGCTGAGACGCTCGTAGGGCGGAAGCCGCAGACAAGACCTCGGAGTGCCACGATGAACCGAACCCTTCTCCAGCGTTGTCTCATCCCGACCCTCCTGGCGATGCTCGCGGGCTGCGGCACCGACGCCGCTGTCACCGGCCCCTCGATCACCGCCGGGCAGGGCGACAGCGATGGTGGGTCGGTCGATGGCGCCGGCACTGATGAGGACAGCATTGGCGGCGCGGACTCCGCAGAGACTGGCGGCTCAGCCGACGACGTCGGCGGCGGAGGTGACAGTATCACCGGTGAGGAGATCGACGTCGGCGGCGGCGACAGCGACACCATCACGCCCGACGACATCGACGTCGGCGGCGGCGACAGCGACACGACCACGCCCGACGACATCGACGGCAGCGGCGGCGACAGCGATACGACCACGCCCGACGACATCGACGGCGGCGACAGCGACACGACTACGCCCGACGACATCGACGGCGGCAGCGGGAGCAGTGACGTCATCGAGCCCAGCGACACGAGCGACGGCACCGTCCAACCCGCATGCAAGACCGACGCAGACTGCAAGGATTCGGTGAAGCTCGACGTCTGCCACGTCGCCGTCTGCTCCGCTGGCACATGCACCGCGGGCGCAGCCCAAGACGGCAGCGCTTGCGACGACGGCAGCGCCTGCACCGAGAAGGACGCCTGCCAAGGCGCCGCCTGCGTTGGCGCCGCCAAGAGCTGCGACGACAGCAACCCCTGCACGGACGACGCCTGCGACGACGCCAGCGGCAAGTGCACGTCGCTACCGGCGAAAGACGGCGCCACCTGCAACGATGGCGACGCCTGCACCGCCAAGGACGGCTGCAAGGAAGGCAAGTGCGTCGGCGTAGCGAAGGGACAGGGCGGCGAGCCCGCTTGCGACGACGGCAACCCGTGCACCGACGACGGCTGCCAGCCCACCAGCGGCTGCGTGTTCCAGAACAACGACAAGCCCTGCGGAGACAACGATAAGTGTTTCGCCGGCAGCACTTGCAAGGACGGCGCCTGCACCGGCGGTAGCAACATCGCCTGCGACGACGGCAAGCTTTGCACCGACGACGCCTGCGACAAGAACACGGGCAAGTGCAGCTACACGCCGAACAGCGCCCCCTGCGAGGACGGCGACAAGTGCACCACCGGCGATGTCTGCACCGCGGGGGCCTGCAAGGCGGTCAAAACTGTAACGTGCAACGACACCAACGCGTGCACCGACGACGCCTGCGACCCGACCACCGGCCAGTGCCTCGCCACAGCCAAAGTCGATGGTGTCGCTTGCGACGATGGCAACGCCTGCAGCGAGAAGGACGCCTGCAAGGCCGGCGCCTGCAAGGCCGGCGACGCAACGACCTGCAACGACGGCAACCCGTGCACCGACGACGGCTGCGATCCCAAGAACGGCTGCACCAAGACCCCGAACAAGGCCACCTGCAGCGACGGCAGCTGCAAGCTCGGCGCTTGCGCCGAAGGCACCTGCAAGCTCGGCGACAAGGTCGGCTGCGACGACGGCAACCCCTGCACCACCGACGCTTGCGACACGGTGGCCAACAAGTGCACCTACACCGCCGCCGCCAACGGCAGCACCTGCGGCGCCGCCGGGCCCTGCACCGAGAAGTCCGTGTGTCAGAGCGGCAAATGCGAGGCCGGCGCCAAGATCGACTGCGATGACGCCAATGCCTGCACGACGGACAGCTGTGACGCCGCCACCGGCTGCAAGTGGGTGGGCAACAGCGCGCCTTGCGATGACAACGACAAGTGCACCACCGGCGACACCTGCAAGAATGGCGCCTGCGGCAAGGGTACACCGCTCGACGTCGTCAAGGTCTGCGACGACAAGAACGCCTGCACCGACGATGTCTGCGACGCGGCCAAGGGCTGTGTGAACAACCCCACGACCAAGCCCTGCGACGACGGCAACATCTGCACCGAGAACGACACGTGCAAGGACAGCAAGTGCGCCGGCGGCGGCGCCAAGGCCTGCGACGACGGCAAGCCGTGCACCAACGACCTCTGCGACCCCAAGACGGGTGACTGCAGCTGGTCGGCGAACACCGGCGCCTGCGACGACGGCGACGCTTGCACCGACAAGGACACCTGTGCGCAGGGCAAGTGCGCCGGCGGTGCCAAGGTCTGCGACGACAACAACCCCTGTACCACCGACACCTGCAACAAGACCGGCGGCGCCTGCGTCTTCGCTCCAGTCGCGAGCACCACGCCGACACCCTGCGACGACGGCAGCAAGTGCACGACCGGCGACGCCTGTCAGGCCGGCAAGTGCGTCGGCGCCTCCGCTTCGCCCTGCAACGACGGCAACGCCTGCACCACCGACAGCTGTGACCCAGCGTCGGGCGATTGCAGCTTCGCCCCGAACACGGCCGGCTGCGACACAGGCGACAAGTGCACCTTTGGCGACACCTGCAAGAACGGCAAGTGCATCGCCGGCAGCGCCAAGACCTGCGACGACGGCAACACCTGCACCACAGATAGCTGCAGCGCCGAGACCGGCGCCTGCAACTTCAAGGCCGTTGCCGACGCCACCGCCTGCACCGACGGCATCGAGTGCACCGCCAAGGAGGCCTGCAAAGAGGGCAAGTGCGTCGCCGGTGACAGCAGCCTGTGCCTCGTCTACAGCGACACCTTCGAGTGCGCCGACGCGGGCAAGAGCTGGGCCCTCGACGCGCCCGAGGGCAAGAAGGTGGTGTGGGCTGTCGACCAGACCCCGGCGGGCGTTGGCACCGCGCAGTTTGGCTGCAACCTCAATTTCAACAACGGCACCAACTATTGCGATGCCGAAGGCGGCGGCGGCCCGGGTGGCCAGAACTGCCAGAGCCCGACCGGCAACGCGACGTCGCCGGTCATCGATGGCTCCAAGCTCAAGAGCGCCGGCCGTATCCGCTTCAACGTCTACTACGATCTCGACATGTGCGGAGGCGCCGCTTCGGATCGGCCGCAGGTGCAGATCTTGGCCGCGACCGGCGACACCGTCCTGCACTCCTGGATCATGCAGAAGACCGACAACTCCCAGATCTGGCGGCTGGAGACGCGGATCGTCAATGAGATCAAGGGTGTCAAGTTCCGCATCCGCTTTGGGCTCTTCAACCCCAGCGGCACGTGCGGCAACATCGGCAAGGGCTACTTCGTCGACAACCTGATCGTCGACGACCAGATCGGCCCCGAGGTCTGCACCGACGGCGTCGACAATGACGGCAACGGCCAGATCGACTGCGCCGACATCGTCTGCAAGGGCAAGGGAACGTGCGCTGAGGTCTGCGACGACGGCAAGGACAACGATTCTGACGACACCATCGACTGCAAGGACAGCGACTGCGCCCAGGCCCTCGCTTGCACCACCTCGACCATCTACAGCCAGGCGTTCGAGTGCGGCGCCACCGGCTGGACCTTCGCCCAGATGACGCCGGCAGTCGCGTGGGCCTTCGACGCCACGCCCGCCGCCGTGAAGCCCTACGGCGGTGAGTGCACGTTGAACTTCAACAATGGCACGAATTTCTGCGGCACAGGTGCCACCTGTTCAAGCAGCGGCAACTCGAGCAACGCTTCGGCCGGCATGGCCAGCCTCGGCCAGCAGATCGATGCGACGGGCTACACCAAGGTCTACGCCCAGTATTGGAGCTACAAGGACACCGAGCAGACATCCCAGTACGACCGCGCCTGGCTGCAGGCGACGACCGACAACTTCGCCGGCTGTTGTGCCGCGACGGTCTCGTGCGGCAACTTGCCCAACACCTGCAACACCGCAAACACCGCCACCTCCTTGGTGCCGAGCGATCTGGCGAGCGACCTCAAAGCCTGGAAGCTCATCACCGTCGATCTGACCAAGTTCGCCGGCAAGAAGTTCAACGTCCGCTTCCGCTTCAGCTCCGCAGACGGCCAGAACAACGCCGGCACTGGCTGGTTCGTCGACGACCTCAAGATCCTCGGCTCCAAGTAGCGGTCGGCGCGGCCCGGAGCGCCACGATCGGCCCACCGCTCCAGCCGCGGCGCCTTGTCGTCGACGCTGCCCTGGCGTAGACTCGCGACATGATGGATCGCCGGTCCGCAGCGCTCGTCCAAGCCGCCTGCGCGGACTTGATCGACCGCCTCGGCGCCGCCGCGATTCAAACCGGGGATGCGGCCCGCCGCGCCATCGGTGGCGGTGACGGCGATGATCCGGTCGCGGTCGTGCGGCCGCGCGATGCCGGCGAGGTGACCCAGATCTTGCGGGTCGCCCGCGCTCGCCACGTGCCCGTGCAGGTGCGCTCTCGGCTCCCCAGCCAACGTCCCGCCGCCCTGCGCGGCTGCATCGTCCTGCTCGCCAGCGGCCTCGACCGACCGCCCGCCATCGACACCAGCCGCCGACTCGTCACCGTCGGCGCCGCGGTGTCCTTGCGGCAGATCGACCGCGCCGCCCGCCGCGCCCGTCTGGCCCTGCGCACGATGCCCGCCTTCGCCGCTGCCGAGTGCGTCGCCGCCTGGCTCGGCGCCGGCGCTGGCGGCGAGCTCGGCCTCGGCCCTGGCGAGCTCGGCGTCGATCTCGTCTCGGCCACCATCGTCACCGGCAGCGGTCGCGTCGTCGCCCTCGGGCCGAGCGAATTGCTCGGCGGCCCTCCCTGGGCGCTCGCCGGCGCCCCCGATCCTGGCGCCCTGCTGGTCGGCGCCGAAGGCAGGCTCGGCGTCCTCATCGATCTCACCCTGCGCCTATGGCCAGCGCCGTGGATCGCCTGGCTGGAGGCGTCTTTGCCGGCCGAACGCGACGCCCTGCTCACCGCGCTGTCTCTCGGCCGCACCCTCGCCAGCCGCCGCCTCTGCGACACCATCCTGCTCGAAGAGAGCCGCGCCGGGCTGCGCATGATGGCGCGCGTCGCCACCGTTCGCGGTGAGGAAGACCTGCCTGCCACCATCGCCCTGGTCGAGGCGGCGGCTCGACACCACGGCCTCGAATGGGCTTCCGCCGCCACGGAGTCGCCGCGCGCCCGCATCGGCCTCGAGGAGTCCGACGAGCCCTGGGCGCCCGCGACCCCAGCTACCGCGCTCGACCTGCGCGTCGCCTGGCCCGACGCACCCAAGGTCGTCGATGTCCTCGACGCCCTAGGCGCTGACGAACCCCCCGTCGAGCGCCGCTGGTCGCTCGGTCAGGACGGCGTCCGCTTGCGCCTGCTTCTGCCGTCGCTGCAGCCCGAACGCCACGGCCTGATGCGCGGCGCCCGCCATCTGCTCGACGCCGGCGCCATCCCTACCCGCGCCGACGGCGCGCTGCGTGAGCTGCTGCGCGAGCGAATCCCGTCCAACGGTCGGGTGCTGCTGACCGCTCTCGCGCGCGCTTTCGATCCCGACGACGTGCTGCAGAGCAGCCAGGGCGTTCTCTAGTTGCCCCGTCGTGCCGTCTACGAGATCCGCCTACCGCCATCAACTTGACCGATCGGTCAGGCGCCGCGGTCGATGCCGGCGAAGCCATTCTGCCGGAGCGCTTCGTAGACCACGGCGGTCGCGGCGTTGGCGAGGTTCAGGCTGCGAATCTTATTCGAGATGGGCAGATAGCAAAGCCGCCCTTCAAAGCGCTCGCGCAGGGCCGGCGCCAGGCCGCTGGTCTCGCGACCGAAGACCAAGACGTCGTCCGGCAGGTAGCGCACCTCGTCGTACCGCAGCCGGCCGTGGCTCGAGAAGGCCCACAGCGTCCGCCCAGCCATGGCTCGCAAGAAGGCCTCGCTGTCGTCATGGACCGTCAGCCGAACATCGGACCAGTAGTCGAGGCCAGCGCGCTTGACCGCCGCCGCGCTGATGTCGAAGCCCAAGGGCCGCACCAGATGCAGGCCACAGCCCGTCCCCACCGCCAACCGGCCGATGCTGCCGGTGTTGCCAGGGATCTCCGGTTCGACCAGCGCGATCTCCATCTCCCTCTCCACGCCGCAGCCTCGAGCCGCCGCTTGCCGCCGCCACCGCAGCGTGCGGCCACCATCCCTCAAAAATAGTAGGTCATGCCGATGCCGCCGCCGTAGCGCCCGCCCAGCTCGAGCACGGTTGCACCCCGCCGCGCGTCGAAAACATCGATTAGACCGCAATCGGACCGGCTTTGCGTCTCGCACGACCAGCCCCAAGACAGCGCCGGCCCCACCGAAGCGGAGATCCCGAAATGGTCGGTGAAGAAGTACTCGGCGACCAGCAAGATCTCAAGGATCAGTCCGAAATCGTTTGTGATCTCGTATTCCGTACCGGTCGCGCCGGCCAGGGTCAGCTCCCGCGACTCGTAGACCATCCACAACCGGCCGCCAAGGCCCGCCGTCAGCCTTCGGCTGTCCACCAGGCGCCAAGTGCCACCCACCTGGCCAAAGACCCGGCGCGTATCATCGTCGCCGGCGCTGGTCATGAACCAGTCGGCGCCACCGGCGGCCTCGAAAGCGAAGGCGCTGCGCCAATAGCGGAGCGCCAGCACAGGCGTATGGCCAAGCCGGCTCGAAGTCGGCACCAGCACGCCGAGGCCGCCCTTGCCGGTCATGTCGCGGGCGGCGGCCCAGCCCGGCGCCAGCAGCATCGCGCCGCCGACGCAGAGGCACGCAAGGGCGCGGCGGCGGTGGGCTGGGAAAACGCTGCCGGCTTGGGCTACCATCGGCCGCGATGGTGCCTGCCCGACCTGCCGCCGACAAGCCTCCCTTCGCCGCTGGCGCCGCCCTCGTCGCGCGCCTTCGCCTCACCGCGCGGCCTGCCGCCCTGGCCCTGCTGCTCTGGCTCCTCACCGTGGCGCTGCCGTGGCTCGAGCTCAGCGGCCAGCAGCCCGCCCTCTCTCGCACGGCCATCCTCGTCCTGGTCTTCGCCCCGCCGTTCGCGTTGCTGTGGGCCGCTACCCAAGGCTCTCCCTGGCTGGTCTTCGCCACCGCCTGCCTCGGCACCGTGCCGGCGCTCATCGCCGCGCCCGCCCTCGCTACCGCCAACGCTGGCCTCGTCCGCCAGGCCGCCATCGCGATCGCGCTCGGCGTCCTACTGGCCCAGGCTGCCGACAGCGATGGCGTCGCCTCGCCGCTGCGGCGCCTCTGGCGCTGGCCAGCTGGCCTCGGCGACCGCCTTCGCCTCACCACGCTGGCCGGCTGGCTCGCCCTCGCATGCTGGCCCGCCCCCAGCGTGGGCCGCGTCTCCGCCGCTGCCGTGGTCTGGATGGTCGTCCAAGCCGTCCCCGTCGGCGCCAACCGCCACGGTCTACGCCGCCACCGCCAACGCTGGTTGCTCGCACGCGCACTCTGGCTCTTGCTTGTCGGCCTCGCCACGTGGCTCCACCGCGAGGGCGCGTGAAGGCCCGCTGGCAGAGCGTCGCGGCGCTCTTGGCTTGCGGCCTCGCGGTCTGGCCCCTCAGCGCGGGGCTTTCGTCCCTCGATGAGGGCGACTATCTTGGCGCCGTGCTAGCGCTGGCGTTCACGTGGCTGCTGGCGCGCACCGCCCTCGAGCTCGCCGACCCCGGCGACGACGGCGGCGACGACCACCTGAGGGGCCCATGATCCCGGCCACGCAGCCGCATTCGTCGTCCACGGCCGCCCGCCGCCGGTCGACGCGCCCGATCGCGTGGACCTGTCTCCACGCCCTGCTCCTCGCCTGCGAACCCGCCGAGACGCCCGGCGTCTCCAGCGTCGCCACCAACGGTGCGGTCGAGTTCGCCACGCTGCACGTCCCCGAACGGCTCCCCTCGCTCGACGCTGGCCGCGGCCCCTGGGCCCGCCCGTGCGCCGCGCCGCTGCCGCCTACTGTGCTCGCTTGCGTCGACGGCGTCGCAGTGGAACGTGCCGCCTTTGACCGCGCCCGTGCCGACACACCCGCCGAAATCGACAACCGAGCGCTGCTGCAGGCCCTCATCCGCGCCGAAGTGCTGGCGGCCGAGGCCATCCGTCGTGGGCTCTTCGGCCCCTGGCTGCTCGAGCCTTACCGCTCCGCGCTCATGCGCCGCCAGCTGAATCAGCGCTTTCGTGTCGACTTCGGCCCGAAGGATGTGCGGCAAGCCGATATCAACCGGGCGTGGCTGCGCGGCCCTATTCGGGTCCGCTATGCGCACGAGACGCATTACAGCACCATCGACGCGCAATTCCTCTGCTGCACCGGCGATTGGCACGGCTGCGAGGTTGACCCCAAGGTCCAGCGCTGCGCCGCCGATCTCTACCCCAAAGCAGAAGCCCTCGCCGCCGAGCTTGCCGCCGCGCCACCCGCCAGCGACGACGAGTTCGAAGGCCGCGTCATGGCCGCGCGCCCACGCTTCACCGAAGTCTCGGTCCAGCGCGTCGGCTTCTTCTACAACAAGAGCAAACCCTACGATCAGCAAGGCGACTACGACAAGATGCTCGAGCCGTGGACCCTCGCCGCCGTCGCGCTCCAGCCAGGGCAGATCTCGCCGCCGGTGCGCAGCGCCTATGGCTGGCACATCATCCGCCTCGGCGAAATCGCCCCAAGGCTCGAAGGTAAGCCGACCGATCAAGCCGTCCGCGACGACATCGCCAAGGGCGTCATCGACGGCGTCCGTGAACGTGACCTTCAGATCTACTTGATCGAGAAGATGAAAGAGCGACAGGTCGTGCTGCACTATGAGGCGCTCGGCGAGTAGCATCAGGCTGACTCGGCGGACCCGCTTTGCCGTCGATTACCCGAGGCACCCCCCAACGTAGAGCGACTCCACCGTCCACTCGACGCGACCATGCAAGGTCGCCTGGCTCGAGCGCCCCGCCGGCAGCTCCACCCGCCGCAACCCCAGGTCCAGAGGCAACTCGTCGCCATGCGTCCGGGCGCCGGTGCGGCCGTCGTACGAGACAAGCAGCCCGATGTCGCGCCTGCCAACCAAGGGCCGCAACGCCTCCGCCAGCGCGGACCGGCTCAAACCTGCCACGTAGCGGCGATCTCGGCCGCCCGAGGTGCCCTGATACGGCGGGTCGAGGTAGATCAGATCTCCTGGCTGAATCTTCTCAAGAACAAGACGAAAATCATCTGTTGTGACATCGCACAGGCCGCAAAGTAGCGCCGCCACCTGCAGGGCCTGCGCCCGCACGCGGTCGGGCCGAACCCCGTGACGTCGCCGGTCAGCGCTCTGGTTGAAGCGCCCGTCTCGGCCAAAGCGCGGCGCGTTCTTCACCGCGCGCGCCAGCAGGTAGAGCAACCCGGCTGGCGTCGGCTCGTCGTGGAAGCGCGCGCGCACCGCCCCGTAATGGCCGGCGCCGGCGCCAAACTGGGACAGCCAGAGCGCCTCGTACTCGTCGGCGAGCGTCATCGGTGACGCCAAGACCTGCCGCCAGAGCGCCATCAGTGGCGCGTAGGTATCGGCCAGCAGGTAGCGATCGGCCACACCGCGCTGCGCGGCAGCCAAGGTCAACGCCGCCGAGCCGCAGAAGGGCTCGACGAGCCGAGAAAAGCGCCGCTCTCCCAACTGCGCCAAGATCGCCGGCGCCAACCGGCGCTTGCTGCCCTGATACGGCACCAAGTGCGGCGGCGGCCCGCTGTCGCGGCCCCCAGCCTCGTCGCCTGACGCACCGGTCAATGCAGCGTCCGCACCACGCCGCGCACTTCGCCGACAACCCGTAGCCGTGCGGCGGCCGCTCGGTCGAGCACGATCGGCGCCATCTCGCGGTTTTCGGCGACCAGGCGCACCCCGCCCGCCTCGGCGTAGAAGCGCTTGACCGTCACCTCGCCGTCGAGGTCGACCACCGCGATCTTGCCGTTGTCGACCCGGGCGCAGGGCTGCACCAGCACCAGGTCCTGCGGCAGGATGCCCGCGTCGACCATCGAACGACCGACCACGCGCAACGCGAAGGTGTCGCCGCCGCCGCAGAGCCGCTGGTCGATCACCAGCACCTCGTCCGCAGCCTCGATCGCAGGGATCGGCACACCCGCCGCCACCCGGCCCAGCACCGCCACCGCCCGCCCCTGGCCACGCTGCCCAGCCCGCTCCGCAGCCAGCGCCACGGTCTGCGCCTCGCCGTCGGTTTCGCCCTCGCCAAACTGCCGGCTCCAGCGCGCGCCAGGATCCGGGTGGTGGCGCAGCCGAATGCCGCGCGAGGTCCCACCGTCACGGTCCAGCCAGCCCTTGCGCTCAAGGGTCTGCAGGTGCTCGTGGACGCCGTTGGTGCTGCGGACGCCGAGCGCCAGGCACAGCTCGCGCGTCGTCGGCGGATAGCCGTTGCGCGCCATCAACTCGATCAGGCTGTCGAGGACCATCCGCTGCCGCGCCGTCAGGTCACGGGCGTCCGGTGAGGCCGGAGCTGCCGCCGACCGCGCGATCGCGCCTCTCGCAACGGCGTCCTGCAAGGGCTTGGAATCAAGCTCCAACGCCTCTGTGGAGGCGCCCGCGCCTATCCCATCAGCCCCATGCCGATCGATTCCGTGCTGTTCGTCGCCGTAGAGATCGTCGGCCATCCCAGCTCCTCGTGCTGCGTCGCTTGCAGCGCATGCCGCCGCAGCCGAGGATACTGAACAGATGTTCCGCTGGCAAGTTTTCCAGCGCGTCCGTCGCGATCAGGCGCCGTGGACCGTGATCTTGATCACCTGCACCGGCGTCTGCGGTCGGTCGCCCGCCGCCGTCGGCGTCGTCTCGATCTTCTTCACGACGTCCATGCCTTCGATCACACGGCCGAAAACCGGGTGCTTGCTCGGCGAGCTGGTGTCCCAAAAGTCGAGGAAGCGGTTGTGCACCGTGTTGATGAAGAACTGCGAGCCGCCCGAGTTCGGCCGGCCGGTGTTCGCCATCGACAACGTGCCCGGCTCGTTGCTGAAGCGGGCGTTCGCCAGGAACTCGTCCTGGATGTTGCCCGTGGGCGGGCCGCCGGTGCCGGCTTGACGGCTGTTCGGGTCGCGCGAGTGCGGGCAACCGAACTGGATCATGAAGTTGCTGATCACGCGATGGAAATGCAGCCCATCGTAGAAACCCTTGCCGGCGAGCTTGAGGAAATTGCCAGCCGTAATCGGCATGGTGTCGAGGTAGAGCTCGACCTTGAAGCTGCCGAGGCTGGTCTCGAAGGTGGCGGTCGGGTTGGCCATGTCGACTCCAAGGCCCGGGGCAATGCCGCGGGGCGTGTGGCGGCCGGTGGGTCGGCGCGCAGCGTGAAGACGCCAGCGATTCCTGGCGTGCCGAGGTCGCCAATCTCGGCGCTGTGAGCGTCCGGGGCGCGGCGGCGGCGCACCCTAGCCCAAGGCACGGGGCTTTCGCAATGGCGCAAATCGGCTACGCTGCTGCGGCGAGTCGCGGGTGGACAGGCGGCCGCCGGCGCGGCAGTGGCCTCGGCCACGACCCGGCGCCGGAGGAAAGTCCGGGCTCCACACGGCGAGGGTGCCGGCCAACAGCCGGCGGGGGTGACCCCAGGGAAAGTGCCACAGAGAGTAGACCGCGTCCCCGGCCGGCGACGGCCCGCGACGCAAGGGTGAAAGCGTGCGGTAAGAGCGCACGGGCGGCGGCGGTGACGTCGGCGTCGGTAAACCCCACCCGGAGCAAGGTCAATCGGAGACGCAGCGCTCGGTAACGGGCGCCGGAGGGCAGCCGGCTCGAGTCCCCGGGTAGACCGCTTGAGGCGCCTGGCAACAGGTGACCCAGACGAATGGTCGCCACTCGCGCGCGGGTGACCGCCGACGAGGACAGAACCCGGCTTATGGCCACCCGCGGCTCGCAACTCGGGACGTCGGCCGCAGCAGCCCATTCCCGCGCCGCGCAAAGCGCCTACGAGGACGACGCAACAGACAGGTTCTGCTGTTCGAGCACGGGTATCCCCGCCGCGATGTAGAAGGACTGCACCAGCTCCGGCCAGTCAGCCCGCGCCCCGAGGTCCGCAAGCACCGAGTTCAGGCCGAAGTTGATGCGCAGCAAGAAGACCGCGCCGGGAGTCTTCAGGTCAAAGACTCCGGTTTTCCATAGCTTCTTTCCGACTTGCAGCTTCATCGCCGCGGTGGCCTGGCCGAGGCGCCGGGTGTAGGCGCGATCGTAGGCGTAGGGCTGCGCCGCAAGCAGAGGCTCAAAAGACAGCGTCAGGTAGTCGGCGATGGTGGCGCGCAGCTCGGCGTCGGCGTCGAGCGGCAGGCCGTAGCCAGCGGCGCAGGCCTCGTAGAGGGCGTCGCCGCGCAGACCCCGGCCGGCGGCGTTGCGCACCTGCGCGAAACCGAGAAGCGTCTGCCGGTCATAGCGCTGCACGCAGCCGTGGTCGAGGAAGGCGACGCGGCCCTCTGGCAGCAGCAGGTAGTTGCCCGGATGCGGGTCGCCATTGAAGGCGCCGAGCACGTACATCGACCGGAAAGCGAAGCGGAAGATCGCCACGCCCCAGGCGTCGCGTTCGGCCTGGGTCGCGCCAGCGATGCCGACATCGAAGCGCTGGCCGTCGACCCAGCGGCTGGTCAGGACCTTCTCGCCGCAGCGCTCGGGCACCGGCTCAGGGATCATCACGGTCGGGTCGCCGCGCCAGAACGTCTCGAGCAGGCGGTGGTTGTCGAGCTCTCGACGGTAGTCACACTCTTCGCGAACGCGCGCCGCGACGTCGTGCAGCGATTGCTCGACGGCGAACTTCGGCACCACCGACGACAGCGTCCGCACCAGGCCGTCGACGTTGCGCAGGTCGGAGTCGATCGCCTCTGCGATCCCCGGGTACTGGATCTTGACCGCCACCTCGTGCCCGCCGAGCGCGTCAGTCAGACGCGCCCTGTGCACCTGACCGATGCTGGCGGCGGCCACCGGCTCGCGGTCGAAGCGCGCGAACAGCACGTCAATCGGCTGGCCGAGGTCGCGCTCGAGCAGCTCGGCGATGACCTCGGTGGTCATCGGCTGGCTGTGGGTCTGCAGCGCCCGCATCGCCTCGCGCCAGGTCTCGCGCTGGTCAGCGGGCACAAAGTCATCGATATAGCTCATGACCTGGCCGACCTTCATCGGCAGGCCCTTCATCTCGCCGAGGCGCGCGGCCAGGGTGCGCCCGATCCCCCCGTGCAGGCTTTTGCTCGCTGCCTGGGTGCTCGCCGTCGCCGCCAGCTTGCCGGCCGCGAGCGCCGCGTCACCGGCCAGCCGCGCTGCCGTGCCGCCGAGCTGGGCCAAGCGCCCAAGGCGCCCCGTCCGCAGGCCCCGCAGCCTGCCTTCGTCGTGCCCCTCGCTCACGGCTCGGCTCTCCCTCGCCGGCGACGAGGCGCGGCGTCGCTGAGGCTACCGTCGCGGGCTCTCGCCGTCTATCGGTCCAAAGGGCGGGCCGCCAACCGAGCGCCGAGGGCGCCCTGCAGCGTCAGCAGGTCCGGCCAAGGCAGTGCCGGCAAGAGCGCCCGCAGCGGCGCACCGTCGACCCGCTCTTCACCGCCGGCGTGAGGCATGCGGCCGACGCCCGTCCAGGCGCCCTCGACGATGGCGATGGCCTGCAGCCCGGCGCCATCGAGCAGCGCTCGTGCCAGCGCGCGCTGAGTCGGCTGCTGCGCAGGCGTGATCTGCCAAGGCCTGCCGAGATCGGTCGTTGCACCCGCGGCCAACGCCACGAGCGCCGCCGCCGCCGTGTCGACCGCCACCACACAAGGCCGCTGCGCTCCGCCGCCGGGCAGGCGCAAGACGCCCTCGGCCTGCGCCACCTCGAGGTAGGCCCGCTCGCGGCTGGCCGCATCGTCGACAGCCAGCAGCTGGGGCAGGAGCAGCGCGCAAGCCTCAACGCCCGTCGGCAGGCCGGCGATGCAACCCGCCCGCAGCGCACGCTTGCCCTGACCGTAGGAGTCCTCGGGCAGCGGCTCGCGATCCAGCGCAGCGTGCCCGCCCGGATGCTCCGCCCAGCGCTCGGGGCGCCGCTCCGCCAGCGAAGAGGCCAGGACCAGGCGGCGCGGCGGCCGCTCGCAGCCCAGCCAGGCCTCGACCAACGCCGCGGCGTCCATGGCGTCCATGCCGCAGAGGTCGAGCACGGCGTCGCAGCCGTCGAGCGCCGCTCGCAGTCGAGCGATGTCGCGGCGGTCTCCCCGCACGAAGCGATGAGGCGATTCGGCGATCGATGCGCCCGGCGGCGGAGGATGCCTGGCCAAGCCCTTGACGATGACACCTGGAGGCAGGGCCGCCATCAGCGTCCGACCGAGCCGTCCGGTCGCGCCGAGGATGGCCCACGTCGGGTTGTTCACTGGCAGGCCGTGCCCTGCACCGTCCCCGTGCTGCCGTTGGCCTGCGCCCAGGCCTTGAGGGCATCGACCAGCGGCGAGGCGACCGGACATATGGTGGCCGTGGAGCTCAAATGCGCCTTGGCCGGCAGCCACTTGGCGTCTGTCAGGTGCTGAACGCTGCTGATTTCGAGGGAGACGATGCTCTGCAGCTTGGGTAGGGCGATGGTCTTGAGCTCGTCGAGCTGGCGAAGCCGCAGCTCCGAGACATTCTCCACCAAGGGCAAGGAGAGCTGCGTCATGGCGTTGTCGACGACGACAAGGGAGTTGAGTTGGGTCAGTTTGGGGAAGGAGAGCTTTGGGAACACGCCCTTGTCGAAGTGCAGTCCGGCCGTCGTTCCCTCGAGCCCCGCGAACGCCGTCATGCTGGCGAGCGCGAAGTTGCCGCGCACCCGGATGTGCGATGTCACCTTCGACAGCTTGCCGAAGCCGGCGACGCTCGCCAGCAGCGGGTTGTTATCGATCTCGATGCCTGGGGTCGACTCCAGCGCGCCAAAGCCAGCGATCGCCTTCAGCGCGTGGTTGTCCGAGATCGTGATCAACTGCGCCTTTTTCAGCTTGCCGAACGTGGGGATGGCCTTGAGCGCCGTGCCGGTGATGACGATCGGGCCCATCACCTCCTCGAGGTTCGGCAGCACCTGGCCGACCGCGACGTCGGCGCCAGCGCGGATGGTCAACCCACCCTCGATGACCCGGATCTCCGCCAACTTCATGCTCGCAGGGGCCGAGAGATCGAGCGTCACCGAGCCGCCGACGACGCACTGGCCCTCGTAGCCGAACATCTTGGGGTCCGCCGAGGGCGGCAAAAACTTCAGCGACGGCGCCTTGATACCCTCGTGGCAAGGCGTCGAGGCCGCGCTTCCCTCACCCTTCTGCAACTCGAGCAGCGCCGGGTCGACGGCCGGCGTATCGAGCTCGGGCAGCAGACAGCTTGGCAACGCCAACGCACAGGCGGCGACCAGCCCGAAGTGGGCCCGCAACAGGTTAGAACGCATAACCGACTCCAAAGCGCAGGATGTCTTCGTAGGAGCTGCGCAGCGTCGAACCAAAGGGATCCTTGCCGCCGAACAGCACCTTGCTCGCGTTGCCGCCGGTGCCCGTTTCACGCTCGCGCTGGCCCTCATAGAGCTCAACGTAGGCCATGAAGGCGCCTTGGCGACCCCGCTGGAAGTAAGCCGTCGCCCGCAACATCGCGGCATTGACCGAGTCGTTGGTGCTGCCGAGCGGCGAGCTGGCGACGCCCGGCCACCAGGTCCATTGGCCCTCCATGACGACCGTCGGCGCCACGCGCAGCACCGCCTTGCCGGTCAAGTACGTGTAGGCGCTGACCATCGATACGCCGAAACCCGGGGCGAAACCGATCAGCAGCTGCGGGCTGCCGCCCCGGAACCAGTGGAAAAGCGTCACCGGAAAGCCCACCGACATGTCGAACAAGAACCCCAACTCGCCGAGGAGCTGGTCGCTGTCTTTGTAGGGCACCCCGTCGTAGCCCATCATGCAGAGGAACTCGATGCCGGCGAGGTTGCCGAGCGGCGACGACTTGCCGAACATGCCGCCATCGAACGAGACCATGAACTGGTTGCCGTCTTGGCCCCAGCGATCGCCGGTGCCGAAGGTGCCGTAGACCCGCATGTCCTGCTCGAGGCCAAACCACGTCAGATTGCGCGAAGCGAGAGCTGGCACGGCCGGCGTGATGCACAGCGCCATCACCAGCAGCGCCACGGCCGAGCGCCCTGCGCCGCCCCACCAACTTCGGCGCGGGACTTCGGCGCGCCCAATCGACTGCACCATCGGGGACCTCCTAGAAGCGCGCGCCCGCCGCGGCGGTGAAGCCGAACTCCAGCGAGGTCAGAGAAGGGGTCAATGCGACCGCCTCGACGTAGACGCGCTGCAGCAGCGCCGCAGACACGCCAAGGCGCACCGGGAAGCCGGCCGTCTTCAATTCGGTGGTGCTGCCGGGCGCAAAGACCGCCTTGTCGCGGTCGTCCCGTGCCTCGCGGGTGTGGCCGAACCAGTTCCAATCGAACTGCGCCCACAGCAGCAAGGGCCCCATAGGGACGCTGAGGCGGACCGGGATGCCGAAGTACGACCAGTGCGTAATCAAATAGCGCCCATCCTCTGCGACGGCGGCGGTCGTGCTGCCAAAGCCGAACCCGAGGTCGACCATCGAGTCGGTGCCGACGCCGAAGCCGCCGACCATCATCGTGGCGCGGTAGCCAGACACGTCGCCGCCGACGTTGCGCGAGTAAAGCTCCAGGTCGAAGGACTGGTTGGGCGACGAGAACATCTGCGCCGCTGAGCTGCTCGCCGAGGCCATGATCGCCTGCCGCTCAGCCTCGCTGCGATAGGTCGTGCGCGTATAGCGGTAGTTGCCCTCGGTCCAGGTCTCGGAGCTCTTGGGAGCAGACGACGCCATCGCGCCGGCGAAGATCTGAATCAGCGCCATGGTGGTGCCGGTGATGAAGCCGTTGCGCTCGTGGTAGCGCACGCCCATGCCGAAGGACGCGCCAGGGTGGCCAAGCCGCCAGCCGGACATCTCCCCGGTGCCACCGGCGACGAACAGACTCGTCGTCGAGGAGTAGTTGGTGAGCAGGCTGCGCGGGTCTTCGAAGAGCGCGCCGGCTTGAAAACTCCGCGCGCCGACCACACTCGGCAGCGCCAGCAGCGCCGCAAGCCCCAGGCAGGCCACGCCACGGAGGCTCGAGGTTCGCTTCAGCCCAGGCGGGGCCCTGCCCTCGCCTCGAACCGGGTCTTGCATGTCACCCTCCCCTCGCGTCGCCGTCCGCCGCCACCCACCGCGCATGCGCTGAAGAACGAGTCTCTGGCACGGGCCAAACCTGTCAAGCGCAGCTTGACCCTCCAGCCCTCGCTGCACCGTCGCCCAGTCCCTGGGACGCCTCAAGGCCCCCGGCGATCTACGCCAGCGCGCCATCGCCCCGCGCGACGTCCGCCTCGACCCGAAGCAGCGCGTTTGGATAGCCGCTCTCGGGGCCATGGCAGGACTCGACGCGAAACCCCGTCGCCGCGGCATCGGCCCGCAGGTCGTCCTCGCCATAGACCAGGTGCACGAGGCCGCCCGCCCCCATGCGCCAGCCGAACGCGGTGCCGGTGATCTCAGCGCCTGGCCGCGGCGCGCTGGCGGCGTGCACCTCGGCCGTGGTCTGGGCGCCGCCGCGCAGGCCACGGCTCGGCAGCAGCGGCCAAGACAACAGCAGCGGGGCGTCGGGCCGCAGCCGCGCCCGTACGGCCCGCAGCGCTGCCCGCCGCGCGGCGACGCCGAAGAGGTGCGACCAGGCGCCCCAACCGAAGAGCGCCGCGTCGTAGGGCCCCGGCAGCACTGCCGCGCCGTCGAGCGCCTCAGCGCCGCAGCAGAGCACCTGCGCCTCCGCCCCGACCAAAGCCTGCGCCGCCGTCGCCAACGCCGGCACCGGGTCACAGCCGTCGACGGCGTAGCCCGCAGCCCGCAGCGCCCCCAACTCGCGACCGCCGCCGACGCCGAGCACGAGCACCCGCGCCGGTGCCGGCGGAAACGCGGTGTCGAGCGCATGGCGCTCGAAGTCGAAGAAGCCGAGCTCCTGGTGCCAGCCGCGGCGGTAATGCGCAGCCCGGCGGTAGTAGCGCGCCGTCATGGCGATGGCGTCCTCTTCGGCCATCCACCTGTTGGCGAGGCGTTGGCTCCGCGCCGCCAAGCCCTGGCCGAGCCGGGCCAGCTCGGCCGCCGCGATCAGTCGCAGTCGACGCCACATGTCGCTTGGTCCTCCAAGGGCCACCGAGGGGCGGCTTCGCCTATTGGCCGGGCGAGCCCGCCGCCTTCCAGCAGCCGTCCCCGGTCATGCAGGTCGACCACACCTGGGCGTTGCACACCGCCTGACAGGTCCGGGTGCCGGGCACCTTCAGGCCGTCTGGCACGTCGCAGAGCGCCTCGCACGGCTCGCTGGCGCCGGCCATCGGGCACTGATCCGCCGCGGTGGTGCACAGATCAGGGCAGTCCAAGGCGCCGTAGCCGGCCCAGTAGGAGAAAGCACAGTTGGCGCCCAGCGGCTTCAGGCAGTGGTGGACGCCCTGCTTCTGCGAGCCATCGAGGCAGGTCACGGTCAGCGGCTTCTTGGCGCCGTTGTCGCAAGTGCCGACCAGCTCCTTGCAGCTCTGCGGCGTCACGCAGGCCGCCCACTGCCCGCCGGTGCAGGCGCGCACGCCGGGGATCCGCGGCGGCACGTCGCCATGGATGCAGCCCGCCTGGTAGATCTGCGTGCACTCGACCCAGCAGCGCTGGAGCTGGCCCGGAGCGCAGACGGCGGGCCCGGCGTCGATCCCGGCCTCTGGCGCAGCGTCGACGCCCGCGTCTCCGGCGTCGCCTTGTGACGTCTCCTGCGCGACCTCTTCGACCGCGTCAGGCGCGACATCTGGTGCAGCATCCGAAGCTTGCACATCGATGGCCGCATCGACGCCGTTGGCTACTTCCGCCGCGGCCGCATCCAAGTCGGCGTCTGCGACCCCATCGGCGACCCCATCGGGCCCGGGCCCAATGTCGGCGGTGGCGACGTCCTGCGCGGTGTCCTGCCCGGACGCGGCGTCGACATCGCCTGCGCCGCCATCCGCCCCCGTGGCCGAGTCTGCACCGTCGCCGCCGGTCTTGCCGTCCACCTCGAACGTGGGCAGTTCCGACCCCGCCGCCGCGCCCGATCCTGGGGCCGCAGGCTGGCCGCAGCCGGCCACCAGCGCCCATGCGGCGATCGCCGCTGCAAGCATCGCCCCTCGCGCACTCCCCATCTTGACCTCCCGCTCTCGCGCCAGCTTATACCGGCGCAAGGGCCCTGACTACGCGGATGTTGGGCCCTTGCTGCGGCGCAGACGCCAGGGGTTCGGGCACGGCCCGCCGTTCTCACTCCCAGCCGGACCGCTGACGGATGCGGTCGCCGCGGCGGCGTTTCTCGTCCAGCCGCCGCTCCACCGAGCCCTTGGTCGGCCGCGTCGCCACCCGCGGCTTGGGCGGTTCCAGCGCCCGCAGCACGAGATCGGCCAGCCGCTCGCGCACGGTCGCGAGGTTCTGTGCCTGACTGCGTTGCGCCTGGCAGGTGAGGACCAGCTCACCCTCCAACGTCAACCGGCGGCCCGCCAGCCCCGCCAGCCGCGACTTGACCTCGTCGCGGAGGTCGGCGCTGCGGCGCAGGTCAAAGCGCAGCTCGACGCTCGACGCCACCTTGTTGACGTTCTGGCCGCCGGGACCCGACGAGCGCACGGCGCTGACGGTGAGGTCGCGCGACGAGAGCACGATTCGGTCGTTGATGCGTAGATCTTCCATCGACTCCCCAGCTTTGCTCGGCTACGCCTCGCCAGCCGCGACCTTTCCGGCCGGCGCGCAGAGGCGCAGCTGCATCGGCATCGGCACCGCCGGCCGCAAGGTCACCGCTGCGCTGGTCCGCACGCCCGCTGCCGCCGGCGCGCCCAACTCCACCCGCCGCACAATCGACGCCAGGCAGAGCTGCAGCTCCATCAGCGCGAAGTGGTTGCCGACGCACACCTGCGGTCCGCCGCCAAAGGGGAAATAGGCGAACTTCGGCAGCCGCTGCTCGAGGCCGTTCAGCCAGCGATCGGGGAAGAACGCGTCAGGGTCCGGGAAGTAGCGCGGGTCGTGGTGCATCGCCCACTGGCTCATCAGCACGGCATTGCCCGCCTCAATGCGGAAGCCGCCGAGCTCCATGTCGTGCAGGGCCGTCCGCCCGACGACGTAGGCTGGCGGGTGGACGCGCAGCGTCTCTTGAATGGTGGCGCGCAGAAGCGGCAGACGCTCCAGATCGGCAGCGCCCGGCGGGCGATCGCCAAGGGCGGCGTGCAGCTCCTCGCGCAAGCGCCGCTGCAGGTCTGGCTGCAGGCCCAGGTGCCAGCAGGCGAACGCAAGCGCGATCGCCGTCGTCTCGTGACCGGCAACGAACATCGTCACCGCCTCGTCGCGCAGCTCTTCGTCGGTCAAGGCGGCGCCCGACTCGTCGCGGGCGAGCATGAGGCGGCCGAGCAGGTCATCGCCGTCCTCGAGCGGCCGCAGCCGGCGGGCAGCGATCAGGCCATAGACGACCTTGTCGAGGGCGGCCCGGGCGTGGGCGACGCGCCGGCGCCCGCCGCGCAGCCACGACTTCGGCACAAAGCGGCGCCACGTCCGCAGCTCCAGCTCGAACTGCTCCATCATCTCGTCGATCGCTTCGCCGACTTCTGCCGAGACATCACCGACTTCAGCGCCGAACACCGTGCGAAAGACGATGCCGAGGGTCAGCCGGAGCGAGGTCGAGGCGACGTCTACCTCCTGGGTCGGCGCCGCCGCCGCCGCGCCCGCCGCCGCAGCGGCCGGGAGCTGCCATGCGTCCACCATCGCCTCGCTGCCTTGCACCATCTCGGCTGCCCAGGCCTCCAGGTGGCTGCGCTTGAAGAGCGGCGCGATCGCCTTGCGGTGCGCCCGCCAGACCGGGTTCTCCGAGGTCAGCAGCCCGCGACCCAGCGATTCCTCGAGCTTGCGGGTCACAGGGTCTTTGTGAAAGGACTCCGCGCGCTTCTGCAGCACCTCGCCGATGAGGTCAGGGTCGCTGAGGAAGATCAGCGTCTCGGTGCCGAGCGGCAGCCGACTGACCGGGCCATAGTCGCGGCTCATGCGGGTGATGAACGACAAGGAGTCGTTACGCATCCGGCGCAAGGTCTCGATCATTCCGACCACGCCCGGGCAGGGCGGCAGCGGCAGCGCCGCCAGCGCCGCCGGGTCCAGCTCGCCGCCCGCCCCCGCCCTCTGTCGCTCTTGCTTGCTGTCCGCCGCCATCGCCGTCTTCATGGGCCAGCCTCTTGGTGCGCTTCTGCCGGGAACGCCGTCCGCCAGGACGCCCCCTACCGGCTCGGCGGCGGCAAGCGTGCCACATCGACGCCCATCTCTACCATCACTTGCGCGACGCAGCCGGCCACTTCCGTCGCCAGGTCGGTGCAGAAGGCGTGCCGCTCCGGGCTGGCGAAGGCCTCAAACTGCCCGGTCAGGTCATTGCAGATCACCGTCGTCGACGCGCCGCGCGCGACCCGCGCCTGCCACAGCGCCTGGTAGCGCTGCACCGCCGCCACCAACGCCGGCGTCGAGGGCGAAGCGGGATCTTCGGCGCCAAAGACCTCGCCGAGCACCAGCACGCCAGCGCCGATGGCGCCGCAGGTCGCCTCGCCGGTCAGACCGCCGCGGCGCAGGCCCACGTAGGGCCGCCCGTCGCGGCCGAACGCCTCGGCGATGGCGACGCCGCAGGAGCGATGGGCCACGGCCTTGCCGTCGTAGAGCAGCCGCGCCCGCTCCTCGGCCCAGGCGCGCGCCGCTGCGGCTTCTGAGTTATGGTGCGGTAGGGTGCTTTTAGGGTCGTAATGGGTCGTCATGGTGCGATCTCTTCGGGCCTTGCCGGCCGGCGAACGCCGAGGTCGAGATCAGCGGCGTCCGGGGGCAGCGCTTCCACCTGGTGGTCCAACATCTGCGCGCCGTCGAACACGTAGCGGCCATCGAAGCGGACGCCGCGCAGCAGCAGAGGGATCCACAACGGGTCGTCGGACCACATCCGCGCGTACGGGATGGCGTCTTCGTCGACCCAGAGCGGGACGGCCTCGGCCGTCTCCTCGGCCAAGCCATGCGCGCCACGGCTCTGGTAGACGTGGACGTCCATGCTGTAGCCGTCGCAGAACTGGAAGCGGTGCCGACCGGCCCAGACCGCCTCGCGCGGGCGCACCCGCAGCTCCTCTTCGACCTCCCGCAGCGCCGCCTCGCGCGGCGTCTCGCCGGGCTCCAGACGGCCGCCTGGGGCGTTGACGAGGCCCTCTCCAAGGCCGCGCTTCTTCTCGATCAGCAGCACCCGACCGCCCTCGCGGACAAAGAGCAGCGTCGCCAGGTCGACGGGGCGCCAGGTGGACCAGTCGATGTCGTCGACTCGACGGGGCTGGGCGGGCGGTTGGCTTGGCATCGGGGCTCCCTCGGAGATGGGGCGGCAGCACGGAGAGTCTGTCGGTTGGCCCTCGGCCGCAAGGGGAGGTCGGTACCGCGTACTGGCGCACCAGTCGCCAGGCGTCGCAGGGACTTGTCTGCGTCGGTACGGCCTCTCCGCTGCCGCGTACGTCGCCGGCCGCGCCGCGCTCCCATCGACCGAGCCGGCGCGCAGCGTCGGCCTTGCCATCGGCCGCGCCGGCACCGCAAGATCGACCGCTTGCAGCGCTCCCACCCGCGCGGCGCCGGCCTTCACCCAAAGGAAAGACCATGATCATCGAGCGTGGCGCCCAACCTGCTACCGTCGCCTGCCCGCCCCGGCCGGTCGCCAGCGGTGGCACGACTCAGAACTTGCGTTGCCTGGTGCCGCTTTTGCTGCTGCTGGCCAGCTGTGGCCAGCGCGCCTCGGCCCCGCCGGTCGCCGCCGCCATCGACTGCGGCCCGACGGCCGTGTCACCGCCTGCCGCCGTCACCACCACCGACGTGCCCGCTGCGCCGACCGTCGAAGAGGCCGTCGCCTTTTTCGACCGCAAGGAGGCCGACCTGTTGAAGCTCTGGATGGCGCGCGACCGCGCGGCGTGGGTCCAGGCCACCTACATCACCGACGACACCGAGGCGCTGGCCGCGGCTGGCGAAGAGTCGGTGATGGCTGCGACCTCGGCTGCCGCTCAAGAGGCCATGCGTTACAAGGACCTCGAGCTGCCGCCTGCCAGCGCTCGCAAGCGCATGTTGCTGCGCACGACGCAGGTGCTGCCGGCGCCGCGCGATCCAAAGCTCCGCGCCGAGCTGGCGGCGCTGGCGACCGGGATGCCGGCGACCTACTCCAAGGCCAAGGTCTGCGTCGAGGCCAAGGGCGCTGCCGATCCGCTGCCGGCGGGCTGCCATACGCTCGAAGACCTCAGCAAGCTGATGGCGCAGTCGATGGACGAGCCCGTGCAGCGCGCCGCCTGGACCCGCTGGCATGACACCGCCGTCGCCCAGCGCAAGGACTTCGAGCGCTACGTCGAGCTCGGCAACGCTGGCGCCCGCGACCTCGGTTTCGCCGACCTCGGCGAGCTCTGGCGCGCCGGCTACGACATGAGCCCTAGCGACTTCGCCGCCGAGATGGAGAGGCTCTGGCAGCAGGTCGAGCCGCTCTACCGCGACCTGCACTGCTTCGCTCGCTCCCGCCTCCACGAGCGCTACCCCGATGTCGTCGCCGAGACCGGACCCATCCCAGCGCACCTGCTCGGCAACATGTGGGCGCAGGATTGGCTGTGGCGCCTCGACTTGCTCTGGCCTGAGCCGCCGACGGGCGCTGGCAAGGGCAAGCGGGCGCGCTCGCTCTCTGACGTGCTGGTCGAGCGCAAGACCACGCCGGAGCAGATGGTGCGGCACGGTGAGGCCTTCTTCACATCGCTCGGCATCCCCGCGCTGCCCGAGACCTTCTGGCAGCGCTCGCTGCTGCAGCGCCCGCGCGACCGCGAGGTCCAGTGCCATGCCAGCGCCTGGGATCTCGACTTCCAGGACGACCTGCGCATCAAGATGTGCATCGAGATCAACGAGGAGGACTTCGTCACCGTCCACCACGAGCTCGGCCACAACGTCTACCAGCGCGCCTACAAGGCGCAGCCGCCGCTCTTCGCCGACAGCGCCAACGACGGCTTTCACGAGGCCCTCGGCGACACCATCGCCCTGTCGGTCACGCCGGCCTACCTCGACAAGCTAGGCCTCTCGCCTGGTGGCGCGCGCTCCGAGCTCAACTTCCTGATGCAGCGGGCGGTCGAGAAGGTCGCCTTCCTGCCCTTCGGCCTGCTGGTCGATCGCTGGCGCTGGCAGGTCTTCTCGGGCGCCACCGGCAAGGAGGCCTGGAACGCGAACTGGTGGGCCCTGCGCCGTCAGCTCCAAGGCGTGGCGCCGCCGAGCCCCCGTGGAGACGACGCCTTTGACGCCGCCGCCAAGTACCACGTCGCCGCCTCGGTGCCGTACGCCCGCTACTTCTTGGCCCATATCCTGCAGTTCCAGTTCCACCGCGCCCTCTGCAAGGAGGCCGGCCACCAAGGACCGCTGCACCTGTGCTCGATCCATGGCTCGGCTGCGGCCGGCAAGAAGCTGCAAGCGATGATGGCGATGGGTCGCGCCCAGCCCTGGCCCGAGGCCCTGGCCGCGCTCAGCGGTGAGACCAAGATGGACGCGTCGGCGATCTTGGACTACTTCGCGCCCCTGCACGCCTTCCTCCGCACCCAAAACCAAGGGAAAACCTGTGGCTGGTAATCAAGAACTCGATGTCCGGTCGGGCCACCGCCCACAGGCGCAGGCGCGCATCGCGACGCTCTACGTCACGCTGGCCACCGCGTGGGCGTGCGGCGCCGACACCGACGATCCGACGCAACAGGCAAATTCCTGCGCAGACTTCCAGGCTCCACCGCCGACACCCGCAGGCTGCAACCCGCTGGCGCCGGAGTGGGGCGACTGCTTGCTGCCCTGGCCAGCCGATGTCTACCGCCGAGCAGCGCCGGAGAGCCAGGGTGCGATGCGGCTGCAGGTGCCGACGGCGGCCCTGCCCTTCCACCACGAGAGCGGCACGGCCATCGACTTTCTCGGCCGCAAGCCCGCCGACGGCTTCTCGCGCCTGCCGACCATCGCCGTCCGGGCGCCTGGCGGCTTCGCGGTGCCGGCGGGCGTCGGCTACCCCCTCGCCGACGGCGCGCGCGACCCGAAGGCCAGCGCCTTGGCGAGCCATCCCACGCTGATCCTGGACGTCACAACAGGCGAGTTCATCCCTCATTTCATCGATTACGATGACAGAATGGAAGGGAAAGACCCCGGCCGAGCCCTTGCGCTCCGGCCGCTGCGCCCGCTCGGTTTTGGGCGCACCTATGCCGTCGGGTTGCGGATCAAGGGCGGCGAGGGGGCGGTCCTGCGCGCCGATCAGAAGCCGCACACCAGCCCGGCGACCTTTGCCGCCTTGCGCGCCGTGGCCCAGGCTGGCGGCAAGGACGCCGCCGCATGTTGGTTGCAGACGACGGTGCTGAAGCCGTTGGCAGACGCCGGCGTCCCAGCCGACGACCTCCTCCTCGCCTGGAGTTTCACCACCGAAGCCAAAGACTTCGTCACAGCCGACCTCTTGACCGTGCGGGCTGCGGCCCTCGCATCGTTCGCGGCGTTGCCAGTAGCCGCGACGGCGCTGGCGGTCGATGAGCCGGCGAGCGGACCTCTTGGCCGGCGGGTCGAGCTGCGGCTCACCGTGCCGCTTTTTCTGCAATCGGCGGCACCGGCCGCGCCGCTGCATCGCGACGCAGCAGGCCAGGTGGCGCAGAACGGCAGCGTGGAAGTACCGGCGACGATTTGGATCCCCCGCAGCGTCTTGGAGGGTACTGCGGGGCAGCTCATCGGCGGCCGGGCGCGCATCCTCCAGTTCGGGCACGGCTTTTTTGGCAATCGCTCCGAGGCGGGAGGTTTCGGCCTCGATCTCGCCAGCAAGCACGGGTTCGTCGTCGCCGCCGTCGATTGGTGGGGCATGTCGGTGCCCGACCGTCAGGCCCTCATCGGTGGCATCTTCGCCGATCCGAGCGGGGCGCTGGCCTTTGTCGACCGCGTCCATCAGGCGATGGCCAATCAGCTCGCGCTGACCGAGGCCCTCTCGACCACATTGCTGAGTCTGCCCGCGCTTCAAGGCCCGACCGGGGAGCCGCTGCTCGACCCTGAGCGGCTGTACTTCTACGGCATCAGCCAGGGCCACATCCTGGGCACCACCTTCCTCGCGCTCTCGCCGCGCATCGAGCGCGCTGTGCTCGCCGTCGGTGCGGTCGGCTTTGGCCAGATGATGTCGCGCGCTGCGCCTTTCGGTCCCTTCCTCGGCCTCTTCCAACTCGCGGCCGGCGATCCCGCCTCGGCGTTCGACCTCACCTTGCTGCTCCAGACCGTGCTCGATCGCGTCGATCCGGTGATCTGGCTCGAGGAGCTGGCGGCACCGTCCCTCAAGGGCGCGCCGGCCAGTCGGGCCCTCTTGCAACACGTCGCGGTCGCCGACACGTCGGTGCCGAATTTCGCCAGCCACTTCCAAGCGCGCGCGCTCGGCCTGCCGCTGCTCTCGCCTTCGCCGCGCCCGATCTACGGCCTGACGCCCAAGCCCGGACCGATCGCGGGCTCAGCGCTGGTCGAGTGGGACTTCGGCCTGCCGCAGCCCGACCTCCTCGGCGCCCCGGTGACGAGCGAGAACCCGGCCCACAACGACCAACGCGGGCTGCCGGCGTCGATGGAGCAGGTCGACCGCTTCCTGCGCAAAGGTGGCCAGATCGAGTCCACCTGCGACGGGATCTGCGACCCAGAGTGAGCAACCAAGACGCGACAACACAGCCGCCTCGCGCGCCGGCGCAGCGCCTCGACTGCGCTGGCGTCGCCACCGAGGTCTGGCAAGCGGAGGCCGCCGCCGGGGCACCAACGCTCCTCTGTCTTCACGGCTCCGCGGACTCAGCGGCGGCCTTTCGCCCGCTCGCAGCCGCGCTCGGTGCCCATGGACCAGCCTCGCTCGCGATCGTGGCGCCGCAACTACCGTCGTTCGGCGGGCCCGCGGATTCGTCGGTGCCGGCGTCCGCCCTCGACTTCGACCTCGCGTGGCTGGACGCCCTGATGGCGCAGACCGGCGCCCGGCAGCTCTTCGGCCACTCCTACGGCGCCTTGCTTGCCCTGCGCTGGGCGCTAAGCCACCCCGGCCGCCTCGACCGGCTCATTCTCGGTGAGCCCATCTGCTGGCACCTGCTGGACGATCCCTCGACGCCCGATGCCCGACCGCGCTTGCTCGAGGCGCAGTGCCTTCAGCCCTTCGCCGCCGGCGCCGACGAGCAGGCCATGGAGTGGCTGGTCGACTACTGGAATCGCCAAGGCTTCTGGCGCGACCTGCCGCCGAAGGTGCAGAACGCGCTGCTGGCCGGCGCCCGCCGCACCGAGCTCGAGGTCAAGAGCGGATCGCAAGACCTCACAACAAGAGAGGAGCTCTCCTGTTTGCGCGTGGAGACTGTGGTCCTCTTCGGTGCCGATACGACCCGCGAGTCGCAGGCGGTCTGCGCCGCCCTCGCAGCCGCGCTGCCGCATGGGCGCCTCGTCCGGCTGCCCGGCGTCGGTCACCAGTTCTTGCGCCCCTGCGGCGCCGTCCTCGCCGAGCTCCTGCTCGCGCCGACCGCTGCGGCGTCAGCCAGCGCCTGAGACCGGCGCGACCTGGTCGGGAAGTGCGACTTCTCCAGCCATCTCCGCCGTCGTTTCGTCTTCGCGCGGGGCAGCGAGCTCCTCAGCGGAGCGGCGGCGCAGCCGCCGACAGAGCGCTGTAAGCAACGCCGACTCGACCACTGACCAGGGCGGAGGGCCTCGGCCCGTACGCTCGAATTCGCGACGGATGCTGCTCATCTGGACGCCCTGCAACCCGCACGGCGTGATGAGGTCGAAGCCCTCCAGCCGCGGTTCGACGTTCAGCGCCAGGCCATGCAGCGACCAGCCCCGCTGCACGCCGACGCCGATGCTGGCCAGCTTGGTGCGTTCGTCGATCCAGACCCCGCTGAAGCCAGCACGTAAACAGGTGACAAGACCTATCATCGTACAGGCTTCGATGATGGCTTCTTCGAGCCCACGCACCAGCGCCGGCAGGTCACCAAGAGGGCCGCGGCCGATGGGGCCTTGCAGGCGCGTCAACTGCACGATCGGGTAGACCACCAGCTGGCCCGGCCCGTGCCAGGTCACGTCGCCGCCGCGCGCCACCTCGTGGACGGCGACTTGCCGCGCCTCGCCGTCGGCGCCGTGCAGCAAGCGGCCGTGGATATTGGCTGCGCCGCCGCGCCGGCCCAGGGTGATGGTGGGCGGGTGCTCGACCACCATCAGCACGTCTGGTGCGCTCGGCGGACGGTCGCAGAGCCGCTGCATCAGGCGCAAACCAGCGGCATAGCTGAGCAAGCGCCGGCCGTAGTGCGCTTCGTCGCTCGGCCAGCAGAGGAGCGGATCGCCGGGCCATGCCGTGGCCGGGGCTGGCTCGTCGGCCTCAGCCCTCGCCACACTCCGCCTCCGCGATCATCTCGCGCAGCGTGCGCAGCTCGGCCGTGGTCCGTAGCCGTCGACGCTCGCGCGCCGAGGCCGGCACCGCCATCAGCTCCAGCACGCGGCCAAGGACGCGCTGCCGCACCGCCTCGACCTGGCGCTCCTTGTACTCGCCGTACGACGCGCGCCCGACACTGGCGGCCTCGTTGGCTGCGCGATCCATGATCTGGACCTCGTAAGGGAAGAAGAACTGGATCTCGCGGTCGACGCCGACCGTGTCGAGCGAGGCGAGCATCGTCGCCAGCGCCGGCCCCTCGAGGGTCGCCAGCGCCACGTCCCGCGCCCGCTCGAGCCGCTCATAGAGCGGATTCGGCAGGCGAATCAGCTGGCGGCAGGTGAACTGTATCGAGTTGTAGTTGGCGCTGGAGTGGCGGTTCCACTCGGTCTGCGCCGTCGTCTCCGGCGGCGAGGCGAAGAGGGCCACCGACTGCAGCGCCGCCGCCTCGTCGATGGCACCCGCCGCCAGCGCCTCAGCCATCGTCTCGACGTGCGCCGCCAGCGCCTCGATGTCGATCAAGGTGTTGCGCGAGCGCGTCGGCTTGATGTTCGGAAAGACCACCGTGTGCTCTTCGACCAGCGCCCGCACTACGAAGAGCGCATCGACAGGGCGCTCGACCACGATGCGTACGCCGATGTGGTCGAAGAGGTCGTAGGCGACGTTCTCCTCCTTCTGCAGGAGCTTGAGCACGACAGACCGGATCGGCTTGGCCTCCTTGACCTCAAAGCGCAGCAGGGGCACGTCGCAGCTTCGGCCGACGAGGACCTGGGTGCCATCGTCGGCGACGTGAACCTGTTCGATGAAGCGCTGTAAGATGGCGCTGCGGATCTCCTGGTAGTACGCGAGCTGAAAGTAGTTCTCGGCGTGGGCAAAGGTGTGCATCACGCGCAGAAGCGAACATGCCCAGGCGCTCTCGAGCTGCGCGGTCTTGTCCTCGCCCACCCCCGGCCGTGTGTGCGTCGCGCGGGAAGCGAGGATCATGATCTCAAGGGGATCCATGCCATCGAAGCGGGCTGGGACGTCGACGTCGCCGCAAGCGGCTAGCAGAACGCCCCGGCAGAAGCCGATGGCGTCGCTGCGCAGCCGCTCCAGCGCAGCACGCTGTGACAACACCTGGAGATTGAAGCCATACCGCTGCAAGAAGCGGTAGGCCTCCTCGGCGTTGGCGGCGCGCAGGCGCAGCATGTCGATGGCCGATTTGCCGCCCACCACCACCGCCAGGAGTTCGCGCTCCATGGCATAGCGCTGCAACACTGCGGGCAGGTCTTTTGCGCCGCTCGACACCTCGGTCGCCCTCCCGTCCAGCTAGGCCCGCGCTGCGTCACCCATCGGGATGGTGGATGGCGCGGCGCCGATGTCCGCCAACGCGTCTGCCCAGGTCGACTCGCCGTTGTCGCGGAACAACAAGCGATGGTTGAGCTCGACGGGGATCCAAGCCCCCTCGTCGAGCTCGCGCTCCAGCTGTCCAGGGCCCCAGCCGGCGCTGCCGAGGTAGAGCGCAAAGACACTCGGTCCGAGGTTTTTCGAGACGTCGCGCAGCAGGTCCATCGACCAGCTGACGCGCAACTCGGGGGTCACCTCGACCGCCGGTTCGTAGGCCGCCAGGCCCTGTTCATGGAGGTAGACGACGATGCCCGCCTCGGGCTGGACCGGTCCACCCCACCACACCGGCGCCCGCTGCAGATGGCGGGGATTGTCGAGCTCGAGCCGGCGCAGCAAGTCACCAAGCGGCGGATCAGCCCGGCGGTTGAGCACGACTCCGTAGGCCCCCTCGTGATCGTGGTCGATCAACAGGATGACCGTCCGGGCGAAGAAGGGATCGCGCACATTGGGCGTCGCAATCAGCAGCCTGGCGCTCAGGGTCGGGCTCGCGGCGTCGCTTTGGGTCATGGACTTCCCTTCGGGACCGCGGGGCGGGCACCCACCAACCACAGCATAGCCCAACCGGCGCCTGCGTGCCACCGCGCCCAAGGACCGGGCCGCTCGGCCTCAGATGGGCTCGGCCTCCACACGGCCCGAGGCGACGTCGATCGCACCGATCCGTACCCGCAGCCAGGCGCCGACGGCACCGCTGAGGCGCGGCAGTTCGACCTCCTGCGCCCAGTCGGGCATCAAGGCCCGACAACTCGAACCCTTCGCCTCGATGATCTGGGCCCGCTGCGCCCGGCCCGGCGGCTCTTGGCAGAGCCGCAGCAGGCCGAACGTGCGGCGCCCTTGGCGTTCGGCCGCCCGCAGCTGCTGCCGGCGCTCCGCCGAGCGCGCGATGGCCTCCGCCACGCCGCTGGCATGGCGAGGCGCCGCCTTTCCCGCCAGGACCGCCAGGAGCTGCTGCTGCGCCAGCAGGTCGCCGTAGCGCCGCAGCGGGCTGCCGATCTGGACGTAGCCATCGACGCCGAGCTGCAGATGGCTGCGCGGCGCCGTGTCGGTGCCGCCAGCGCCCATACAGCGCAGGATGCTGTGGACGTCCGCTGGCTCGTGGTAGAGCCCCGGCGGCAGGCTCGGCCGCCGCCCGAAGCTCTGGTGCCGGTAAGGCACCGCCAGCCGGCGTTCGCCGCACAGCCGCGCCGCGGCGACGCCGGCCAGCACCATCGCCTCGCTGACGACGCGCCGCGCCGGCGCCGCCTGCGGTGCGGGCTCCAGCCGGGGCACCGCAAAGGAAGGCGCTCGCAGGTCGACATCGTCGCGGTAGAGCAGAAACGCGCCGCGCTCGATCCGCTGCCGCTCGGAGCGCTGCGTCGCGGCGAAGGCCTCTTGCAGCCAGCCTGGGGGCGACGGCCCGGCGAGCGCGGCGTCCGCGTCTTGGAAACTCAGGTTCGCCCGGACCCGCACCCACGCCGGGCCGGCATGCAGGACCGCCAGCGTACCGTCACCTGCCACGCGCAGGCGCAAGAGCAGCGCCTCCCGTCGCTCGCCAGCGCGCAGCGAGCCGCGCTCAGCGATGGCCCGCGGATCGAGCAGCGGCGCGTGGTGGCGCGGGTGGTAGAGGGCGGCACCGCGCGCGCACGCCGCCTGATCGGCTGGGCACCCGATCGGCAACCAGCGACCCGGCAGGGCGATGGCGATGGTGAGCAGGGTGCCGTCGCCAGCGGCCTCGGCCCAGAGCGCATCGTCGATCTCGTGGGGATCGTGGGCGTCGATGCTGTGCAGCGGCACGTCGCTGGCGTCGGCCAGCGCAAGGCCTGCGAGCTCCGGGACCTCGGTGCCGGCGTCGTGCGGCGGCGGCGGCAGCAGCAGCGGCGACCGCAGCAGCGTCAGCGGGTCGTGGCCGTCGAAGTGGCGAAGCTGCACCAGCAATCGCAGCGCCTCAGAGCCGAGATCGCTCGTCGGCGCCGCCCGCAGCATCTCCGGCCAGCCCTGCGCGCGGGCCTGCGGCAGCCCTGTGCAGGTCCCCGACCGATCGCCGAGCAGCAGGTGCTCGAGCCAGCGCAGCAGCCCTTCGTCCAGCGGCCCGAGTGCCTGGCCGAACGCTTTCAGCTCGCCAAGTGTCCGCTGCAGCGCCTCGGTTGGCGGTGACTCGGCGGGCGTCGAAGCGCCCTCAGCGCGGCGCTGCAATGCCGCTTCTGCGCCGCGCAGCGCCGTTACTTTCGTCATGGCCGGGCCCGCCCTTCGACGACGCTCACGTCCTGGCCTCGCAAGAGCGCCTGCAGCAAGGTTGCGCGGCCACGGGGCGCCGAAAGGCTGAGCGCGCGTTGCAGCGCGCTGCGGGTGCTGACCACGACGGCGAGGCGGCGAGCACGCGTCACCGCCGTGTAGAGCAGGTGGCGGTCGAGCAGCAGGTGGTGGCTGTCGTCCAGCCCGATGACCACCGCCGGCACCTCGCTGCCTTGCGCCTTGTGGACCGTCATCGCCCAGGCCAGCTCGAGGTCGGCCTGTGCCTCGCCCTCGACGCAGACCTCACGCTCGGCGAAACGCACCAGCAGGCCGCGCGCGTTTCGGCCGACCACGACGCCGACATCGCCATTGAAGAGGTCGAGCTCCGGGTGATTGCGCATCTGCAGCACTTTGTCGCCGGCCTGGAGTGGCCGACGCTCGTCGTTGGGCGCTTGCTGCGACGTCGCAGCGCTGTCGAAGTCGAACAGGTCGGTCGGGCGCCCCGACGCGGCGTCCGGCTCGAGGTCGCTGCCGATCATGGCGGCGGCGAGACCGAGGTTGAGCGCCCGCGTCCCACAGGGGCCGCGGTGCATCGGCACCAAGACGGCGATGTCGCGGCGCAAGTCGAGCCCGAGGCGCTGCGGCAAGCGCCTGGCGGCCACCTCGACCACGGTGCGCGCGACCTCAGCACCCGTATCGCGCAGGAGCAAGAAGAAGTCGCCGCTCGGATCGCGGCACCCTTCGGGCATCTCGCCCTGTAGGATGGCAAAGGCGGCGTCGACGATGGCGGAGCGCTCGCCCTGACGAAAGACGCGGCTCAGCCGGGTCAGGGTACCGACCTCGGCGGCGATGACGTCCTGCAGCACCGCGCCCGCGCCGACGCTCGGCAGCTGGTCGACGTCGCCGATCAGCACCAGCGCGCAGTGCGGCGGCAAGGCGCAGACCAAGGCCGCGGCGAGCACGACATCGAGCATGGAGGCCTCGTCGACGATGACCAGATCGGCGGCGAGGGGGTTGCGGGCGTCGTGTTCGAAGCGCTGCGTCCGCGGATCGTAGCCAAGCATGCGGTGCAGGGTGCTCGCCGGCAGCCCCGTCGCCTCGCCGAGCCGGCGCGCCGCCCGCCCCGTCGGCGCCGCCAACAGCACGCGACCGGCGTCGCCGAGCGCGGCCAAGATCCCTCGAACCAGCGTCGTCTTGCCGGTGCCTGGGCCGCCGGTGACCACCTGAAAGCCGCCGCGCAACGCCGCCGCGATGGCCTGCCGCTGCTCCTTGGCGAGCACAACGCCGAGCGTCGCCGCCGCGAGTTCGATCCGTTCGGCCTCCGCTGAATGGGTCTCCCCCGGTCCCGTCGCCATCCCTGTGCCCGAAGTGGGAGATGCGGCCGGGGGCGGCGCCGCCATGCCGAGCGCCAGTAGGCCGATCGCGAGGTCGCGCTCGGCGATCAGCGCCTCCGCAAGGGCGCATCGGGTCTCGGGCTCTTGTGCGACCTGTAGCCGCAGCGCCAGGCCCCGCCCCAGCAGCGCCTCTAGCCCCGCCACCGCCGCCGCTGGCTCGACGGAGAGCAGCCGCTCTGTGCGGGCAAGCACCGCAGCTTCTGGAGGCGCCGTGTGGCCGTCTTGGATCAGCGCTTGCAGCGCCGCGCGGGCGCCCGCGCCGAGCCGCTCCGGGGCGTCGTTGCGGTGGCCAAGCCGGCGGGCCAGTGCGTCGGCATGGCCAAAGCCGTAGCCGCGCACCTGGCCGATTCCCACGTAGGGGTCTCTACGCAACCGGGTGGCCGCGTCTTGCGGCCAGCGCTCGGCACAGCGGGCAACCAGGGCTGGCCCGAGCCCCAGGGCGTGCAGCGCTGCTTCGGTCTGGGCATTGGCGCCGTGGCCAGCCAGCGCCTGTCGCAGCGCTGCCGCGCGCGTTGCGCCGAGCCCGGGCACCTCGGCGAGGCATTCTGGCTCGTCGCGCAGCCGCTGCAGCGCGTTTGGTCCAAGCGCCGCGACGACCTTCTGCGCCGTGCGTGCGCCGATGCCCTTGGCGCCAAGTCCCGCCAGCATCATGGCGACGCCCTCGGCGGAGGTTGGCGCGTCGGCGCGCACCTCGTCTGCCAGAAAGGTACGGCCAAAGCGTGGATCGACGACGTAGCCACCGACCAGTCGCGCCGTCTCGCCCGGCAGCAGACCCGCCAATCGTCCGCGCGCCCGTACCTTGGCGCCCGCCTCCGTCAGGAGATCGATGACCGCGAAATTAGCATCATCACTGCGAAACAGGACTGTTTGAACGGTTCCGCTGACCACCTGTCCTGGGCCGCCCCTCCGAGACGGTTGCCTTTGCCCTGCGAAGAGCGGCTGCTGTTCTGCCGCCGGCCTTGGCTTCGCGGTCAAGCTCAGTTCGCGACCGGCCGCGGCACGGGCGGCAGATTCAGCGGGAGTTCGACCTGCGCCCCGCTGCGCCAGAGGGTGGCTCGGCAGGTCGGCCCACATACCCGTAGCCGCCTATCGAGCTGGTAGCGGTCGCGGACCTGGTGGCCATCGATGGCCATCACGATGTCGAAGCGCTCCAGCGGCAGTGTCGATTGCAGCATCAGGACGCCCGGGTTGCGCGTGGCCGGGATCGTGACCTGCGGCGGCAGATCTGGGAACAGACGCTCCCAGACGCCGATCATCGCCGTCTCACGCTCGAACTCCTTCCGTGCGGCCATGGACTCGGCGAGGCTCGGCAGGTTCAGGAACCCAAGGGCCATCAACGCCGGTGCCGACGGCAGGGCCTGCGCGCTGCGAATCCGCCGCTGCGGCGAGGGTTGCAACCGCTCAAGCACCGGTTCGAACACCATCGCCAAGCCGCGCTCGATCAGTTGCCGGATGATCGGTCGCGGGTCGCCGGGCGTGCCGCCGTGCAGCAGCTCGTCGTTGCCGATGAGCACCACCTGCGCCAGCACGCGGCCACGCATGGCTTCGCGCACCGTCAGCTCCATGCGGAGCTGGGACTCAATGCCGGCCACATTCGAGACCGTCTTGCCCTCGGCGCTCGCGTTGGTGTCGACGATGCGGCGGCTCGAGTTGGCGCGGCTCTCGGTGACCAAGATGTGGATCGACCACCACCCTGCGAGATCGATTCGCTCGGTGTCCGAGCGCGTGCTGAGGTCGGTGTCGGTCGAGACCAGGTTGGCGTCGTCGACCTCTTTGAGGGTCTTGAAGTCGAGCGGTCCGAGGACCGTCAACTCGGTGTTGTCGAGCAGCCACGCTGCGGTGTCGCTACTGCGCACCGCAACCTCGATCGCCCCCGCCTTGTGGCTCATGGCGGCCACCGGCATGACGACGATACCCGGCGGCAGGGAGATCTCCTCGGCCAGCGGCCGCTCGGCCTCGACCTGGAAGGGGCCGCCGCAAGCGCTAGCCAACACCCATGCCGTGAGTGTGAACGCGAGGTGGTAGATGTTCCTGCCGCACCAGAGCCGCCATCGAGCCATTGTCGCCTTCCTCCGCATCGACCGCGCAGCCTGCACCAGCGGTGTGGGCCCGGCAAGCGATTGACGGCCGGCCGCCGCAGGCCACATCCTCCTTGGAGCGCCGGCAGCGGCAGATGGAGGCGAGCCATGACCATCGGCGGAGGCACAGCGGCAGCTGCGAGTGCGCCGGCGGCCCCGTGGCGTGCCTTGTCGAGGCGCCTGGCCCTCGCGGTGCTCTGCGGCGCCGCTGCGGCGTGCGCTGCGGAAGCGCCAACGCTTGATCCGTTGCCACTGGCGACCGACTGCGCCTGCGCCGCTGCGGGCGGGAGCTGTCCTGTGACCGTCTGCGACGTGCAGATTCGCGTCGAGGCCGCGACCTGTGATGGGGAGTTGGCCGCGGTCGAGGTGCTCATCGACGGACGTCTGGAGCCGCAGGTGTTGCTGCCTGGCATGGCTGCCCGCAGCTGCAGCACCGTCGCCCGGGGCGCGACCGCAGAGATCGTGGCCCGTGCCGACACTGGCTGGCGCTGGCTTGAGACCTTGACCTGCCCAGCGGCGACGGCCGGCGAGACCCAAGGACCGACGCTGGATCGCGTCCTGCACTGCACCGCGGGGCGTTAGGCGATGGCGGAGGGTGTGGCCGACGTCGACGAGGAGGCGCAGACGGCGGCCGGCGGCAGCGATCCCGAGCCAGTGACCAGCGTTGCGCCGGACGGCGAGCCGATGTCGGGCGCGGTCCACTGGCTGACCACAGGCGACGCCAACCCCGCGACGCAGACGCCCGTGATGCGGCAGGTGCTGGACGCCAAGCGTCTCCACCCGGACTGCCTGATCTTCTTTCGGCTCGGCGACTTCTACGAGCTGTTTTTCGAAGACGCGCTCGTCGTGGCGCCGCTGCTCGACATGACCCTGACGTCGCGCAACAAGCGCGACCCGCGGCCGATCCCGATGTGCGGTTTTCCGCACTTCTCCATGGAGCCGCACCTCGAACGGCTGATCGCGGCCGGACACCGCATCGCCGTCGTCGAGCAGCTGGAGGACCCGCGGCTGGTGAGGGGCATCGTCAAGCGCGGCGTCCAGCGGGTCATTACGCCCGGCGTCGCCCTCGAGCCCGAGGCGCTAGACGCCCGCCGTGCCAACCACCTCGTCGCGGTCGCTGCCGGCCCCGGTGTCACGCTCGGTGTCGCCATGGCCGACGTCTCGACCGGCGCGCTGCGCGTCGGCGTGCTGCCTCACCCGAGCGCCCTCGACGTGCTGCTTGGGCGTTGCGAGGCGCGCGAGGTGCTCATCGCCCGCGGTCTCGGGCCCAAGCTGGCCGGGGTCGTTGCGCTTCGCTCGGCGCTGCAAACCGAGCGCGATCTTGAGCCCGAGGCCCGCCGCGCGGCGCGCGATGATCCTGCGTCGCTGGCCCTGTCCCTGTTGCGAGCCTACCTCGCCGAGCTGCGGCCGGCTTCGCTGGGACTGCTCTCGTTGCCTCGGCCGCTCGACGAGGTGCCGCAGCTGCGACTTGGGCGCGAGACGGTTCAGCACCTCGAGCTGGTCGCCAGCAGCCGCAGCGGTGGCCCACAAGGCGCGCTGATCGGCATCCTCGACCGTTGCGCGACCGCAGCTGGCAGTCGGTTGCTGCGTGGCCTGCTGCTCGCCCCCTTGGCCGACGCCGGGGCCATCGGCGAGCGTCACGACGCGGTGGCCGCGCTCCACGAAGCGGGGGCGGTGCGTGCCGCGCTGCGGGCGCAGCTGGCCGGCGCCGCAGACCTCGAGCGCTGCGCCGGACGCGCCTGCGTCGGGCTGATCACGCCACGCGAGCTGGGCCGGGTGCGCGACACCTTGGCGATCTTGCCGAGCCTGCTGCATGCGCTCGACGGCGTTCGGGCCGCGGCGAAGAGGCTCGACGCCTTGGCCGAAGCGCTTGGCGGCGCCGAGGAGTTGGCCGCCGACCTCGAACGGGCCCTGGAGCCCGAGCCGCGCAACGCCATCGCCGAGGGCGGCGTGATCCGTGTCGGCTATGACGCGGCGCTGGACGATGCCCGCGGGCTGCTGACCGACGCCGACGCCTGGGCCGAGGCCTACCAGGAGCGCCTGCGTCTCGAGCTCGGCCTGCCCGGGCTCAAGGTCCGCCATAACCGCCTCACCGGCTGGGGCATCGAGATCAGCCGGTCGCGCCACGACAAGGTGCCGGGCGAGCTGCGGCGGCTCCAGACGCTCAAACATGTCGAGCGCTACGGCACGCCCGAACTGGCCGACTTCGAGGTGCGGCTGCAGCACGCCGAGGGCGACCGGCTCGCGCGCGAGACGGCGCTCTGGCAGGCCCTGTGCGGCCGGGTCGCTGGCGCCGCCGAGACGCTGCGCAGGATCGGAGCCGCCCTCGCCGAGCTCGATTTGCACGCCGCCCTCGCCGAAGTCGCCACCCGGCAGGGCTTTGTGCGGCCCGAGCTGTCCAGCGATGGCAGCCTGGAGCTCGTCGCGGCCCGGCACCCGGTGGTCGAGAACGCTTTGCCGCGCGGCGCCTTCGTGGCCAATGACCTCGCACTCGCGCCCGACGGCGTCCGCGTGCTGTTGCTGACCGGCCCCAACATGGCCGGCAAGTCGACCCTGATGCGGCAGATCGCGTTGGCGGCGATCTGTAGCCAGATCGGGGGCTTTGTCGCGGCGAGCGCGGCGCGTCTGCCGGTGCTCGACGCCTTGATGACCCGCATTGGCGCCGCGGACGACATCGCTGGCGGCGCTTCGACGTTCATGGTCGAGATGCGCGAGACGGCGGCGATCTTGACCGCGGTCGGACCCCGCAGCCTGGTCCTGCTCGATGAGGTCGGCCGCGGCACCTCGACCGACGACGGCATGGCCATTGCGCAGGCGGTGATCGAGCACCTCCACGACGCCACCCGCGCCCTGGTCCTGTTCGCCACCCACTACCACGAGCTCACAGCCCTCGCTGGCCGGCTCACGGCGCTGGCCAACGCCCACGTCGCCGTACGCGAGATCGGTGACGATGTCGTCTTCGTTCACACCCTGCAGCCGGGGCCCACCAGCCGCTCCCACGGCCTGTCCGTAGCGCGTCTTGCCGGTCTGCCGGCGCCCGTGCTGCGGCGCGCTCGCGAGGTGCTCGACGCGATGACGGCCGCGCCCGATGGCCGCGAACACGGCGCCATACGCCCAAGGCGCGGGCGCGACGTCGGCCAACTGGCGCTTTTTGGGCCGCGGCCTGTCCCAGAGGCGCAGCCCACAGTCCACGATGCCGCGCGGACCGAGCGGCTCCGCGTCGCCATCGCCGACCTCGCAGCGTGTGATGTCGACGAGCTGAGCCCGCGACAGGCCCACGCCGTGCTGGCCGAGCTGACGCAGCGGGCGCGCGCCTTGCTCGACCCGACCTGAACCCAACTCTTCTGTTGGTGTCGCAATGGGCGGCTGGCGTCGGCCTCGTCTCCTTGAGAAATCTGGACGAGGGCCACGGCTCTGCCAGCCTTGGCACCATGCCCGGACGGCCGATCGCCAGCGCCATCAATGAGTTCCTGGCCCACGTCCGGCTCGAGCGCAACCTCGCGCGGAACACGGCGCTGGCGTATGGCCGCGACCTCGAACGCTTCCGCGCCTGGTGCGATGACCAGCCTGGCCTCAAGGCGACGACGTCGGTCACGGCCGAAGTGCTCGCTGAGTATCTGAGCGACCTCCACGACTCGGAGCTGCACGGGCGCAGCATCGCTCGCCACTTGTCGTCGCTGCGGAGCTTCTTTCGTTACCTCGTCGACTTCGGCGATGTCAGCGACAACCCGGCAGCGCTGCTCGAGCGACCCACCTTGCCGCGCCCGCTGCCGCGCGTCCTGAGCACCGAGCAGGTTGAGCGGCTGCTCCACAGCCCTGGGCTCACCAGCGCCCGCGCGATTCGCGATACCGCAATGCTGGAGACTCTGTACGCCACCGGTCTGCGCGTCAGCGAGCTCTGTAGCCTTCGCCTGGAGGACCTCGACCTGCAGCGCGGTCTGGTGCGCACCCTGGGCAAAGGGCGCAAGGAGCGCCTTGTGCCCATCGGCGACGCGGCGCTGGTCGCCTTGCGCCGCTACCTCGAAGGGCCGCGCGGCGAGCTCGGTGGTGCCGAGGCCCGCCAAGATCTCTTCGTCAACGGTCGCGGTCGGCGGATGACGCGTCAGGGTTTCTGGAAGCTGCTGCGACGGCACGCCGACGCCGCTGGCATCGACCAACCGATCTCGCCCCACAAGCTGCGCCACTCGTTCGCGACGCACCTGCTCGCTGGCGGCGCCGACCTGCGCGTGGTGCAGACCTTGCTCGGCCACGCCGACATCGGCACCACGCAGATCTACACGCAAGTCCAGGGCGAGCGGCTGCGACAGGTGGTCGATCGGCACCACCCGCGCGGCTCCTAGTCACTCCCCATTGGACTGCGGCGATTCAAGCTCAGTCGGCAGCGGGTCGGGTTTGGCCGGCGCGTTCATGGCGTTGCGCCGGCGCAGGGCGTGGCTGACGCCAGTGAGCGCGAGCAGCAAGCTGATGATGGTGATCGCCCAGCTGAGGTCATCGGTGGCCCGTACCAGGATGGCGGCCGCCGTCAGGCAGACGCAGATGAGATAAAGGATCAGCACCGCCTGGCGCTGGTTAAGGCCCAGGTCGAGCAGCCTGTGATGTATGTGTCCGCGATCGCTGGAGAATGGCGAACGGCGCGCCAAGGTTCGGCGCACCACGGCGAACGTCGTGTCCAAGATCGGGATGCCAAGGGCCACGACCGGAAGCAGCAGCGACAGCGTCGTGCTGCGCTTGCCGGCGCTCCATAACGAGCACGCGGCGAAGATATAGCCCAAGGCCATGCTGCCGGTGTCGCCCATGAAAATGAGCGCCGGTGAGAAGTTGTAGAGCAAGAAGCCGAGCACGCTGCCACCGATTGCCGCCGCGAAGAGCGCCAGGGGGCCGTTGCCGTCGAGCAGTGCGATGGTGAACAGCGAGATGGCCGCGAAAAACGCGATGCCGCCGGCCAAGCCGTCGAGGCCATCGATGAGGTTCATGGCGTTGACCAGCGCCGCCACCCAGATCACGGTGAATGGCAGGCTCCAGAGGCCGAGCTGAAACGGCTCGTCGAGGACCGTAATGCGGTCGAACGACAGCCCGCCAGCCCAGAGCACGACGCCGACGGCGATCTGCACCGTCAGCTTGGGCAGCGCCTTCATGCCGCGCAGGTCGTCGACCAGGCCCAGCGTCACGATGGCCAGAAAGCCGATGAGAAAGGCGATCGAGCGGTTCGGCTCCCGTAGCAAGTCCTCGGCGACCTGGTTGTGCCAGCCGACCAAGGCCAAGAGCGGGGCCAAAAAGCCCGCAGCGATTGCGATTCCACCCAGACGGGGGATCTCTCCCGCGTGGACCTTACGCTCCCCGTCCGGCGGATCGAAGAGCTGCATGTGCCGCGCCAAACGCAGCACGGCCGGCGTCAACAAGGCAGAGATGCCCAGGGCGACTAGGAATGTGACGAGGTAGGTCTTCACCCGCTTGCCGCCTCTCGCTACGGCCCGACCCGCAAACCGCGGCCGCCAACCTCGCCTTGTGTTGCCGGGGCCAGCCCCGGGGTTCTAGGCCAAATCCAAAGATCATGCCAGAACCCCTCTCGGCCGCCGCGGAGGTGCCGGCGCGAGCGGTTCCCGAGCGACCCTAGCGCACCAGTCGCAGCGCTGGTCTGGGGCGCGGTGGAGGTGGCGCCTCAGGGTCTGGGTCGTCGACACGCGGGGACGCTGCATCCTCGCCCCCTTCGGCGAGAGCGGACAGGTCGCTCGGCGCCGCCGCCGCCTCGAGCGCCAGCGCTTCCGCGCCCAGGCTCGCCTCTGGGCCCACTTTCTCCAGGTCGGCGTCCCCGCTCCCGCCGCCGATCACCCGCAGGTTGGGGCGCCTTGCCGTGCGTCGCGGCGGCCCGGCCGACTCGGCTGCCGCGCGCGGCCCGCCCAAGCGCGCCTCGTTGGGCGCTACCGCAGCAGGCACCGACACCGGGCGAGGTTGGGCGACCTCAACGATGACTGTGCCGGCGGCCGAGTGGGCACGGACGTTGTTGCCTTCGACCTCGACGACGCCTGGCAAGGCGCGGGCGCTCGGTTCCTCCCGCGCAAGCGCCGACAGCAGCTCGGGCGGAAGGATGTCCGTCCAGGTGAAGCTGTGCTGCACAACCTCGCTACGGATCGCGATCACCGCATCCCACGGCACGCGACAATAGGTCGGCGTGCCCCGGAAAGACAACGACGCCTCGACCGCCTCCGCGTCGAAGCGGAAGTCCGAAATCTGAAATCTCCATGAGTAGTTGAGCACAAGCGTATCTTGCTTGTGCAGCCAGCGGGGCACCACCACACCAGGCAGCTGCGGATCGAGGACGACCGCGGTCAGGCCGTGCTCCAGCATGGCTTCAAAGACACGGTGCTTGCCCTGCAGCGCCAGCGGAAGCTCGCCCTCGTCGGCCATCTAGCCCTCCGTGTTCCCGTCGTCTGCGTCATCGCCTTCCCACTCCATGCGAAAGTGAAAGCGCTCGCGGCCGATGCGGCGAAACCCCAAGCTGCGGTAAAGGACCGCGGCCGGCGCGTTGCCCTGGTACGCCTCAAGTTCGATCGCCTTGATGCCGCTCGGTCGCGCCCGCTCCAGCAGCCCCTCGACCAGCAAGCGCCCGAGACCTAGCCGACGCCAACGGCGCCCCACGTAGAGCTCCTCGATCCACATCGCCTTGCCGCCGGCCTTCACTGACAGCAGCCGCGTAGCCGCCAGCACCCCGACCGCACGCCAGGGCCGCTCGTCGTCGGCGAGCGCGCGCACCACGAGCACCATCGCCCGCGGCTCTGCCAGCATCTCGTCGAACACGATCGCCAGGGTCGAGAGATCGAAACCCATGTGCAAATCGCCGAGATCTTCCGCGAACAGCGCGACGACGTCATCGCGATCGGCGGCGGCCGCCGGCTCAACCCGGTAGTTCGCCTGCATCGTGCCCTCCGCTTGTCCCGGACGATCCGTCCACCGACGCTGAATCGGCTCGCCGGTCGCCGCGTCTCTGGTACGAGGCCGCGGCACGCCCGCTCGGCGGCGCGCCAGACTTGGCCAGCCAGCGCTAGGCCCCTGTCTCAGAACCGCCGCGCGTGCTAGGCTGCGCAACAGGAGGTCCCTCATGCCTACAGCCGAGTTCCAGCCTGCCACAGGTGCCGGAGGCAGCGGAAGCCCCGGACCGCTCGCGCGCCGCCTCTGCGTGACCATCGCCGCGTTCGGCCTGCTCTCCCTCGTCACCGCAGGCGCCCTGGCCGCCGACCCGGAGCCGAACGTAAGGGTGCGCACGCCGAGCCCGCCGACGCCCGCGCCCGGTCCGCCCGCGCCCGCGCCCGCGCCCGACAAGGCTGCGCCTGAGGGCCGTGACCGCGGCAGCGACGATGCCAGGAACCCAAATGATCATGGCGGAGTTGGGCCGAACACGCGCCACAAGAACGCCAAGGCCGATGACGGCGAGGTGACGCGCGAGTTCAAGGAGGGCACGCCCCTCGGCGTGGTCCGCGCAGCCTTCCGCTGCGCGCTCGAGATGGACGAGTCGTCGGGCTTTGACTGCTACATGCCGCTCAACATCGAGAACAACCGCAACAACGAGAACGCTCGGACGCACCTGCGGCGCTACCAGTGGGCGCATTTCCGCAAGTGGGCGACCACGTATCCGCTCCCAGGCAAGGAATTCGCGCTGCGCCAGACCCGTCAGGTGCCCGCCAAGCTCGACGCCGAGACGCAGGAGATCAAATTCTATTTCGTCAGCCGCAACCGCGACAACCCCGCCCCTGTCACGCTGCGGCGCGAGGGTGGGGCTTGGCTGATCTACGCGAACTCATTGTAAGAGTACACGAATCACACAAGATCTGGCGGAGTCGAGCCCTGCTCGGTCGCCGGCAAAGGCGTGCGCGGCAGGGCGCAGGCGCCCGAATCGACCGGCGATTGCAGGCCCGAGCTTGCCTTCGCAGCCGTCACGCACGAGCCAGGACCGAGCCGCGTTCAACGGGGTTGGCATCCGGGGCCGCCAGCGGCTCTTGCGTCACCGAGATCTGCTCCGCGTGGCCGTCTCTGCCTGGTCAGCCGAGGCTGACGGCGCCGCGGCCGACCAGCCGCTCGATGCGCCCGATCAATGCCGTCGACGGCACGACCTCGATGGGCGTGCGCGGATCGATAAGGACTCGACCTTCACCAGGCACCCGCACCAGCAGGCGCACCTGCGCCGTCGGCAGCGTCGTAGGCGCGGTCGGCACGGGCCCCGTGGCGCGCCCTGTCGCGGCGGCCGGGGCCGCGGGCGCCATCGCCGTCGTCCGGGGCGCGGTCGCGTTTGCCGTGGTACCGGCGAAGGCGTCGAGCTGCCCCGCGTCCGCGTCGGCGGCGGTTGACGATGTTTCGCCCGTCGGCGCCTGTGCCGAGGCCTCTTGGGCCGCCAGGGCCGCGTCGGCTCCGGGGCCGAGCGCCGCCGCGCGTCGTAGCAGGTCGGCGAGCTGCTGCAGCGCGGCGCCGCGGCAATGCTCCGGCATCAACTCGATGCGCAGGTGGTCGGTCAGCTTCTGAACCTCGTCCTCGAGGATGCAGGCTTCATCGACCACGAGGCGGTTGATCTGCTCGTCCTGGCGATCTGGGCTGATCGAGATGGTGACCAGCAGCGGCTCGTTTCGTGCCAAAAGAGGCCGCAGGCCGTCGAGCGCCCGATCGAAGACGGTGAGCTCGGCCTGGCCAGAGAGGTCTTCGAGCAGCAAGAAGCCCATCCGGCTGCCCTTGGCGGTCAAGCGCTCGCGGAAGCCGCTGACCGTGCCGGCGACCTTCACCACCGTCCGGCCGCGACTGTTGACCTCGCGACGGATCTCCGGGTCCTTGGCCTGGGAGAGCGCACGCACCGAGAGCTTCGACAGCTTGCCCTTGAAGCGGTCGAGCGGGTGCCCCGTGACGTAGAACCCGAGGCACTCCTTCTCGTACTCAAGCAGCTGCCGGAGGGTCCAGGCCTCCGTTGGTTGGCTGTACGTCTCCTGCACTTCGACCTGCGTCACCGAGGACAGGCCGCCGAACAGCGATCCCTGCCCCGCCTCGCGGTCGCGCACCTCCTCCGCCGCGCGGTCCAGCGCCTTGCCGAGGGTCGCCCACAGCACCTCGCGGGTCTGCCGAAAGCCGTCGAGCGCGCCGCACTTGACCAACTGCTCCAGCACGCGCCGGTTCAGCGTTCGGCCGCTAACCCGGCGACAGAGGTCGAACAGGCTCTTGAAGGGTCCGCTCCGCCGCGCCTCCAGGATGGAGTCGATGGCCGCCTCGCCGACGTTCTTCACCGCCGCGAGGCCAAAGCGGATGGCCCCCTCCGCCACGGAGAACGAGAGTTGGCTGTGGTTGACGTCGGGCGGCAGCACCTTCTGGCCGGCGCTGCGCGCCTCTTGAATGTACTGCACCACAGCGTCGGTGTCGGCGGCGTCCGAGGTGAGCAGCGCCGCGAAAAACTCCATAGGCGAATGGGCCTTGAGCCAAGCCGTCTGGTAGGTGATGAGGCCATAGGCGGCCGAGTGCGACTTGTTGAAGCCGTAGTTGGCGAAGCTCTCCATCAGGTCGAAGACCTCGATGGCGATCGCAGAAGCGATGCCGCGCTCCGCCGCGCCTTCGAGGAAGACGGACCGCTGCTTGTCCATCTCCTCCTTTTTCTTCTTGCCCATCGCGCGCCGCAGGATGTCGGCGCCGCCCAGCGTGTAGCCGGCCATCTCGCGGGCGATCTGCATCACCTGCTCTTGGTAGACGATGACGCCGTAGGTCTCACGCAAGATCGGCTCAAGGCACGGATGCGGGACCACCACCGGCTCGCGCTGGTGTTTGCGCTCGATGTAACGCGTGTGCATGCCCATGCCGAGCGGCCCCGGGCGGTAGAGCGCGCCGGCGGCGATGAGATCTTCGAAGGCGGTCGGCTGCAGATCTTTCATCATCTGCGTGAATCCACTGGACTCACACTGGAAAATACCGGCCGTCTGGCCACGGCTGATGACGGCGAACGCCTCTTGATCGTCGAGCGGGATCGCGGCGAGGTCGAGCGGTTCAGCCGCGGCTCGGCGCTGATTCACGAGCTCGACGCAGTGCGTGATCATCGTCAGGTTCTTGAGGCCGAGGAAGTCAAACTTGATGAGGCCGGCCTTCTCCACCTCATCCTTGGCGAACATCGTCACGTTTTCGCCGTTGACGCCGCGCGCCACGGGCACGTAGCGCCAGAGCACGTCCTCGGAGATGACGACGCCAGCGGCGTGCATGCCGGTCTGACGGACCGAGCCTTCCAACTGCTCGGCCGTCTCCAGCAGCGCGCGCAACTCGGGGTCGTCTGCGGCCAACTCGTCGATGCGCGGTTCGCGTGAACGCGCCTCGGCCAGGCTCTCTAGCTTGGGGTCGTCAGGAACCAATTTGGCGAGATCGTTTACCTTACCAAGGTCGACACCGAGAACCCGGCCGCAATCGCGGATGGCGCCTTTGGCCTTCAGGGTGCCGAAGGTGACGATCTGGGCGACGTGATCCTTGCCGTAGTGGCCCGCGACGTAGTCGATGACCTCGCCGCGGCGTTTGACGCAGAAGTCGATATCGAAGTCGGGCATCGAGACGCGTTCAGGGTTGAGGAAGCGCTCGAAGAGCAGGTTGTACGGGATGGGGTCGATGTCCGTGATGCGGAGCGACCACGCGACCAGGCTGCCTGCGCCAGAGCCGCGGCCCGGTCCGACCGAGATCCCCTGATCCTTGGCCCAACGGATGAAGTCCCAAACGATCAGGAAGTACCCGGCGAACCCCATCTGGTCGATGACCCCGATCTCGGTCTCGAGGCGCTGGCGGTAGGCGTCTTCGTCGAGCGCGCGACCGATGCGGCGCGCCTCATCGAAGCGTTGCTGCAAGCCGAGTCGCGATGTGTGCCCGAAATAGGTGGGGATGTCGTAGCCGTCTGGGACCCTGTACTGCGGCAAGAAGTACTTTCCGAGCGGCAAGTCGAATGCGACGCGCCCCGCCACCTCGAGGGTGCGGTCGCAGAGGTGCTCGAGCCCCAAGGCCCCGAAGCGTCTGCGCATTTCGGCGGGAGAGGCGAAGTTGTACTCCGTCGTCGGCAGCCAAGATGGGTCCGGCCGCGCCTGGATGCCGAGACCGATCGCGACCAACACCTCGTGGGCGCGGGCGTGCTCCCGGCGCAGGTAGTGGACGTCGTTGCTCGCGACCGCCTCGACCCCCACCAGCGACGCCAGCTCGACCAGCTGCGGTGCCAGACGCTGATGGTCGGGCAGGTCGGTGAGCTGGACCTCCACGAGCACGCGGTCGCGGCCGAACTGCTCGACGTATCGGCGCAGGTGACGCTCCGCCTCGCGGCGCTGGCCGCGCAGCAGGGCGTTGGGCACCTCGCCGGACAGGTTCCCGGTCAGGCAGAGCAGACCGCCGGTGTGGGCGCCCAGGAAGTCGGGCGACACACGGGGCGGCGAGGTTGCTGGCGCCTTGAGGTGCGCCATACTAACCAATTCCAGAAGGTTGGCATAGCCTTCCGGGTTGAGGGCCAAGAGGTTGACCTGGTGTGTCCGCACCACTTGCTCGCCCATGGGGCGCTGAGCGATGCCGAGGGCGCATCCGTAAATTGGCTTGATCTTTGCAGCCTTGCACGACGAGGCGAAGTGGACCGCGCCGTAGAGGTTGTCGTGATCGGTCAGCGCCAGCGCCGGCATCCCCATCTCTGCCGCGCTCCGGCAGAGGTCGTCGATGCGTGTGCTGGCGTCGGCGATTGAGTATTGGCTGTGCACGTGCAAATGCACAAAACCTTTGGACTCCGTCGCGGCCTCTGCGGCCTCTGCGTCCGTCATCCCGCCTCCCGGCCGATCGCCCCCGGCGCGGCCGCGTCGCCCTGCGCCATCCGCTCCTCCGCCTTGGCCTGCTGCCAGCGCTGCTCCAAGGCCGCGAGGCGCGCCGCATCGTCCTGCGGCGCCATGCCGTCATCCAAGGCCTCCACCCGAGCGAACCGCCGACCAAAGCGCTCCAGCGCCCGCCGTAGCGCGCCCTCGGCGTCGACGTTGGCGTGGCGGGCGACGCTTGTCAGCGCCAACAGCGCATCGCCCAGCTCGGCGTCGATGGCGTCGGGGTCCCCGGATGCCAACGCCTGCCTCAGCTCTTGCAGCTCCTCTTCGACCTTGGTCAGCGGCCCGTCGATGCTCGGCCAATCGAAGCCGACACGCGCCGCCTTCTCGCCTTGCCGCTGCGCCTGCAGCAGCGCGGGCAGCGCTGGCGGGATGCCTGCGAGGGCGCCGCGCGGCGCGCCATCAACAGAGATTCCCTTGCCTTCTAAGCGCTTGAGCTCTTGCCAGCGCTGCATGACCGCTGCCGCGTCGTCCGCGCGCTCTTCGCCGAAGACGTGGGGGTGCCGGCGCACCATCTTGTCGGCGATGCCGAGCGCGACCTCATGGACGTCGAACCAGCCCCACTCCGCCGCGATCTGCGCTTGGAACGCCACCTGCAAGAGCACATCCCCGAGCTCCTCGCGCAATGCGGCAATTGCGTGCGGCGGCGGAAGGCTTGGCGCTCCGCCGCCTGTGCCCAGCGCGGCATCGAGGCCGACCGAGTCCAGGCTTGCCGCCGCACCGAGCGCCTCGTGAGCTTCGAGGAGCTCGTAGGCCTCTTCCAGGAGGTACGGCTGCAGGCTGCGCAGGCTCTGCGCTCGGTCCCACGGGCAACCGCCGGTAGCGCGCAGTCGCGCCATCACCGCGACCAATCGCAGAAATCCGTCGGTCGGTAGTCCGGCGGCGGCGTCGTCGGAGCCGTTCACGACCTGCGCCGCCGCTTCGCGCTCGGTCATCGGCCCGTCACGGCCCGGCGAAGTGGATGCGACCGGCGTCGCCGAGGGCGTGGAAGTCGCCGCCCACAGGCGCCCATGCGCCCATATGCTGCAGGTCGTGGGTGCCGGCGCTGTCGATGCGGTAGAGGTTGGCGGACCACGTGCGACCGACCGGAGCCGCGTCCAGGCCGAAAGCGCTCCAGGGCACCGCGACCTCGACCATCCAGCCGCGGTCTGTCCCGTCGCCGTTGACCGACCCCTCGACGAACACCGCCGACTTCACCTTGGACTCCCAATCCTTGGCGCTCTGCCACGCGGGTTGGCGGTGGCCCGTGAACTTAGCGTCGAAGGTCGCGAGGTTGGGGGCGAACTGCAGCTCGTAGTAGTGCCCGCTGCCGTCGTCCGGCTGCAGGAAGAGCTCAACCACGTCACCCTCCCACAGCGTCGCGTCGTGCTCGGCGTGGCGGTTTTGAATGTCGGGGTCCTTGGTGGTCCAAGCGACGTAGAGGTTCTGATCATCCCACGCCATTTTCGCGCGGGTCGCGATCTCCGCCCGCAGTGGGCGACCGTCCGGCTGCCGGAAGTCTGCCGTCGGCCGCACACTCTCCCACAGCGCCTCGAGCTGGCCATCGATGGTCGGTGCCGTCGTCATCTTCAGGGCGCGGTAGCTCGTCGGGGCCGCGCGCGGCGTGCGCTCCGCCGAGGACCCGCCGGGTTTGCCGCCGCTGACGTCGATCGTCGTCAAGACGATGCGATCGTCGTTGGTCGCCAGTTCCTTGCCCTTGCCCTCGATCTTGAGTCGGCGGTTCTGGCTCGCCTTGCTCCAAGCGAGCCAATCGTAGAGTCCAACCAGGATCTGGGTCTTGCCGCCCGGCCAGTCGGCGGGGATCTCGATCTCCAGTCGGTCGCGCACGATCTGCCCCTGCTTCCATTCGACCACCGGATAGAGGTCGCCGACGCCGTAATGATCGTAGGGCTGGCGCCGCTTGCCCGGCGACTCGAAGTGCACAAAGATCTTCCAGTCACCGGTGAGCGGCTTGTCGACGCGAAAGTACATCGAGAGCGTCAGCTTCGAACCAGCCTTGGGCTCCCCCTCGAGGTCGAAGCCGAGCAGCCGCAGGTGGCCCTCGAAGTCGACGTCCAGGATGGTCTTGGGTGTGGGCGCGGCGCTCAGCACGTGCTCGGCGATCTGCTGTTGCTGATCCTTGGTCAGGACCCGGGCGCGCTCCGCAGGGCTCTTGCAGCCCGCCGACGCCATCAGCGCCAGCGTCGCGAGCACGACCGAGGTGGGGAAGCGATGGACAAGTGTTCGAGACATCGAGGGGCTCCTGGAGGGGCTTGCAGCCATGGCCATGGCGTCGCTGCGACGGCGACCGCGATGCGCCCTGGCGCGCCCGGTTGGCCGCAGATCGGCGCGCTGGCCGGCTGAGGATAGCGCCGGCGCGCCGTGGCGGCAATCGAGGTCAGGCGCTTGGCCGGCGAGGGGGCGCTGCAGAAATCAGCGAGCTCGCTGGCGGCACCGCATGCAAGGTCGCCTTTCGTGCCAAGCACCTGCGGCCTTGCACCGCAGTTGACGGTCGGAGCGTGAACCGCGGGCTGTGGCGGCGTCGCCGGGCCAGCGTGCCGTCTACGCCTCGAGGTAGAACTGCAGGGTCTCGCGACAGGGACCGGTGCGCAGCTTCTTGAGCGCCGTGGTCTCGATCTGTCGGATGCGCTCGCGCGTCAGCTGGAACAGCTCGCCGACCTGCTCCAGCGTCATCGTCGTGCCACCGCCGATGCCGAAGCGCAGCCGCAGCACGGCCTCCTCGCGCGGCTTAAGCTTGGTCAACATGCGCCGCGTCTGGTTGGCGAGGTCCTGCTCGAGGCAGGCGTCGAGCGGCTTCACCGCGTTCTCGTCCTCGACGAAGTTCGCCAGCTTGGCGTCCTCCTCGTCGCCGATCGAGGCGTCGAGCGAGAGCGGGGTTCGCACCATCTTCAGGATGTGCTCGACCTGCTCGATGGGCTGCTCGGTGGCGTGTGCCAAGTCGACCAGATCTGGCTCGCGGCCGGTCTCCTGCTCCAGGCGGGCCCGCTCGCGCATGATGCGGTTCAGCGCCTCGATCAGGTGCACGGGGATGCGGATCGTCCGGCCGTGGTCCGCGATGCTGCGGGTGATCGACTGACGAATCCACCACGTGGCGTACGTCGAGAACTTGTGACCGCGCTGCCACTCGAACTTCTCCACCGCCTTGATCAGGCCGATGTTGCCCTCCTGGACCAGGTCCAGCATGTTCATACCGCGGTTGACGTAGCGCTTGGCGATGCTGACCACGAGGCGCAAGTTGGCCTGGATCATCACGCTGCGCGCCTCGTCGATCTCGCGCTGCCCTTCGCGGATGCGCCGCATGGCGCGCGCCGCCTGCTCGGCCGTGCCACCCCACGCCGCCGCCGCGTCGGCAGCCCGCGCCGCGGCCTCGAGCACCGCCTTGCGGGCCCGGGCGCCGTCGGTGCGCGGCCGCTTGGTCAACTCCGCCGGGTCGAGCGTGACCAGGCTGGCACGGGTCAGGCCGGCGGCGTGTAGGGCGTGGCGCAGGTCCAGGTCGGCCTCGACGGCAGCCCGGCCAACACCGTAGACGTGGTCGAGGGCGGCCTTCATCAGGCGCTCGCCGACGCGGTTCTCGTAGAAGACCCGGTATTTGGCGCGCATCGCTTGGTGCAGTTCGTCGCTGCGGCCGCCTTCGGGCTGCTGCCGCTTGAACTCGGCGATGGCGGCGTCGAGCTCCTCGGTGCGCGCCTTGAAGCGCTCAGCCCGCGCCAGCGTCGTGATGCGCGCGTCCCGGTCACGCCAGTCGTGCTCGGTGGTCCAGGCCCGCAGCACGTCGATGTCGTCGGCCATGCGCACCGGCAGATCGGTGAGCAGGGGGCGGATGATGGGGTTGGCCTCGAGCAGTTCGAGGATGTCGGCCGAGGCGACCTCCAGGCGGCGGGCGATCTCGGCCTCGCCCTCGCGGGTCAGCAGCGAGACGCGGCCAATGCCCTGCAGGTACATCACGGTGGGGTCGGCGCTGACCGAGACCTTGGCCTCGCCCTCACCGGCGCGCGCCACCATGCTGCGCGGATCTGAGACGCTGGCGGCGACGGGATCGCTGGTCGGCGAGGTGTTGGCGCGGGTCGTCGTCGACGGCGGGGCCTGCAGGGCCTGGTTCATGGCTCGTGTCTCCCCCGCTTGGGCCGTGAGGCCGCCCCGGAAGATCTTTGCGGTCGTCGTCAGACAGCTCGGGTCGATCGTCTGGGCTTGCTGCATCGTCTCCCCCCCGGCGCCGCGCGGTGATGGCGGCGAGAGGTGCTTATGCAAGGATGCGGCCATCTGCCCCGTCGCGCCAAAAAACCTACAGCGATCCCAGATTTCGATCCCCCTTGCATCCACCGCCGGGGATCTGGCATGGGCCAAACATGACATCGATGTCCGAAGGGCCCCTGTGTCCTAACGCGGACGATGTCCTGGGTGACAATCGTTGAATATGAAAGGATGATTCTGTGGGAATCCGCGCTCAGATCGACCTGCACCATGATCCCGGTGTCGCAGCCGGACCGGTCGCGGATGCTGGCCTTCCGGCGCCCTGCCAGGGCGGGTGTCACCCAAGGCAGCCGAGCTACGCGCTCGCCTCTTCGCCGCTGCGTCGACCGGCGTTGAGGGCGTCGACTCGTGCCAGGGCCCGCTTGGCCGCCTCTTTGCGCCCGACCCGCATCAGGAAGGCCGCCATCGTTTGTAGCAGCGTGCTCAGGCTGGTGCGGTCGTTGGCCTCGGTCCACAGCTCGGCCGCGCGCGTGAACGCGGTCTCCGCTGCCTCGATCTCTTTGCGATCAGCCAGCATCTCGGCCAGCGTGCCGTGCGCTGCGGCCTTGACTCGCGCCAGCGCCGAGCTCTGCGCTGCCGCCACAGAGCGCCGCGCCCAGGTCAGCGCTCGGTCGTTGTCGTTGCGCGCCCGCGCCGCGCCCGCGAGGTTGCGCGCGGCGTCGGAGAGGAGGTTGCTGTCTTCGAGACGCCCAGCGCCCTCGACGGCTTTGTAGAGCAAGGCCTCGGCGTCGTCGATGCGGCCCGTGCCGAGCAGGACTTCGCCGAGATTGTTCTGCAAAGTCGCCTGCATGCGACGGTTGCCTACCCGCTTGGCGAGGTCGTACGCCTCTTCCATCGCGGCCACGGCGGCGTCGGTCTCTCCGACCTGGAGCAGCAGCGCCCCATAGGCGTTGAGCGACTCGATCAGGCCGTGGAACTTGCGCGCCTCCCGCCGCAAGGTCACCGCCCGCTCCAGGTGGCGCCTGGCGCGGTCGCTGTGGCCAGTGCTCATCGCCAGGATGCCGAGGTTCGTCAGCGTCCCAGCGAGGCCGACCCGGTCGCCGTGGCGCTCGCGCAGCTCAGCCGCCCGCTGCAAGAAGCGCGCAGCGTTCTTGAGGTTGCCCTGCTGCCAATAGCTGCGGCCGATGTCGTCGGCGCAGGCGGCGGTTCCGGCGACATCGCCGACGGCCTCGTAGAGCTCGATCGCCCTCGCCAGGTGATCGAGCGCGGGCTCGACCTTGCCGCGCGCCCGCAGCAGCCGGCCCATGCGCAGCAGCGCCGCAGCGCCTTGGCCGCGGGCGCGGAAGCTCCAAGCGAGGCCCAGCGCCTCGGACCAGCGCGCCTCGGCTTGCTCGGCATCGCCGTCGAGCTCGGCCAGGTCGCCGAGGGCCAGCAGTGCCGCCAGGTGGACATCGGCAGCCCCGTCGCTAGCCAGCTCGCGGGCTCGCTCGAGGTGGGTCCGCGCCGCGTCGTGTGCCAGCTCCTCGGCCGCGCGTTCGCCTGCGATGAGGTACAGGTGGGCGGCGTGGCTGCGCTCACCGGCCGCCAACCAGAGCGGCGCCCGGACCGACGCCAACTCGGCAGCGCGAGAGCGGCCCACCAGCTCGAGCCAGATCGCCGCGCGATGTGAAAGTTTCCGAAGTTCCGAGGCCTCGTGGAGCTCGAGGAGCTTGTCGACGTCGCCGGCCTCGACGAAGCGGAAGGCGCCCTCGGCCGCCAGGGTTGTGCCGCGCTCGCGCACCACGATGCCGGATTCGGCCAGCAACGAGGCAGCGCGCGCCACGCGCGACGGCGTCTCATCGCGGCCGAGCTCTGCCACGGTCTTGGGCTGATCACCCTCGCTGCGCAACATCGCGGCTACGCCGCCGAGCCAGAACCGCTGGCCAAAGATGGCGCCGAGGCGCGCGACCAGCAGCTCGTCCTCATCCAGGGCGTCGAAGCGGCCGCCATGGCGTTGCTTGAGGCGGCCCTTGTCGAGCAGTTCGGTCATCGCAGCCGGCGACAGCGCCCATCCGCGGTCCGACTCGACAATGGCTCCGGCCTTGGCTGCGGCCTCAAATTCCGCGAGCAGCGAGCCTGGGCGCCCCTCGGCGAAGGCCGTCATCGCCGCCAGGATGTCGTCCGTGGCGCCCTGCAGGCCGGCCGTCGCCTGCCGCGCCAGCTCTAGCATCGCCGCCTCGGGCAGCGGATCGAGGGCGTGCACCGCCAGCGTCTCGAGCCAGTGGCGCCGCAGCACGCCGCGTTGGTTGGCGGCGAAGAGCAGCACGAGCGGAAGGTTGGCGCCGTCGGCGCGCAGCTCGGCCAGGAAGCGCAGGCTCTCGTCGTCGGCCTCCCCTGCGTCGTCGACGACCAGCACGGCGGGCGCCTCGGACAGGTCTCGCTGCCAAAGGCTGTGCAGCGCCTCGTTCGCCCGCCGGCTCGCCTCCAGCCGGTCCTCGAAGTCGATGTCGTGCTCATTCCAGAAGTGGAACCCGAGCATCGGCCCGCAGGTACGCGCCACCTCAGCGCCGGTGGCGTCGCCGAACAGCGACTCCCCCGCCCGCTCAAAGCGCTCGCCGGCGATGGTTCCGCCGAGGTACTCCGGGATGTCGAAGCGGAGACGCAGCAGCCGCTCGATGAGGCTGTAGGGCCTGTGGCAGCCCTGGGCGGAGGTCACGAGGAAGCGCGCCGCGGGCAGGGCGCCGTGGACCCGCTCGCCGATGGCGGCCAGCAGGCGGGATCGGCCGCTGCCGAGCTCTCCGCGCAGCAACGCGGCGTGACCCCGCTTGGCCTCGACGGCGGCCATGATCTCGTCCGCCACGGCCTGGACCACGGCATCACGGCCGAGCAAGCCCAGGCGATGGCCTTTGGGCAGCCAAGGCAGATCAAAGCGCGCAGGAAGGGCGGTCCCGCGCGAAGCGACCACCGGCGAGGCTTCGAGCAGATCAGCCTCGGCGAAGAAGCGCCCGACCACGTCGGCGGTCGAGGTGTCGCCGGCCTCGCCTGGGCTCAGGGCTGCCAGGCAGACCTCGCAGAAGCGGAAGCTCGACACGTTTTCATGGCCACAACGAGGACATTCCATCATCGACCCCAGAGGTTGCACGGCAAGCGAAGCCGCCGACCGGCGCGAAAGGGCCAAGAGTATGCGCCTTACGCCTAGAGACGCGCAAGCGAAACCGCCCTAGCAGACCCTTGCCGCAGGGAAGCCATGATTCTTCTGGCCGCCTGCCCGGTTGACAGTTGATCCGCCGCGACTATTCTCCGCCGCGAATCGGGCGCCGCCCTCAGCCGTTGGATGTCCAGCGGCGCGGGGTGGGGCGACGGGCGCTCGACCTGGCATGGCCCGAGCGGAAGGCAGGCCGACGTAACGGCACGCCTCTGGCAACAAGGGGACGCGGTAGGCGCGGACCGACAGACAAGCGGGATCGCCAGCAGGGCGGCCTCCCGTGGGACAAGGAGAGATCGCATGAAGAAGTATCTGGGGTTCCTGGCCATTGGTGCCACGCTGCTGGCGACGGGCTGCTCGGCCGAAGTCGGTGAGGACGCCGACGGCGACGCCTCGACCGTCACTGACAGCACCGGCGGTGGCGACACCACCGGCGGCGACACCACCGGCGGCGGCGACAGCGCCGGCGGCGACACCACCGCCACCAAGGCCAAGTTCGAGTCGATTCTGATCTTCGACAAGTCCGAGGATCCGACGTTCGTCAATGGCAAGTGCGGCGCAAGCCCGGGCACCGACCTGGACGCCATCGCCCTCTACCGCAAGATCGGCGACAAGTGGACGCTCATGGGCGTCGGCCGCGTCGGTTCCGCGGTGTACGACACCTCGGCCGCCAGCACGTGCGACAACAAGAAGAACGACAAGACCTCCGCCGAGGGACCGGTCAACGGCTTCGTCTACGAGAAGGATCCGGACAAGGGCTACATCAGCCTGAACGGCGGCTCGATCGAGCTCGAGTTCGGCGCCTGCGGTGCCGGCCAGACCGACGTCAAGACTTGCGATGGCAAGGGCGACAAGGTCGCGATCGAGAACGGCGACGAGATCGACATCTACGAGGTCGATCTGACCTACAAGGCGGACGGCGATGGCCCCGGCAAGGGCAACGCCTACGACGGCTGCGTCTGCTACGCCGACCAGTACAAGGTGAAGATCCGCACCAAGATGGGCGTCGACGCCGGCTCGATCTACCTCGGCGCCGCCGATGGGTCGACCACCTACAAGGGCACGCAGTCGGGTGATCTCAAGACCCCGAGCGCCGTCCAGGTCGTCGTCCCCTAGTTCGGCTGCAGCCGCCGACGGCTGGCCACCCGGCCACCGCCGGCGCCTTCGGTGCGCACGGTTGTGAGACAAGGCGGCGCGGGGTCGGATTCGACCCCGCGCCGTCGTCTTTTTAGGGTGTGATCTTGAGCCTTTGCCTGTTGAGCTGCAGCGACTTGGACAGCCGCGTTGACCCAGCGTATCTTGGCGGGTGCAGGCGCCTGGCGCCGGAGGTCGCATGGTCCAAGGTCGCTCCCCGCGCAGCTACGCCCCAACAGCCGCGGCGACGTTGGCTTGGGCGCTCGCCGCGATCTGCGTCGCCCTGACCGCCCCGGCGCTTGCCCGCGGCAAAAAGAAGCCTGCGAAGGCGCCGGCCAAGGCTGCGGCAGCCGACACGCCAGCTGCCGATGCCGATGCCAAGGACGCTCCCGCTGGCGACGGCGAATCGAGCGAGGGCCCAGAGGCAGCCGGCGGCGCCCGGTCCGGTGCCGCGCCAGCGGCCAGCGGCGCTGCGCCAGCGGCCAGCGGCGACGCCAGCGCGCCGCAGCAGACATGGCTCTCGGCCGAAGACTTGCGGCTCGGCGAGTTCCGGGCCCCCGGTGCGCCCTTTCCGTTCCCGTTGCTTGGCGATGAGAAGGCGCGCGAGGTCTATGTCGACCGTGACGGCAACCTGTACCGCGAGCGCAAGTACTCTGGCGTGGTTCCGGCTTGGGCCCAGAGCGGCGCCCTCAAGCGCGGCCGGTGCCAGGTTGTCGCGCAGCCCTTGGAGTGGGTGGGCTTTCAAAACAACTTCGACTCGTCGCGCATCTTCGTGTCGGTGCCCGGCGAGGCCTGCGGCTACGTCTATCGCCCTGATGAGCTGCACATCGTCATCGACTTGCCTGCGGTCCGCGTCGACAACCCGAACCTGCTCCGCGACATCCTCACCGGCGCGTTCCCGACGCCGGTGGCGCTGATTCATGTCGAGACGTTCGAGGGCCGCGGTACTCGGGTGACCATCGCCCTGCGCGAGCCGCGCGCCTACCTGTCGGCACACCTCGGCAAGTACGTCTTTGTGGACGTCGCCCGTTGAAGCAGCGCTGACGGACCTTTTGGGGGAGTCATCGATGGATGAGCGCCGCCCGCGGATCGCCCCGCCGGGCTCGTCGAGCGGATCACGACCTCCTCACGCCAGTGGCGGCCCGCGGGATGGCGGCCACGCCGCGCGGCCCCAGGTCGCACCCGTCGGTTCGCGTGGATCGCGATCGGGTGCCGACGACGAAGGCGTGCCACGCCAACGGCCTGCGATCGCGCGACCGGGCACAGCGACAGGAGGACGACCAGCGCTCGCCCCTGCAGGGTCTGCGACGCGCACCGCCGACGTCCCTGCAGCGAGCGCCGCCGACGAGCTCGCCCAAGTGCCGGCCGCAGCGCTCGCCACAGGAGCTGGGGCGGCCTCGTTGCGCAGCGCGGTGGACAATCGAACCCGACGCCAGCGCTTCGCCGAGCCCGGCGCCAGCGACTCAGTGGCCGTCCGCCCAGCGCCGGTGGCCGTCGCCGAGCAGCCGAGGCTCTGCGTCTTGCTGGTCTCCCGCAACAGCGGAGAGGCGCTGGCGACCGCGTGGCAGGCGTGGCGGCCGATGTTGCCGGGCTTCGAGGTGCGGGCGACCGTGCTCGATCTGGGCTCCATCGACGACACCTTCGACGTCGCGGAGCGCGAGCGGCTGGAGGTGATCGCCCAGCCGGGAGGCCTCGTGACACCGCTCGCAGCGCTCATCGCCGGGTTGCAAGCGGCGACGACCGAGATCGTGCTCGTCATCGACGTCGCCGCGCCCGCCCGGGCCGCCGCGGTCGGCTTGGTGGAGGCGGTCCGCGGTGGGGCGCCGATTGCGGTCGCCGCAGGGCGTTGGCCGGCAGCCGTCGCCATCGATCGCCGCCGGTTCTCTCCGGACATCGAAGTGGGCACGGCTCGAGATCTCAGCGATTTGGCCCATCGCGCCGGATTGCGCGTCGCGGTCGGCGGCCTGCTCGAGGTGCCTGGCGCCGCCGCGCGGCGGGCGCTCGTCCCGCGTCTGCTCCCGCGGCCCTCGGCAGCGTCGCGCTGGCGTCAGCTCGGGCGCGCCTTGACGCAGCTCTCAGCGTCGCGTCCTTGGTAAGCGGATGCTTGCCGCATGTGGACGCACGAGCTTGTGCTGCAGCGCAGACGTGTCCGGAGGCATAGACGTGGACGTCGCTGCAGCCGCCGCGACTTGGCGCGGCAGGGCCGCAGCGAGCGGTGTCGCTACTTCATCTGCGTCGCCGAGTTCTCAACCTTTCTCGGCGCGGCCTTGGCGCGCGTCGACTCCGATGCCAGCTCGTTGCGGGCCGCCGCCAGCTCCTTGCGAGTGCGGGCCGCCGCGGCCTCGTCGCCAGCGCGTTCCTCGGCGACCACGAGCTTTTCGAGCACCTGGACGCGGGCGCTGGTCGACGTCGTAGACGCCAGGGCCTTGCGGAGGCGCTCGACCTCAGAGGTGTCGGCGGGACGATCGGCGCTGTTGGACCCGGCGCGGGGCGCCTCGGCCGGCACCGGTGCGGCAGGCGCCGGCTTGGCCTTGGCGACCACCTGGCTCGGACCAGGCATATTGGTGCGCGCGACGTAGGACGATGCCTTGCGCCCCTCGGCCAGCCCCTTGTCCGCGTCCGACTCACGACGCTGGGCCACTGTGTCTGCCGCCGCAACTTCGGCGGGCGCGGTCTGGGCCTCGTTGAACTCCTGCGATTCCATGTTCTTCGCCGCGCCATAGCGCGCATTCACCTGCCCCTTGACGTTGTTCGAGTCGCTCGCGAGCTCTTCCTGTGCCATCGCCCCTGCGCTCGCCACCTGCGCCGCCTGCACCGGTGCCGATTGCGGGCCGTCGTCCTTTTCGCCGCGCTGCGCCAGCGCCGCAGCTGCTGGGGCCTCTGGCACGGGGCCAAGGGATGCTGGGCTGGCGGCGATGGCCGTCCGCGGTCGGGCCGGGAGGGCCCGCGCATCGGCGAGCGGGGCGCTCAACCCCTCCTCCTGGTCCGCGGGTGCCGGTTCGGCTGCGGCGACGCCACCCCCGACCGCCACCTCGGCGAGCGCAGCCGCGGGTTCCGCAGCGGCCCCAACGGGCGCTGGCACCGCTGCTGGGAGCGGCTCGGGCGCTGGGATCGCTTTGCCGGCCGGATCGTCGGCGAGCGCCACTGGGCGGCTTGGCGCCTGCAGCGCCACCATCTCCGGCCCTGCGCGCTCGGCAACCGGCTCCTCGCTGCGCAGAGAGATCGCGACTGCCACGGCAGCCAGCGCTGTCATCGCCAGCACTGGACCGGGACGCAGCAGGGCGAGCAGCAGGGCCATCCACCCCTGCTTGGCCGAACCCGCCGCTTCTGCGTTCTGCGCGCTGACTCGCGCCGCCTCGTTCATCACCGCCGACCGTACCGAGGGCGCGACGGGCCCGTCGTCGAGCGCGCTGATGCGCCGCGTCAATGCCAAGTAGCCCGCGAGCTCGGCCTCTAGCCCCGGCTCGAGGTCGACCGGCGCTTCCCCGCGGCTGCGCGCCGACAACGCGTCGATGAGGCGTGCGGCCTCTCGCTCGTCGGCTTTCCCACCCGTCTGCTTGTTGCCCGTGGCCATCGCTGGCCTCCTCGGCGGCCTCGCCGCCCGTGGCAGTCATGCTGCCACCTTCCCACGCGGTCTGCCTGCCTCGGCGCTTGGCCGAGCCTGCATCACCGCAGCCTTTGGTGCGCCCACCTCGTGGTGGCCCGCGCGGTCCCAGCGACCCATCCCGCGGCCTCGCACCTCTCTCGCCCTCACCGCCCGCGAACCCGGTTCGCGGAGCTCCGTCCCTGTCCTACCCTGCGCTCAGACGTGATCTTGCAGCGACGCCCGCAGCGCCTGCAGCGCGTACCGCATTCGGCTCTTGGCCGTGTTCTCGTTGATGCCGAGCTGCTGACCGATCTCGGCGAACCCGAGGTCGCCGTATTGCCGCAGCAAGAAGACCTCCCGTTGCTCATCAGGCAGCTTCGCCAGCGCCGCTTCATAAGCGACCCGAAACTCCCCATCGGCGGTCCGGCGCTCGCCGTCTCCCTCGGAGCTGTCGTCCGCGATGCGGTCGCCGAGCGTCCGCTCGTCGCCCGGATCGCGCCCGGCAGGCGCGTCGAGCGATGGCATCACTCGAAATCGGTCGCGTCGCGAGGCGTCGACCGTGAGGTTGCGGGCGATCTGAAAGAGCCAAGTCTTGAACTTGCTCTCGCCCTTCCAGGCCTCGCCGCCGCGGACCACGCGCACAAAGGCGTCTTGAACCAGGTCATCTGGCCGCTTGGCCCCCTGACGAAGCGCGTAGGCGCGCAGCCGCCGCGCGTATCGGTCATAGAGCGTGCCCAGCGCTCGGCTGTCGCCGCCCTGAAACCGAACCATCAAGTCCTCGTCGCTCTCCTCCTGCTGGGCCTCCAGCCATCCAAAGAACCACATCCCTCCACCCCCAAGGACGCACGAGCGGCAAGAGCGATCTACGACCGTCCGACTCTGCGGGGTCAGTGGCAACGGATGCCATGACCGGGCCGCGGCGAAGTCGGCAATCTAAGAGGGTGTGTGCGAAATGTCACCTGTCCGGGGCACCTCGCCTCGCCCGACATGAGGCGGCCCGAGGTCGTCGCGACGCCCACAGGCTTCGCCTCCACCCGAAGCGCGAGGCGGGCTCCCCAGGGGCCTGTTCGACGCCTCCGCTCGTTGACGCGAGCGCGGCCCTCGCCACCGTCGTTGGCGGTAGCGCGCCGCCCCCCGCGTGGGCCTGGCCTCGCGACGCGCCGACGGCGTCAGGCGCCCACAGGGCCCGGGCATCGTGTGACGTGCCGCCAGGAGGCGCGGGATCCCCTGACCGCGTCCCTAGCTTCTCCCGATCGCTGGACCGGACCGCGCCAAGGCCACGACCACCTCGAGATGGTGGGTGTTCGGCATGGTGTCCACCCAACCCGCCCAGACGCGGTGGTAGCCGGCGCTTGCCAAGGTCTGCAGGTCGCGCCGCAGCGTGTTGGGCGCGCACGACACATAGATCAGAGCCGCCGGCTGACCTCGGGCCGCTTGCTCGCAGACGCCCTTGGCGCCTGGGCGACCGGGATCGAGGAGCCAGAGAACATCCGTGCCGCCCGGCAGAGGCATCGTCTCTGCATCGCCTTGCACCACTTCAAGGGGGCCGGTGCCAGCTACCGCACGATGCAGCGCCCCGGCGCGAGCGACTGCGGCCGCCTCGAGCTCCACGCTGCGCACGCGCTCTGCCGCTTCGAGCAGCAGGAGCGTCAGGTTGCCACTGCCTGCGAACAGGTCGAGCGCCAGCGCAAAGGGGCTTCCCCGCCTCTGCAGGAGCTCGCGAAGAGAGGTCCGGACGGCGGCGCGTATGGCCGCATTGCCTTCCGCCGACGCCTGGCAAAAGCCGCCAGCCGCCGCCCATTCCGTCGTCGAAGGCCCCTCGTCAAAGAGCGCCACCTGCTCGACGCCCGCCGACAACTTGAGCCCAGGTGCCTGGAGGTGCAGACCGAGTAGACGCGCCCCGCCTTCCGGAGGGGCCTCGCCGAGCAGCGTCTCGAGCGCAGTGATCGCCGGGGCCGGCACGCCAGCCCTGAGCCGCACGTGCAGAGCCATCACCGCGCCGCCGCTGCCCAACGTCATCAGCAGCTCACCCTCGTCGACGAAGGGTGCAGCGAAGGTCCCCAGGCGCGGAAGCCAAGCGTCAAGACTAGGCTCCAGCTGCGGGCACCGCTCGAAGGCGACAAGGTCGGTGCTGCGTGCTCCCATGAGCCCAACATGGAGTTGCCCCGCGCGCCGTCGCAGGTGCAGCCGCGCCCGGCGGCGCCAGCCGAGGGAGGCGCGCCCGCCAAGCCCGACCAAGGTTGCGTCGGCGCCGGCAGCGATCGGCAGTGGCGCCATCGCGCGCTCGGCCAACCCGGCGCGGAAGCGGCGCTGTCGCTCAGGCGTCACATGCTGCAGGCCACATCCGCCGCAACGGTCCGCCACCGGGCACGTTGGTTGGACTCGGTCCGTCGAGGGAGTCAGTAGCTTGGCGATCTCGGCCCGCAGCACGCCCTGGCGCCGAGCCGGCGCGGCAATTCGAACGCGGTCACCCGGCACCGCCAGCGGCACCAGCACCGCCTCCCCGTTCGGCAGCCGCGCTACGCCGTCGCCAAGGCCAGCGAGATCGACGATCTCGACCTCCAGCAACGATTGCGGGAGCATAGGCCGAGAATGTTGCGCCCGCGGCGCCCGCACTTGACGTGACATCACTGGCGTTCCTAGCCTGCTCAGCCCCGCGACCCATGCGACGGCGGAGGATCGCGATGAACAGTGTAATGCGGCAAGGACAACTTTCCCTTATCCATGTCGCGTGTTGTGCGGTGCTGCTTGCGGTTGGAGCCTGCACGACCAGCAGCGGCGGAGGCGGAGTCGCGGTGCCCTGCGCCCTCGATGGCAGCTGCCCGTCCGGAATGGTCTGCTCGGGCACCATCTGCGTTGCCAACGGTGACGCCTTCGGCGCCGGTGCTGGTGATACCGCAGGCGGCGACGGGGCCGCGCAAGCCGACGCTGGTGGCGTGGGCGGAAACGCCGACGCCTCGGTGGTCGATACGGCGCCGGTCGACACCGCGCCGGTCGACACCGCGCCGTTCGACACCGCGCCGGTCGACACCGCGCCGGTCGACACCACGCCCGCCGACACGGGCAAGACCGACACTGTCACCACCGACGTCGGCGGCAGCGACACTCAAGGCACCGCCGGCGTCGCAATCGCCGGTCTGCAGCAAGGCACCGCGAGCGCCGTCTGCGTCAAGAGCGACGGCGAGGCGATCACCCTCCCCGGCGCCACCTTGGAGGTCGGCATCGCCACGGCGCCCATCGCCGCGCTCGGCTCGCTGCGCGTCTTCTACGTCCGTCCCGAGGGAGCGCCGGCCCAGAACGGCAGCTACCAGGGCATCAAGGTCGTCGTCTTCGGCAAGGACCCGCTGAACGTCGTCGCCGGCGATCGGGTCCGGGTCAAGGGCGACGTCGTGGAGTACTTCTGCGAGACCGAGATCAAGACCGACGCCACCAAGGTCGAGGTGCTGGGAGCCTCGCAGTTCGCGCCGCAGCCCTACGTCGTTCCGGCCGGTGATCTGGCGGCGAACTCTGCCGCGAGCGAGAAGTTCGAGGGCGTCTATGTCGAGATCCAGAACGTCGCGATCGTTTCGGCCAACGTCATCGGCAGCGATGGCAAGCCGCACGGTTCCTTCGCTGTGGCTCCGATGGGCAGCTCGGCGCCCGAGGTCCACGTCGCCCCGACCGCGGGCACCACCTTCATCAAGAAGGACCCCAAGACCGGTGAGACCCTGACGGTGTTCGTCGGCAACGAGGCGTTTGCGTCGATTCGCGGCCACTTGACCTACTCGTTCGGCACGTTCCAGCTGCGGCCGACCAGCAACGCCGACCTCGTCGCAAAGTAGCCGATCGCTGTAGCGCACCGACTGCACCCCGCCGGCCGAGCGCGAATGTCCGCTCCAGCTGGCAGGCTGCGGATCTGTCGCGATCAGCTGGCGTCGCCGCTGCGGCGGTCGATCTTGTCGATCAGGCTGAGCAGCTCGGCCGCTGCGCGCTCAAAGAGCTTGCGGTCACGGCCATCGACCGAGGGGCCTTCCTCTTCGCGCACCGACATCGGGTCGACGTGGGCGCCCTTGTGGCGAATCCCGAGGTGCAGGTGCGGAGCCGTCGAGCGGCCGCTGCTGCCGACGCCGCCGATGACCTGGCCACGCCTTACCGGCTGGCCGGCGCGGACGCTGCGGTCAATGCTCGACAAGTGCAGATAGTCACTGCCATATCCGCGAGCATGGCGCAGCTTGATGTACCGCCCGGCGACGTGGTCGCGACCGACAGCGGCGACAACGCCCTCTGCCACGGCGCGCACGGGCGTTCCGCTGGAGGCTGCGAGATCGACGCCGAGGTGTGGCCGCATTTGCAACAAGATCGGGTGCATGCGCATGCCGAAGCCGGAGGTGAACCGGGCACCAGGCACAGGCTCGCGCAAGAAGAAGGCGCCGAAACCCTTACCCTCGGGCGTGAAGTAGCCGTGCGAGGCCTCGCCGTCGAAGCGCAGCGCCGTGTGACGACCCGCCGCGCCGCGGTAGTCGACCGCCAGCAGCCCGGTGACACGCACGGTCTCGCCGGCTGCGACCAACTCCTCGAAGACGACGCGCAGCTCGTCGCCCACTTGGATATCCCGCTCAAGGTCGAGTCGCTCTTCGAGCACCTGCGCCAACATGCCGATGAGCGCGTCACCATGGCCGCAGCGGGTCAGCGACGCCCCGAGGCTGCCCCGCATCCCGCAGCGCAAGACGCGGCGCACAATCTCACCCGGCACGCCGCCCAGCTCCGCGCGGAAGCGCAGGCTCGCGTCGGCCTCGCCGCCAAGCGCCACAGCCGCGTCCAGCACGCGCGCCTTCGCCTCGCCCTTGCCAGCAGGGCCCTCGCCAGGCACGCGAGCTACCGTGACTGCATCCCCGCCCTGGGCGTTGGCGATCACGACCTCACGCAGCGCTGCCGCGTCGAGCGGGCTGTCCTCGTCGAATCGGGCCAGCAGCCGGGTACCTGGCCGCAGCTTGCGGGGGTCTCGCAGCGTGCGGTAGGCCTCAATGACGCCGCGCGCCGCCTCGCCATGGATGTAGAGCGCTGCCAGCGCCGTCTCCAGCGTGGAGCCTGACTCGATCACGCCGACGCGCTCGATCAGCGTGGCCAGCGGCTGGACGGGCGCACCGGCGATGCGACTCGCCGACTCCTCGACCGGCGGCGCGACCTCGGCAGGGCCCCCTGGGCTGCGACCCTCGTGGTGGGCCCTGGCCTCGTTCGCCGCACTTGTCGCGGCAGCCGCGGCCTCGGAGCGCTCTGAGCGGAGGGACTCGAGCCGGGTCTGGGCATCGAGGGGCGCGGGCTCGGCGTGATCGCCCTCGCCCCACCACAGATGGGCGGCCACAACCAACGCGATCGCCGACAGCGCGCCGAAGGGGAGCGAAGCGCGTTGCGCCCGACCCGATCGCCATCCGCCGCCCTGCAAACGCATCGGACCTCCGCTGCGAGTGGTGTCCCGCTGGGCCGCGACTGTGCGTCAGAGAGCCGATCTTGTCAACGCGGGGGACCCTCTTTCTGACCCTGTTGGAAGGCATCGCCGCGCGGAATTCACCC
>CANLIC010000007.1 GCA_947491025.1 Myxococcales bacterium
GCGCTGGAACTTCGGCACGTCGCTGCCGGCAACGGCATGCCAGACGCCATCGGCGAACAAGGTGTGCACGTGCGGATTGAGGCGAAGCCCGTCACCAAAGCGCTGAATTCCACTGACCGCCGCGCAGAGCCCGTTTTCGACATTGTGCTGCTCCCGCGCCCGCTTCCGGTAGAAGTTCGTCACGGTCTTGGTCCACACCGCCACGACCTCGCTGAACAACCGATGATCGTAGGCGACCCGATACCGCAGCCAAAACGGCAGGGACAACACCCACTGCCGCACCGGCACCGCCAGGATCACCTCATCGACCAAATGCGCAGCCTGCTCAGCCATGCGCCGACCGTCGCAACTCGGGCAAAGCCCGCGGGCAGTTGCGCTGAGCGCCGGGGCCGTTGCGGATGGCGCAGTGTCCATCGGCGTCGGCGTTCATTTGATGACAAGCAGCGGTGGAGAGCCTCAAGGTGGAAGTGGTGGCGGATCGACTGGATCTCGGGCAGGATCTTCGACGCCTGATGGAACCAAAGGGGCTCCGTCGGGAATGTCGGAGGCTTCAAAGAAGCCAATCCACCACCTCGCCACGAACAAGAACTTTATCTCCACCGCCCGCGGTGGGCCGTGGTCGCCGAGGTTCGAGGCGATGTTCAAGAAGGCGGGAATGAGCCTGGACAACGACGCCAACAAGATCGCCGTCCCCGGTCACCGCGGGCCGCACCCACAGGCGTATCACGAAGCGGTGTTCCGCCGACTCTCGGGGGCAACAGAAGGGCTTTCTGGAAACGCCCACGGCGCAGCGTTCCGCGCCGAACTGGGTGCAATCAGGAACGAGGCCGCCACTGCGGGCAGCGCATTGAACAAGCTACTGACGGGGCACTAGATGCGGTATTTCGACCTGAGCGACGATGTCACGATCCCCAGGCGTTGGCACATTGGCGACGTGACCACCCCGCAAGGCGATGAACCACGACTTCGGGCTGGTCTTCGATGGGAAGGCCGAGATGTTCTCCGGGCGACCATCACAAGACCCGGGGTCGAACTCGACTTTTGTCTGACGAGCTTCGCCGTGCCAATCGCCCGGTCGTTGCTCGCCACGGCAATCGAGGGTGTCGCCGACGGTGATGTCCAACGACTCCCCCTCTCCGCCGGCGATCACGACGGCTTCGAGGTCGTCAACGCCCTCCGAGTCATCAAGTGCCTGGACGAGGGCCGCTCCGAGTTCATGAAGTGGACTGTGAACGACCATCGAGCCGACTTCGCCGGGCAGTATAGGATGGTCACGAACTTGAAGGTGAAGTCCGACGCCATTCCCGATGGCGCCCACGTATTCCGCATGGAGGGTTGGCTGGTGGCGCTCATCGTCTCAGAGACGGTGAAGTTGGCGATGGAAAATGCCGGGTGCTTCGGGGCCAAGTTCGTTGAGGTGACGTAGGCTGATGCTCGCTACGCACGTCGGCCGTCAGCTCGGCTGCCGGTGCCCCGCAGGATAGATGCCGGGCGTTTCGACAAAAACGCGATCACTCACCGCAAGAGCACAAGCCCCACCGCCGGCGCCGCCAGTGGCGTGCCCATCTCCTACGAGTTCTCCACCAACCACCGCTCCGAACGCGAACGACCCGACCCAAACGAGGCGTCACCCCGCGCCGCCAGCGACGCAGCGAACCGCTACACTGCCAACGTCCGCCAAAACATCGCCGGAAGGTGCCGAAGGCCCCTGTTGCGGTGGTCCATTGCTCCAGCTCGACCACGAGGCGGCCGCGCCGCGTTGCAGCCCAGAAGCAGCGCCGACGGCTTCGGTGGCGCAGGTGTTGTGGAGCCAGAGCCCGCCTCCCTTTGCACTCCGGGCTTGGGCTGGACAATCGGCCGCGGCGGCGCACGCGGCGCAAGCGCTGAGATCGCTGATCCACGGCCAGCACAGCGCCTTGCTTGCGCCCGAAGCCGAGCGCTCGGCGCGCTACGCACGGGCTTTCACGCGCTGGCCCGCGAGGTCCGCGCCAACGGCAGCGAGCTGCGCCTCATCCTCGTGCCCCATCGACCCGAACTCGGCCGCGCAGAGCAGGGCACCACGACCACGCGGGCGTGGCTGCGGGATCTGGCGACCGCAGCCAAGGTGCCCGTGGCCAGTGGACATGACGAATTCGCCGCAGTCGTCGATCGAGGCCAGCTCGACGCGAGTTTCGGCGATGCGCACCCGCTCGACATCCACTTGAGCGCGGCGGGCCACGCGCGGTTCGCCCGGTGGCTCGCCAAGACCCTGGCCCAACCCTAGTCGGGCCGACCCCACGGCCATACCACGACGGCGTTCTGCGGCGTCTGCCGGGTGGCCCAACGTGGGCCCGCGACCGGAAAGGCGCGAAAAAGCGGTGACCGATTGCGCTGCACCGCCCTTGAACGCGGTGGGCGCGGCGGCGCCATGACCTGGGGCCATCTTGCGCCATGCGCCGCGCGGTCTCGGCGTCATTGACGGCGGTCGGGGCCGCTGTTAAGCTCGCTTCGGCCCCGCAGTCAAGCGAACGGCTAGGACGAGTGATTCCCTTCGCTTCCAACCCGCCGCGCGCGGACGTTCTGTTCCGGGACGCATCCACCTGTCAGCCGGGAACGCCGAATCGCAACCACCACGCTGGGCTGGCAAGTCGCTCGCTCACCTGTCGCTTTCAAGGAGGGACATCCCATGAAGCTCTTCTCCCCGGTCCCTTTCATCTTTCTCGCCGCCATCACAATCAGCTCCCTGGCCTTCGCTCAGGCGGCGCCCGCTGTCGGCCCCGTTGAGGAGTGCTCGACGCTCTACTACGAGCAGGTGCCGACCGCCTTCGCGCGGATGATGAAGCGCGATGGCAAGTGGTTCGGCCTCGCCGAGATCCAGTCCAACAAGGAGAAGGACAACTGGAATCGGCCCTGCGCCATCAAGATCATCCTCTCCACCGACAAAGGCGTCGAGCTCGAGAACATCGCCGCCAACTGCAACGGCTCCAAGGGCGAGGAGTTCTGCCGCATCGCGACGCAGTCCGGCACGACGACGCTGGCCCCCGGCAAGTACAAGATGGCGCTGCAGAGCCCCTCGAACAAGCTCCTGCTCGAGCAGCCCTTCGAGGTCATCCCGTGGGACAAGGGCTACCTGGCCGTGCGCGGCGACTGGGACCAGCTAGCCGCGCTCATCGAGAAGGAAGACGGCACCATCGGCCTGCGCCTGTACCTGACCAACCCCACCAAGGTGGACGGCGAGAAGCTCGAGGAGCCGCTGAAGAAGGTCGATTGGACGCTGCAAATCGCGCTGAAGCAGAAGGGCAAGCAGTTCGCCAGCGGCACCTTGCGCGAGAATTTCCGCTTCCAGGGGACGCAGGCCAAGGACGTCGCGCTCTCGTTCGAGCCCGCGCCGGGGATCCTGAAGCCCTTGAAGGCCGATGGGTTCAAGGACAAGGACGGCGACGTCGAGGTCACCGTCAGCCTCGGCAAGACCGAGCTCAAGCGCTACAAGTTCAAGGTCAACGCCGGCGCCATCGTGCCGCACGCCCGCCAGGACGCCGGCTACGAGAAAAAGGCGCAGGCGATCGGCACCCTGTGGCCGAAGACCGACACGCGCGGCAAGCCGGTCGACCGCTTCTACTGGATCGAAGGCAAGAAGTAGCGTGCGCCCGGGCTGTGCCGCCCGCCGGGGGGCAAGTCGCGATTGGGGCGGCGGCTCGCGCCCGTGCGGTCGGGCGCGCTGCATGTTCCCGATTCGTCGACATCAGCTCTGTCTTGATGAGCGCGCGAAGGTTTCCACCACGCGGCCTGCGCACGAGACTGCACGGCGTTGCCTACCGCCTTGCCGCGGTGCCGGTGCCGGCTCAGGGCGGTCGCAAAGTCGACGTCAGCGCCGACAACCCTCACCCCCGCCGCTTCGCTGCACCCCCTCTCCCGCTGAAGCGGGAGAGGGGGGCACTGAATTCATTGTCATGTCGCCCCTCTCCCGCCCGACGGGAGAGGGGGTGAGGGTGTCTTTCGCTCCTGACTTTGCGACAGCCCTGGGGGCCGGCTTCCTGGCGCTCGACAGGTCGCGACCTGCGCCGTAGCGTTGGCCATGGCCAAGACCCGCCCCTACCGCTACTACGACGCCTGCACCTCGCTCTGCCCGACCTGCCTGCGCAAGGTGGAAGGCAAGATCCTGTTCCAGGACGGCGCGGTGTGGATGCACAAGCGCTGCCCGGCGCACGGCAGCGTCAAGGTGCTGCTCGCCGACGACGAGGCCTACTACCGCCTCGCCCGCGAGGTCTACATCAAGCCACCTGAGATGCCGGCGCGCTACAACACCAAGGTCGACCTCGGCTGTCCCTACGACTGCGGCGTCTGCGGCGACCATGAGCAGCACGGCTGCTTGTGCATCGTGGAGGTCACGGACGTCTGCAACCTCTCGTGCCCCATCTGCTACGCCGACAGCAGCCCGCAGCGCCAGACCAGCCGCGACCTCGCGACCATCGAGCGGATGCTCGACGCCGTCGTCGCCAACGAGCTCGAGCCCGACGTGGTGCAGATCTCCGGCGGCGAGCCGACGCTGCATCCGGACTTCTTCGCCATCCTCGACGCCGCGCGGGCCCGCCCCATCAAGCACCTGATGGTCAACACCAACGGCGTGCGCCTGTCCCGGGACCGGGCGTTCGCCGAGCGGCTGGCCAGCTACCGGCCCGGCTTCGAGCTCTACCTGCAGTTCGACAGCTTCGAGCGCGACGCCCTGATGACGCTGCGCGGCGCCGACCTGCGCCGGGTGCGCGAGCAGGCGGTCGCCGTCTGCAACGAGCTCGACATCAGCGTCACCTTGGTCTGCACCGTCGCCAAGGGCGTCAATGACCACGAGATCGGCGCCATCGTCGACTGGGCGGCGACGCAGCCGGCCGTCCGCGGCGTGACGCTGCAGCCCGTGCAGCTCGCCGGCCGCGCCGAAGGCTACGACGTCGCGACCCAGCGCTTGACGCTCACCGAGGTCCGCCGCCGCCTGCTCGAGCAGAGCCGCGCCTTCGCCCCCGACGACGTGATGCCCGTGCCCTGCCACCCAGACGCCATCGCCATGGCCTACGCGCTCAAGACCGAGAACGGCCTGCTGCCGCTGACCGCGATGCTGCCGCGCGAGGTCCTGATCGACGGCGCGCGCAACACCATCAGCTACGAGCGCGAGCCCGCCGTGCGCGACGCGCTCTTCGGCATGTTGAGCACCGCCCACGGCCCGGAATCCAGCGCCGAGAGCCTGCGCCAGCTGCTCTGCTGCCTGCCGCAGGTGGAGGCACCGGACGCCTTCGGCTACCGCGACCTGTTCCGCGTCATCATCATGGCCTTCGCTGACGCCTGGGACATGGACCTGCGCAGCGTCAAGAAGTCCTGCGTCCTCATCGCCCAGCCCGATGGTCGCCTGATCCCGTTCGAGACCTTCAATCTGCTCTACCGCGACAACCTCGAGAAGGACGTGCTCGCGCCGCTGCAGGCAGAGGTCCGCCAGCGCTGGCAAGACGTGCGCTGAGGCGGCGGCTCAGCTCGCCGCGTCGACGCCCCCATCGGCCGCCGCGCGCCGGAGCAGCGAGCGCAGCAGCAGCGCGCCGAAACCGAGCGCCGTCAGCAGACACACCCACTGCACGGCATCGAGCGGGCCCCAGCGCAGCACCGGATCGCCGCGCCAGAACTGCGTGCCGAAGCGGATGAGCGCGATGCCGACCAACGTCACGCGGAAGGCGTCGCCCCGCGGCCGCGGCGCATCGCGCCGTCGCCACTGCCACGCCGCAAGCAAGGCCAACCCGAGCGCGTCGACGAGCTGCACCGGCACGCGCGCGACGCCGCCGAGGGGCATCGCCCACGCCGCCTGGCTCGGCACGCCGTAGCAGCAGCCCTCCAGCCAGCAGCCGATGCGGCCGAACGAGAGGCTCAGCGGCAGCGCCACGGCGAAGGCGTCGCCGGTCGAGGCGCGCAGGCCGACGACGCGCTTGGTCAGCTCGACGCCCAGGTACCCACCGGCGATGCCGCCGACCACGGTCTTGCCGGCGAAGTCGAGGGCGAAGATCCGGGCCCAGAGCTCGCTCAGCGAGGCGGCGGGCTCGAAGAGGACCATGCCGACCTTGGCGCCGACCACCGCACCGACGAGCGCCCCGAGGCCGATCCAGCGATGCCGGGCGTCCGCTGCGTAGCCGAGGCGCCGGACCTCGGCGCGGCGCACGGCCAGCCCGACGATGGCCCCGACGACCACCGCGAGCGCGTAGCTGCGCAGGGTGAAGGGAAGGACGTGGAGCAGCTCCGGGTGCATGGCGGCAGGTGTAGCACCGCCACGGCTCTCAGAACAATTCAGCGTTGCCGCACAGCCGCAGAGGGGCCATACTGCGGCCATGCGTAAGCTCGTCCGCACGCCCACCGACGCCCTCCTCGCCCTCTGCGCGATGGTCTGCGTCGCCTACTTCGCGCTGTGGGCCTGCGCGCCTGCGGCGACGGTGCGCCCGGACCTGCCGATGGCCAACGGCAAGAGCGTCGGCGTCGGCGTCGGCGGCACAGCCGGGCTGCTGCCGCGCACCAACTGCACCAAGTTGGCCAGCGCCGCGTCGGCGGATGGCTGCGCTGCGGGGCACCTCTGGGTCCACATCGACACCGGCAGCTGGTTCGAGTTCGGAGTCGTGGGCTTCGCAGGGGACATCAACCTGGTTGGCGTCGGCCCCTACGCCCGCCTCCGCCTGGTCACCGAAGCCAACTTCCGCATGTCGCTCGATGCCTCCGCCGGCTTCCTGTGGTTTGCCGCCGGCTTGCCCATCGCGCTGCGCGTCTCGAACGGGCTCTGGGTCTACACCGAGCCGTCGGTCGGCATGCGCATGTTCAACGCCGGGCGGCTGCCGCTCGGGGTCGCCATGGACCTCGGCATGGTCCGCGTGCACGCAGAGCTCGGATTGGGCACAGGCACCGGCGACGTCCGCTTCGACCTCGAGCGCATGATCGGGTACGGCAGCGCGGGCGTCGAGTTCGTCTTCTAGGGCTCAGCCTACCTGCCGTGCCGAGTTTTGCCGCCGGTCCAGGCCCTCTCGCCTCCCCGCGCGCTTGTGGCGGCCACGACCTTGCCGACGCAGCCGAGGTGGAGACGCCTTGGCCTGGCCTCGTCGGCAGCGCGCGGCTGCGCAGGTCGGCAGCTTCGGCACCCTTATCGCATCGCGCTTCTGCTGGGATCCCGGTTCCAGGGCAACGCTCCCCTCCGTGCGCTACCATCCCCGCTGGCAGCGTGGCGACCAGGGCGACGCAGATACCAAATCCATGGAATCCGTCTCGGTCCTGGCTTGTCCGCGACGGCTGCGGCTGCGTTGCTCAGACTTAAAATAGCTTTGCTATTCCTGCGCCTTCGCGCCTTGCCTCGCTGGCCGCGGCCAGCGCCATGCCACGAGGCGATTCTGCTGGCTTTGGTATGAAGCTGCCGCGCCGAGGCGCTCTTTCGACGTGTGCGCACCTTGCGGCAACATGCTGCATCCACCGGGGTGCATCCGGTGCTCGGCAACGGTGGGAGGGAACGATGAAACACCGACCAAGGGGCCCCCTGCTGGCGCTGCTGCTCGCCGCCGCCACACAGGTTGGCGCCTGTGCCAGCGGCGAGGTTCAGAGCGGGGACTGCGCGACCTACGTGCTGTGCCTCGCGGCCCGCGATCAGGCGATGGGCACCAGCACCGACGTCGCGCGCTTTCAGGCCGACGGCGCGTGCTGGGGAAGCATTCCCGGCGCCGAAGCCTGCGACCACGCCTGCCGGCGGGGTCTGGACTGGCTGCGCTCGCATGAGAGCGGTCTGCCCAGCGCGTGCACGCCATGAGCGGCCTCATCCGCAGCTTGCGCTTCCGCGTGCGTCGCGGCTGGGTGGGCGGCACACTCGCGCTGCTGCTGTCCAGCCCCGCTGTCGCCCACATGCCGGCGGTGCTCAAGACCGAGCACGTCATCGAGCGCCCCGAGATCTCCTGGGCCCTGTACGGGCGATTCGTCAGCGGTGACGAGGTCTACCGCCTGAAGGGCACCTACGAGAAGCCCTTCGCGCTGCCCTTCGAGATGCTGGTGCCGCACCGCGACGACCACCGCCGGTTCCGCCCGCGTTTCGCCGTGGTCGCGGCCGGGCTGCCCGAGCCGACGACGGCCGAGCGCGAAGCGTTGCCGAAGCCCCTTCCGGCTGGGCAGGGCGCCTTGGTCGAGCTGAACGACGACCCGGACCGGCTGGTCGTCTTCGAGAGCGTGCTGCGCCGCATGTACTGGTCGAGCACGCCCATCGCGCTGCCCGTCCCGGCGGGGCCCTTCGAGATCTGGATCTGGAACCCAGATCGCACGTCCGGCGACTTCACCTTCGCGCTCGGCGTCGAGGAAGACTTTGGCGGCGGCGGCGCGGCGGGGGTCTTCGAAGATTGGGGGACCTATGCGTACTAGCCCATGCAGTCGCGCTGCTGTGATGTCGCTGCTCGCAGCGGCTGCGATCGCGCTGTCCCCGCGCGCGGCGCTGGCGCATGAGGGCGCCTTCAGCGTCGGCGTGCCGATCGAGATCGACGTCGTCGGCTTCGTCGTCGGCCCGCGCCCCGAGCTGCTCTGGCGCCCGGGATCGGCCGGCAGCGTCAGCCACGTCCGGGTCGCCCTCGGCGCGCTCTTCGGGCCGGAGTACGGCTACTTTCCGGCGGCGCTCGGCTGGCGGGGGCGCTTTCGCCATGGCGCGCGGGTGCAGCCCTTCGTCGGCGCCGGCGCGGAGCTGCAGACCTTCGTCGTCCTCGATGCCCCGCCGTATTGGCGCCTGGGCTGGTACCTGGAGGGCGGCGTCGACGTGCGCCTCATCGGCGCGCACCACCTGACCCTGCAGGTGGCGCCGGATCTCTCGGTCGGCAACCACCTCGGCGTCGGGCTCTCGACTCGGATCGGCTGGCGCTTCGATCTGGATTGACCGGGCCTTTTCGCCCTGCGTCGATGCCGCTCGAGCCGTCGCGGCGCTGAGTACGGTCATGCAGTTCGCCAACAGGGGCTCGCGCCCGTCGAACAGGTCGCAGCTCGGGTCCTTGAGGTCGGCTCGCAGCACGCCCTGGCGGCCGAGGCGACGCAGCACGCGGCGACGCACGGCGAGGGTCAGCGCCTCGACCTCTCGTCAGGTGGGTGCTCGAATGCGCTGAAACTTCGATGCGTTGCTGCCGGCGACGGCATGCCAGACGCCGGCCCCAGCCGCTGCCCGCTCTCTGTACAGCACGGCGCCGGGTAGTGCTCCCGACGCCTCGCGATCGGCGGGCGGCCGCCGGGGCTGTGGCGGAGCGGTGGGGGTGAAAGCGAGGTCAAACTTCCCATCCGTTCAACAACTGCGGCTGGGCGATGGTCGCCGAGAAACATGATGGGGATCGGCAAGCAGAGCGCAAACGCATCGTCGGTTTGAGGAGGGCCATCCAAGATGGAGAAGGATCGGCGTCGGTCCGTCTTGTCAGCGGTCCTTTGGATTCCTGATCATGGACTTCCGGGCACGTCTACACACGATGGAGGGGTGTCGTTGCCACGGTAAGGCACGCAGCACCTTGTGGCCGTCGGCCCAAAGACCACGCTCCACACTCCGAAGCGCCCCAGGCAGGTCCTGTCTATCCACCATTCCGCCGAGTAATCCGCGGCGCGCCGGCAGCTCGTGTATCCCGCGGGAGCGTGGGTCTGTGCCTCGGGGGCAGGTTCATCAGCTCGTCCGCGGACGACTCGCACCAACTCGCCGTCTCGTTGCGCTATCTCCTGAATTGCAGCCTCGCGACCCCACGAATCGAAATGGTGTGCACGAGCAATTTGCGCGAAACTGAGCGCCCCCGGAGGGATGCGTTCAAGAACCCCGTGGACCGTCGCGCTTCCCTCGAACCGTTCAAATCTCCGGGTCGCGGTGATGTTGTTTAGATCAATTCTGGAGGGCGTCTGAAACAAAGAAGGGGCGCAGTTGCGGCACGCGCCGATGGAACCCGCGTTCGTACCCCACGCCGTAACGGGCGTGATCTCCGTGATGGAGGGGGCTGCGCGTTTCTGAATCATGCGGAGTTGTCTTTGTCCTTCTTCGTTCACAATCAGTAGCTCCGCCAATCCGGGGTCGGGCGCGCCTGGATGTGTTGGCTCGCGAAAGAGGATGGCCCAAACGACCCCATCCAGGAGGCCATCGCGTGTATTGCTTCCGTTGGCTCCAACGTTGTCTCGCGCCCGAATCGTGCCTGCATACACGGGTCTTTCGCCGCGGCTATAGCGGCCGATGGCGAGATGGAGCTCCTGAAGCTGGCGAGCGATGGCGATGTTCGTGAGCCGTTCCCGAGGATCGCGCGGGCCGCTGATCATGCCGTGCTGATCCTGGCTTGAATCCCAACACTTTGCGGGCTCGGGCAATGGCGGGGGCAGCGCTGCGTTCGTCGCACGGCCGGATGAGCAGCCCAAGGACACGTCGATGCAGAGCGCAAGAACGAACCAACCATTGATGCTCTTGTGCGGCATCGATACTCCATGTCCGGAGCGGGTCTTCATGACGCCCTTCGCGAGGAATGCGCAACCATGAAGGCATCCCGCGGCGCTTCCAGCACGTCCGCCCAAGCGTAGATGCGCTTCGACGGCAGGCCCTCGATGCCGACCTCGACGTTGCCGGATCGCCGCTTCAACCTCGCCTCCACGTTCACCTTGCCGGCACCGCACCGTCGACCGCCCGCCGATCGGGTGGCTCCGGGACTGTAACCCCTCAGCATGCGGCAGCGAAAATTACCTGACTTGCCGTGGCTGAGCCAACTGCGGGGGCGGCGCCGGCCGTACACTGCGACGGGGCAGGGTAGGCGATGGGCGAAGAGAGCGAAGCTGGGGGCTCCGAACGCTGGCAAGCAGGGGCTGTGTCCGGACTCGCGGCCGTGGACGAAGCGACCTCTGCCTTGACCTCTTGCGCATCGCCGGCCGAGCCCGGCGCCGCGGCACAGGCCGTTGCAAGCGCATGAAACCGCTGCCCATCCCGGTCGGCCTCGCTGCGCAACAGGCCCCAGATGGCGTGCAGCAGCTTGCGCATCACCGCGACGATGACCTTCTTCTTCGGCTTGCCGTTCATCGCCTTGCCCTCGTAGAAGGCCTTGACATGAGGTGAGGATTGCAACGCGACCAGCGCCCGCATGGACTGCGCTCGACGGTCGTAGCCGTCGCCGGCCCGGCTGATGCGCGCCGCCTCATCGACAGAGGTCCCGGACGGGTGCTCGCGCGGGTCGATGCCGGCGTGCGTGGTCCACTGCTTTCAAGTGGCCCGGAAAAACGGCGAGCTCAGAGTCCAGCGACCAGCGCCTCGGTCTTGGCCCACAGCGCCGCGGCCAGCGCGTCGTCCTCGCCCTTGGCGCTGGCGCGCTCGACATTGCAATCGGCCCAGTAGGCGCCGGTGGTCGTCGCGGCCGCCGGATGGGTCGCGACGTAGACCTGGGTCGCGGCGCCCTGCGGAATCGACTTGAGGGCGATCGCCCCGCCGGCCGTCTTCATCAAGGCCGTCATGAACGCAGGCATGTGGCGTCCCAGGTTGGTGGCGATGACGCCAGGGTGGACGCTGTTGGCCGACTGTCCCGCGGGCAGGCGCTTGGCCAGCTCGCGCGCGAAGAGCAGGTTGGCGAGCTTGCTCTGGCCGTAGGAGCCCCACGCTGAGTAGTTGCGGGCGGCGTCGAGGTCGTCGAGCCGGATGCCTTCGCTGTAGGCCTGGCGGTGCGCCGAGCTCGCCAGCATGACCACGCGGCCGTCCTTGGCCAGCTGCCCGAGCAGGCCGGTCACCAGCAGGTGGTGGCCGATGTGGTTGGTGAGGAACTGTAGCTCGAGCCCGTGGGAGACGGTGGCCTTCGGCAGGGCCATGATGCCGGCGTTGGCGATGATGGCGTCGATGACGAGGCTGTCTGCGACGAGCGTGGCCACGGCCTTGCGGACGCTCTCAGGCTCCGAGAGCTCGCAGGCGAGCGGTACGTGGGCGTTGGCGCCGCCGCGCAGCTCGGCGAACGAGGCGGCGGCTTTGTCGACGCTGCGCGCTGCGCCGATGACGCGGGCGCCGCGCAGGGCGAGGACGCGCGCCGTCTCCAGGCCGAGGCCGGAGTTGCAGCCGGTGATGAGGTAGGTCTTGCCGGTGAGGTCGAGGCCGGCGGTGACGTCTTCGGCGCTGCTGTTGTAGCCAAAGCCAGAGGGGCCGGGACGTTGGAAGAGGCCGTACAAGGACATGGCGTGCTCCTGAGCGGCGGGGTCGGCGCCGACGCGCGACGCTACACGGTGGGTGGTGTGCGGTCGAGGCCGGCTGGGACCACTGCTGCGCGCTGACCTTCAAGCATCACCGCCCCGCATTGCGCACCGCGTCGTTGACCGTGATCCGGCCCGCAGGCAGGCTACTTCGAGCCTCGCGGAGGGGCGCTGACGAGGATGGCATGCAGGCTGAAGTTGGCTACGCCTCGCACACCCTGCAGCCGGAGCCGGCCGACGCGGGCACGCCGTGGGTCGCGCCGTCGGCCGAGCATCGCTGGCTGCTGCGCCACGCCGCCTGGCTGGTGTCCCCTGCCGACGGTCGCGGGTCCCCGCTGTCGCGGCTGCTGCGTAGCGCCATGGTCGCGCCGATGACGCAGCTGACCTTCTTCAGCTTTGACATGCAGTGCTTTCTGTACCAGGTCTTTCATACGACTTGGGCGGCGCGCCTGGGGCACCTCGTCGGCATGACCGCAGAGGTGTTGTTCCTGCTCGCGGCGCTGAGCGCCTGGCCGATCGGCGCAGGCGTGCACGCTGGCCACGTCTTCGCTGCGCTCTTGGGCATCTGGTATGTCGGGGTCGCGTCGGCGGCGGGGCTGCGTGTGTGGGCTGCTGTGGCCACCGCCCTGGTCGTCGGCCTCTCGGTGGCTGCGGATGCGGTCGCCTTGCGCCTGGCTCAGGCCGGTGGCGATGCGCCCGACCTGTGGACGAGCCCTTGGCTGTGGGCCTGCGTCTCCTCGTTCGTCGTCGCGGTGTCCCACGCGCCCGAGCCGAAGCTGCCGCCGCGGGCCATCGGCTCCAGCCGGTGGCGGCGCATCGACGACTACATCCTCGGCGGCGGTGAGCCGGAGCTGTCGGTCGCGCGCAAGGTCGCCCGGGCGCTGCGGGTCGCGGCGTTTGTGCCGCTCGGCACGGTCAACGAGCTGTGGGCTGGCCTGCGCTTGATGCCCTACGGCTGGCTGATGGTGATGTTTCGCCTTGGCTACGCACCTCGGCGCTGGGCGGCGCTGCAGGCCCTGGAGACCGCCGCGCTGCGCGACGGCAACCCAGCGCTCGACTTCGTCGGCGTCGGCGGCGGCGCCATGCTCGTCGTCGGCGACGACGGTCAGCTCCGGCCCCACGCCCATGATTGATTCGTCGCCCAACGTGCCGGTGCAGCGCTCGGGCACGCCGAAGTAAGGGCTCGGTCACTTCTGGTGGCGCCTCCTTGCCGTCGAGCTGCCGAATGTCGCCGCGACCGTGGCGTAGGGGTGGATCGCGCCGCTGGACTTTCTGGCGACGACCTTCGGGATCGCGCCGCCTGCCCGCTTTGCGTGGCCCTGACTCTTCTCGCAGCGGATCGGGTCTGGAGCCATCCGCCGATGATCAGGGTGCGTCTCGGATCCTGCGATTGCCGTCGTTGGAATCAGCGCGGCGTCGACGCCGGCACACCTGTGCCGTTTGCGATGTCGTGGGTGATCATTGGACACCCACTCAGGGAAGGCGGGTGCGCGCTGGTGCTTTGGAGCGCGCTAGGACCGCTTGCATTTGCAATCTACTCAGCCGCATGTGCTGACCCTCTCTTGATGGAGCCCCCAGCACCGCGCACGGTTGAGCTCGCACCGCTTGCGAGCCCTACCGGCCTGCGAGTATCGCTCTCGTGCGATCTCGGCGTCCAACTCCATCCGCGTCGGCTGGTTGTGGCACGGCGCCATCGGGCTCCACGCGCGTTGGGCCAGGCCGCCATGCCTGTTGGCGGGCGCAGCATCGCGATTTCCGCCTCGGCCCCACTGGTGACGCGCCTTGACGGTTCGCACCGACGCCAAGCTGGAGGACCGCCATGCGACTGTCATTAGAGGGAATCGGCCTTGCTGCCGTTGCGGTCGCGTCGATGGGCGGGTGCTTCGGCTTCTTTGACGAGCCTTGCCCGCAGAAAGTTCCGCCGGCGCACGTCACCGGCATTTTCAAGCCAAGCCCCAGCGCGCCGTCTGTCGGTGATGCCCTGGGCTTACCTGAATATTCGACGCTGAAGATCTTGAAGCTGGAAGCACTGTCTGACGATGTCTTCATGGTCCATTACGAGTACCTTGGTAAGGCGTTCGTCGAGCGCTGGGTACCCTGGCACGTCGCCAAGCCCAACGTTGTCGAGCAGTGGGACGACAAGGATGGCGGTTCGGAATAGGGAACGGACCGGCGAACTGCACCGCTCACGCAGCTTCATCCGCCACGTCACCAGATTCGAGCGCGCGTCCGGCCAGTTGCGGCACGACGCTGATGCATGCCGGGCGGCCAGGCTTCGCGCCGCTTCGGCGTAGGTCCACAGTGCGCTGTGTGATGAGCGGCGAAGAGGCGCTGGGGCGAACGGCGACATCGTGTACCTCCGCTGTGCAGTTTGGCGGCGGGCTCGCGCCGGCGGAAGGTGGCGTTCGCTGGTCCCCTGCGCTGCCGTAGCCAACAGCGAGGAGCGTGACGCCTGCAGTCAGCGTCCGTCCGATCAATCCGACGTCTCCTCGCGCCGCGGCCCGGCGAACTGCGGTTGAAGGGCAGGACCTGGAAACGCCAACCCGCGTCCAGCCGTGCCGCTTCGGGCCGCGTCAGATGGATGAGCGCGATTCCATAGGCTGATCCGGGCGGGTTTGCCCGGTCGCTACGGCGCCCCTCAACCCGGCGAATCCCCCGGCCGATTGCGCATGAACGCCGCCACTTGACCGAGCTGGCTCTGCACCGTCTCGCGCAGCAGCGGCGACACCGTCGCCGGCAAGCCGTCGAGCGCCAGCGCCATGCAGCGCATCCACGCCGTCGCCTCGGGCGTGCCGATGTCGAAGGGCAGATGGCGCCGCCGCAGGCGCGGGTGGCCATGCTTCTCGATGTAGAGCTGGGGTCCGCCGAGCCAGCCGGAGAGGAATTCGTAGAGCTTCTGCCGTGAACCCGCCATGTTGCGCGGGTGCATGGCGCGGATGGTCGCGGCCTCGGGCAATCGCTCCATCGCGTCGTAGAAGCGGTCGACGAGGGCCCGGACCTCGGCGTCGCCACCGAGGCGGGCGTAGAGCGTCGTTGCCTCGCTGTCGTCGACGTCGTTGGCGTCGTTGGCGTCGTTGGCGTCGTCGCGGCGGTCGTCGGCGCTCATGGCTCCACCTCGGCGAGGTCCGGCTGCCGCCGCAGCCATGCCTCGAGCACGAAAGCGCCAAAGGGCAAGAGGCTGGCGACCAGCGCGACCAGCGAGCGAACGAGCGACCAGCGCCGCTGCAGCGCGACGTCGATCAGCAACGCCACATAGGCCACCGAGAGCAGGCCATGCAGCAAGCCGACGACCTTGTTGGGCGTCGGCATCCCGGCCAGGTACTTCAGCGGCATCGTCAGGCCGAAGAGCATCAGGTACGACACGCCCTCGGCCAGCGCGATGGCGCGGAAGCGGCCCAGCGGGGTGCGCAGCGCGGCGGCAGTCCATAGCGCGGGCGCTTCCCGCGGTCGACTTGGGGTCTCTGGCATCGTCGCTCGCGGTGGGCTGGGCGCACACGGGAAAGCAGGCTCGCCGGCGCACCACGCGGCGGCGGGCGGGGAGCGTGGCAGCATCGGCAAGCACCGGCAACTCGCAGAGCGTCGGCAGGCGCCGCGTAACGCTAGCGCCCGATGCCGACTCTATGGCAAAGACGCGCCGCGGCTTGGCGCTCGCACAGGAGGAGCACGACCATGGGCTGGTTGCAGAAGATCTTCGCCGGTACGCCGAAGGTGATGCCGACGTCGGCCAACGATGAGACCTTCGACGCGCTGATCGCCGGCAGCGACTTGCCGATCGTCATCGACTTCTGGAGCCCGACCTGCGGCCCGTGTCGCACGCTGGAGCCGGTCATCATCGACCTCGCGACGACCTACCAAGGCAAGGTCCTGGTCGTCGAGGTCAACACCGCCCAGGCGACGGCGGCGGCGCGGCGCTTCTCGGTGATGGCGACGCCGACCGTTGTCTATCTGCGCGGCGGTCGCGAGGTGGAGCGCGTCGTCGGTTTTCGCGGCAGCCTCTACCACAAGGAGGTCATCGACACCGAGCTGCTCGGCGACGTCGAGGCGTCCGAGCCGACGCCGGCGTCCTAACGCTGCGACGGCGCGCCGCCCTGCGCGCGGCCTGACGTTAGCTGGCCATCCACTGGCCGACGCAAGGCGCGAAACACCACAAGGTGGCCGACGAGCGCGGTCCAGACGTGCACGCCGACGATCCAGTTGAAGGGCGGAACGAAGGGCAGAAGCACCGGCGGGCCCTCAAAGAAGCGCCGCAGCGGTGTCGGCGTGCTGAGCACCGCGATGGTGACCACGGTCACGAGCAGCGCCAGCCCCATGCAGTTCCAGCCGAGGACCAGCGCGCGCGGCAGCGGACGGCGCCAGCCCCACAGGCCGAGCGCCGCGGCAGATGCGCCCGTGACGACGTCGAAATTCCAGCCCGCCCAGGTCATACGGTGGGGCAGGGCGCCCGCGTCGGCGAGCGTGTGCAGCCAGATCTCCAGCGGCAAGCGGAACGCGTGCAGGCCGACCAACAAGGCCAAGGGCAGGGCGGCGAGGCGCATCCCCACCGGCGACAGCGCCAACCAAACGCCGAGGGCCATGGTCGGCGGCAGGTAGAGGGCGACGCGCGGCGGCAGCTCGGCGGACTCGAGCACGCCCGAGGCGGCGATGCCCGCGTGCGCCGCCAGCCACAGCACGGCGAGGGCGATGGCGCGGCGAGTCCAGCGGCCCTGCGTCTCGGCGGGCGCAGCGCGACGAACGAGCGCGATGTCGGCGGCCACGACGAGCGCCGTCAAGGCGAGGAAGGCGGCCGTCATCGCTGTGGAGACCTGGAGCGTTGCCATGCGTCACCTCCGCGTCGCCGCGACGAGCGTAGCCAATTCCAAGACCGCCTGTCGTGGACTACCGCGGCTGCAAGTCCAAGGGGACGGGAACGGCCCAAGGCCTGTCGGCGCGCTGGCCTCCGTGCCCGCTGACACGCCTGGAGCCACCGGCGACTTTCGCGGAAAGATCGGAGACCTGCCCGCTGCGTAGGATGTGGGAAGGGTGGCGCCGAGCACGGGGCCCTCTAGGCTGACCGCCGCGGTCCCTTGCCGCGTCCAGGAGCCCCCCATGATCGTCCCTACGCCTGACACCCCTGCAGCGATCCTCGGCCATGCAGCGTCGCTGCGGCGCCGACTGAGCGCCGTCGCGCTGATGCTCTGCGCCGCGGCTTGCGCGTCTGAGGCCGCTGCGCCGGGGACGGGCGACGCAGGCGGTGCCGACGATGGGAAAGCGGGCAGCGACGGGACGGTCGGCGGTGACGTCTCGACCGATGATGGCGCCAGCGCGGCAGACGCGCAGCCTGCCGTGGACGCAGACGTCGCAGCCGGCGGTGATGACGCCCTTGCCGGCGACGACAGCTCTGAGGCTGCCGCCGACGCCGGGACAGACGCCTCAGAAGACGCCGCCGGCGCCGACGCCCCGGCCGACGCCGCCGAGGACGCCGTCAGCGCTGACGTTCTGGCGGACGCCGCAGAGGACTCAGGCGACACGGACGCCGGGTCAGGCGACGCAGGATCCACGGACGCCGGCCCAAGCGACGCCGGTCCCGCCGAAGTGGGCCCCACCTGCACGCCGAGCACGCCCTCCACCGAGGCCTGCGACGGCATCGACAACGACTGCGACGGCACCATCGACCAGGGCCCAGACGGCCAGCCTGTCGGATGCAGCGATGATGACGCCTGCACGACCGGCGACGCCTGCGCCAAAGGCGCCTGCGCATCCGGGGCGCCCAAGGTCTGCGACGACGCCGACGCGTGCACCGTCGACGGCTGCGACGCCCCAACGGGCGACTGCACCCACGCCGCTGCGCCGGCGTGCAGCGACGGCCAGGTCTGCACCGACGACGCCTGCGACAAGGCCAAGGGTTGCGTCGCGACCCCGAACGCCGCGGCCTGCGACGACGGCGACGCCTGCACCACTTTGGAGGCCTGCAGCGGCGGCGCTTGCGCCGGCGGCAGCGCCAAGGTCTGCGACGACGGCAACAGCTGCACCATCGATGCCTGCGACAAGACCAAGGGTTGCGGCACGGTCGCGTGCGTCGCCGAGGGCTGCGGCAAGGGCTGCGACGATGGCGATCCCTGCACCGCCGGCGACGCCTGCAGCGACGGCGTCTGCAAGGCTGGGGGCAAGGCCTGCGACGACGGCAACCCCTGCACGACCGATGGATGCGACGCCAAGACCGGCGACTGCGCCCACACCGCCATCGCCGGCTGCCTCACCTGCAAGGTCGTCGCCGACTGTGACGACAGCAACGCCTGCACCACCGACGCCTGCAGCGGCGGCGTCTGCAAGGCCAGCCCCATCGCCGGCTGCGTCGGACCGACCGACTACGCGATCTTGTCGATGATCCCTTCGGCGCCGAAGATCCAGCTGCCGCCGGGCGCCCTCAAGATCACCTTCGAGATCGAGAACCTGGGCAAGCCCTACGCCGGCGCCTTCCCCGGCAAGCTCAACTGGGCCCTGTGGGCATCGGGAGACGACAAGGTCGACGCCGCAGACACCAAGATCCACAGCGAGGCCTGGGACGGCTACAACATCGGCGCCGGCGCGGCGACCAAGGCCAGCAAGACCACGCAGCTCGGGCTCGCATCCAGCAGCGCCGACCTCCAGAAGAAGGTGCTCGCGGCCAAGTACCTCTGCCTCTTGCTCACCGGCGGAGGGGACGCCAATGTCATCAACAACCTGCAATGCATCGCCAATCCGGTCGTAGCGCAAGCGTTGGCGGTTTCGAAGTTGACGGTCGCCGACAACGCCGTCACCGCCCACAACAACCTCGCCCACGTCAGCCTCGACATCGCCAACACCGGCATCGACGCCGCGACCGCGACCCTCCGCGCCGCGCTCTCCGCCGACGACAAGCTCGACGCTGGCGATCTCGCCATCAGCGCCACGCTCACCCTCGGCGCTGGCGGTAGTCTGGCGGTGGGAAAGACCGCGACCTACACGCTCAACGCCGTCATCGTGCCCTACACGGTCAAGCCAGGGCCGGCGTTCCTCTGCGTCGAGGTCAACCCGGACGGCATCGCCTTCGAGGCCAAGGCCGACGACAACGCCGCCTGCGTCGCGGTGAGCGTCGTCAACCAGGCCGACCTGCACCTCAACGTCGCCAACGTCCGCTTCCGCACCAAAACAGGTGCCTGGGCCGAGAACCCAACCTATGGCACGGAGTACGGCTGCGGCTTCGTCGAGGTCAGCAACGTCCTCTACGGCGCCGCCGCCGACGTGCCGGTGCGCTGCTGGCTCCACCCGACCAGCGGCGCGCCGTGGCCGACCAGCGGCGACGCCTGGAAGCTGCAGTGGACGATGAAAGGGCCCGTCCCGGGCAAGCCGAACCAGGTCCAGAACGTCCTCGGGCTCCTCAAGTCACCGCATAGCGACGAGGTCGCCCCGATGACGGGCGCCAACACCGCCGGCGGACCGATCGGCGTGACCAACTTCTGCGCCCACCTGAACTACGACGGCAGCGCCAACGAGATCGCCAACAGCGGTGGCAACAGCGTCTGCCGCAAGATCACCGTGCTCGGGTCGGACCTGATCGTCGGCGAAGCGCACGCCAAGGTCGGCCATGCGACGTGGAAGGACCCGCAGCCGGCGACAATTCCGCGCGGCGTGGCCCTCAACCTCGAGATGGCGCTCTGCAACAAGGGCAACCAGGTCCTCAGCGCCACGCAGCAGCTGAAGACGCGCATCCTGCTGTCGAAAGACAAGGTGGCGTCGGCCGACGACCACGTCATCCACAGCGGCACAGGGCAGGGCGGCTACAGCAAGTTTGAGGTGATGGGGACCTATCCGTCTGGGTGCGGGCAGCTCTTTGGGACGGAGAAGGCGACCCTCCCGACCTCGCACGCGACAGGGGCGCACTTCCTCATCTTCGACGTCAACCACGATGGCGCCTACGTCGAGCCGCCGCAGAACAACGCCGTGGTAAAGCCGGTGACCGTGCTGTAGGCGCAGGGCGGGCGGGTCCGGCGCGCTAGGCCGGCAAGACGGGGGCTGTCGGCTGAGTGCCCGCGCGATCGGCCCGCGCGCTACTCAACCATCAGTAGTCGCACCAGTAGTTCGAGCAGGTGTTGTAGCAGGTGTCGTAGCAGGTGTAGGTCGAACAGCACCAGAACTCCCAACACGCGCCCGGGCTGCAGCACGACTTCGCGTTGCAGTTGTGGGGGTTGCACTGGTAGGGATGGTTCTTGCACTTGGTCCCGAGCGCGCATTGGGCGTCGCGGTCGCAGGCGCTGGACCAGACCAGGTCGGCCTGGCAGATGCCGTTGCCGTTGCAGAAGTCGCCGCCGCCGCACTCCCCGTCTGAGCTGCAGGCGCAGACGTTGTAGACGCCGTTGGACTTGCAGCTTCCGGAATTGCACTCCGCGCTTGAGCTGCAGGTCGCGCCGCCGCCCTTCTTGTTCTGGCAGAAGGTGCCGTCGCAATGCTGGTTGCCGGCGCAGTACCCGCCGTTGCCCGCACAGCCACACGTGAAGCCGATGCTGCACGGATTGCTCTGACACTCGCTGGCGAGGCCACAGCCCGCGCCATAGCCCTTCTTGGACTGGCAGTTGGAGCCATCGCAGTATTGGCCGCTGTTGCAGCCGGTGTTGGTGCCCTTGCAATTCTTGCACTGCAGCGCGTTGCAGTAGCCCGAAGTGCACTCTGCGTCCGCGACGCAGGCGGAGTTGTTCGCCTTCTTGTCGTAGCAGTTCCAGGCCGCGCAGAATTTGCCCGAGCCGCAGTCGCTGTCCTTGGCGCACGCGCCGCAGGTCAGCCCGGTGCACTTGCCGGACTTGCACTCCGGGGCCGTGGCGCAGACGTGGCCATCGTCGCGCTTCTTCGTGCAGGCGAAGTTCGAATCGCAGAACGAGTCGCTCGCGCAATGCTCGTTCTTGGCACATTGGACGCAGACGCCGAGGCAGTGGCCCGACTTGCACTCCACGTCGGCCACGCAGACGCTGAGCGGACCGTTGTCCTTCTTGCCGACGCAATTGCTGAGCCCGTCACAGAACTTGCCGTCGCCGTGTCGGCCAGCAGCGAGGCCTGCGCCAAGGCGAAGCCGAACGCGACGGGGAAGACCTTGCCCGCGACTTTGATCTTGATCTGCTCAGGCTTGCCATCCTTGCCCTTTTTCTTGAGCGGCATCTTGAAGGCGAGGTTGCCAACGATCAGCGTGCGAATGTCCTTCTGCTTGTCGTTGCCGGCGGGGCTGCCCTTGATCATGGCGTTCCAGATGGTGTCTGCGCCGCCGCTGGGGTCGAAGCCGTCGCCCTTGCTGTCGAGCCCGACCGAGACGAGGCCGGTGAGCTTGAACTCGACTTCCGGGATGGCGACGATGCCAAAGGTGACACCGGCCTGAACGAAGGCGTGGGCGTTGTTCGAGACGGGCTGAAACACCAGCTTGGTCAACTGGTCGGCGCCGGTCTTGGTCTCGCAGAACCACATGTCGATCAGGGACTTGTGCAAGAGCTTGCCGCCGTTGGAGAAGCCGATGGCCTCGAGCGAGACCTTGTCGGTCAGCGTGACCGGGATCTCCACCAGCCCTTCGAGGCTGACGTAGAAGAGCGGGTCGAAGGGATCGATGACGATGCTGACCGACTTCGTGCCCGGGAACGGAATCGGCAGCGCGTTGCCCAGCTGTAAGTGTGCGCCGAGCAGGCCCGAGAGAAACCAGTAGTCGCGGTCGGGCTGGAGCGGTGCGCCCAGGTAGCTCAGCGACGCGCCGGACTGCACGCCGAGCGCCAGGTAGGGCGCGTCGACGCTGATCGGCGGCGGCGACAGCGCCATCTCCTTGCTGAAGCCGACGTCGGGGAAGGGCACCGTGATCTTGCCGCCCATCGTGAACGGCTCGAGGCCGACGGTCAAATCGATCGTCAACACCCACCAGATGGGCTTGCAGACATAGGCGTCACCGCCTTTGTCCTCGGCCGTGCCGAACCCGACAGGGCCCTGGTGGTACCAGCTGTTGGTGGTGTTCTGGACCTTCTTCCAGGTGCCAAACGCCCCCAGCTCATTGGCCAACGGGACGATGCAGCCCAGCTGGGGCGCGCCGCGCATGTTGTAGATGATGATGTTCTTGCCGAGATCTTTGCCATCGTCGCGCTTGACGCTCTTCGGGAAAAAGGCCGTGCCGGCGCCGCATCCGGTCGCCTTGCCCTTGCAGGAGCCAGTGGCGTCGCAGGCATCGGCAGAGGTGCACTTGGTGCCGTCGTCGCAGGAAGTTCCCGTCGCCTTGGGCGTGATGGCGCAGATGCCCGTGGCCTGGTTGCAGACATCGCTCGAACACGAAGTGCTCGGGCCCGTGCAGGTGGTCGTCGTCGTGGCGACGCACTGGTTGCCGGAGGTGCAGGTGGCGACCGGCGAGCACAGGTCGTTGTTGGTGCAGATCTCGTCGGTCTGGCCGTTGCAGTCGTTGTCCTTGTTGTCGCAGAACTCGAGGTTGGTGCCCGCCTCGGGGCTGGCGACGCCGACCTTCGCCAATGCTTCGACATCGCTGGCTTTCATCGGGAATCCGTAGAGCGCGACGGTGTCGAGGCTGCCGGTGAAGGCCCCGCCCGCCTGCGACCAGCCGACGACGAAGGAGGTCTGGTTGGCGACGTTGGACTGGGCGTCGAAGTAGAGCGACTCGCAGAGCTGCACACCGTCGAGCAGCAGGCGACAGGAGCGGCCCGACTGGCAGACCAGCGCGGCATGGTGCCAGGCGCCGTCGCTGACGGCCGGGCCCTTGCCGGTGCAGCGGCTCGATTTGCCGGGCTCGACGCGGTAGGCGAGCTTGCCCCCCTCGATGTAGAGCTCACGATCGGTGGGGGTCTTGGCGTCGCCGATGGCGCCCTTGCCTGCCGCGGCCAGCAAGCCGCCGCTGGTGGCGGTGGTCTTGAAGAACGTGCTGAACGTAAAGTCGGTCGTCGGTAGCAGCAAGGGCGTCACGACATGGCCTGCCGAGTCGACCGTGGAATAGGCGCCGCCGAACTTGCCCTTGCTGTCGATCGAGCCGCCGTGCGGGATGACGTGGCTGCCGCCGCCGGAGGTGTCGAGCACCGCGCCGTTCAGGCCCTCTTCGAACTGCCACAAGAGCTGCGGGCCGGTGTCGATGCAGGCGCTGTTCTGGCTGATGCGGCGGCCATCTTTGCAGCCGTCGGCGTCGGGGCCGTCGCAGGGCACGTAGGTCCAGGTGCAGCTGCCGTTGCTGCAAACGTCCGTGGTGAACGTGTTTTCGTCGTTGCAGTCGAAATCGTTCGAACAGGTGGTAGGCAGCAACTTGAGCTGCATTGGCGGGCTCGGCTTGGCTGCGTCGGCGGCCAAGACGTAGCGGACGACGCCGACGGTGCAGCCTTCGTCGACCTGGCCATCGCAGTTGTTGTCCTTCTCGTCGCAGAGCTCGGTGTTGCCGCAGACGATTTTGGCGCAGGCGCTGGAGCACGTGGCGCTGCCGTTGGGGCCGTCGTCGCAGGCCTCGCCGAGGCTGCCTTGGACGACACCGTCGCCACAGACCTCGAGCTTGCATGCCGCCGAGCAGCCATCGCCGCCTAGCTTGTTGCCGTCGTCGCAGGTCTCGGCGCCGGTGATGGCGTTGTCGCCGCAGACCTCCACCGCGCAGCTGCCGTCGCAGCCGTCGCCATCGAGCTTGTTGCCGTCGTCGCAGGCCTCGGCGGTGTCGACCACGCCGTCGCCGCAGGATGCCTTGATGCAGCCCTTGCGGCAGCCGTCCTTGGCCACGTCGCTGAGGTTCTTGGCCCCTGGATCGCAGGTCTCGCCCACGCCGACCACGCTGTCCTCGCAGACGGTCGCCGCGCCGGGAAGACAGAGGCCCTGCTTGCACAGGTCGTTGACGGTGCAGACCGAGCCATCGCTGCAAGGCGCTTTGGCGTCGGCGCTGTCGGTGAGCTTGGTCTGGACGCAGCCGGTCTTGGGGTCGCAGGTGTCGGCGGTGCAGAGATCCTGGTCGTCGCAGCTGATCGCCTCGCCCGGCTTTCAGACGCCGACGTCGCAGGCGTCGTCTTTCGTGCAGGCGTCGTTGTCGTCGCACGGGGCCGGCTCGGTCGGGCTCGCCGTCAGCGGCAGGTGGACGCAGCCGACGTTCGGATCGCAGTCATCGGCGCTGCAGAAGTCGCTGTCGTCGCAATTGGGCTTGGCGCCGGGCACGCAGCTGCCCTTGTCGCAGGTGTCGCCGTTGGTGCAGGCCGAGCCGTCATTGCAGGCCGCGCCGGTGTTCGGGGCGTGGTGGCAGCCGCTGGCGGGCTTGCAGCTGTCGTCGGTGCAAGCGTCGCTGTCGTCGCACTGCACGGGAGTCCCGGACACGCATTGGCCGACGTCGCATCCGTCGCCGAACGTACAGGCGTTGCCGTCGTTGCAAGCCGCGCCGCTGCCCGGCGTATGGCCGCAGCCCTTCTTGGGGTCGCAGGCGTCGTCGCTGCACGGGTCGGCGTCGTCGCACGGGGTCACGTCGCCTGGGATGCAGACGCCGTCCGCGCACGCGTCGCCGACGGTGCAGGCCGACCCATCGTCGCAGGCGCCCTTGGCGACGTTGACCTGGCTGCAGCCCTTCTGCTTGTCGCAGGCGTCCGTCGTGCAGGCGTTGTCATCGTCGCACGTCGTCACCTGCCCGGGCAGGCAAGCGCCGCCGCTGCAACCGTCGCCGATGGTGCACGCGTTGCCGTCATCACAAGGCGGGCCCAGGGCGGCGTTGTGGACGCAGCCGACGTTCTTGGTGCAGCTGTCCACGGTGCACACCTTGGCGTCGTCGCAGTCCAGCGGCGGCCCGGCGACGCAGCCGCCATCGGCGCAGGCATCGCCGTGGGTGCAGGGGTCGAGGTCGGTGCAGAGGGCGGGCGCGGCCTTGCTGTCGGTCAACGGTGCATGGACGCAGCCTTTGTTCGGATCGCAGCTGTCCTTGGTGCAAGCGTAGTCGTCGTCGCAGTCGACGAGCTTGGCGTTCTTGCACTCGCCGCCGGTGCACAGGCCGATCGGCCCGGCTGCGTTGGAAGGCACGGTGTGTTGCGCAGTGCGACCCGTCGCCAGCCCGGCCCATCGGCGCCTCCATCGATTGGATGATCACGCGTCGCGCCTCCCCCAAGCCGCGCCGCGCCTCCCCCAAGCCGCGACGCGCCGATCCGCACACCTTCGGCGTGCCGGTCAGCCCTGCCGGGGCCGACCCGTCCGGCCGCTGGAAGCTAGCAAGTCGCAGGACCGATGGCCAAGTCCGCGGTTGACGGCCTTCCCCCCGCCCAGCGTAGACGCTGACCAGACCGCGCTTGTCAGGGGCGCCAAATCGCGCATTCTCACGTTGGCCAGTCGCCGGACCGGCGGCCGATCCGGCTGCGGAGCGACGCTTGGCTTCACGATCCCTTGCTCAGCTCGTCACCACCGCCCGGCTGGCCGGCGTTGCCCTGGCGGCGGCGCTTGCGTTCGGCACTGCCTGCAGCGGTCCGGCCCCGGGCGCCGTGCCTGGCATGGCCCTCCCCACCGACGCCAGCCCAGCCGACGACGCGCGGGTGCCCGACACCAGGCGCGGCGCCGACACCGTAGACGCAGCCAGCGTGGACCCCGACGTGAGCGGGGACCCCGCAGATGCGCTTGACGTCGCCCAGGCCGACACCGACCCGCCGCCAGACGGGGTCAACGACGACGCCCTGGCCGATAGCGCCGTGGCCGACAGCGCCCTGGCCGATAGCGCCGTGGCCGACAGCGCCGTGGCCGACAGCGCCGTGGCCGACAGCGCCGTGGCCGACAGCGCCGTGGCCGACAGCGCCGCTACCGACGCCGGGCAGCCCGATGCCGTGCCGCAAGACAGCGCCGTCGAGCCTGACGCCGTTCAGCCCGACACGGCGCCAGCCGACACCGTCATCGTCTGCATCGACGTACCTTTGCCCGCGCCGCTCGATGAGGCCCTGCTGCCCACCCTCCAGCCTGTCTCCGCCGTTCAAACCGTCCAGAGCGGCGGCCACACCGACGACTTCCTCAGCAACGCCGCCGGCGACATCCGCGTCGGCATCCGCCGCGATTGGGGCGCGTCCATCATCTTCTGGGGCCAGCAGGCCGCCGGCACCAACACCATCGACGCCAACGACACCGGCCGCGAGGTGCAGGTCGCCTTCTACGACCCGACGCGCATCAAGCAGGGCTGCGCGTGGAACGCCTCCTGCGTCAGCAACCCGGCGACCCAATGCCCCAATTCCATTACCTACCTCGGCTGGAACCCAGTGCAGGGCGGCAACGAGTGCAACGTCGGCTCCGGCGTCGAGTCGGTCGCGCACGTGCCAGGCCTCTTGTCGGCGGACGTCCGGCCCTTGTTCTGGAACCCGGACTGGCAGCAGCAGGGCTGCGGCAACGACGGCTGCTCCAACCCCGCGACCCAAGCGCTGCTGTCCGATGTGCGCTATGTGCAACGAATCCGGTTTGTTCACTCCCACATCGCTGAGATCGACATGACGGTGCACAACCTCAGCGGGCAGGACCACCCGGCGACCCTGCAGGAGCTGCCGACGCTGTACGCCGCCTTCGGCAAGTTCGGCCTCGGCAACTACAACGTCCTGCTGACCAGCGACGGCCAGCAGGTGCAGATCGACGAGCCGGCCAACGATGGCTTCTTCGCCAAGTCGTTCAGCAGCCCGGGGGGTTGGGCCACGCTGCAGAACGGCCCCAAGAACTATGGCGTCGGCCTCTACCACGAGAACCGCCAGCAGAGCTGGCAGGGCTGGCAAAAGGCCGGCGTGTTCAACAACTTCCGCGCTCAGTTCACCTTCGGCATCCCGGCCAACCTTGCCGTGCGCGCGCGTGCTTACCTGATGCTCGGCAGCGCGGCGACCATCGCTGGGTTGGCGGCCTGGCTCGAAGCGAACCTTCCGCCCTTTGGCACCATCGACGCGCCTGCCGCCGAGGCGCAGGTGTCGGGCCCGACGCTGCACATCGCCGGTTGGACGCTCGACAACAAGGCGGTGACCTCCCTGCAGGTCGAGATCGACGGCGTCATCGTCGCCACGCCACCCCTCGCCGTGCCGCGGCCTGATGTCTGCCAGGTCTGGCCTGGCTACGCGATGTGCAGCGCCAACGTCGGCTTCAGCGTCGATGTGCCCACCGCTGGCCTCTCGCCGTGTTGGCATCTGCTTGAGGTACGCGCGCAAGATGCCGACGGGAATGTGCGGCTGCTGGGTCGGCGGCGCTTTGCTTTCGAAGGTTGAGGGGTTGGCGTGGGCATCGGCAAGCCCGGCCGAAGGTGCAGACCGCTTGGGCCGTAGCGCGCAGGAAACATGAGCCCGCATCCGCCACGCAACCATCGCCCGCACCGCGCGGACAAGGCCGGCACGCCCGCACGACCGCCGACGGTCAGGGCCGAAGTCAGCGCCTTAAGCACCCGAAGTTACAGAACAACTGCGTAAGTGGTGCGCTCGACCGCAAGATGCCTCGCCACCGAGCCCGAGGGGGCGTCAGCTGCAATGCGTGGGCAATCTCAGGCGCGTGGGTTGCTTGCCAACCACTGTGGCGCGCTACGATGGCGACCGGTACGGCGTGTGCGCATGGCCTTGTGCTGACGGACCGGTCCCGACTCGGCCAACTCGGGGTCCCAAACGACCCGCCGCCATGCGTCGCACTTCCCTCACGGAGCAGCGTCCGTGGCGGGCGCGGCGAGTCTAGCGGGCAACGGCGGTCCACGTGGCAGAGCGAACGCGGGCAGCTCGGTGTGAAGGCCCAAGTGCCCGAGGATCTTCTGTACCGTGGGTCTGCGCTCGATGACCGCGAGCAGCCCTCGGCGACGGCCACAACGCGGCAGCCCTGAAGAGGCTGGGCGGCCTCGCGGCCGCGGCGGCCTCGGCTGGTGGCGTCGGCGAGCGGCGCGGCGACCGCGGCATGCCCCGCTCGGTGTCGCGAGGCGGAGCGGGATAGGCAAGAAATGGCTCGCGATCTTCGGTCTCGACGCTGGCTGTGTGTCAGGCGCCGCCCTGGGCTGAAGCGGCCGCGAGCGCTGCCGCAGGGGCCGAGTTTCGTGGCGTACCCGGCGCTACGACCTCGGCTGCGCCCTTGATCCGCCGCCAACGCCAGCCAAAGAGCGATAGCAACTGGAAACCCATGTCCGTATGTGGATAGTCCTCGACGAGCGAGCAGGCGCCGGTGGGCTGCGGACCGAAGGGCCGCGGCGGCAACTAGGTGCCGAAGAGCTGATCGAAGATGGTCGTGATGTTGCCGAAGTTCCCATTCTCCTGGGGCGCGCGGGAGTGGTGAACGGTGTGGTGATCGGCGAAGGGGATCAACCGATTCAGCCAGCCGAGGTCCGTCTCGGCGTCGAGGTGGTGAATCGCGCCGATGACACCGGCGAAGAGCATCGTCGCGTCGATGGTGGCGACCGGCACGCCCAAGAGCAGGCCGAGGCCGGCGGTGAGCGCCACGAACACAAGGACATCCAGCGGATGCACGTGGCCACCCATCATCACGTCGAAGTAGCGCGGCGCATGATGCACGGCATGGATTCGCCACAGCAGCGGAAAGCGAGGGTCGTGCTCCAGCCGGTGCCAGACGTAGGAGATGAAGTCGGCGAGCAAGGTGAAGAGCAACACGTCAAGCCAAAAGGGCAGGTTTCGGGGCCAGAGCTGTAGATCCCGGCCGGCGAGCGGGCTGGCGGCGGCCAGCGGCGCCAGCACCAGCATGGGCACGGCCACGTTGATCGCGCCGCTCATCACCACATACGCGATGTCCAGGCGGAGGGTTCCCGGCGGTCGGACGCCGAGGCCGCCGCGCGGAAGCGCCCGCTCGAGGGCAAGCAGGAGCGTCATCGTCAGCGCCAGCAAGGCCACCGTCGCAGCCAGCGGCTGCCACCCGCGCTCGATCAACGCGACGTAGGCCGGCAGCACCGCGACGACTGGCACGAGCGTCGCCCAACGGCCGAGCCGCCGGAGGAGGGATGCGCGGCGACCTGGAGTGGCTGGCGTCATGGCCCTCATATAGCGCATGACGCACTGCGTTGTCATCGCTGCGTTGTCAACATGCTGCCGCGAGGTCAGCGCTCCATGAGCTGATCCTCCGCGGGCGCCTTGCCGCGCGCTCGTCATCCAGCTTCCGCGCGACAACGCCGCGGCGGCGCGCTATGCTCCTCGGCCTGGCGCCCGCGCGGGCGGCCCCTGCCCGGAGCGCGGCGATGTCTTCGATGGCTCAACCCTAACTGCCGACCCTGCCCTCGCATGTCGCGATGCAGCAGCCCGCCGCGCTGCCGACCGCGGTCTGGGTGCCCCCCTCCACCGAGCACCGCCTGGTGCGCCGCCTCGGCTGGCTGGTCGCCCCCGCAGACGGCCAGGGCCGCGGCCTGCGCGTCGCCGCGTTCCTTCCGCAAGGCGTGGTCAACGAGGCCTGGGCGGGCTTGCGGCTGATGCCCTACGGCTGGCACTTCGTCGCCATGCGCCTCGGCTACGCCCACGCCCGCTGGGCCGAGCTGCGGGCGCGCGAGGCCGCCGGGCTGGCGTCAGGGCAGCCGGCGCTCGACTTCGTCGGGGTCGGCGGCGACGCGATGCTTGCGCCTGAGGCTGGCCTTGGCTGACGCGGCGCCTAGCGCGGCGGAAGCACCCTGCGGCCGGCGCGGCGTCGCGCTCATCACGGGCGCCGGCAGCGGCTTCGGGCTGCTCACGAGCCTCGAGCTCGCGCGCGCCGGCTACACCGCGGTCGCTGGCGTTCGAACGCTCGCCAAGGCTGCGCCGCTGCTCGCGCAGGCCCGCGCCGAGGGCCTTGACGTCCGCGTGCTGCCTCTTGACCTCGACGACGACGCCTCCATCGCCGCCGCCGTCGTCGCCGCCGAGGCGGTGGGCCCCGTCGAGGTCTTGGTCCACAATGCTGGCGTTTGCCTGCTTGGCGCGGTCGAGCACATCCAGTCGCAAGAATTGGCCCAGCAGTTTTCGACCAACGTCTTCGGCGTCGTCGCCCTCAGCCGCGCTGTCCTGCCGGCGATGCGCGCACGCGGCCGCGGCCGCATCATCGCCATCTCGTCCGGCGCGGTATACGCGCCCATGCCGATGCTCGCCGCCTACGCCGCCTCGAAGGCGGCGCTCGACGCAGTGATGGACGGCCTGCGCCTGGAGGTGCGGGCCCGCGGCATCGCGGTCACAACCCTCCACCCAGGCGTCTACCGGACCGGCTTTCTGGGCCATAGCGACTGGACCGCCGCTGACCAGGGCGCCGACTCGCCCTACGCCGTGGCCTTTGCCAACGTCCAGCGCCGCAATGCCGAGAGCGTCGCCGCCGCCGTCGGCGATCCGCGTGCGGTCGCCCATGCGGTCTGCCGCGCCGCCCTCGCGCGGCGGCCGCCGATCCAAGCCACGGTCGGCGGCGATGCCCGGATGACGCGGCTGTTGTGGTGGCTGCTGCCGCGCCGATGGTGGGACGCGATCATCGCGCGGTACCTCGGGGTGTGAGGGGAGCCACGCGGCTCGTGCGCTCGCCCGTGGTGCTTCACTCTGCCAGTGGCTTCCTACCGGGCCGGCTGACTGCGTCGTCGCCGCGCAGCCCACCATCCCCTGACGTTCGCGCGCCGCCACCCTACGGAGATCCTACAAGGGCGCCGATCCCGACCGAGCGTCTGCTAACGTCGTCCTCACGCCAAGCCGGCCCCGACGATGGGCCGGGGCGTACTAGGAGGACCCATGTCGTCTCGTCTGCAAGGTCAGGCCCTCGCGTCTGTGCTCAGCCTCACGTTGGCCGCCACAGCCGCCCAAGCTGCACCGCCGACTGTCAGCGCCGACCTCTCGGCACAGGCCTTTCACCGCACCGGCAAGGCCAGCCTCGACGCCGCGGTGGTGGTGCGCCGCGGCAGCTTCTTGCGCGCCGGCGTTGCCTTCGATGCCACGCAGGAGTGCGACAACCCCGGCATGATGCTGCGGGACGTGGCGAGCGGCGCGACCCTTCGCATGCCGCTCCTCGGTCGAAACGAGGGCGCAGCGCTGACCCGCCTCAACGCCGATGCCCTGCGGATGCGGGCCCAGCAGCGCTGCGCCGATGGCGTCGAGGCCGCCTGTGGCCATGCTGGCGATTGGGCCGGCGTGGGCAGCACCCTCTTCAGCGCCACGCTGCAGGGCCAGCCCTTCGGCGCATCGGTGGCGAAGAGCGCTGACGGCAGCTACACCCTGGTCAGCGTACCCGACGGGTCGACCGGCAAGACCGGCAAGGGCGATGCGCCCCCCAAGGAGGTGTCGCCGCGCGCCATCGCGCAGTACGCCGAGCTCGTCCACGCCGGCGGCACGCCCTTCTACAGCGTCGTCATCGAGCACGCCGTCGACACCGGCAGCGGCCAGGTCCATGCGGCGCTCGCGGTGTGGCTGCCCGAGGACCTGCCCATCGGCGCCTACACGCTGAGTCTTGGCTGCGGTCAGGAGACGGTCGGCGAGGGGCTGCCTCTGGTCGTCCTCTTCAACCCCTACGACGCCACGACTGACGAGGTCGCTAGCAAGGAGGTCGCCGCGACGGTGCAGCAGGGCCGGCCCGACGTCGTGGACACGCCCGGAATCCAGACCGGTTTCGCCCTCGAGGCGCCCGACCAGGCCGCGATCGACACCCTGCTCGAGCTGATCTCTGCCTTCCCGCTCGCCGCCCGCCGCCACCCAGCGCTGGTGGCGCAGCTCGCCGCCAAGGGCCGTGGCCCCATCCAGCTCACCGGCCGGGCCAACTACCACAAGGCGGGCAAGGCCAGCGGCTACGACGGCGGCTTTCTGGGCGGCGAGACCAACGCCCAGGTCTGGAAGGCCATCTCGGCGTGGAACGACGCCACCGGCCACTTCGACCTCTGGGACGCTGCGATGCTCGGCGAGGTCGGCGACGGCGCCTGGCCCTTTGAGGGCGCGGCGCGGCTGCGCATCGGGCGCGGCGCGTCCGAGTTCCAGGAGGAGGCGAACGCTGGCGTCCAGCCGATCAAGGGCAAGCAATACCTCTCTTTCCAAGTCGCAGGCAAGAGCTATTCGAGCCGGCTGCTCCACCTGATCGAGGACAGCTTCGGGAAGGGCCACACCCTGCGCGCGATCCCCGCGGGCGCTTTGACGCCGGTGGAGGCGCTCTACTCGGCCGTGCTCGACGCGGTCGGCAGCGAAGAGAAGGCTGTGGGCGAGGCGCCAAAGCTCGGCCCCACGGTCGATGCGCTCCTGAAGACCATCGCATCCGTGGACCTTTCCCTCCCTCAGGATGCGCTCGCGAAGGGTTCCAAGGTCAAGTATGGCCAGTGCTGGGTCTTCTCCGGCCTGAGCGCCACGTCCGCCAAGGGCGGCGGAACCAAGTACGGACAATGCTGGGTGTTCGCCTCGGTCCTTGCGGCCGCCAAGGCGGCCTCCGGTTCAGGGCAGGGCTGGGCGTTCGGGGCCACGAAGGGTGCCGCATTGGATGCCAAGTCGGCCTTCGGCGAGGGCTTGGAGGCCTACGCTTTGGCCACATTCGACGGCGTGCAACGCTCCGCCAACGGCGTCGTGCCGCGCAGCAAGGGCGGCCTGTGGACCTGGAAGAGCGGCGATTGGGCCGACGGCGCAAAGGGCGTCGGCGCCACGAAAGATCCAGCCGTGGCGTACCTCGGCAAGGGCACCTTCGGCGTCATCGGCGCTTGGACCTTTGACGGCAGCGCCGGGCAAGACGGCAGCACGATGGCCATCGTAACGCCCATCCGAATCGAGGCCGTCGCGCACTTTATCGACGACTGGCAGGGCGAGACCGCGTATCTCAAGTTCGACGGCGGCAGCGGAAATACGCGCGTCAGCGCCACCAGCAGCAGCGGAACGACGCCCGACCCGCTCAAGGGCATCATCTTCCACAAAGGACTCACGGCCAGCTATGGCGTCGACGACGTGAAGGTCGAGACCCTCTTCAAGACCAACCCCGACCAGCCCACCACCATCAGCGGCACCTTGCTCGACACCGGCTCGGTCTTCCGCGCCTACCGCATCGGAGGCAGGGGCCAATGTCACTTCGGCAAGTGCTTCTGCCTGCCCGGCCTCAGCGAGGGCCTGCTGCGCGCCGCCGGCATCCCAACCCGCTCGGTGACCAACCTCGACAGCGCGCACGAGAAGCAGGGCTTCGAGATCCCCGCCGGCGTGGCGAAGAGCAATGGCTTCCTGATGCGCTCCAGCGCCAAGGCCGGACCGGGTCAGCCCTTTTTCAACTTCGAATCCTACCTTGCCTCCATCCTCGGAAGCGGCGGAAGCAAAGATTCGGTGTGGAACTTCCACGTCTGGAATGAGCTGGCGCTCAAGGCGTTCGGCGAGTCGGCATGGAACTTCCACGTCTGGACCGAGGCTTTGGTCCCGACGGGCAAGGAAGGCAAGCCCTCGTGGAATGCGTACGACAGCACGCCGCAGGAAGGGAGCGACAGCAAGCTGGCCAGCGCAGGTGCGATCTGGGGCCTCGACTGCGCCCCGGACCACTGCGCCAAGGATCCCGCAATGCTCGCCGCTGCCGTCGCGACCGGTCTACCGGTCGACGTCCTGGTCGAGGCGCTGTTCAAGCCGCGCAACGTGCCCACGGAGTTGCTCCACAGCCGCTGGGACGACAAGTACAAGGACGGCAAAGAGCCCAGCACGTGGACCGGCTCGGCCAAGCCCGCCGACAACGGCGCCTCGACCGCCCCGGCGGGTGCGGAGAGCGCACCGCCCGCGACCGAGGATGCGGAGTCGCCGGCCGCGCCTGTTGCGACCGAAGCGGACGCCTCGAAGCTGTAGCCCGCTGGACCTCGATCTTCGGACGAAGCACGCAGGGACGCGAGGTGCGGCACCCAGCGTCGGCGTTGCACATCGTGGCGAGCGTTCAGCCGTGTAGCTCTGTGAGCAGACGCCGCAAAGCGCTTGCTGCCTCAGAGCAGGTCGTGGACCTTGGGAGAGCGGCATCACCCCGACCTGCCGCCAGGGAGGTCCCATGGCTACCGTGATTCGCCAGATCGCCGCAACGATCGCTTGCGCGATGGCATTCTCCTCCGCCGCCTACGCCGCGCCACCCTCGCCGATGGCACCCGACGCGAGTACCCAACGCGCCCAGGCGGTCCGTGCCGCCGAGCCCGGCTCCATCGTGGTGCTTCGCAACCAGGTCATCGTCGGCCGCACGGCCAAGCCGATGGTCACCTTCGTGCTCGCGCGCAGCTTCCGAGCCCCGACCTCGCTGATGAGCGAGGAGATCTGGCGGGAGCAGCTCGATCGCATCGCGGCGGGGCAGGGCGCTCGCTGAAGCCGGTCGCGCCCTCGCGCAGGGAGCGCTGCGACGGCGTCCCGTTCCCTGGCAATCGCGCGGCGCAGCCTGCAATCGCTGCGCCGCCCCCAGGCCACGAATCCCAGCGCTTGTGGCCGCCTGGCGCTCTACGCTGCCCGCCGTCCACCTCGGCGCCTCAGCGAAGCGGGCTCCGCGACTAGCGCGTCGGATCCTTGCCGCAGATGCCCTGGGTCCCGATCGACACGTACTTGGTCGAGGACTTGATGCAGTGCGGCATCTGTGCATTCCACGCCGCGCACTCGCCGTCGTTCTTGCAGGTGCGGCCGCACAGCTTGAAGGGCTCGAAGCTGGTTCGCTTGTCGTTGCCCGATGAGTTCGACTTCTCGAACACCGACTTGTACGTCACGCCGCCCGCAGACTTGTCGTCGTCGTAGTCGCAGGGCGCGGTGGTGAAGCTCCCGCCGCCCGTGCAGGCGTTGTTCTTGCTGCAGTACGAGATCGAGTCGTCGTAGCCGGTCAGGAAGCCGCCCTTGACGCATTGGCCGTACATGCACTCGGCTTTGTCGGTGCAGGCTTTGCCGTGCTCCTTGCCCGTGCCCTTGATCGGCGGGCACGCCCACCAGGGGTCATTGGAGCCTAGGCCAGTGTCCTTGATCACGTCGGCGCCGCCGCCGTCCGCGCCGCCGCTGTCCGAGCCGCCGCCGCCGCCTCCGGTGTCGCCGCCGGTGTCGCTGCCGGCGCCATCAGCGACGCCCACCGAGTCGCCGCCGCCGCCGATCGTTCCGCCACCGTCGACGCTGGCGCCGCCGTCTGCGTCTGCGCCGTTGTCCTCGGTCACGTCGGCGCCGCAGGCGACGCCGGAGAGGGCGAGGAGCCCCGCCAGGAAGCAGGGCGCGATGACTTGGGCGAAACGCAAAAACCAGCACATGTCTGCTCCTGCCGGGTGCTGCAGTCGGCCGATCGCCACCGCGCTTCGGTTCAGCCTTGACCCGGATCGCCGACGTCATCCCGGGCGGCGACGTGCTCCAGGGCGGCGACTGCCTGTCGCCGTGCCAAGCCCAAAAGCGCCGGCCCCACCCCGCCCCCAAAGGATGGAGATCGCTTCCAGGTGAGTCAACCAAGGCGGCGTGCAGCAGCCGAACGGTCGTTGGCACCGGTTGGGTTTGACCCGGAGAGCCGCTGGTGCTAGGTACGCGCGCCGTCGCCCTAGCGGGCCCGCATGGGGTCCCGGCGGCGGCATGAGCAGGTTGCGCTGACCGTCGGCCCGACCTGCCAGGAGTTGGCGAGCATGCTCCATGATCTGGCGAGCCTGGCGACCAGCGCGGCCGCGCCGGGACAGGGCACTGAGGGCGCGCTCAGCGCGCACGGGTCCAGCGCCCTGACGATCGGCAGCGACTTGTTGCAGCGCGCGCACGCCGCAGGCCTCGTCGACGTCGACGCGACCGCGGTGGTGCAGTTCGCATTCTTTCTCCTGCTGGCGCTGGTGCTGCCGAAGCTGATCTTCGGGCCGCTCCTCGAGCGCTTTGAGCAGCGCGAGGCCCGCACCGAGGGTGCCCGCGCCGAGGCCCGCCGGATGCGCCGCGAGGCCGACGATCAGGTCGCCGCGTTCGATCGCGCGATGAACGACGAGAAGCAGCGGGCCATGGCCGAGCGCCAGGCGGCCCGGATGCAGGCGCAGCGCGAGGCCGCCGAAATGATCGCCAAGGTGCGGCGCGAGACCCATGCCCGCATTACGGTCGGTATCGAAGCGCTTCGGACCCAGGCCGCGAAGGCGAAGGTCGAGCTGGATCAAGACGCGCGGCAGATCGCCAGCCAGATCGTGCGCAAGTTGCTCGAGGGGAGGTCGTGATGTCGAGCCGACCGGCAGCCCGCGTCGCAACATGGTTCCACCTGCCGATGCGGGTCGCGCTGGCGCTCGCGCTATGGACCCCTGGTCTCGCGCTGGCCGGTGACTTTGAGTTCGCGGTCCACGGCTTCTACGTCATCGACTTTCTGGTCTTCGTCGGCATCCTGGTCTACTTCGGGCGCAAGCCCATCGCGGCGGCGCTCGACAGCCGCTACAAGACCGTCGTCGCCGAGATCGAGGAGGCCAAGGCGCTCCGCATGGCGGCGCACGCGCGCTACGACGAGTACCGCGCCCGCATCGAGCACTTGGACGCCGAGCTGACCGCGGCCCTGCACGAGGTCCGCGTCGGCACCCGCACCGAGATCACCAGCATCCTGCAGGACGCCCGCGAGACCACGGAGCGCATCAGCGCCGAAGAGAGCGCCCGCCTCTCGCAAGAGGGCAAGCGCCTGCGCGCCGAGCTGGCGGAGGCCGCGGCGACGACCGCGCTGCGCCTGGCCGAGGCCGAGCTGCAGCAGGCCATGAGCGCTGACGTTCAGCGCCGGTTGGTCGAGCGCACGTTGGTCGAGCTCGAGTCGGGCGCCGGTTCCTTTCAGGGAGCCGCGACCTCGGGCGGCGCCGCCACGCACACGCCGCAGGCGAAGGGGTAGCCGATGAGCCGCACGGATGTCGCCCGTCGCTACGCCAGCGCCATGTTCGACCTCGCCAGCGAGCGGGGCAACTTGCAGGCGGTTCGCACCAGCAGTGAGCGCTTGGTGGCGGTGTTGGCTGCCACGCCTGAGGCCGCCAGTCTGCTCGCCAACCGCACGGTCGCCCTGGCGCAGCGGCGCGCGCTGCTCGCCAAGGTGATCGAGGCGGCGGGCCTTGAGGCGTCGGTGGGCAACCTCGCCAGGTTGTTGCTCGATCGTGGCCGAATCGCGGTCCTGCCGGCCATCGTCAGCGAGCTCGCTGCCCGCATCGACGCCGCCAGCGGCAAGACCAAGGCCGAGGTCGTCTCGGCGCTGCCGCTGAGCGAGGGCGACGCAGCCCGCCTGGGGCTCGCGCTCGGCAAGCGGCTCGGCCGCACCATCGAGCTCTCGACCCGCGTCGACCCGACGCTCATCGGCGGACTACGCATCGAGGTGGGGCAGCTCATCTTCGACGCGACTGTCCGCAACCACTTGGATCGTCTGAAGGAACGCCTGGAGGCGCGCCACATCGGCTGAGGCCGCCTAGGCCGCCGCGGGTCGACCTGACGACCTGAGAACGCATTCGTCGATCGCCGGGATCCCCGGCAAGCCGCCCGCGAGGCGGGCAGGAGCAGCAGATGGACATCGGAGTCGCAGAGGTCAGCCGCGTCATTCGCGAAGCTGTCGCGAGCTATGACACCACCGTCGATGTGCAGGAGACCGGTCGGGTTCTCACCGTCGGCGACGGCATCGCGCGCGTGTTTGGCCTCCAAGCGGCCATGGCCGGCGAGCTGCTCAAGTTCCCGAACAACGTCAAGGGCATGGTCCTCAACCTCGAGGCCGATAACGTCGGCGTCGCGCTGCTCGGCGACGCCAACAGCATCCGCGAAGGCGACCTGGTCGAGCGCACCGGCCGCATCGTCGACGTGCCGGCCGGCCCGGCGCTGCTCGGCCGCGTCGTCAACGCGCTCGGCGAGCCCATCGACGGCAAGGGCCCGCTGACCACGCCCGAGGGCGGCGTTCCGGATCGCCGCCTCGTCGAGCTGAAGGCGCCAGGCATCGTCCAGCGCAAGAGCGTCAACGAGCCCCTGCAGACCGGCCTCAAGGCCATCGACTCGATGGTTCCGATTGGGCGCGGCCAGCGCGAGCTGATCATCGGCGACCGCCAGACCGGCAAGACGGCGGTGGCCCTCGACACCATCATCAACCAGAAGCAGGGCCACATCGACGGCGACAGCCCGGTGTACTGCTTCTACGTCGCCATCGGTCAGAAGCAGTCGACCGTGCGCCAGGTCGTCCGCAAGCTCGAAGAGGCTGGCGCGATGTCCTACACCTGCGTCATCTCGGCGACCGCGTCGGATCTGGCGCCGCTGCAATTCATCGCCCCCTACTCCGGCTGCGCGATGGCCGAGTGGTTCCGCGACAACGGCAAGCACGCGCTCATCGTGTACGACGACCTCTCCAAGCAGGCCGTGGCCTACCGCCAGATGTCGCTGCTGCTGCGCCGCCCGCCGGGCCGTGAGGCGTACCCGGGCGACGTATTCTACCTGCACAGCCGCCTGCTCGAGCGCGCCTGCAAGCTGCGCGACGAGGACGGCGGCGGCTCGCTGACCGCGCTGCCGATCATCGAAACGCAAGCCGGCGACGTCTCCGCCTACGTGCCGACCAACGTGATCTCGATCACGGACGGCCAGATCTACTTGGAGTCCACGCTGTTCTTCAAGGGCATTCGGCCCGCGATCAACGTCGGCCTCTCCGTCTCGCGCGTCGGCGGCGCTGCCCAGGTCAAGGGCATGAAGGGCGTCGCCGGCCCGCTGCGCCTGACCTTGGCCGCGTTCCGCGAGCTCGAGGCCTTCGCGCAGTTCGCTTCCGACCTCGACCCCGCGACCCAGCGCCAGCTGGCGCGTGGCCAGCGCATGGTCGAGCTGCTCAAGCAGGGCCAGTACAAGCCGCTCGAGGTCAGCAAGCAGGTGGTGCTCATCTTCTGCGCCACGGCCAAGGAGGGCTTCCTCGACCACCTGCAGCCGGCGTCGCTCGGCCGCTACGAGGTTGAGCTCTTCGCGTGGCTCGAGTCGAACAAGCCCGATGTGCTGAACGATCTGCGCGGCGGCGTGCTCAAGAGCGACCTCAAGAAAGAGAGCGACCCGCTGCGTCAGCGGCTGGTCGCGGCGCTCTTGGATTTCGGCGTCCTGTTCCAGCCCTAGTCGAGAGGCTTGGCGCTGCCCGCGCCGCCGCCGCCTCGCGCGGTGGGACGCAGGGCCAACCGCGGGTGCGGAGGGTAAGATGGCATCGCTCAAGGACTTGCGCCGCCGCATCGGCTCGGTCAAGAACACGCGCAAGATCACGCGGGCGATGAAGCTGGTCGCGGCGGCGCGGCTGCGTCGCGCCCAAGAAGCGATCGTCCGCATGCGGCCTTACGCCTACCGCATCGGCGACATGTGCGCCGAGCTGGCGCGGGGTTCCGACGAGTCGCACCATCCCCTGCTCGCCGTTCGCCCGCCCAAGCGCACCTTGCTGCTCGTCCTCACCAGCGATCGCGGCCTCGCCGGCGCCTTCAACAGCAACGTCAACAAGGTGGCGCTGCGTTGGATTGAGGAGCACCGCGCTGACCGCGAGAAGATCGTCCTGCACGTCGTTGGCAAGAAGGGTCGCGACTTCTTCAAGCGGCGCGACGTGGTCGAGATCGGCAAGGTCCACACCGACTTCATCCCCGAGGTGACGCTGGCCAAGGCGAGCCGAATCGGCCGCGAGCTGGTCGCCGCCTACCTCGACCTGCAATTCGACGAAGTGGTGCTGATCTACAACGAGTTCAAGTCCGCCATTCAGCAGACGGTGCGGTCCGAGCGGCTGCTGCCCATCGAGCCCGCTTCGCTCGATATCACGCACGAGATCCTGCCGGCGCCGTCCACCGACACGCTCTTTGAGCCGTCGCAGGGCGAGGTGCTCGACTCCTTGCTGCCGCAGCACGTGAACATCCAGATCTTTCGGGCCGCGCTCGAGTCCGTCGCTTCGGAGATGGGCGCGCGCATGACCGCCATGGAGAACGCGACCAAGAACGCCGGCGAGCTGATCAAGCTCCTGACACTGAAGTACAACCGCGCCCGCCAGGCGGCGATTACCACCGAGCTGACCGAGATCGTCTCAGGCGCCGAGGCGCTCAAGGGCTGATCGCGGGCCCGGAGCCGCAGCTGCCGACGTCCGCGGGCGACAGGGCAGGGCCGCGGGGCAAGGCGCCAACCGAGTATCGACGACCAGAGGGTCAAGGCAGAGGAGAGCAGCGATGATGAACGGACGGATCAGCCAGATCATCGGCCCAGTGGTCGACGTGGTGTTCAGCGACGGCGAGCTGCCGCGCATCAACACCGCGCTGCGCGTCAGCAACCCCTCGATTAGCGCCGACCCGTGGAACCTCGTGGTCGAAGTCGCCCAGCACACCGGCGAGTCGACCGTGCGCTGCATCGCCATGGACTCGACCGACGGCCTGCGCCGCGATCAAGAGGTCCAGAACAGCGGCGGCCCGATCCTGGTTCCGGTTGGCGAAGGCGTGCTCGGTCGCATCCTCAACGTGACCGGCGATCCCGTCGATGAGGCCGGCCCCGTGACCGCGGCCGAGTACTGGCCCATTCACCGCGAGCCGCCGGTCTACGAGGATCTCTCGACGACCATCGAGGCCTTTGAGACCGGCATCAAGGTCGTCGACCTGCTGGCGCCCTACATGCGCGGCGGCAAGATCGGCCTCTTCGGCGGCGCCGGCGTCGGCAAGACCGTCATCATCATGGAGCTGATCGCCAACCTCGCCCGCGAGCACGGCGGCGTGTCGGTCTTCGGCGGCGTCGGCGAGCGGACCCGCGAAGGCAACGACCTCTGGCACGAGATGAAGGACTCAGGCGTCATCGACAAGACCGCCCTGGTCTACGGCCAGATGAACGAGCCGCCCGGCGCCCGCGCCCGCGTCGCGCTCTCGGCCCTCACGGTTGCGGAGTACTTCCGCGACGTAAAGGGCCAAGACGTGCTCTTCTTCGTCGACAACATCTTCCGCTTTACCCAGGCGGGCTCCGAAGTGTCGGCGTTGCTCGGCCGTATCCCCTCGGCCGTGGGCTACCAGCCGACGCTGGCCACCGAGATGGGCGCCATGCAGGAGCGCATCACCTCGACCAAGAAGGGCTCGATCACCTCGGTGCAGGCGGTGTACGTGCCCGCCGACGACCTCACCGACCCGGCACCGGCGACGACCTTCGCCCACCTCGACGCCACGACGGTGTTGAGCCGCCAGATCGCCGAGATGGGCATCTACCCTGCGGTCGACCCGCTGGACTCGAGCAGCCGCATCCTGGATCCGCAGGTTGTGGGCGAGGAGCACTACAAGGTCGCGCGCCGCGTGCAGTCGATCCTTCAGGAGTACAAGGACCTGCAGGACATCATCGCCATCTTGGGCATGGAGGAGCTCTCCGAGGACCAGAAGATGACGGTCATGCGCGCGCGCCGCATCCAGAAGTTCCTCAGCCAGCCCTTCCACGTCGCCGAGGTCTTCACCGGGTTCGCCGGCAAGTACGTGAAGCTGGCCGACACCATCAAGGGCTTCAAGCTGATCTGCGACGGCGACTACGATCACCTGCCTGAGGACGCCTTCTACATGGTCGGCACCATCGAAGAGGCGATCGAGAAGGCCAAGAGCCTCTAAGGCCGGTCCCACGGGACGGCGCGGGGGAGCCCATGCAGATCGAGATCGTGACACCGATGGGCGAGAAGTGGCGCGGCGAGGCCGTGTCGGTGCGCGCGCGCGGCGCCGTCGGCGAGGTGGGCGTGCTGCCCGGGCACCGCGACATGCTCACGGCCCTCGGCGTCGGTGTCTGCTCGGTCATGCAGACCCAGCACGGCGATCCGCTGCGCATGGTCCTGGTCGAGGGCTACCTGCAGGTGAGCCAGCAGGGCAGCAAGGTGATCATCGTCACCGAGCGCGCCGAGCAGGCCTCTGAGATCGACAGGGCGGCGGCGCAGCGCGACTACGAAGCCGCGCGGACGGAGCTTGAGGCGGCGCGCGAGGACGTCGGCAGCCACGCCTGGCGGCTCAAGCGCTTCAACGTCGACCTGGCCCGGGCGCGGCTCGAGCTGTGCGGCGCGATCTGACGTCGCGCGGCGTCGCCCCAAGCGTGATGCCTGACGCCTGCGCCTCAAGGCCAGGGCGCCAAGCCCTCGGGCTCGTCTTCGCCGGGTTGCTGCTCGCGACCGCTCTGACCGACTGCACCACCTCCAAGGCCGTACGCGCCTGGCACGATGCCGAGGCGGCCCGCGAACGCGGCGATCGCGCCCGCGCGCTGCAGCGCTACCAAGACGCGTTCGACCGCGACGGCAACCAGTTTGGCGCCGAGGTGGCCCGGCTCTCGCTCTTGGCGCTCGACCCCTCGGCGACCGCACGCGTGACCGCCGGGCACGAAGCGCTGCTGGTGCGGCGCGCCGGCACGGTCGAGGTCGAGCTGCTCGGCGTCGGCCTCGACCTGGTCGCTGGCCGCACCGCCCAGGCCCAGGCGCGCCTGGCCACGATCACCGATCTCGCGGTCGAACAGGCTGAGATGCGGCTCAACGGCGGTCGGGCCAACACCGAGCCATGCGGCGGCGTGCGGCGCGAGGTGGCGCGGCTGCGCCTCGAAGCAGCGATGCAGGCGCTGAGCAGCGCTGCTGGGCCTGCGCGCCTGGCTCCAGCCGCGCTGCAGACCGCCCGTGACCTGCAGCAGCGTTGCGGCGCAGGATTGCGTCCGCGCGAAGCCCTGCTCATCGGCGTTCTTCTGTTGCAGGCCGGCGAGAAAGATCGCGTCGCCGCCTGGCTCGACAGCCAGGCGACCTCGACCCCCGATTCGCAAAGGCTGCGCGCCACCCTGGCGCTGCAGCGCGGCGACCCCAAGGGCGCGCTGGCGGCCCTCGCAGGGCTCGACGACGCCTCTGCGGCCATGCTGCGCGCCGCGGCCCATATCGCCCTGCGCGCCGGAGGCGAGGCCATGGCTGCGATCGCTGTCGCGCGCCAGGCTGGCGCCCACGCCGCCACGCTGCTGCCGCTCGAGGCCGCCGCGGCCCTCCTCGCCGATGAGCCCAAGCGCGCGCGCGACCTCCTGGCCGGTCTGGTCGCGCAGGGCGGCGCTGGGCTGTCGTGGACCGCTGCCTTCGATCTCGGCCTCGCCGAACTGGCCCTCGGCGATCCCGCCGCCGCCATCGAGGCCTTCGCGCTCGCCAGCCGCTTGTGCCCGAGCTGTCAGGCCCCGCGTCAAAACCTGCTAGCGCTCCGCGCCGCCATCGGGGGCTGAGGCCAGGGTGCCCGCGCCCGCCCGCCTTTCGAGGGTGACAAGGCCGGCCGCCCTGCCTATCCTCGGCCGCCGACCGCTCCGCCCGACCGAGGGGGGCCGCCGTCAAGATGTCGCCCACCGCCGCCAGCGCCTCCCGCTGCCAGGCCGCAGATCGCTGAGGATCTCCATGTTCATTCGCCGCAATCTGTCCTCGCTCCTGCTCGCCTCGTTGCTGGCGCTCGCCACCCTCAGCGCGTGTGGCCCGAAGAAAAACGCCAAGGAGGAGCGCGCGGGCAAAGGCGACGATCGGCTGGCCGAGCTGATGTCGGAGCGCCGGCAGCGGCTGTCCGCTTCGATCCCGGCCTCCGACGTCCCCGATGGCTCCACGCACCCTTGGCTGAACTGGGTGAGCCAGGTCGCCGGCACCGTCAGCCGCGCTGAGCTGAAGAAGGTCGCAGTCGTGGCCCGCGGCACGGCCACCGCAAACACCGCCGACGAGCTGGCGACGTGGCTCGAGTCGCAGAAGGCCTTCTACTTCGAAGAGAAGATGGCGGCGATGGAGTACTGGCGCGACCTCTCCATCGCCCGCAACTCCTCGGTCGGCAAGCCCTGGCAGGTCGACCTCGACTTCGACCAGATCTTCTTTCACGCCGCCCAGGTGGCGCGTACCGCCGACCTCTTCGCCCGCGCGCCCGATGACGACCGAGTCACGCACTACTTCAACTATTGGCTGCTGGTCTTCGGCTTTGAGGCCAAGACCTCGCTGTACCAGGACGAGACCAACAAGCTCTGCAAAGAGAAGTTGGCCGGATTCTGCGATCCCATCCCGATGGAGCTGCGGCCCTACCAGGTCATGAAGCCCTACTACCAGAAGGTGCAGGAGATGATCGCCGCGTTCCGCAAGGCGTGGCCTGGCAGCGTCTACGAGCCCTTCTTGCAGCGCCTGGATGCCGTCTACGCCAAGCGAATCTCCGAGGTGCCCGCCTGGTCCGAGGACCCCAAGCTGGTGTCGATGCGCTCGGGGGTCCCAGCGCCGCTCCCGGGCAACGCCGTGCTCTACGTCACCGCCAAGGGCGTCTCGCTCATGGAGAACGCCCTACGCAAGCCCGACGATCCGGCGCGGCCGTGGAAGCCGGACTGGGCGCCCGATCCCGAGCTCGGCCAGGCGGTGTCTGCGCTGGTGCAGGACGTCCGCAGCTCGACGGTGTCGAACTTCAACCAGTCGCGCATCCTCGTCGTCCCCGACGCCGACGTGCCGATGCGCTACCTTGAGCCGCTGCTGCGCTCCACCATCATCGGTGAGCACGCGCAAGAGTGGCCCACGGTGATTCTGGTGGGTCGGCGCCGCGCAGACGGCAGCAATGAGCGCGTCGGCTTCACCCTCTCGCTCCTCGACACCGTGAAGGCGATCCCCTTCAAGCTCGACGCCCCGGCGGGCGGAGCGGCCCGCGGCAAGCTGTCCTGCACGGCGTTCGCCGTCGTCGGCGCCCAGCGCTTCGAGGCCAAGGGTTTTGCGTCCGCGGTGTTCCACGACGGCAAGTCGGTCCACGTCGGCCGGCTCTCCCTCGACGGCGCCTACCGCGAGGTCCAGTCGGCGCCCGGCCATGGGGAGGGCGATCGGCTCGAGGCGTGGACCGACGCGCAGACGGCGTCGGTCGTCGTCGCTGTCCCGAAGGCGCTCAGCTACGCCGCGCTGGTCGAGGCCCTCAACGGTGTTGCGCTGCGCTGCACGCCCCAGGGCTGCAAGCAGGACCGCACGGTGCCCGTCTTCGTCGCCACCTGCGACTAACGCCCCGCGGCGAGTGACGACGCGTCCGTCCGTCGTCGCGACGTCCCACCGGCGGCTCTCCTGCCCCATCCGTGGAATCGGGCCCGGGCCGTCCTCGTCCGCGCACGCGGCGGCCGTGCGCCCTCGCGCCAAGTCGACCTGTCGATCCTGCGCCTGCGCGTCCGGTCTCGCTCCAGGCGGCTTTTGTCATGGGGTCCACGCAAGCAAAGCGGATGGCTCGCCCGATTCCAAGAATTCAACGCCGCCCGCTTGGGCCCATGGCTGCAGAGGCAGCCCTCAGGCTGGCGCAAGGTCTGCCAATCCTGGGCTGCTGCGGTCTGGAGCACGCGACGAGGCCGTCGTCGCGCCTGGGTCTGTCGCCGCTGGCTCTTCGCTCAGCGTGACCCGGCCGGCGCCTTCTTGCCGCCGCGACCCTTGCCGGCCGCCTTGTGCGCTGCCGGCGACGCCGCCGCTGCAGGAGCGCCGTCACCGGCAACTTTGGAGGCGCCGGTCGCACCTGGCGAGGCCTTTGGGATGCCGACCGGGCTGGGCACAGAGGAGGTCTCGTAGCGGCACGGCTCATCGCCCTTGCGCTCCCAGAGCTGGATGACCTCGTCGCGCCAGTGGCGAAGCGCTGGGTCGTGGAACTCCTCGAGCAGGCGGAAGTGGCGCACCACGGTCGGCTTGCGGTTCATGTTCTCGACGGTGAACCACGACTGCGGAGCCGCGACGATGAAGCGCAGGTTGTCCTTGCAGGCGCGCGTCCAAAACTCCGCCTCGTCGATGATGCCGGTTTTGAAGGTCTTGCTGTTGGTGTCCACGTGGTCGGCGGCCATGCGTCTGCCGGCCAGGAGGGCGACGATCGGCGCGTAGGTCGAGGCGCCAGTGATGGTGTCTACGCCACGCGAACGCGACGCGATGGTGGCGGCGATGGTCTCAGCGGTGGAGAACCAGCGCTTCTTGCTCCAAAGGTAATGCAAAACGCCCGATTCCAGGTTGCCCCGCACGCGCCAGTCCCGCCAAAACAGGACGCGGCCGAGGTCCGAGAGCAGCTTCGGGCCCGGCGCATCGACCCACTCGAAGCGCAAGAGCTGGCCTGCACCCTTGCTGCCGCCACCCGGGCTCAGTTCGGTTGGGAAGGCAACGCGGTTGGCTGCGGCGTTGACGGGGACCCAAGCGGCGCAGCACAGCGCCAGACCGAGCAACGCCAGGCGCGCCTGCGACGGGATGAAGAGCGGGCCCGACGGCAGGTTGCGGAAGTCCAACACGTCGGCGTCGCGTACCCCAGCGCCGGCGCACACCCGCACCAACCAGAGCAGCGTCGTTAGCGTGACCGCGGCAGACAGCGCCGCGAAGGGCAGCATCAGCGTGTAGTAGAAGTCGTAGCGCTCGGGCAGCTGGGCCAGCTCGCCGAGCATCGCGACGGTCACGATCCAGAGCACCAGCGCGGCTCCGCCCATGCCCGGGTGGCGCCACCACCGGCGTGGGTTGATCATCATCATCCAGTGGTCGGGATCGTCGAGTGGATCCGCCGCGTTCGATGCCCCGTTCGGACCTGGCGGTGGGCGCACCACCCTGCGGTCATTCTGCTGCGAGGCGAGCTGGGCAGCATCGCGCTCCGAGCGCCGCAGCAGGATGCGAAGGGCGACCGCAAAAGGCGCCAACAGGGCGAGCCAAAAGTGCGCGCCATGGTAGTAGGTCGCAGTCAGGAAATCTTTGCTCTGCAATGTGGCCATCAAGTTGCTGATCAGCGCCAGCGGCCCATTTTCGAGCCCGACATAGCCGACAATCTTGACCTTTTTCTGTGTATGGTAGCGATAAACGCCGTCGAGGTAGCTCTCGCCGCCGACCAGCACGCCGAGGATGTGGATGGTGCCGAACACCAGCGCAAAGCCGATGAGCAGCTGAACCGCCGGGGTAGCCAGAAAGCGGTTGACGAGCGAACGGGGGCGCTCTTCTCCGCGTGGTCCGGCAGAAAACGCCAGCATGGCAAAGAGCGCGATCGCGCCGCCCACCGCGTAGATGCCAGTGCTGGCCGCGACTCCTGCGAAGAGGCCGGCGAGGAAGGACCGGTCGCGCAACGCCGCCCAGACCGCCAGCGTCAGCCAGAGCGTCGTCAAGTTGACGCCGGTCAGGTTGGCGCTCGCCTTCAAGGTCTCCGCAGCGAACAAGAACAGGCCACAAGCGAGCACGCCGCCAGCGGCGCCAATGTGCCGGCGGCCGATGCGCCAGACCACGATCCCGGTCAGCAGAGACGCGATGGCCGACAGCGACTTCACGATGGGAAAGGACCAGCCAAAGATGCCGATGACGGTCGCCGGCACCGCGATGTGCAGGGGCGGATGCGAGAAAAAGAAGTCGTGGTAGGGCCAGATGCCATCGACCCACGCCTTGGCTGCGTAGAAATAGATGCCCTCGTCGGTCGCCGAGTAGCGGCCGCCTTGCAGCTTGAGCAGCCCGAATGCGATGGCGATGAGGAGGACCGCAGACGTCTCGACCATCGACTCGGTCTCGTCGTCCACTTGCGCCGACCACCGGCTGAGCGCCGACAGCGTCGCCGCACATGTCACCGCCGTCAGCAGCAACGCGGTCGCGACGGCACCCAGATCCAGTCCCGTGCTGCCGGTCATCATCGCGCTCAGGGCAGGTGCCAAGGCAACAGCGATCGCGAGTCCATCGGTGGGGCCACGGCCAGCGCCGCGCGGCAGCATGAGGAGCGCCAGGCCAGCCGGACCGATGAGGCACATCAGGACGGTGCCGACGGGTGCCGCCATCGTCGCGGCCTCGACCATCTCGCCGTGCGGGGTGAGTCCGCCGTCGGCGGTGAACGCAAGCAGCAGCGGCAGCGAGGTCTTGCCCAGCCAGGTCAGCGGCTGCCAGTAAGCTGCTGTCAGCGCCGCCGCCGCCACGGCACCGATGACCCGCGCGGGCCGCTCAACGGGCCGGCGACCGAGGCTCAGCAACGCCGCGCCGAGCAGGCCGCACCACAGCGCGGTGGGGACGCCAAAGAGATCGCCTCGCATCGGCCACATGGAGGGAAGCAGGGCACCGGGTGCCGCGCCTTCGCGCAGCCAAAGCGTCGCCAGCGCGACCATCACGGCCATCACTCCGCCGCCATCGCTTGCGTCGGCCGGATCGGCCGGAGTTTCCGTCTGCGGCGGCCGGAGGGTGCCGCTCGCCAGGGCGACCAGAAGCAGGCCTGCGGTCAGCGCGGTGCCTATGGACGCCAGCATCATGCCCATCGGCCAGTCGCAGGGGATGTCCTGGAACATCGCGGTGTAGAGCGCGGGCAGGCCAGGCGCTGCCGGAAGCATCAGCGCCGCTGCGGCCGCCAGCAGGCCGAGGATCGCTGGAAGCCGGGCATCGGCGGCACGCAGCGCGTTTCGGGCCGTCGCTTGGGCGACGAGCTGGGCGCGGCGCAGCGCCTCGGCGCCTTGTACAGACGGCTCTTCTTGGACGGCGGTCGGCCGGATGTCGCTCGCCTTGCGCTGTGGGGTCGCGATCGCCGCGGGCGTATGCGGCGGTGGGGCGTTGACGGCGGTCGCGGCTGTCTCTATCGCCGTCGGCCGCGCGCTAGTGACCTCGGTCTGGCCGCTGGCGCGCCGTGCCTGGGGTTGAATCGCCGAGGTCCGACGTGCCGAGTCCCGCAGCGGACCCGCCACGTGCTTGGAGAGCTGCGGCTTGCGCGAGTCGCCAAAGACGAACTGGGGCCCGACGCCGGGCGTGTCGGACGCCCAGTCGGCTGGCTGCCCCTTCTCTGTGTTCATCCACGGCGGCACCGAAGGCGCATGACGGCTGCTGGTGCGATCGCCGCGCAGCGTCGGGTCGAGGTCGTCGTCGTCGAACAGCGCGTCGCCTTGCTCGTCACTCAGGGCGGGCGGTTCGCTGGGGCTGAGCGCGAATGGCAGCATCGACGGCGCGTGCCGATGCGCGGGTGCGTCGCCACCGACAGGCGGGGTCTCCCCGGGCGGCCGGCGCTCGGTCGGGTCTCTCGGGATGCTCATAGGGGGGTTGCAGACTCCCAGGCGCGGGCGGGCAGATGAGCGAGGGCTGAGCCTAGCACGCCTCTACGACCGTGGCTACATGGCAGGTTCAACGAACGTCGCGGGCGTGCGACGCTTTTGACGCTGTCAACGTTCGCCGATCGGCCGGCACAGCACCGCGAGCGCGCGCTCTGCGGCGAGGACCGGCTCGATGGCGCCTTGGGCCACCTGCTGGGCCAAGGCTTGGCCGTCCGGTGTCGCGAAAAAGGCCGCGATGCGCTGGCGAACACCGAGCTCGAGGGACCGCCCCAACAGCAACGCTCGCCGCTCGCCCGCGCCCAGGCGCCGCTCAGCCACCGCGGCGATGGCCGCCTGCAGCGCCCCGATGCCCTCACCCCGCGCGCTGGCGACCCGCACGATCGTGGGCGCTCTGGCGTCGTCGCGGCGGAGTGCGATGGCCGCCTCGAGCTCGATCGCGAGCCGCGCTGACTCGGGGAGGTCAGCCTTGTGCACGACCAAGACGTCCGCGAGCTCGATGACACCCGCCTTCATGGCCTGCACCAGATCGCCAGCCTGGGGCGCCAAGACCAGCACGAAGACGTCAGCGAGCAACGCGGCGTCGAGCTCGGCCTGGCCAATGCCGACGGACTCGACGAAGACCACGTCGCAGCCCATGGCGACCATCGCTTCGATGGAGCCGTCCACCGCAACCGCCAGGCCGCCCGGCGCGCCGCGTTGGGCAAGGGACCGGAAGCAAACGCCCTCGTCCTCGAGAGCGGCCCCAAGGCGCAGGCGATCGCCGAGCAGCGCGCCGCCGGTGCGTGGGCTGGAGGGATCGACCGCCAACACGCCGACGCGACGACCGAGGCGCCTTTCCGCCGGCACGAGCTGGCCGAGCAGGGTCGATTTCCCCGCGCCCGCGGGGCCAGCGATGGCGATGACACGCGCATCGGGTCGACGGGCGCGTGCTCCATGGACCTTGGCCAACGCTTCGACGTCGCCACGCTCGATGGCGCGCAGCAACTGGCCGAGCTGGGCCAAGGGCAGCGCGGTGTCGGCGCTGTCTTGCAAGGGGGCGGCGCTGCCGGCAGGGGGCCGCGGCGCGGCAGCAGCGACCGAGGCGTCGGCCGCCTCTCGGTGGGGTCGCCGGGGGGCGTCTGTCATCCGACTAGCAGGCTTCGCACGCCGAGGCGCTGCAGGCGAGTCGGGCTCAGAACGCGAGGCCGATCTTGCCGGTGAAGAGGTTGAGCCCGTTGGTGAACGAGCGGATGAACTCACCGCCGACCGTCATCCGCAGCACAACGAGCCGCAGGCCAATAGCGGCGCGGTGGCTGAAGTTGTTGACCCGGCTGAGCAGCATCACCTCGGGCTCGAGCGTCGTGTTGTCCGGGTAGACCTCGATCTGCTCGGTGGTGACGCTGCTGAACAGCGTCGAGTAGGCCACCCACGGTTGCAACGAGACCACGCCGGCGATGCCAAAGGCCTTGGACAGCACGAGATCGCCGCCTGCGACCAGCATCGAGATGTCCTGATGGCCGAGCACCGACTGCGCCGAGAGCCGCAAGCCGAGGTCTGGAACGCTGACGAAGCCGTCGATGAGCGAGAAGGTCAGCTCGGTGCCGATGGCCCAGAAGTTCGAGTCCGTCAGGTGCGTCAGCGACGCGCCGACCTGCACCGAGTAGGGCAGGCCCTTGCGCACGCGCATCTGAAAGGTTGAGACCGTCGAGGGCGCCGTGCCCTCGGCCGCCTTCCAGTAGCCGGCGGTGTTGTGGATGCCGGCGAACGACAGCTCGAGGGCCGCTTCAAATCCCAAGGCGCCGAGCGAGTGCGCCGGACCGGCGAAGCGCGGCCCGATGACGTGCGCCAACTCGCTCATCAGCTTTTCGTAGTTGCCGTCGTTGCGCAGCTCTGCGACCGGTCGATTCGGGTCGTAGAAGGTGCGCAGATTCAGGTCGAGCGGAGCCGCCAGACTCGGCCGGGCCACCGCGCTCAACAGCACGAGGAATGTGGCCAGGCGCCCGAGGCGGCCGGCAAGGCTGGCCATCCGGGGACCCGAGCGCAGCCACGACGCGCGCGCCTCTCCCGCCGTCAGCGTCTTCTGCGGCTGCCGCTCGCTGGGCACAGGGCTCGTCATCGAATGCTCCTTCGGCCCCGGCGCTTCGGGTCGCCGTCGCGATTGTGGACCAACGGGGGGCGGCCTGTCCAGGCTCACCGGGCGCCCGCTCCGGCTTCAGTCGGCCCTGCCGAGGACGCGGGTCCAGGCGCGCTGACTGCAGCCGCATCGCAGCCTTGCACCATCCGCGCGCCGAGGTCGCAGAGCTGCGGCAGCGTGTGAATGTCGTGCTCGAGTTGCGGCACGATGGACAGAAATGACGTTCGGCCTACCAAGGCGCGCAGGGAGCGGACATGTGCAGCGTCGGCTTGATCCAGGTCGCGGAGCTTGCTTGCCCCGTCGCACAGCCGCTCGGCGAGGTGCGCAGCTGCCTGCTGCTCCATCCCGCTGTGCTGAAGGCGCGCCACCAATGACGCCGCGACGGCCTGCACGCGCGCCTCGTCGCCCAGCGACTGCGGCAGCATCAAGACCCGGTTGACCACGAATCCGGCGAAGGGCAGTCCCTCGCGCTGCAGCAGCGCCAGCATGTGGCGCGCCTCCCGCAGGGAGGTCTCCCCCGGCGCGGTCACGGCGATGAAGCGCGTCGCCGGCGAGCGCAGCAACGCATCGGTCGCCTCGGACCGGGCGCGCATGGCCGGCATTACATCGCGAAACGACCGGAAAAACTGCGCGATATCAGGTAAGACTTCGCTGCCAAACAGCCGGCCCAACACCCCCATCGCAGCCACGCTGCCACGCGAAAAGAAGCCCGGGCGGCTCGACTCGTCGCGCGCCGGCACCTTGGCGAACCACTTGAGCACCTGCTCGTTGATGAAGTGGGCGAAGGTCTGCCCGGCCTGCAAGAATTCGGCGGTGTTGTGGGTCGGGGGCGTGTCGAGCACGATCAGCTCGTACTGGTTGCGCCGGTGCAGCTCGGCCAAAAGCTCGAGCGCCACGAGGTCGGGGCTGGCGCCGAGCGCCGGCAAAAGCGCCCGGTAGATGCGGTTGCCGAGGACTTCTTCGCGCAGCGCGGGGTTGGGCAGCAGGCGCTCGACCATCTGCTCTGCGCCGAGGGCGGGGTCCAGCATCATCGCGTCGAGCGCTGTGGCCTCGGGCGCGACCAGGCTGTACGCGGCGTTGCTGTCGCCGGCCAGCAGCTGCTGATGCAGCCGCGGTAGCACCGGCAGCGGCGTGTTGGCCACGCAGTCCGCGCCGTCGAGGCCGAGGGCCTGCAGGAGCCGGCGGGCAGGGTCGATCGTCAGCACCAGGGTCTTGCGGCCGCGGCGTGCCGCCAGCAGGGCCAGCGCGGCCGCCGTCGTCGTTTTGCCGACGCCGCCCGAGCCGACAGCGACCAGCAAGCGGGCCCGATCGACGCTTTCCAGCAGGCGGTCGGCGCTCAAGGTCGGACTCCCACGGCGCTGGTGCGCGGGGCGGGTCGCAGAGCGGCGCTGCGCTGATCCGGCCGCCACCGCGCGGCCAGAGCGTCGATCGAGTCCAAGTGCAGCTTGCGCCGAAACAAGTGCGGCAGCGCGACCAACGTCTCGCCCGCGACGTGCTCCAGGTCCGGCAGCACGCGCCTTGCCCGCGCCGCACGGCCGCGCATGACCTCAGCAGCCCACAGCAGCTGCTCGGCAGCGTTGCGATCTTCGCTGCTCATGCCGGGTTCGTCGACGACCGCCGACAGGGCCGCCAGCTCATCGCCATCGACCAGCTCCGGATAGAGACCGTTGACCACGATGGCCGCGACCTCGACGCCGTGCCGCCGCCGCAGCTCGTGGCGCAATTCGATGGTCTCGACCACCGGCATCTCCTCCGGCAGCGTCACCAGCACAACCCCGAGCCGCAGCGGATCAAAGAGCAGCTGCGCCATCGACTCGGCGACCTCTGCCAACGGTCCGACCCGAAAGATCTGCCGCACCATGGCAGGCACGCCGTACAGGCCAGCGACAAAGCCCGATGTCGGCATGTCGCAGACGATCAGGTCCCAGCGGCGGTCACCGCGTGGGCCGTGCGTCGCCTCGAGCTGCTGCAAGTGATACAAGAACAAGATCGATCGAATCGCCGGCATCGCCAGGAAGAATCCGCGTACGACCTTGTTGGAGAGCGCCAGCTTCGCCAGGGCCCGCACCTTGAGCTGGTCGCCCGCGAAGCCATGGAGGGCATCGAGGAGGTCGAACCCCATGAGATCGAGGCCCTTCTCGAGCTGAATCGGTTCCAGGGGCGCCTCTTGCAAGCCGAAAAGCGGCGCCACGCGCGACACCGACTCGAACTCGATCAGCAGCACGCGCTTGCCGTCAGCCTGCGCCCGGCGCGCCAGGCTCGCGGCGACGGTCGATTTGCCGACGCCGCCCTTGCCGGTGACCAGGAGCACGCTGCGATCGAGCACACCTGCCATCAGCCTCTCTCAGTTGCAGCCAGGGCCGTTGGGGACCGGCCCGGCATGGTAGGTGCCGGCCGCTGAAAGCTCAACCGCGGTTCGCGCCCACCTCAGGCCCGCCGTCCGCCAGGTCTGCCGCGTCCGCCGCGTCCTCGATGGCAGAGCTCGCGCTGCGCAGCGGCAGCCCCAAGTGGCCGTGACGATGCAGCCGGACGGCGAGCAAGGTCGCCGACACCACCAAGATAGGCACGGCGAGCGGCAGCCATGCGAAGAGCTGCGCGCAGGCACCGAATCCGATCATCAAGGGCAGGGCGCCCCGCAACAGGCGGATCTGCCGCCAGAGGCCGATGTGGTGGTTCTCCATGGCATAGCCGACCAGCGTCGTCGCCAGCCAGAGCGCAGACCAGGCGCCGCCCGCGAAGAGGGCGACGGCAGCGCCGAGCGGCGGCAGCAGCCACGACAGCAGCAACGAGAGCGCCCAAATCGCCAAGCCGCCGCCGATTTGCAATGCCGCGAGCGCCGCCGCCCGCGCCACCCCCGAAGCCATGGCGCCGAGGCGGGTCCGCAGCGGCAGCGGGCGCGCCTGCCCGCCGAGCGCCGCATCCTCGACGCGCTCTGCCAGCAACCCGAGCGCCGGCGCCACCAAGGGGTTGGCCAGCACGAAGGTCAAGAGCAAGGCCAGGAGCCAGTAAACGAGTACGGCGACCCCGAGCAGCGCGTTCCACAGGGCGACCTGCCAGAGGGCCGCGCCCTTGGCGGGCAGCAGGGCGTCGAGGGCGGACGACTGGTATCGCGCGAACTGCCACACCAGGACGCCCCAGACCGCAAAATAGAGCGCCATCGTCAGCACGGTGTGCAGTGCGACGTGCGGATGCCTCAGGGCAAAGATCGGGCCGTACAGCGCAGCGGTGGCGCCCGCCCACACTTTTCGCAGCGGGCCGCCGCGCAGCGGGTCATCGGAGTCGCCTGGGGAGCGCCCGGCGTCGTCGCCGCGCAAGTCGGCGCCCCCCGGCTTCGCTTCCGCGGCCTTGAGCTCCCTGCCGCTCATCCGCGCAGGGCCACTGCGCTCAGATGGACGTCGCTGGCCTGGCTGCCAGGCCGCAGCAAGAGACCGCGCTCGGCGGCGCACAGGAGAGGGCCGTCCCAGCGCGAGTCGCCGAGGGCAACATCGACGCGGCCGACACCGATGCGCTGCAAGGCGGCGACTTTTCCGGCGCCAATCGGCACCGGGGCGACGAATCCGGTTGGCGTCGGGTCGACCCCGATCACCTCGCAATGGCCGGCCAGGCCGCATCGCCGCAGGCCCACCTCGACTGCCAGGCGTGCTGACGCCGACACAGCGACCACGCGCACACCGCGCTCTGTGGCTGCACGCAGGCCCTCGACCAACCAGAGCCGCGGCGCCAAGCGCCGGTCCAGCCAGTCGAAGAGCGCCGCGCGCACCTCGGGCTCTGCCAAGGTGCGTGTCAGCGAAGCGCTCTCGAGGCAGCCACCGATGTAGTCGCGCTCCATGCGCTCGAAGTAGGCGAGCGCGTCCACGCGGACGCCGGGAAACAGGTGCGGGTGCGCCTCTGCCAGGCGGACCAGCTCGTCGCCGACGTCGCCGGCCCAGATGGTGCCGTCGCAGTCGCTCGCGATGCAGCCCCCCGCCGGCACCGCGTCGATCGCCGCCAGGACCTCAACAGCCTCCGCACGTAGCCCATCGGCGATCGGCGGCAACCCAGCGGTGGGGGGCGGCGCGGCGTCCGGGATCGCGACAGGCAACAGCGTGGTCAGCTCGAATCGATTCGCTGCCATGATTCTTCTCCATCGACTGGCGGTCGCCTGCGGGTCGCTGGCGCCTCAGGTTCACGCTGCGGTCGGCTCGCACGCCTCGGCCGGGAGACCGCAGCCGGGTGCCCTTCCCCTCATCGCCAAGGCATGGTCGCGCCTCGCGAAGATGCGCCTCGCGCAGATGCGCCTCGCGCAGACCTGACCCTTCCTCGGACGTCCGCGTGATTCTCCCATCGTTCGGGATGTGCGTCTCCGGCGCGCGCCCGACGGCCAGCGCCGCGTTCGAGGCTCGCCCCCACATCTGGCCCATCGACAGCGCCTGGGGCATCGCTGGGCCAGCGCACGCAGGCGAGGTCCTGCCGTTGTACGGGCGATGCAAACGGCAAGCAAGGCGCTGGGCGTGCCCCAATCCGCCGCCTTCGGGCCCGGACCGGGCCACAGACGGTGAGGGAGCTGCGACTTCCGTCCCGGCCGGAAGCGTCCCGCCGATAGGTGCTTGATGGCCGTCTCGAACGTCCAGTCCTTTCCTCAACGTATCGCATGTACGCCGCCGGTCCCTTCCTCGCAACGCCGAGAGCTGGCTCCGAATTCGGCGGCCGGACCGGCGTCCGGTGGTGGGTCCTGGCTTGACGATGCTGCGGCTGCACATCGACGTCACCGGGCGAGGTTGCGTACCATCCGGCGTCGGCAGCCGTCGGCCTGCCCTGGGACAACGGCGTCGATGGCGGCAGCTTCCCACGGAGGCCACCTTGAGGACCGAGGCAGTCGCGTTGGGCCGGGGCGTGGCGCTGGGCTTCGGCGAACGCCGCGTCCTGCTGACCACGCGGACCGACGGCGCGGGCCTCCGACTCCTGGAATTGCCCCCAGCGGCCAAGCCACCTGCCGGCCGGTGGCAACGGCTCGTCGGACTGCAGGTCGATGGCGTCGCCCGCTTGATCGCCCTGCGGCGCGGCGCAGACGCTGCCAGCCGCGCTGACGCGTGGTGGGCGACCGCCGGCGTGGTCGCGGCCTGGGTCTGGCTGTGGCCGGCCGCGCCGCTCGCCGCTTGGGGCATCGCGATCGCTCTTTCGCCAGCCGGGCTTGAGGTTGCATGGGGCGGGCGCCGTGCCGCGCTCGCCGCGCTGCTCGCGCTCGGGCTCCGCGTCGCGCCTGCCGCGCTGTCGCGCCGACAGGCGGCCTGGCACACCTTGGAGCACGCGCTGTTGTCAAGCGTTGCAAGTGCCGGTCGCGCTGCAGTCGTCGATCGCTGCGGCACCCCGCTCGCGCTCGGAGGGGCGCTGGCGGCTGCAGGCCTGACGACCGTGGTGGGCAGCGCCCTGGCGGCGCCCACGCTGCCGCTGGTCATCGTGGCGCTGCTCGCGGTCGATGGTGCTGGCGGGGCGCTCGGGGCGTGGCTCGTGGCGAAGCTCCCCCTGTCTGGCGCGACCCAGGGCATCGGTGCTCTTGCGCCCGACACCACGGCGCTCGCCAGAGCGGCTGAGGCACAGGCCCTGCTTTTGAACGCCGGACTTGGCCACCATGTGGGCGGGTCGACCGCTGAGGTTGCAGCCCGGCCCAGCGCGGTCTACACCGCTGCTCCGACGGGCCAGCGCGGTCCGGCCAGCCGGTGAGCTGGCGGATCCAGGGCAGCTCGTCGGCCGTGAAGCGGGAGGGGACAGGCGATGTTCGACAAGCTGGAATCCGTCGTCGAGCGCTTCGACGAGATCGAGGCCGCGCTCGCCACGACCGAGATCGCCTGCGACCCGGTGCGCTCGATGCCGATGATGCGCGAGCGCGCCGGCATGGAAGAGACCGTCTTGTGTTACCGGGAGTGGCGGCGTGTGCTGGCCGACCTCGAGGGCGCCGAGATCTTGATGCGCGACGAGTCCGATCAGGAGATGAGGGCGCTGGCGCGCGAAGAGATGGTCGCCCTCGGCCAACGGCGGGACGAGCTCGAGACGCGGCTGCGCGAGCTGATGGTGCCGCGCGACCCGCGCGACGATCGCAACGTCGTGCTGGAGGTGCGGGCTGGCACGGGCGGTGAAGAGGCGGCGCTCTTCGCCAGCGATCTCTTGCGCATGTACCTGCGCTACGCAGAGGGGCGTCGGTGGCAGGTCGAGGAGCTGTCCAGTTCGGAGGCCAGCCAGGGCGGCGTCAAAGAGATCGTGGTCTTGATCCGCGGCCATGGCGCCTACTCGCGCCTGAAGTACGAGTCCGGCGCCCACCGCGTCCAGCGCGTGCCGGCGACAGAGTCGCAGGGACGGATCCACACATCGGCCTGCACCGTCGCGGTGTTGCCGGAGGCCGAAGAGGTGGACGTCGCCATCAATCCTGGAGACCTCCGCATCGACACGTACCGAGCCAGCGGTGCCGGCGGTCAGCACGTCAACCGGACCGACTCTGCGGTCCGCATCACCCACCTGCCGACGGGCGTTGTGGTGCAGTGCCAGGACGAGCGAAGCCAGCACAAGAACAAAGATCGCGCCATGTTGCTGTTGCGCACCAAGCTCTACGACGCCGAGTCGGAGCGCTTGCACCAGGAGACCGCCGCCGATCGCAAGGCTCAGGTCGGGTCGGGCGATCGCAGCGAGCGCATCCGCACCTACAACTTTCCGCAGAATCGACTGACCGACCATCGGATCAACCTCACGCTCTACGCCCTCGAACAGATCGTCGCCGGCGACCTGGACCCTGTTATCGAGCCGCTGATGGCGGCCGAGCGGGCGGCGCGGCTGGCGGAGGCGGGGGTCGGCTGACCGATTCGGCTGCGGCTGGAGCTGCTGTGGGCGGGGACGCCGTGGTCTGCGGCAAGCGTAGGATGGCCCGCAACGCCCAATCGATGGCCTCTGCCTCGCCCTGCAGCGCCCAGCAGCGAGGCGAATCAGCGACGATTCCGCGGGCCTCGGCCCGGACCAGGGCATGACGGGCACGCAGGGCAGCGAGCCGCTCGAACAGCCGCCGCGCCCGATCGGCATGGACCAGCGGGTCGGGAAGCACAGGCAACGGTGGCGGCTCCCAGAGACGATCCAACTCCCAAGTGAGGGCGACGCTCCAACTGGCGCTGCGCAGGGCGCTGCTGCGCTCGCTGGCGTCGCCGCTGGTGGCGAGGATCTCGCCGATGCCGAGCGTGACCCCGTCATTGCGCCGCACTTGCAGTCGTGCCGGCAGCAGCGCGCCGAGGCGCCAGGCGGCAGCGTGGCGCAGCGGGACTACCGGCTCGCCGAGCCGCGCGGCGGCGCGCTGCAGCGCTCCGTCGGGCAGTGGCGGGACATCGCAGCTCGTCGCGGTGGTCGTGGCGGGTGTGCCGAGGGCCAGTGCCGCCCCAAACAGCTGGAAGAGAAAGTACGGTCGCAGCAAAGGCGGGATTCGCCGCATGGGGTGCCGGTCGGGTTCGGTCGGACTCGGATTCAGGCAGCGGTCGCTGGTTGACATGCAGCGCTCCATCGGCGTCGGCGTGGCCCACGATTGCGGGGAACCGCGACGCAGCGTTACCGATGAATGCGAGTTCCGTGCCAAGGCCAACGCGCCGGGTTCATGGCCGCTCATGCGCGACCGCTGTCCTGCAAATCCAGGTACGTCAAGGCGTATTCGTTGGTCGCATCCGCGCGGGGCAGGCGCTGAGCGCGTTCGCCGTGTCGGCATCGACCCGCGGTGAGACGGTCTCGAGACGGTCTCGAGACGGTCTCAGGGCGCTTTCTTTGTGGGTCGGGCTGAACGGGATGCGCTCAGGGCGAGGGGCAGCCGTCGAGGGCCGGCTTTCGGGCACAGAGCGGGTGGCCTGCGCTCCCCTTGACCTGGACGTCGACCTCACGGCTGAGCCAGTCGACGCCGTTGCGGCCGTCGCGGGCGACCAGCCAGATCCGTATGGGGCCAGCGCGCTCCGGGGGCAGCAGCGCGTTGTCCGGGAAGTCGTCGAAGCTGCGCTGTTTTTGGTAGTCGCCAGCGGTCGAGAACCACGAGAAGAGCAACGACTCGTTGCGAACCCCGCTGGCACCTGGGTCCAGGCGCGCGCCGATTGGCTCCAGGCTGTCTTCGCTCCACACCGGAAGCAGCCGGATGGCACCTTCTTTCAGCCCCAAGAAGGTGTCGTCCGGGTCGCCACGGTAGGGCACCACGGTCGGCGTGAGGTCATCGGGCCAGAGGACGCCATCGAGGCGCAGGCCCTCGAGCTTGGGATTGGTGTGGGCAGCCTCCGCGGTGGTCACCAGCGCCAGTCGCTTGACGCCGGCGACGCAAGCCTCGCGGTCGACGCAGGGCGCCTCGATCCAGGTCGCGATGTCGCTCGGGCACTTGCCGCCGACGCTCTGCAACGTCGCGACTTTGAATAGAACCTGTAGCTCGACGTCCTGCGCCTCGGCCGGGTCGCGCTTCGGATCGAGGCCCTTGGGCAGCGCGACGCCAAGATCTGCGAACACCTCGGGCACTTTGGCGAGCGTCGCCAGCATGTGCGCCGGTGTCACGGTGGCGCTGGCGCCGGCGCCGACAGGCTGTAGCAGGCGCGGATCGAAGCAGCGGTACTGGCCATCCTTCGGCCAGGCGAAGGGGCAGAAAGCCCACGCGTAGCAGAGCGGCTCGTCGAGGCCGACGACCAGGGGCGTCAGGATCGTGTTGCCCGTCGGGCGCAGGAAGGGCGGCTCGGCCCGTACAGCCAATACCCGGAGCTTGTTGATCAACGATGGCGGATCGTAGCTGGACCCGCAGGCCGAGATCAGCGAAACGCCGAGGGTCAGCCCCAGCGCCAGGGCCACGGGCGTTGTACCCGCACGGCGCACCTGGCCCGGCGCCATCACGCGTCGCTCCCGGGCCGGAACTCGACGACAAAGGGGACGCGGTCGACGAATGCCTTGCCGTCGCGTGTGCCTGGAACAAAGACGCAGCGTTGTAGAGCCTTGCGCGCCGCGCTGTCGAAGGGCTCGCCGGCCGCCCGCAGCACCCTCGTCGAGCTGACCTTGCCGTCGAGGTCGATCGACAGGAGCATTGTCACCTCAACCACGCGACGCGAAGCCGGGGCGCCGTCGGGCCACTCCGCCTTGCACGAGGTCTTCGGCACCGCGTGGACGATCTCCACCTTGCGCTCTGGCGGCGATGCCGGTCCGCCCGTGCCCGCCCCCGGGGGAGCCGTCCCCGCGCTGTCATTGCGACGGCGGTTGCCGGGAGTCGCCTCGACCGCTGGGTCGCCGAAGCTGTCCTCGTCGCCGGTCTGGACGCGGACGCCGCCGCCGTCCGCCGGCGCGCCATAGGTCTGGGACAAGACGAGCGGAGCAGGCTCGTCTTTGGGCGGCGGCTCGTTGTCTTGCGGCTTGGGCTTGGGGCGGTTGCGCGGCACCGGGCGCGGCGCTTGCGTCGGCGGCGGCGCCTTGGCTTCTTGCTTCTCGGGCTCAGGCACGGGCTCGGGCTTGGGCTCTTCGGGTGGAGGTGGGGGCGGCGGCGGGAGCTTGACCTCCTCGACGATGGCCCGCGCCAGACGGCGCTCGGCTTCGACCGGTGCGAGCGAGGTCGGCAGGCTCAAGGCCCACACCGCAGCCAGGGCGTGCAAGCTCAACGCGGCGCCGAGGCCGATGGCGAAGTCGCGTCCCATTCGCTATTCGATCTCCTGCTCCTTGGTGTTGATCGCAACGTTCTCGACACCCAGGACCCGCATGGTGTCGATGACGCGGACGACGGCGCCGTGGCTGACCCGCTTGTCGGCAGACACCACGGCCTCGGCCTTCTTGCCTTTGGGCTGGCTCGCCACCCGGACCTTGACGGCCTCGCGCAGCGCCAACTCCTCGATCACCTTGCCGTTGAGGTAGAGCTTGCCGTCTTTGGCGATGACCACCGCCAGAGGCTCGCCGGGCTTGTCCTGGCCGGACGCCGCGGTCGGCAAGTCCACGTCGATGGTCGGCTTCTTGACCTTGCGCGAGACGGTCTCGCTGGTGAGCATGAAGATGATCAGCAACACCAACATGATGTCGACCAGCGGCGTCACATTGATGTCTGTGATGCCCTCGTCATTGCTGCCTAATTTCGCGGCCATCGCCGGTCCTCCCTCGCTGCCTCAGCCCGCGATTGCTGGAGCCCGCGGCGTCGCCTGCGGACTCCCGACGTCCCGCTCAGGCCTCAGCGGCCGGTCCGCCGTCTTTGCGCTGCCCGCCCCCAGACTTGCCAGGCGTTGCCGTAGGCTCGCTCGGCGCGCTCTTGAGGTGCGCCAGGAGCACCGACGCCAGCGCCTGCGTGTCCCCCTGCGCGGCGCGGATGCTGCCCTTGAAGTGGTTGAAGGCCCACACGGCCGGGATGGCGACGAAGAGGCCGACCGCCGTCGCGACCAGCGCCTCTGAGATGCTGCCCATGATCGCCTGCGTGCGGTTGGCGTCGGCGCCGTCGCCGCCCATCGTCGCCTTGAGGTCCGCAAACGCGCCCATGATGCCGATGACCGTGCCGAGCAGGCCGATGAACGGTGCGTTGGCGCCGAGGCTGCCGAGAAAGCCCAGGAAACGGTCGTAACGCTGCCGCTCGTGCGCCTCGCGCGCCGTCATCAGCTCCTCGACGGCCGGCGCTCCCCGGTGAAGCTCGCGCACCCCCGCCAGCACAACCTGGGCAGCCATGCCCCTGTGGGGCTCGAGCAGCGCGACCGCCTGCGTCTTGCCGCTGTCGAGGGCCCGCAGCAGCTGCATCTGCAGGTCCGGCGGTGTCGCGTTGCGGCGCAGGAAAATCGCCCGCTCGATCACGATCGCCACGGAGAGGACGCTGAGCGCGATCAAGACGTACAAGATCCACTCAGCGCCAAGCTGATCCAGGACCTTTGCCAAGGAGTCGATCAGATTCACGATTCCGTCCTCTTTCGTGGGGTTGGGGGTGCCCTGCTGCTAGCGCCAAAGGCCAGAGATCGTGACAGCCGCCGCAGAGGGATGCAAGGTAAAGGCGAAGGGTGCGTTCGGCGCGCGGTGGCGCGTCGAGTGCGCCGTGTACCGCGCAGAGAACTCCGGGCCACCCTGGGTTCATCCCGGCGGGCCTAGAGGGATCGCGCGGCGCCAACTGGGCCTGCGGTCGGGCCCATCGCGCGGACAGGGAAGGGAAGCGACCTGGTGAAGGCGAGAACGATGGTGAAGGACGCCCCCAAGACCGCACCGGATGCCAAGGCCACGGCCACTCCGTCGGCGTCGGCGCCGGGCGATGGGCCTGCGGCCGAGCAGACCGCCCACGCGCACGAGCTGGATCGGCTGACCCGCGACGGTGTCGACCGCGAGCGTTTGGTCGCCGCCATCCACGATCTGGTGGCTGTGGGCGAGATCGGGGGACCGGAGCCGCTCATCGAGGAGCTGCGCAGCTACTTGCCTGGCGCAGACGCCGAGCTCGTCCGCCGCGCTTTCCGCTTCGCCGCCGCCGCCCACCACGGTCAGAAGCGCCAAGACGGGCAGCCCTACTTCGTCCACCCGATCGCGGTGGCGCGGGTGCTGCTGCGGTTGCGCCTGGACGAGGCGAGCATCTGCGCCGGCTTGATGCACGACGTCGTCGAGGATTGCGGGGTGCTGCGCACTGAGATTGCGCAGCGCTTCTCAGAGGATATCGCGCACATCGTCGATGGCGTCACGAAGCTGGACAAGCTGACCTTCGCCCGCAGCGAGGAAAAGCAAGCCGAGAACATCCGCAAGATGCTGGTGGCCATGGCGCGCGACATCCGCGTGCTGCTCATCAAGCTTGCGGATCGCTTGCATAACATGTCGACCCTCGACGCCATGACGCCGGTGAAGCAGAAGCGCATCGCCGCAGAGACCCTCGACATCTACGCCCCGCTCGCCAACCGCCTCGGCATCGGCTGGATGAAGGCCGACCTGGAGGACCTCTGCTTCCGCTACCTCGAGCCCGATTCTTACGAGTCGCTGCGGGTACAGGTCGGCGAGAAGCGGGCCGAGCGAGAGCTCTACGTCGGCCGCGTGGTGCAGCTGCTCAAAGGCGAGTTGATCGCTGCCGAGCTGCCGACGGCGCAGGTCAGCGGTCGCCCCAAGCACTTCTACGGCATCTGGCGCAAAATGCAGAAGTCGGGCGGCAACATCGCAAACGTCCATGATTTGACTGCATTTCGTATCATGGTTGACAGCACTGAGCACTGCTACCGCGCCCTCGGCGTCGTGCACGGCCGCTTTCTGCCCATCCCAGGCCGCTTCAAGGACTACATCGCCCTTCCGAAGGCGAACAACTACCGCAGCTTGCACACGACCGTCATCGGACCCGACAACCGTCCGGTCGAGGTCCAGATCCGCACCCACGAGATGCACCGCTTCGCCGAGATGGGCGTGGCCGCGCACTGGCGCTACAAGGAGCGCGGTGCCGCCATTCGCCCGCGCGACGAGGCGAGCTTCTTCTGGCTCAAGCAGCTGCTGGAGCTGACGCGGGAGGCGCCCGACGCCGACGAATTCCTCGACAACGTGCGCGCCGACCTCTTCGGCGACGAGGTCTACACCTTCACGCCCGCCGGCGATGTCCGGGCGCTTGCCCGCGGCAGCACACCGGTCGACTTCGCGTACTCGGTCCATACCCGCGTCGGCGAGACCACCGTAGGTGCCAAGGTCAACGGGCACATGGTCCCGCTCGACACCCAGCTGCGCAATGGCGACATCGTCGAGATCATCACCCGTTCAGACGCCCACCCGTCCGTGTCCTGGCTGCAGTTCGTCCGCACCAGCCGCGCCAAGTCGAAGATCCGCAACCATGTGCGCGCCGCCGAGCGGCAGCAGGCGCTGGAGGTCGGCCGCAGCCGCGTCGAGAAAGCGCTGCGCAAGCACAAGATCTCCTTCGCGCGCCTCGAGCGCGCTGAGACCTTGCCGGCCGCCATTAGCCACTTCCGCCAGCAGACGATCGACGAGCTGCTCATCGCCGTGGGCTACGGCAAGACGGGCGCGCTGGCGGTGGTGTACCAGGTCTTTCCGGAGACCCGGCCGCGCGAGCCGCAGAAGTCGGACGACGCCCCGAAGCGGTCGCGCAAACCGGCCACCGAGGCCGCAGCGATCGTCATCGACGGCATCGAAGACGTGCTGGTGCGCTACCCGCGTTGCTGCGCGCCGGTGCCAGGCGACGATGTGGTTGGCTACGTCACGCGTGGTCGCGGCCTCACGATCCACCAGCGCACCTGTCCGCGGGCGCTCGACAGCGATCCGATGCGCCGCGTCGACGTCGCCTGGAACCGTGAACGCGGCGGCAGCGCCCGGGTCACCGTCCGCGTCGAGACCGGCAACGGGCCCGGGATGCTGGAGAAGATGTCGTCGCGCTTTGGCGAGCACGGCGTCAACATCCGGGGCGTGCACGCCAAGGTTCACGACAAGATGCGCGCCACGACGACGTTCGAGTGCGAGGTGCGCGACCGCGACCAGCTTGAGCGCGTCATCCGCGACCTGCGCGGCTTGCCCTTCGTGCAGCGCGTCGACCGCATCGGCGGCTAGCGCTGACGGCGCCTCGCGTCTCGAGACACGCCCCCCACGGGCGCCTCGCCCTGCCCAGCAGCGTTCAGGGGGTTGGCGGTAGGACCGACGCCGGCGCGCCGCCGGCCCATGGCTGCACCGCCGCCTCGACCTCAGCGCCCCAAGATGCCGCGATGGCCGGGCGACGCCAGCGCACCTGCGCCTTGGCGCCGAGCCGGCTGAGCCAGGCGTCGCGCTCGGCGATCGCGGCCTCTTGGCAGAGCTCCTCCTCAAGCGCCGCCTGCACGCTGGCGTCGCCCCGTTCGGCCCAAGCCGCCGGCAAGTGGCCAGCGCGCATGACGAGCGCCACGCCGTCGCGCACTTCGACCGGCCCAATCGCCTCGCAGATTCGCCCGGTCTTGGCCAGCGCAGTCTCCAGGGCCGGATCGCCGCGTCGAAACGTGGATTCGGGAAAACGCGCGTCGCCGCGGACATAGAAGCTGTAGCGACGCAGGGTTGGCGCAGGTTCCCCGGCGTCGGCCGCCGGGGCGTGAAGGGCAAGCGCCCCTTCGAACGCGGGGATGGCGCGGGCCTGACAAGGGCTCTGCTCGAGGGCCAACGTCGTTCCGGGCGTCACCTCGGCCGGCAACGAAAGCGCCCCGAGTGCCTGCGCGAGTCGCCGGGCACCTGCCATCGCCGCGCTGCGGCAGGCATTGCCAGTCGGTTGCTGCGACCAGCCTTCGCACGCGGCGCCTTGGCAGCATCGCCAGTGCGCCTCCCAGACGAGGTGAGCGCGGGGGTGGCGGAACCTCGCGAGCTGCGCGAGGAAGCGCAACCGAAGCGCCTCGCCATCGACCCGCGCGCAGCCGTGGCGGTGAAAGACCAGCGGCAGCAGGCGATCGACCGCGGCTGCCCCGGACTCGCCAGGGCGTGGACGCTCGCCGAGCACGCGGAGCTCGCGCAAGGCCAGCGCGTCCAACACGGCGGCCCCGAGCGCCGTGGTGATGGCCTCGCGGGTGTGCGGCCGTGCCAGCGAGGCGAGGCGGTCCGCGACGTCGCTCCGCCGCACCTGCGACAGGTCGACGTCGGCGACGATGGGGTTGGGATCAGCGGCCTCAGGCGTGACCAAGGGCCCAGCCACCGGCCTTGTGGCGCCGAGTGGCCCTGGCGCCTGGTCCTTGCCACAGCCCGTCAACGCCCACGCGGCGCAGACGAGCCCTGCCAGCCGCGCCAAGGGGCGTGAGATCACCGCCCGCCCATCAGCTCGACCATGATCGCCTTCTGGGCGTGCAAGCGGTTCTCGGCCTCGTCGAAGATGATCGACTGCGGACCGTCGCAGACCTCAGCGCTGACCTCTTCGCCGCGGTGGGCCGGCAGGCAGTGCAGGAACACGGCCTCGGGCTTGGCGTAGCCCATCATCGTACTGTCCACCATGTAGCCTGCGAAGTCGCGCAGTCGCTGCGCCGCCTCCTCCTCCTGGCCCATCGAAGCCCAGACGTCGGTGTAGACCGCGTCGGCGCCGGCGACGCCCTCGGCGGGATCCGTGGTGCACAGCAGCTTGGCGCCGGTTTCGGTCGCGCGCTTGCGGGCCTTCTGCCACACGGCGAGGTCGGGCCAATAGCCGCGCGGCGCCACGATCGTCACGTCCATGCCGAGGACGGCGCCGGTGTTCAGCAGCGAATGCGCCATGTTGTTGCCGTCGCCGACGTAGGTCAGCTTGCGCCCGCGCAGCACCCCAACGTCGAACTCGCCGGCGGGAGACCAGCGCTCGACCAGCGTCATGGCGTCGGCCATGGTCTGACACGGGTGCAAGCGGTCCGACAGGCCGTTGATCACGGGAATCGTCGCGTGCTGCGCCAGCTCCTCGAGCACCTCATGGCCATAGACGCGCGCCATGATGCCGTCGCAGTAGCGCGACAGGACCTTGGCGGTGTCGGCGATCGTCTCGCCACGCCCGATTTGGATGTCCGCGCTCGACAAGAAAAGCGCGTGGCCGCCGAGTTGAACCATGCCGACCTCGAACGAGACCCGTGTCCGCGTGCTCTTCTTCTGGAAGATCATGCCGAGGGTCTGACCGTCGAGCGCGCGGCGGTACTCCTTGGGATTGCGCTTGATCTTCCAGCCAAGCTCGAGCAAGTGGCGAATGTCGGCGCTCGAACAGTCTGAGATGTCGAGGAAGTGGCGAAGGCTCATCGTCGCTCCTGGGGCCGCCGCGCTTCGCGTGGGCGGGCGGCAGAGATGGGGTCGTTGGTCCTGCTCGCGATCGCGCATGGCGACGCCACGCCAGAGTCGCACACCGCTGGGACCCTGCGCAGATCGCGTGCCGCAGTCGCGATTCGCCTTGGAAGGCTGCGTGCTTTGGCGCCAGGGTCAAGCGCTCAGAAGCTGTGCTTCAGCTCGGGTCCGCGGCTGCCGGCGTTCTCTGCGGCGTAGAGCCCGCTGATGGCGCGCGTGGCCGCCGTGACATCGTCGGTGCTGCGTGCAGGCGGCAGGGCGGGCTCGCGGCGGGCCGCGGCAGCGGACGGCGCTTGGGTATAGACCGGGGCAGCGGCCTGCGAGGCGCGGGCCGAAGGCGCGGGCTGGCTCATCATCTGGCAGGCGCCCTCGAAGAAGACGCCCTTGTCGATGTGGAGCGCTGGGCTCGTGATGTTGCCGCGCAGGGCCGCGGGCGCGTAGAGCTCGACGCCCTCATTGGCGTAGATGTTGCCCGTGACGTCGCCATAGACCTCGACGCTGCCGACCCGGATCTCGGCCTGCACGTCCGCACCCTCGCCGACGATGAGGCGCCCGTCGCTCAGAATCTCACCGACGAAGCGACCGTCGATGCGCACCGTGCCCTCAAACGTGAGCTTGCCTTCGAATTCGCTGCCTTTGCCCAGCAGCGCGTTGATCTCCGCCATGACCTGAACCATCCTTTGCCCGTCCGGGCTGCCGGCGCCGGCGCGCGCTCCGCCGCCGACTCGTCGCCGAGGCCGACATCGTAGTCGGCGCGGGCCCTGAAGTCACGGCTCGTTTGCGACGGCCGCCAGAGTCCGCGCGGGGCACTGCAGCCAAGACCGTGTCATGTGAGGGGGAATCTGTCTCAGCTCCGCCGCCGCGCCCCGCCCTGGAGGCGGAGCCGCCAGACGTTTCGCACCGCCTCGAGCACGATCGCGCCACGCATCTTGGAGGCGCCCCGTACCCGATCCGGAAAGACGATCGGCACTTCGGCGATGCGGACCTCGGCCTGAACCGCGCGCCAGGTCAGCTCGATCTGAAACACGTAGCCGCCGCCCTCGATCTTGCTGAGGTCGAGCTGCTCCAAGAGCGTGCGGCGAAAGCACTTGAAGCCGCCGGTCAGGTCTCGATAGGGCAGGCCGAGGACCATCCGAGCGTACGTGTTGCCGCCGCGCGAGAGCAGCTTGCGGTGCCAGGCCCACCCCTCGGTGCCGCCGCCCGCGATGTACCGAGAGCCGAGCACGAGGTCGGCATGACTCGCCGCGCGCAGAAAATCGGGCAGGTAACGGGGCTGGTGCGAAAAATCGCAGTCCATCTCGAAGACCAGCGCGTAGGAACGCTCGAGCGCCCAGCGGAATCCAGCGACGTAGGCTCGGCCAAGGCCCTCCTTGCGGGCGCGGTGCAGGACATGGACGCGGGTGTCGGCGGCGGCGAGGCCGTCGGCGATGGCGCCCGTGCCGTCGGGGCTGCCATCGTCGATCACGAGGATGTGGATCGCCGGCGTGACCTCGAAGATCGCCGCCACCATCAGCGGCAGGTTGTCAGCTTCGTTGTAGGTCGGCAGACAGATCAAAGCCCCGGCGCCATCGAGACTTGGCACCCCACCATCGGCCCCCAACGCATCACTGGCCGCCATCGCACCCCCGGCTTCCGAGCCACTCCGACCCACCGTGCCCGCCTCGTCTGCGCCTGCCCGCCCCGACCCTGAGTCAGGTCCGCCGTCAGTAGCCGTCCTCGTAGAACGAATCAAGCAATTTCGAGTATTTGCGCGCAATCGCCGCTCGCCGCAGCTCGAGCGTGGGGGTCAGATCCCCGTCTTCGATCGTGAATTCCCGGTCGATGATGGCGAACTTTCGGATGGTCTCGAAGCTGGCGAGGCTCCGGTTGCGCTCCTCGATCACGCGCTCGACCATCCGATAGACCAGCGGATGCTTGCTGACCTCAGGAAAGTCTGTGTAAGCGATGTCTTTTTCGGCGCAAAAACGCTTGAGGGGGCGCTCATCCAAGCTCAGCAGGGCCGATAGCCAGGGACGTCCCTCGCCATGCACCAGCGCCGCCGCGATCACGGGGCTGGCCTGGAGGTGCGCCTCGATCCGCGCCGGGGCTACCGACTTGCCGCCGCTGGTCCGGATCAGGTCGCCTTTGCGGTCGACGATGCGCAGCGCGCCGTCCACGCCGAACTCGCCGACGTCACCGGTGTGCAGCCAGCCGTCGTCGTCGATGACGGCCGCGGTGCCCTCTGGGTCGCGATCGTACCCGGCCATGATGTTGGCGCCGCGCAGCAGGACCTCACCGTCCTCCGCGATCGCGATCTCAACGCCGTCGAGCGGCCTGCCTACGGTGCCGATGCGCGCGAAACCCGGGCGGGCGAGGGTCGCGCAAGCGCAGCACTCTGTCAGACCGTAGCCCTCGAGCAGGTCGAGGCCGACCGCGTGGTACCACTCCGCCAACTCAACCGGCAGGGGCGCGCCGCCCGAGATCAGCGCTCGCACCCGGCCGCCGAGGGCAGCGGGGAAGCGGCCCAGCACCATTGCAGCCGCGGCGGCGTTGCGCGCCCGCAGCCAGCCCGTCGGCGCCTCGCCCTGGTGCCGCAGCTGGCTCACTTCGGTGCCCACCGCGGTGGCCCAATGCAGCAGTCGCCGGCGCACATTGCCGTGCCCGTGGACGAGCTGCCGCATGGCGACCGCCAGCGCCTCGAGCTGCCGCGGCACCGCCGGCACGATGGTCGGCTGCAGGCGCGCGAGATCGTTGAGGCGCAGTGTCTTTCCCTCTGGGAGCGCCAACTCGGCGCCGGCGCAGAGGCTGGTCCACGCAACGACGCGGGCAAATGCAAACGTCAGCGGCAGCGCCAACATGACGCGATCGTCTTGTTGGAGCTGCAGCGCCTTGCCGAGCGCTCCCGCCTCGAAGAGCAGGGCAGCGCTGGTCCACTGCACGCCGCGCGGCGCCCCGGTCGTCGCCGCGGTGTGGATGATGGTGGTGAGACCACCGCCGCGCCGCGACAAAAGCCGCTCGTCGAGCGCGGCGTCGGTCAGCGACGCGCCAACCGTCAGCCAGGCCGCCGCATCGATGAGACGCATCCCGGGCGGCAGCTGAAGCTCGCTGAGGTGCAGCCGGCGTCGGCCGCGCCGGTCCGAGCGCTCGCGCTGGGTCTCGGCGTCGAAAGCCACGACCAGCCGGTCTTCGGTCGTTGCGGGCCAGGCGTCGATGAGGCGCTCCGCCTCGAAGGCACCGGAGACCAGCGCCAAGCGCGCCCCGCACGACCCGAGGATGACCGTCAGCTCGCTGCGGGGCAGGGTAACATCGAGCGGCACGGACACCGCGCCCACCGCAGCGATGGCGAGATCGGCCACCAGCCACTCGATCCGCGTCTCGGCCGCGAGAAGCACCGGCTCGCCGCCTTGCACGCCGTGCGCGCACAGGCTTCGGGCTTGGGCCAACGCCAGCCGCCGCACGCCAGACCACGTCTCGCGGAGCTCGTCCTCGCCGCTGCGCCGGATGACGCACGTCGCGCCCGGCCTGCGCCGCGCCGACCGCTCAAATGCGAGCCACAGGTCGTCGGGCGATGGAGCGCCCGGCGCGGTCGCAGCTGGCTTGGAGTTGGACACGTCCCTCACCACCGCGCGGTGACGCAAGAAAGGCGCCTGCGGGCGGCGGGAGCATGCGCACGTGCGCTCGATCCGTAAAGCGCCACCGCCTGCGCGGAGGGCTGGTCGGGTGCCGACGCTCAGGGCCAGGGCAAGGAGAGAGCGGAAGGAAGTGGCCGACTCCATAGAGGATCACCGCGTCGCGTCGCTCTAGAAATGCCGGGCGGCACGGCAACGTGGCGGACTCAGGCGCGCTCGCATCCACCCGCAACGTCGAGGGAGGTCGGCGAACTTGAAGCCCGGTCCCGCCGCGCGTACACTACCGCCGTCTGCAGGAGGATTTGCTCATGTCGCCGCTCCAACCCCCCCGCCGGAAGCCCGGCTTGGCATTGCCGGCAGGGCACTCGCTCGCGGTCGACGGGGCAGCCTCGGCTTGGCGCCGACTGCGTTCGGTCGTCTCCGCCGGGGCCGCGTGGCTCATCGTCTTCGGCGCTGCCGGTTGCTCCAGCAACGACGTCGTGGCCGACGAGCTGGTCGGCATGGCCGAGTCGGACAAGAACGCGGTGCGCATCGCCCGCACCGAGCAGATTCAAGTCGGCTTTCGCATCGACTCCGCGATCGACCAGGACGAGAACGGAGATCTCTGCCACGAAATGTGCGGCGACGGCCGCCGCAGCTGCCTCCTGTCCGAGGAGCTCTGCTCCTACGGCGCCAAATACCCCAAGGTCGCCGGTCTGCACGCCAAGTGCCGCCACGCCCGCGACCTGTGTCGGCGCCACGGCGAGCAGGTCCCGCGCCACTGCATCTGCGAGCGATAATCGTCGACCGCTAGGCCCAGACGCCCCCGTTGCGGGCTGAGCTTGGCGCCCTTACCCCCTCTCCCCCTCCCCCCTTGACCCCTTCCGCCGCGCCATGTCGCGCCGCGCTGCACCTCCGCTGGGTGCATCGTCACCCCTCTGGCGGAGAGGCCCACGCCGAGGCCCCCCGAGTCCACCGCCCTCTGCTGCCCCCTTCGCCCACCCGTTGCGCCGCCGTCTCCGCCGTGACCCATGCCGCGGCGCCCAACGCGCCTACCGCTTAACACGAGGTTCCATGCATCAAGTTCGCAACATCGGGATCATCGCCCACGTCGACCACGGCAAGACGACGTTGGTCGACCGCCTCCTTGAGGTCGGCAGCGATCTCGGCCGCCATGGCCTCGAGCGCGAGCGCGTCATGGACAGCAACGACCAGGAGCGCGAGCGCGGCATTACGATCCTGGCCAAGAACACCGCCGTCGAGTGGCGTGGCGAGGTCATCAACATCGTCGACACGCCCGGCCACGCCGACTTCGGTGCCGAGGTCGAGCGCATCCTGCGCATGGTCGACTCGGTGCTGCTGCTGGTCGACGCCGCCGAAGGGCCGATGCCGCAGACGCGGTTCGTGCTGCGCAAGTCGCTGGCGCTCGGCCTTCGGCCCATCGTCGTCGTCAACAAGGTCGATCGCGCCGACGCCGATCCCGATCGCGTGCTGAACGACGTCTTCGACCTCTTCGTGGCCCTCGAAGCCGACGAACATCAGCTCGACTTCCCGGTCATCTACGCATCGGGCCGCAACGGCTGGGCCGTCCGCGAGCTGGAGGATCCCCGAACCGACCTCGGCCCGCTGCTCGACCTGGTCCTGGAGCGCGTCCACCCCTCGGGCTTCGATCCCAACGGCCCCTTGCAGCTGCAGGTGGCGACGCTCGACCGCGACGATTTTCTCGGCCGCATCGCGATCGGGCGCATCTACCGCGGCACCATTCGCCATGGCGATCGCCTCGTGCACATCGACCGCGACGGCAAGCAGTTGCCCTTCCGCGTCAGCAAGTTGATGGGCTTCCGCGGCGTCAAGCGCACGGACATCCAGTCTGCAGCCGCCGGAGACATCGTGGCGCTGGCCGGCGTGGGTGACGTGACGGTAGGCGACACCCTCGCCGCCGAGGATCACCCCGAGGCGTTGCCGTCGATCCCGATCGACGAGCCGACGCTGCGGATGGAGTTCACCATCAACGACGGGCCCTTCGCCGGTCAGGATGGCAAGTACATCACCAGCCGTCACCTGCGCGATCGTCTCGGCCGTGAGCTCGAGCACAACGTCAGCCTACGGGTCGCAGACACCGATCGCCCCGAGGCGCTGATGGTCTCGGGGCGCGGCACCATGTCGCTCTCGGTCCTCATCGAGTCGATGCGCCGCGAGGGCTACGAGCTGGCCGTCGGCCCCCCCGAGGTCATCACCCGCCGCAACGCGGCCGGCCAGACCGAGGAGCCCTACGAGGAGGTCGTCGTCGAGTGCCCCGAGGAGTACACGGGCAGCGTCATCGAGAAGCTCAGCCAACGCGGCGGCGAGCTGCGCGACATGCGCCCGGGCGGTCAGGACACGATGCGCCTGGAGCTCCTGGTGCCGTCACGCGGGCTGATCGGCTACCGCAGCGAGTTCCTCACCGACACCCGCGGCACCGGCGTCCTCTACCACGTCTTCTCGGCCTACGGGCCGTGGCGTGGCACGATCCGGCGGCGCAAGAACGGCGTCCTCATCGTGCAGGAGCAGACGGAGACAACCGCCTACGCGCTCTTCAACCTGCAAGAGCGCGGCACGCTCTTCTTCGGCGCCACGATCGCGGTCTATGGCGGGCAGCTCCTCGGCATCCACGCCCGCGACAACGACCTCACCGTCAACCCCGGCAAAGAGAAGAAGCTCACCAACATCCGGTCCGCCGGCGCCGACGAGAAGCTGCTGCTGACGCCGCCGAAAGTCCTCTCCCTGGAGGCGGCGATGGAGTTCATCGACACCGACGAGCTCGTCGAGGTCACGCCCAAGGCGGTCCGCCTGCGCAAGCGGGTGCTCGACCACAGCGACCGCCGGCGCACCGAGAAACAGGGCAACTGACGCCGAAGCCATGGATTTCGGTTCGGTTCTGACCTGGCAACGTCGGCTGCTACAGGCGTGGCCGGCTTTGAAATCGCTCGGCCTTGTCTAGGGCCTTGCGCCTGGCCTCGCTCGCCGCGCCCGTCTCCAGCGCGACGTTCGATCCTCTCGTCCCTGGCTTGCACCACGCCCGGTCCACCCGCAACGACGGCGACGGATCAGAACGCGAGCCGCAAGCGGGCAGCGTCGCTTGGAGAATGCGCTGCAACGCGCGCTGCGGAGTCGCGGGCCTGGTGCTGGTCAGCGGAGGCTGAGGCGAGGGCAGGGCAGCGGCGAGGCTGGGCGACGCAGGGTTTGGGCGCGGCCGGAGGAGCGGCCAAAGCGCAAGTCCCTGCCGCTGGCAGCGCTGCCCTATGCCGTCGAGTCTTCGGGGCCTGCTAGCGGCGGTCGCCGAAGATCCGGAGCAAGAACAGGAACATGTTGATGAAGTCGAGGTAGAGGTTCAGGGCGCCGCGAATAGCCATCTGGCCTGCCTCGCGCGTCGTCGAGAAGCCCGTGTAACCAAGGGACTTGAAGCGCTGGACGTCGACCGCTGTCAGGCCGGCGAAGATCAGCGCGCCGAGCACCGAGACCGCCCAGTCCAGGGCGCTCGAGGCGACGAAGATGTTGACCACCATCGCGATGAGGATGGCAAACACGCCGATGCCGAGGAAAGCGCCCACGGGCGACAGATCGCGCCGGGTGATCGCGCCGAACGCCGCCATTGCGCCGAAGCTGCCCGCGGTGATGAAGAATGCGCGCGCCACCGACGCCCCCGTGTAGAGGGTCACCACGACACCCAGCGTCAGGCCGTTGAGCGCGGCGTAGGCCAAGAACATCGCAGCCGCGGTCGCCGCAGACATCTTGTGCAGCATGGCCGAGAGCGCGATGACCATCACAAGCTCGCCGATCACCAGCGGCAAGTAGAGGCCCGCAACCTGGTTGAAGACCTCCTGGCTCGACATGACCCACGCCGCGACGCCGCCCGAGAGCGCGAGGCCGGCGGCCATCCATCCGAAGACTTGGGTCAGGAAGGTCGCGGCGAGCGCCGACCGCCCGGCGTGCTCCTCACGGCTGACCTCTTTGGCCCAAGGCGGCGTGACTGCGCCCGCAGAGTCGGTCGCCGAACGGCCCGCGGTCTGTGCCGCTTGCTGACGGGACTGCTGGCGGATCCACTCTTGCTCGCTCATGAAAGGCCTCCTGGGCCCGGCGGACCGGTGCCCGGCGTGGAGACCCCCGAGAGAGGGGGGCACGCCTAGAATTCACAGTAGAACGCGCCGGCGATCCGTCAAGCCATGGCGGGCAGGGGGCCTAGAACAAGCCAGAGTCGCCGCGGCTGCCCTTGCGGATGGCACCCAGCTCCTGCGGGCGCATCGCGATCGCCAAGGCCGCCTCGCCGGTGATCGCGCGCGCCTGCACCATGTCGTGCAGCGATTGGTCGATGGTCTGCATGCCCATGGGACCGCTGCCGGCCATGATGTCGTAGGTGGTCGAGGGATCCACGCCGTCGCGGATGATGGCGTAGACCTGCGGGCTCGCCATCATCAGCTCGACCGCCGGAAGCCGTCGCTGCCCGTCGCTGGAGATGACCAGCCGCTGCGACATGGCGCCGACCAGCACCGCCGCCAGCCTCGCACGCATGGCGGCAACCCGGTCGCCGGGCGCCAGGCCGTAGAGGCGCCGCAGTCCTTGCGCGATGTCGAGCGCCGTCAGGCCCGCGATGACCAGTTTGCCAGCCTCCGCCGCGTCGAGGGCGGCCTCCAATGCGCTGTAGGTGTCGACGTCGCCGATGACGATCACGTCCGCGTCGCCGGCCAAGGCGTCGCGCACGCCGGATGCGACGCCGTCGCAGTCACGGCCGATGGCGCGTTGGCAGATCCAGGCCAGCTTGTCGTCGTAGAGCACCTCAATCGGCGACTCGACGGTCGCGATCTGTCGGGCTGTCGCGGCGGTCGTGTTGATGGTGTCGATGATCGCCGCCATCGTGTTGGACCTGCCCTGGCCCCGGCCGCTGACGAAGAGCACCAGCCCTACTTCCACGTTGCAGAACGAGGCGACTGGCGCAGGCAGGCGCAGGTCGCGCAGGGCGGGGGGTCTGCCGGGCAGCACCCGGATGGCGATCGCGATGCCGCTGCGCTGTCTCGAGACGTGTACGCGGAAGCGGCCGACGCCGATCAATCCGTAGGTGTTGAGGATCGAGGCCCCGCCGTTGAAGGCCTTGGCCTCCTCCGGGCTGAGCAGTCGCGCCGCGACCTCGGCCAACGCCCCCTCATCGAAGCTGGGCTCCTCGCGACGCGAGATCAGGCGCCCGACGCGGCGGTAGAGAGGCCGCTGCCCGGGCTTGAGCAGGACATCGGAGATCTGGCGCTCCTGTGCGAAGCGCAAGACGTTGTCGAATCGCTCGACGGCGTCGCTCATCGTCGTGCTCCAGGCGTCGGACGTCTCCCGACGCGAACCGCGCTACTTGGCCTCTCCGGCCTTGCCCTTTGCGCCTTTGGCTTTGTCGGCATTGTCGCCGCCGCCCTTGGCATCGCCGCTCTTCTCATCGGCCGACGCGTCACCGGTCGGAGCCGGCTTGGTCGGCTCGGTCGGCGCGGGCTTGGGCTTGGCGAACTTGACGGTGCGCACTGCGCGGAACACCGCGACCCGAGCCTTGCCGCGCTTGACCATCGTCCGCTTGAAGTCCTCGGTCTTCACCGTGACGTCGATCGGCTCCATGCCTTCTTCGCGCGACTGCAACGAGATCACGTTGTCTTGGCTGCGATCGAGGCCGAGGACGATGAGCGTCCTGTCGCCGTCGGCGAACTCGTGGTTGTCCCACTCTTGTTTGCCGTTCACCGAGAAGCGTACGAACTTGACGCCGGTCTTGATGACGACCTCGCCGGCGACCTCGCTGTCCTCCTGGGCAAAGACCGCGCCGGGTGCCAAGACAAGGGCAGCGCCGGCCCATCCGAGCAAGCGGACGAGAGCGCCACGGCGCGGCATCAAGGCACGAAAACTCGTTGGGCTGCAGGTCATTGGATCCTCTCTGGTTTCGATGGGTGGTGGGCTCAAGGGTCGCGGTCGCTGGGCGGAGGCGCACGTGTGGCGCTGGACACGTCAACGCTCGCCGGCCTCGGACACTTCAGCCGGTGGCGTGGACTAGGGTCCTCTCGGACCCCCGCCGCGCGCATGCTAACGCCGAGGCCGCCCAGCGTCATCCCTTGCGCGGCGCGCGCCGGCTCGGCGCGCTCACGGGCCCGGACACGGCCGGGCGTGGAATCGGCGCAACCACGGCCTCAAGCGCCTGCAGGCGGGCCTCGATGGCGTCCAGCCGTCGCTCGATCGTGGTCAGACCGGCGTCATGGCGGCGGTTGGCGACGCCGAGGGCCTCCGCGACGCGACGCAGCCGCTCATCGAGGTTGACGGGCTGCGAAGCCGTCCCATCGGCGGCGGGTGCCATGGCCACACCCTCAGGCACAGGGGCGCCGGTGGTGTCGGCGATCGCGTCGGCGAGCTCTTGGTCCAAGCCCAGGCCGCCCTCGTCACGCGACCGTTGCAGGACCCGCCCCACGGTGCGCTCGGCCTCGGTGCGCCACTTTTCGACGGTCCGCTCGACTGTGCGCTCGACGTCGGTGCGCGCCCGCACGACCTCGGGGAAGTTGCGCGTCAGCAGATCGCCGCCCTGGCTGATGAGGGTGCGCAGTCCGGAGAGCGATACGGGCTGCCGATGCTTGCGTTGGCTGTCGAGCAGCGCTTGCGCCAGCGTCACCTCGGTCAAGTCAGCCTTGGTGCTGTTGTCGACGACCTGCACGTCGACGCCGCCGCGGACCAGCTCGGCGATCTCCTCGAGGGTGACGTAGCAAGAGCGCTCGGTGTCGTACATCTTGCGGTTGGCATACCGCTTGATGACACGTGGCGCCGGCTGCCCGGCGTTTTCCTGGGCGTGTGTCGCGGTCATCCCGCCTCCTCCTCTGTCGGCGCGGCGACGCACACCAGCCATGTCTGCTTGCGGCCGATGCGGATCACCGCGGCGCGTCCATCGATCAGCGATTCGGACGGCACCGGATCGTTCAGCGTCGCGGTCACCTTCTGGCCGTTCAGGCGCACGGCGCCCTCTTGCAGCTTGCGCTTGGCCTCACCGTTGCTGGCAAAGGGCCGGCCCTCGCCGACCAGGAGCAGCCGCAGCGCCGATGCTTCGGCCTGCCAATCTGCCGCCGACACGACATGCGATGGGACATCTGCGAAGATCTCTTGCAACTCGCCGAGGTCCGCGTCGCCCGGGTCGCCCGTGAAGAGCACCGTCGTCGCCCGCTCGGCGGCTCGGACGCCCCCCTGTCCGTGGCACAGCTCCACCACCGCGGTCGCCAGAGCCCGCTGCCCAACGCGTGCCGATGGCTCGGCCATGTGGCGGGCTTCCAGCGCCTCGATCTCGTCGCGCGGCAGCAGGGTCAGTCGGCGGAGCAGGGCGGGCACGTCGGCGTCGTCGCTGGCGAGGCAGAACTGGTAGAGCGCGAACGGAGACGTGCGGCCCGCGTCGAGCCAGATCGTGCCTTGCTCGGTCTTGCCAAACTTGGCGCCGCTGCGGGTCGTAAGCAACGGCGACGTCAGGCCGAAGGGCGGCCCCAAGGCCGGGGCTCCGGCGCGGGTCTCGTCCGCCGCCCGCGTCGGCACGAGGCGGCGGACGAGGTCGACGCCAGAGACGATGTTGCCCCATTGATCCGAGCCACCGAGCTGGGCCTGGCAGCCGAAGTCTCGATACAGGATGAGGAAGTCGTAGGCCTGCAGCAGCATGTAGCTGAACTCGGTGTAGCTGATGCCGTGCTCGCGCTCTTGCAACCGGGCCCGTACCGAGTCGCGCTGGACCATGGCATTGACCGAAAAGTGCTTGCCGATGTCTCGGAGGAACGCGATCAAGCTCATATCGCTTAACCAATCGAAATTGTTGCAGAGCCGCGCGGCGTGTGGCCCTTCGAAGGCCAAGAAGCGCTCGAGCTGCGTGCGGATCCCGTCGGCATGGCCGGCGATGGTGTCGAGGCCCTGCAGCGTGCGCTCGGCCGACTTGCCACTGGGATCGCCGATCATGCCCGTGCCACCGCCGATGAGCGCGATGGGACGCTGGCCGGCATCTTGGAGCCGCCGCAGCAGCAGGATCTGCTGCAGCGAGCCGATGTGCAGGCTCGGGGCCGTCGGATCAAATCCGATGTAGGCCGAGCTGCCCTCGGCAAAGGCGCGCCCCGCGATTGCCTCGTCGGTGCACTGATGCACGAGGCCGCGCCAACGCAGATCGTCGAGCAGACCCGCGCCACCGGCAGGTTTCAGGGCGGCGATCACTTGGGCGTACCCGGCGCGGGGGCCGTCGGGGCCGCCGCTGGCGCTGGCGCTGCTCCCGGAGCAGGCGTCGGAGCGGCCACGGGTGTCGGGGCAGCGGTCGGCGCGGCGCCAGGGGCCGCGGGCGCAGCGGCAGCGCCAGCCGCGCCCGCCGCAGCCTCGGCCGCTGGCATCACGGCCAGGCCGAAGGTCAGTGCACGCTTGCCGGTGGCATCTGGCAGCAGCAGGAGGCGCACGCCAGGTGTGCGCGGGACCCAGCGCAGCGTGCCGCTGCCGTCACCCTGCACCAGCTCGCAGCTCGCGAACGAGGCCGCACACGCGATGAGCCAGGTCACCGCGAGGTTGCCGGTCGCGGGCGCGCCTGGCTTCGAGGTGCGCAGCGACAGGCGAACCTCTGCTTCGGCCTGCGGGTGCGCCGGAGAGACCTCGAGGATGATGTCGCCGTCGGCGTGCGGCGCCCGCGAGGGGAGATTGGCGGCGCCAGGGCCTGCGACCTGCGGCAGGTTGCCGCGTAGGACGATGGGGGTCGCGATCACCTGCGGGGTCCCGCCGGAGGGCTGCACCAAAGTGACCAAGGCGTGCTCTCCGCCCTCGCGGGCCTCGAAGCCCAGCGCGCGGCCATCAGCGCCCGTCGCGATGGGCCCGGTTCCCTTGGCGTAGTAGGCCTGGCGCACGTCGCGCGCCACCAAGAAGCCGTGAATCTCGGCGCCCGCGATGCTGGCGAGGGCACCGATCGGCCGCGTCTCGGCGTCGAGCAGCGTTGCATAGACACGAAAGGGCGCCAGAGCCTCCGGCTGCGTCAGCGGCTTGCCTTCGGCATCGACGAAGCCGGTGGCGAGCTGGTACCCGGCGGCGTTGCGCGCCGAGGGGCCTTCGAATTCCGGTGTATCGACGGCTGCGCCTTCCGTAGGCGCCGCGCCTTCAGTCTCCGGCGGGGCCTCTGGATTTGGCGTCGGAGCCGCGGCGGGCGCCGGTTCAGGGGCTGGAGCCGGCGGTGGCGCCTCGGGCTTGGGGCTACAGCCATTGCAGCCGGCGGCGAGCTGGGCTGAACCGGCCCACAGCAGGGCGGCCGCCAGCGCCGCGGTCCAGGAGCGCGCCCTGGCGGCGCCAAGGTGCGGGCGCGCGCCGGAGGGGAGTTGGGCTTTCATCGTGGGCATGGGGGCCTCGCTCGATGGCGTTCGTACCGCTGCGACAGCGTGAACGCAGACTTTGACGCGCTGCGTCCAACGCGCAGCTACCGCTCGGTAGCACAGTTCGCAGCGGTCGACAAACCCGCTGCACCGGAACCCAGACGCCGCAGTCGCGTCGAGCGTTGACCCCACAGGCGGCACAAGCTACACGGCCGACGCCATGGGTGGCCGCTTGGCGGCCTCGTGCCGATGGCGGAGGGGCGATGCAGCAGGAGTGGGCGGCCGCGCAGCGGCCAGGCGCGGCAAGCGCGCCAATGCCGAGCCACCAGCTCATCGACCAGGCGCGGCCCAGGGTCGAGGCGGCTCTGGCGGCACTACGCGCTGGCGGCTGCGTTGTGATCGCCGACGATCGCCCAGGCGGCATCGCCATGGGCGCCACGGCCGGTGCCCTGGTGACACCCGAGTCGACCAACGACTTCGTCACGGCCTGCGGTGGCATCATCGCTGTCACGCTCGACGAAGCCCGTGCCGATGCGCTCGACCTGCCGGCGATCGCACGCCGCGGCGCTCCACCCGAAACACCGTTCTATGCCGTCTCTTGCGAGGCCGCAGCGGGCGTTTCGACGGGGATCTCGGCGGGCGATCGCGCGGTGACCACCCTGGCGCTCTGTGACGCCAACTCGAGCGCCCACGACCTCGTCCGGCCCGGGCACATCATGCCCATCCGCATCGGAACGCTCGGCGTGCTGCGGCGGGGCTACGCGCCAGAGGCCGCCCACGATCTGGTGCGCGCCGCTGGACTGCCCGATGGCGCCATGGTGTCGCACCTGCTCGATGGCCACGGCGAGGTCACGGCCGACTCTGCCGCTGCTTTCGCCAAGACCCTCGGCTGGCCGCTCGTGTGGGTGGCGGACGTCGCGCTCTGGCGGGCCACGAAAGAGCAGCTGTTGCGCGTGCTGGAACAGGGTGAGTTGGCCGCCGCCCAGGGGCGCTTTCAGGTCGAGGTCTACCAGAGCCTGCTCGACGGCGCGGCGCACCTGCTGCTGTCGCGAGGCGACCTCGGCGCCGAAGGCATAGAGCCGCCGCTGGTGCGCATCCACAGCCAGTGCCTGACCGGCGATGTGCTGCACAGCCAGCGCTGTGACTGCGGAGATCAGCTGCAGCAGGCCCTCGCCGCCGTCGCCGCCGAGCCGCGTGGCGCGGTGCTCTACCTCAGCCAAGAGGGACGAGGCATCGGCCTGGTCGCCAAGATCCGCGCCTATGCCCTGCAAGATCGCGGACTCGACACCATCGACGCCAACCTGCAGCTCGGTTTCGCCGCCGACCAGCGGGACTACGCGGTCGCCGCGCAGATGTTGCGCCGTGCTGGCGTCACGTCCGTCCGCCTGTTGACCAACAACCCAGACAAGGTGAGCGCGCTCGAACGGCTCGGGATCACCGTCGCCAGCGTCCTGCCGCTGCGCGCGCCCGAGACCGAAGGCAACCGCGCCTACCTGCAGAGCAAGCGCGAGCGCCTCGGCCACACCGTCTGAGCCGCGCCGCAGCGCACAGCCCCAGCCTTGCTGCAACGCCGCGCCGATGTTGCGCTTTGTAGCGCTGCTGGTCCGCGCCAGTTTGGAATCCCCAACGCAGCAACCCCTGGAAGCGCCTGAAGATTCGTTGCAGCTTTGGCGTCGTTCGCAGCAGCCTTGCCACCGCCCACCATTGACGCCCCGCCGCGATTTCGCGACGCTCCCGCGCCCGCGGTCCCCCCACCTGCCCCGATGGGCCGCGCCAAGGAGGCCGCCGTGGCCGCAGCCGATCGCCGAGACGCCGCCGTGGACACCGGCGCGGCCGACGCCGCCCCCAACCTCTCGGTCGTCATCCCTTGCTACAACGAGGAGTCGATCCTCTGGACCGCCGTCACCGAGCTGCACGCCGGCTTGCTGGAATTCGGCCGCTCGTTCGAGATCCTGATCTCCGAGAACGGCAGCAAGGACGACACCCGCGCCATCGCTGCCAAGCTGAGCCGCAACTTCAAGGAGGTGCGGGCCCTGCACAGCGACGAGCCGAACTATGGCAAGGCGCTGCGGCGAGGCATTGAGGCGGCGCGCGGCGAGTTCGTCATCTGCGAAGAGATCGACCTCTGCGATCTCGACTTTCACCGCCGCGCTCTGCAGATCCTGGATCGCGGCGACGTCGACATGGTCATCGGCAGCAAGGCCCACCCGGACGCCAGCGACGAGCGGCCCATCGTGCGGCGCGCCGCGACGCGGGTGATCAACGGGATGTTGCGGGTCATGTTGGGCTTTCGTGGCACCGACACCCACGGCCTCAAGGCCTTTCGGCGGGCCGCCCTCCTGGAGACCGTCCAGCGCTGCGTGGTCGACAAGGATCTCTTCGCCAGCGAGCTGGTGGTGCGCGCCCAGCGCTACCGCCTGCGCGTGGTCGAGATCCCGATCACCATCCACGAGAAGCGGCCGCCCTCGATCCACCTCTTCAAGCGCGTTCCGAACGTCTTGAAAAACCTCGTCAAGCTGACCTACGTCGTGCGGATCCGAAACCGGTGAGCGCCGCGAGGCCGCCCGATCCCGCTGGGGCCGCGACCGCAACACAGGCGGCGCTTCCTGGCCGCAAAGCGGCGGTGAACGTCGATATCGACGGGCTCTATCTCTACGACCGCATCCATGGACGCAGCGGCGGTGCCGGAAATCGCAGCGACTTTCGCCCAGCCGACCACGATCCCCGGGCCTGGACCCGCGGCGTCGCGCGCTTCTTGGACCTCTTCGATCGGACCTCGGTGCGCGCGACGTTCTTTGTCGTCGCCCAGGATCTGGCGCACCCCGACGTGCGGACCGTGCTCGGCGAGATCTGCGCCGCCGGTCATGAGGTCGGCAACCACGCCTTCAGCCACCCCTACGACCTGTCGCGCTGGCCCCTCGCCGCCGCCATCCTCGAGCTGGAGCGCGCCCGCTCGACGCTCGAGCAGCACACCGGCCGCGCGGTCGTCGGTTTTCGCGCGCCGGGCTACGTGCTGTCGCCCACCTTGCTCGAAGCTGTCGCCGCCACCGGCCACCGCTACGACTCCTCGCGCTTCCCCTGTCCGCCCTACCAGGCTGCAAAGGCGTTGGCGATTGGGCTGTACCGCGTCATCGGCCGCCGTAGCGGCAGCATCCCGGAGTCGCCCGCGGTCTGGTTCGGCGAGAGCGCACCTCACCGCATCGAGACGCCCGCTGGAGCGCTGGTCGAGCTGCCGATCGGTGTCGTGCCCGGCCTGCGCATGCCCTTCATCGGCACCGCGGCGATCGCGCTCGGCGAGGCCGGCTGGCTGGCTCAGCGCCCGCTGCTCGACCGCGCCGCATGGCTGAACTTCGAGCTGCATGCCATCGACCTCTGCGACGTCGACCGCGACGGACTGCCTGAGTCCTTGCGCGTGCAGCCCGACCAGCGGGTGCCGCTCGGTCGCAAGTGGCCACTCCTGGTCCAGATCCTCGAGGCGCTGCGGCGGACACACGACATCCGAACGCTCGCCGAGTGGGCGGCGCTGCCCATCGCATGAGCCGAAGCGGCCGCGACAAACAGGCGCCCAGGCGCCCGCAGGAGTGCTCCCAATGACGACCCCGACCGACGCCCAGGCAGCGGCACCTACGACCACCGCGACCGAGATCGAGCTGCAAGACAAGCTCAAGACGGCCATGCGCGCCGGCGACAAGCGCGCCCTGGCGGCGTATCGCATGGTGCGGACCAAGATCATGGAGCGCCGCACCGCCCGGGACGCCAAGCCGCTCGACGACGCCGCGGTGCTCGAGGTCATTCGCGCCTACGTGAAGTCGCTTGAGGCCGCTGTGGCCGAGTACCGAAGCCTGGGCACGGCCGAGGACGACGAGAACATCGTGCAGCTCGCCGCGGAGGTCGCCGTGCTGGAGCCGTACATGCCGAAGTTTCTGGACGAGGCGGCCACGCTCGCCCTCGTCCAGGCCGCCATCGTCGCCACCGGCGCCACCAGCCGCAAGCAGTCCGGCATGGTCATGGGTGGGCTGATGAAGGCTCACAAGGGCGAGATCGACCCTGCCGTGGTCAAGCGCCTGGTCGACGCCGCGCTGCCGGCGTGACGCGCGGGCGGGCCGTCGCAGCGCTCGACGCCCGGCCTGGTTTCCCTTCCTGTCGCGGTCTCTCGCTTGGTCTCGCCGCGACGCCCTGTCGGCCTAGAACTCGTCGTCACGCGGCCAGAAGTCGGGCTCACGGGTATCGAGGTTGGAGCGCTCCAGGCGCTCGCGATCCTGGCGTTCGCTCACGGACTTGCGAATGGCGACCGCGTCGGCCTCGATGCCGCCTGCCGTGCAGCGCAGGGGCCGGCCAACGCCAGCGACATCGCGCCGGGTGTCTTTGTGGTCGCAGCGGCCGATGGCCATCGCAGGCGAGCCGTAAGTGGGGCGGTAGCGCTCGACGTTCTCCAGATCGAACACCGGCAGCTCGCGCCGACAGGCCGGGTCGAGCGGCAAGTAGCCGATGCGCCCGTAGAGCACCGAGCGGTGGATGTGAGCCCCACCTGCCTCGCTGCGCACGACGTGGATGGCATCGGGTGCGCCCATCACAATCGCCGACTCGACGCGTAGCCGCGCCGGGGTAGCGCTCGGGCCGGCCGGCGCGACAAACACCCCGTGGCCAGGGTTGTAGGCCACGGTCGAGGCGAGCAGATCGACGGCGCTGCCCGGGCGGACGACGATCGGCGCATCCTCGACGCCGCCGCGGCTCTTGTTGTCGTGGATGACGCTGGAGGCGACCAGCAGCCGTCCGCCCCCCTCGACCCAGAGCGCCGATCCGCTCATGGCGGCGTTGGCGCTGACCCGGCTCCGTACGAGCTCCAGCGTCCCGGCCGACACGAAGGCCGCGCCGCCATGCGAGCCCGCCTTGTTGCGCGTCAGCCAGCAGTCGACGAGGCGCACCGTCGACGCCGCCTCGATGGCGATGGCGCCACCGTTCTCGACGGAGCCCTCGGTCAAGGTGACGCCAGAGAGCACAAAGCGAATGCCGGGTTGCACGACGGTGAGCGCCCGCCCACGGCCGCCGGCGTCGAGCACGACCCGGCCGTCGCCGACGGCGCGCAGCTCGGCGCTGCGGCTGATGACGAGCCGGGCGCCCTGGTAGTGGCCTGGGCGAAGGCAGACCCGAGGCGTCCGCTTGCCCTCGGCGTCGAGGTGGCGCTGGACCGCGGCGGTGTTGCCGTCCGCGCTGAGCGTGATGTCACAGCCGGCAGCCGCCTCAGCGTCCCGGGCGACGAAGGGCAGGGCCAGCGCCAGCCCGAGCGCGAGGACCAGAGGCCGATTCAGGATCGCCCACCTTGCCCGCGGCGACCGCCTCGCGAACGAGGGTCTCTCCATCGACAAACTCACGATCAACGACCTCGCGTTCTGGCGTGTAACCATCTGCTTCATAAAGATGAATGGGCCGGCCTGCTCAATCTTCACTTGCCAGAGAGCGCGTCCTCGATCGCCGCTTCGACCGCAGGCAACTCGAGCTTGCCGTCTGGGCCGGGCAAGATCGACCGGATCTGACCTTTGCCGTCCATGACGCCGACCTGAGGTACGAAGCTGACATCGAACAGGCGCTTGTCTGTGGAGTTCAGCGCCTTGTCCTTGTCATAGAGCACGACCACGTCCTCTGGGATCCCGTACTTGGTGCGGATCTCCGCGCAGTCGTCGAGCGTCGGCGCCGGGCCGCTGGCCGAGTACGTGCCTGGCTTGGCGGGGTTCTCAATCACGACGCGCGAGCTGCCGGTGCGCACCACCAGCGCGATGGAGATCTCCTTGCCGTACTTCTCCAGCAGGCCGGCGAGGCCCTCCAGCACGGCCTTGCCGCCGAACTTGTCGTGGCCATCGGGGTTGCGCTGCGGGCTGGCGAGCCAGTGATCGTACACGATGACGACGTGCGGCTTGCCGCAGAAGTCGCCGAAATCGAAAGCCGCCGAGTCGACGCAGCTGTAGGCGCCGCCAGGCCGCCGCAGGTATTGGTCGACCTTGTCGCCGTAGGCCGCGTCCTTGGGGCAGACCTCGGCGCCCTGGGTGACGCCGCAGCTCACGGTGGCGCTGCCGATGCTGGTCGCGACGCCTTGCACGTCGATCGCTCCGACATCCAGCGAGAACTGCTTGCCTTTGTGAGCGAGGTCGATTGTGCCGGTCGGCGTGAAGTTGGCGTCGGCAATCGTCGCCTTCTCCTTGCTCGCCTCGGGCGGCCCGATGGTGAAGCGGGTCATCTGGGCGTTGCCGCCCTTCCACGCCCACAGGATCTCGCCTGCGGCGTCCGCGCCCGGGAAACCGGCGCACTTGAGGGTGTCGACCACGACGCCGCCTTGGCGAATCCCGAGCGCCGCCGCGAACTGCCCTTCGACCAGGCGCAGCGACTCGCCGACAGGCTCAAAACGCAGCAGGAGCTGGCAGCTGCCGTCCTTCTTCTTCAGCGCCATGCGCACCGACGTCACGCAGCCGTGGCCCTTCGGATCGGGGTTGAGCTTGTGGACGATGTCGACCTCGACCTCGCCCTGGCTGTAGTCGATGGCGAAGGTCTTGCCGTCGAGCGCGACCTGGAAGCCGCCCGTGGCCGTCAGCGCTGGCTTGGCAAGCCCGCCACCGCCGCCACCGCCGCCCGTCGCCGCTGGCGCGACATCGGAGCCGCAGCCCGAAAACGCCGCAGCCATGGCGGCTACCACCGCCGCGAACGTAGCGGCCTGCCGGGCCGCACCGCGGTACCCCTGCATCCAGTCTCCTCGCAACATCCGTGCCTCCCTGGCGTCTCCTGCGCCGTGGATCGCTGGGGTGGCCGAGCACCCGCGCTCAGCATAGCATGTTTGCGGCCGCTGGCGATTGTGTAGGCGGCACCTGGCTGGAGGCTCGATGGCGGCGTCGACGGCGAGACCGACAGCGCACGAGGGGTCGCGCTCGGGCGCTCCGCGTCCTGGCGAGGCGCTGCACCTGCCCGACCTGACGCTTCCGCAGACCGACACCGGCACCTTGCGCCGTCTGCTCGGACGCGAGCTGCAACGCCGCCTCGCCTGCCTCGGTCAGCTGCCGCTGCAGCGCGTGGCCGAGGCCGATCGGCCCGCGTTTGTCGCCGCCGTTGCCGGCTTGCGGGCGTTGCAGGCGAGCGCTCCCAGCAAGGCGGCGGCGCTGGTGCGGGCGCCGACGCTCTCGGTCTTGATCGAGCTCTGCTGGCGCCGACGCGAGGCACTCGGCAGCGATGATGCCCTCCTCTCCGCTTTCCAGGCGCATGTGCGCGAGCTGTCGTGGCTGCTGCTCTGCGAGCTTGCGACCGCCGGATTTGCGCCGCGCGACGGCCGTCAGCAGCCCCTGCGGCTGGCCCTGCCGCCCGGGGGATTGCCGCCTCTGCTCATTTTGGGCGCTGGCATCGAGCTTCGTATCGGAAAGGGCGCGGCAGCGGTGCAGCTCGAAGAAGGCGCGCTGCGGATCTCTGGGCCCTCGGGTGAGCGCAACGTCTCGCTGGTCGGCGGCGAGGGTGAGGCGGGGGTCGGGACGTCCGACGACGCCCTCTGCGTCCTGCGCCGCCCCTGGCATGTGATTCGGCCGGGGCTGCTCCTGGCCGAGGCCGACAACAGCCCGCTCTCGATGGTCGAGGCCCACCCCGACAAGGACGGCAACCAGCTCCAGCTCGGCGGGCACCCCACGACCGAGTGGGTTGCGACGCTCGGCGAATGCGTCGACCTGATCCACCGCTACCTCCCGCTCATCGCCGAGGAGCTGCGGCTCTTGCTGCGTCTGTGCATCCCTGTCGGCTTCGACGCCGAAAAGCACCTGTCCGCCAGCTTCCAGGAGTACATCGGCGCCATCTACCTGACGCTTCATCCCAATGCGATGACCATGGCCGAGGCCCTGATCCACGAGTTCCAGCACAACAAAATCAACACCGCTTTTCACTTCGATCCTCTGCTACGCAACGCCTTCTGGCCCCTGGTCAGCTCGCCCGTCCGCCCAGATCCCCGCCCCCTGCATGGCGTCGTGCTGGCGGTTCATGCCTTTCAGCCAGTGGCTCGGCTCTACCAGCGGATGCACGAGGACGGCCACCCGTGGGCTGCCAACCCGTCGTGGCAGCAGCGGGCCGCCACCGTCTTCGCCAAGATCCACGAGGGCGCGTGCACGGTCCTCGAGATGGCGGAGCCGACTCCGGCCGGCGTCGCGCTGCTGGACGAGATGCGGCAGCTCGACGGCGAGCTGATGGCGTTTGCGCGCAGCGTCGGCTGGTCAGGCGATGACGCTGCCTTTGCCACGCAAGGTGACGAGCCCTAGGGCTGCCTGGGCCTGCCGCGATCGAGCGAGGGGAGGCGGCGTCGACCGCGGGCGAAGGTGCGGGCGCGCCGTGCCCTCAAAGGAACACGCGGCCAAGACGCAGCAACAAGCGCGGCCGCTGCCCAGCGAGTCACGTAAGGGCCTGGCGCCCGAGGGGTATCGGAGGTTGGCGCCCGTCAGGCCGCCGAGGCCGCATCGGCGGCTAGAAACGGCCCCGACGCTCGATCTCGCTGCGCTCGAGCTTGTGCAGGATGCCGAGCACCATGTCTTCCAGGTGCTTCTCGCTGATCGCCTCTTGCGGGCTCTCGGCCGTCGGCCCGGTCTCTGGAATGCTGCCGCCGGCCATCGGCTGGCTGGGCGAATTCGAGTCATCCTGTGCGTAGACCATCGCCTCGGCGCGGCGGGCCTGACCCTCGTGGGCCTCTTCACCGGCTGCGTCTTCGTCGCCGCGCTTGCGCTCGTTGAGGACGGGGCCACCGAAGCCACCGCCGCCGACCCCGGCGCCGACGGCGGCGGGTGGTGCGATGTGGGCAACCTCGTGGGCCAAGACCGCGCGGCCTTCTCGGCTGCTCGGGTCGAACTCGCCGCGAGCAAAGAAGATGTCTTGCTCGCCTACGGCGAAGGCACGCGCGCCAAGGGCGTCGGCGGCGGCGTGGGCGCGCAGGCCGCGGTGGACCCGGATCTGGCGCAGCCGATCGGAGTCGAAGCCGGCGCGGCTCAGGCGGTCGATGAGGTCGGCGTCGAGGCGCGTCGGCATCGGATCGGAGAGCATTCGCGCACCGATCCGGGCGTAGCGGTCGGCGACGCCCGTGCCGATGCCCTCAGCGGTGGTGCCTGCCAACGTGCGCGCCAGATCACCGGCGCCCATCGCCGCGCTTGCGGCTGCGGCGTCGGCCTCGATCTGCGTCAACTCGTCGTCGGTGCGTCCGGCCATGGCATGCCTCCACGGCCCCGAGCCTAGCAGGCCGCCGCCGCCGATCGAAGCCCCAGCAGCGGTCGCGGCGCGCGCCTGGGGAGCGGCGACCCCATCGCGGCCCGGAGGCTGCCGCATCGCGCACCCGGCCGACCACCAGCGCCTTACCAGTTGACTTGGCCACGGTCGATGCAAGACTGCCGCGCCGTCGCCCGAAGCGCCCGCGCGACGGTGTGGAGCGCCGATGAAGACCCGCGTTGAGCTTGAGCCCTTGCCGATCGTCGAAAGCCTGCTCAAGCAGGTGCCCGCTTTGCGCCTCATCGGCAACACGCCGCTGGTGCAGCTGGACGCCTGGCGGGCCAGCCACCCGGGCGTCGAGATCTGGGCCAAGGTCGAGTCGTTCAACCCCGGCGGCTCGGTCAAGGACCGCCCGGTGCTGCGGATGCTGGCCGAGGCGCTCGCGGATGGGCGTCTGACGCCTGGCAAGACGATCATCGACTCGTCGAGCGGCAACGCCGGCATCGCCTACGCCCTCATCGGCGGTGCCCTCGGCTTCGACGTCGAGATCGTCATCCCCGACAACGCCAGCGTCGAGCGGCTCAAGCGCCTGCGCGCCCACGGTGCCACCATCACCCACACCGCGGCCCACGACGGCTACGACGAGGCGATTCGCCATGTGCGGCGGCTGGTGGCGGCCAACCCCGACCGCTACTTCTACTGCGACCAATACAGCAATCCTGGCAATTTCCGGGCCCACCACGACACGACGGCGCCGGAGATCTGGGCCCAGACCGAGGGCCGCATCACCCACTTCGTCTACGGCGTGGGCACCGGCGGCGTGCTGACCGGCTGCGGCCGCCGCCTGAAGGCGCTGAACCCGCAGATCCAAGTCGAGCTCCTGGTCCCAGACGCTTTTCCCGGCATTGAGGGGCTCAAGCCCTTGGGTTCGCCCGAGGACCATGTGCCGGAGATCCTCGATGAGTCGGTGATCGACCGTCGCTGGGACGTCGACGTCGACGAGGCGTGGCAGGCCAACCAGGCGCTGGCCAAAGGCGGCCTTTTTGTCGGTCAGAGCTCAGGCGCCAACGTCTGCACAGCGCTCCGGGTGGCGCGCAAGCTGTCGGCCGACGGCCAAGGCGGCTGCGTGGTGACGATTCTGCCGGACGTCGGCGAGCGCTACTTCAGCACGCGGCTCTGGGACGCGTGACCGACCCGGCGACATCGCCCGCGGCGGCCCCACCACACGCGGGCGCCAGGCTCGCTTACTGGCTGCCGTCGTCGTTCGCGCTCGTCCTGCTCGCCTGGCTTTGGTCGTTTCGGGTCGGCGGTCTCGGCGCTGGCCCGGCCCCTGCCGACGCGCTCTGGGGCTTTGGCGTCGACCTCCTCGTCACCGCCGGCCTCTTCGCCCACCATCGTGCGGCGGCGACCACGCTGCGCCGGATTTCGGTCGCCGCGGCCCTTGGCGCCATCGGAATGCTGCGGGGGCTCGGCGCGCTCTGTGCCGTCAGCCTCGACAGGCCTGTCGATGCCGCGTTCGCCGCCGCGCTCTGGCAGGAGCCGGAGTGGATGCTCGGCGCACGTTGGCTGCTGCTGCTCGGGCTGACAACGGCGCCGCTGACCGCCGCCTGCCTGCTCCGCGATCGCGCCGCCTGGGTGCATGGCGTCCTGGTCGCCGCCGACCCCGCCGCCGCAGCATCCAACCAGGGCACCGTCGCGGCGGTCGCCTTCGTCCTGGCCGCCGTGGTCGCGCTCTTGATCGGCGCCGGCCCAGGCGCAGGCGCCGAGGTGGTCCTCCTGCTCGCCTGGTCTTCACCTTGACCCCCTCGCTGCTGGCTGGCACAACGCCAAGCGCGCCGCGCCCATAGCTCAGTCGGATAGAGCAACAGCCTTCTAAGCTGTAGGTCCCTGGTTCGAATCCAGGTGGGCGCGCCAGCCTTCTTCGGGCGGCCGTGGCTGGCTTCAACGCCGCTCCCCAGCTATCGTCGCTGCCAGCGCCCCCGTGCGCCGCACCCTGGAGTTCCGCCATGCCTCCGCCACGCCGCGGCGCCGATCCACCGCGCGCCTCGGCGCCCGAGCCTTCGCCGCTTGCGCCTCCGCGCCGCGAAGTGTCAGCCGAAGCGACCCCGCTCGACACCGAGGAGCGGGCGATTTGGTTGCGGTTTCGGGCGGGGCAAGGTCATGACTGTCATCGGATTTTCGGCGCTCACCCGCTCCCGTCTGGCGGTTTTCGCTTCACGGTGTGGGCGCCGGCCGCGCGCGAAGTCTGGCTCGAAGGCGAGTTCAGCGGCTGGCAGGGCCTGCCGATGCTGCGGCCCGGCGTAGCGTTGACGCCATCGGCCCAAGCCGGCATCGCCCGCGGCGGACGCGCCTTGGTGGCGGGGCGGCGCGGCGCAGCCGAAGACGCGGCGATGGACCCACGTCGCGGCGCGTTCCAGCTCGATGTGCCCGGCGCAACCGTTGGACAGCTCTACAAATTCGCGGTGCACGGCGCGGACGGCGAGTGGCGCCGCAAGGCCGACCCCTTCGCCTTCGCCGCCGAGCTGCGGCCTGGGGACGCCTCACGCATCTGCGCCGATCCGCAGCATCGCTTCGCCGACGCCGACTGGATGGCCGCCCGCGCCGAGCGCGACTGGACCGTCGCGCCCGTCGCCATCTACGAGCTGCACCTCGGCTCTTGGCGTCGCCAGGCGGACGGAAGCTGGCTCTCGTACCGCGCGCTGGCGCCTCTGCTCATCGAGCACGTGCGGCGGCTCGGGTTCAGCCACGTTGAGCTGCTGCCGCCGATGGAGCATCCGTACGATCCGTCGTGGGGTTACCAGGTTACCGGCTACTTCGCCGCCACCGCCCGCTTCGGTGAGCCCGACGACCTGCGGGCGCTGGTCGACGCCTTGCACAACGCCGGCATCGGCGTGCTGGCCGACTGGGTGCCGGCGCATTTCCCACGCGACGTCCACGGCCTCGGGCGCTTCGACGGCACGCCGCTCTACGAGTACGCCGATCCGCGCATGGGCGAGCACCCGGACTGGGGCACTTTGGTCTTTGACTACGCCAAGCCTGAGGTGCGCAGCTTCCTGTTGGCGTCGGCGGTCTTCTGGCTGCAGTCCTTTCATCTCGACGGTCTGCGCGTCGACGCGGTCGCTTCGATGCTCTACCGCGACTACTCGCGTGCCGAGGGCGCGTGGGTGGCCAACGCGCTGGGCGGCAACTGGAACCTGGAGGCGATCTCGCTGCTGCAAGACCTGAACGCCACGGTGCAGGCGCTGGTCCCCGGCGCGCTGATGTGCGCTGAAGAGTCGACGACCTTCCCGCGAGTGACGGTGGTGCGTGCTCCTGGCGACGATCCGGCCCTCGGCGGGCTCGGCTTCACCTTCAAGTGGAGCATGGGCTGGATGCACGATACGTTGCGCTACCTCGGCCGCTCTCCGGAGCATCGCAGCTGGCACCACCATGAGATGACCTTCCCCTCCACCTGGTACCACAGCGAGCGGGCGATCTTGCCGCTGAGTCACGACGAGGTCGTGCACGGCAAGGGCACGCTTGTCCGCAAGATGGCCGGTCGCTGGCAAGACGGATCGGCGCAGCAGAGGGCGCTGCACGGTTGGCAATTCTGCTTTCCAGGCAAGAAGCTGCTCTTCATGGGCGCTGAGCTGGTGCAGGACCGCGAGTGGGACGTCGATCGCGCCTTGCCATGGGACGAGGTGCACGCCGAGACCGCGGCCGGCATGGCGACGTGGCTGCACGCGCTCAATGAGGCCTACGCGACGCTGCCGGCCATGCACGTCGGCGACGCGGACCCCGAGGGCATGCGCTGGCTCGAGGCCGACGACGCGAGCCGCAGCGTCTACGCTTTTCTGCGCTGCGTGCCGGGCCGCGATCCGGCCACGGCCGGGCCGGGCGACATCGTCGCCGTCGTCGCTTCGTTCAGCGACCTGCGCCACGCGGGCTACCCGTTGCGCCTGCCGCGGCCCGGCCAGTGGACGTTGCGATTGTGCTCTGACGAAGAGCGCTTCGGTGGCCGCACGCCTGCGAACCGGTTGCCGCGCACCGTCACCGCGATGGACAGCGGCGGCAGCTTTCACGCCACGCTCGACCTGCCTCCCTTTGCGATCATGCTCTTCGATCCGCCGGCGGAGGTCCCAGAGCCGATGCTCAATGATGACGCCCGATCTCCCGCCGGCGCCGCGCGACCCGCCCTTGGATCCAGCCCCGCGCCCGCAAGCGAGCCAAACAGCGCCAGCCCGCCGGCCAACACGCCGACCGCCGCGAGGCGCCCCTGAGCCGGCCCGACCCTGAGCGCATCGCCCTCGGTTGGGATGCTGGCGCGGGCGTCGTCCGCCTCTGCGCTCCGGACGCCGATCACGTCGAACTCGTGGTTCGCAGCCATCCCGACGGCGCAGACCAGCGCATGGTGGCGATGCGAAAGGTCTCCCTAGGCGGCCAGCGGCGGGTCTGGCAGGCCCCGCTGCAGCGTGGGTTCTACCGATTCGTCGTCCATCGCCCTTGGGGCAGCGTCGAGGTCGCTGACCCTTGGGCCCGAGCCGTCGCCCGCCGCAAGGCCTACGGTCACGAGTCCTGGGCCGTCGCAGGTTTGCGTCCATTGGCGCCGCCAGGGCAGGGCGGACGTCCACGCGGTGTCGACATCGCGCCGCGCTCGACGGCGATCCTTGAGGTCCATGTGCGCGATTGGACGGTGCACCCGAGCGCCGGCGTGCACGCTCCCGGCACCTACGCCGGCGCCGCCGAGCTCCATCCGGCCGCGATTGGTGGCCTCGTCGACGCGCTGCGCATGGGCCACGACGCCGTCGAGTTTCTGCCCCTCGCCGCGTACCCCTTCTACGAGAGCGCCCCGGGGCCCAGCGCTGCCGCGGCCCCTCCGAGCCCGCTGGCCACCCCGCTGGCCTCGCAGCGCGTCAACCACTGGGGCTACATGCCCAGCTTTCTGCTGGCGGTGAGCGAGCGCTACACGCAGGCGTACGCCGCGACTCCAGAGGGCGGCTGGCCGGGGGTCGCGTCCGGGCACGACGCCGCCGTCGCCTTCGCCGATCCTGCGCTGGAGCTGGCGGCCCTCATCGACGCGCTGCACGCACGCGGCGTCGGCGTCATCGTCGATGTGGTGTGGAACCACGTGAGCCTCGCTGATCGCAACCCGCTGCGGCTGCTCGATCCCGGCGACTGGTTCTGGCGCGAGGGCGGCGCGATGCGCTCGCGCTCCGGCTGCGGCAACGACCTGCGCACCGAGGCGCCCGAGATGCGCGCCCTGGTGCTGGCAGCGGTCGATCGCTGGATCGGCGAGCTCGGCTGCGACGGGCTGCGACTCGACCTCGCCGAGCTTCTCGATGACGAGACCCTCCGTCAGGTCCGGGCCCGCGCCCAAGCGCTGCGGCCGGGAGCGCTGCTCATCGCAGAGCCATGGTCCCTTGGCGGGTATCGACCCCGCGAAATCGCGAGCTTGGGCTACGCGGTCTGGAATGATCGCAGCCGCGACTTGCTGCGCTCGGCCCATGGCGACCGACCGAGCCTGCTGCGGGGCGACGACGGCGGCCGCTTGCCTGCCCTGCGCGCCGCGCTCGAGGGCAGCGCCGAGGCTGCAGGAGGCTGGCTGCCCGATGCTGCCTGCTCCGTGACCTACCTCGAGTGCCACGACGGCTGGACCCTGCGCGATCTGCTGCGCTTGCAGCGCGGCCGCCTCCCGCACCCGGTTCCGGGCGGGCCGCCCTGGGATCCCGACCCTGTCGACGATCTCGCCGCAGAAGATCTGCGCAGCCTCCAGCTCGGTTTCGCGCTGCTCTGTTGTGTCCGCGGCCCCATCCTCGTCCACTCCGGACAGGCCTATGGTCGATCGCGGCGCGCAGAAGATGGACACGGGCTGATCGAGAACGCCTGGGATCGCGACGACGGCGCGAACCACCTCGACTGGGCCCAGCGCGCCAGGCAGCCGGGCCTGGTCCGTTGGTGCAGCGCCTGGCTGCGGGCACGCCGGGCGTTGCTGGCGCCGCACTTCGAGGCGCAGCGGCCGCGCAGACACCTGGCGGGCGATCGCTCCGGGTCGCTGGCCATGGTCTTGGACGGCGCGCCTGTGAGCGTCGTCCTGCTGAACCTCGATCCCGGCCAGCCGGCCAGCTTCGACCTCAGCGCTGGACTGCCGCCGCTCGTCGTCGAGAGCGCCCCCGGCGCCGCGGACGGGCAGGGCCCTGGCGCCGCCATCTGGCTCGGTGGTGGCCGTTGGCGCCTGCCGCCGCTGGGCATCGCGCTGCTCGTACCGGCCGGTACGGAAGGCCGGCTGCTGCTTCCCATCGCATCGGTTTGCGAGTAGAACCGGCCCGCCCCGCGCCGCGCCGCGGCTTGGAGGAGGCGCCCGCTGATGTCCACGCCCCGTTGCCTTTCCTTGGCCCTCGCCACCGACCTGCCACAGCCCGCAGCCGCGGAGACGTCGCTCGCCACGCGCCGCGGAGCCTCCCGCGGTCTGGCGCTGGCGCTGCTGGCACTCTCCCTCGCCCTGTTCGCGGGCGGATGCAGTCAGAATCTCCTGACCTTCCTCGCGGATTCTCCTGAGATCGGCTACAGCTCGACCTGCCGCCGAATCGCAGACGGGCACCAAGGCGACGTCGCCGCGGGCCGCTACTTCCTGCCCCTCGTCGACGTCGACCGCTGGCCGGGCGGCGCCAAGCCCGAGAACGCCAACGAGCGCCACCTCATCGACGCGCTGGTGAGCGGCAAGTCGCGATTCGCCCTGGTCGAGGCCCGGGGCGGCCTCGGGAAGACCCGGCTGGCGCAGTCCATCCACGCTCAGACCTGCCACCGCTTGCCGGTGTTCACCGTCGACCTCAATGCCGAGGTGGCTGCGGCGGGCGACGTCGGCGGCGGCAACCCGATCTTGCGCGTCATTGCGAAGCAGCTCGGCCTCAAGGGCGATGTCGCCGGCCAACAGCGCCTCGACGAGCTGCTGCACAGCCACAGCTGGGTGTTGCTCGCCGATGCCATCGAGGAAGTGGAGCTGTTGCAGCGGCCTAAGGTCTCGATCGCGCTTGCGAAACTTCGTCAGGCGTACCCAAAGACCGCCCAGGTTGTGCTCTTGGCGCGCCCGGCGGTCCTGGTCCCCAACTACGGCTTCGATGACGTCGACACGGTCGTCCGGATTCGCCTCGTCGACTGTGAGCGGGCCGACAAGGTGATCACCAACATGAACGGCAAGCCCGAGCAGCTTTCCGCATTCAAGACCTTCACCTCCCGCCACGGCTTCGACGTGCAGCGCCGGTCCGACGGCCAGTGCATCTACCCCTTCATGGCGACGTACCGCGACATCAGCGAGCTCAAGCGGCTGGCCGCCAAGACCGACGAGAGCATCGACTCCGTGGCTGCGGCCCACGAGGCCCTGGTCGCGCTCCGCCTGACCAAGGAGCTCGATCGGATGAACTGGGGCCAGCGCGAGGCCCTCGACATGCTCGACCGAATGGTGAAGTTCCAGCGCCAATCGCAGGGTACGGGTGCGCCGGTCTTCGACGTCATCCAGTGCATGAAGAGCATCGACCCCGAGCACGGCTGGACCGCCGTCGACGCAGGCGTCACCGGCAGCAACGAGCAACGTCGGCGCCAGGTCTGCGAGAAGACCCTGCAATCAGTGATCTTCGAGAAGCAAGGCACCGGCTTCGCCGAAGAGGGCCGTTGGGCCTTCTTCGACTTGCGCACTGCGGCCTTGTTCCGCGCCCGCTGGCTCAATGGCGAGCTGTCGCGTGGCGCCGCTGGCGACTGCAAGCCCGTGACTGCCCACGCCGATCTCGTCTCAGACGCGGAGGTCGTGCGCTTCCTCGGCGGCCAGCCGCTGGTGCAGCGCTGCTTTGGGCAGGTGCTGTCGGTGCTGTGCGCCAAGGGCGGCGACAAGCCGGTCGCCATGCAGGCCCTGATCGAGGGTCTGCCAGCGCCGAGCAAGCGCTTCCAGATGGTCGAAGAGGGGCGGGCCTTCGCCGTGGAGAACGGGCGCCCGGCTTGCGTCACCTCCGCGCTCGACGAGGTGGCGCGCTCGATGGGCCAGCAATGAGCCTGCAAGCCGGTCGCGCGGCGACGTCGCCAGCGTGTTCAAGGCGCGAGGGCTGAGTGCGGCGCTTGCCGCGTCGTCAGGGCGACAGCGACCCGTCAGCGCGCCCCGGCGGCGCCGGGTAGGGGAGGGGACCATGGCTGGCCATCAAATCCACGCAGGCGTCGCACGCCCGGCCGCAGGCCGCCCGACCCGGCTGCATGCGCTGGGGGCCGTTGTTGCGCTGATGTCGGCCGTGGCCCTCGCGGGCTGCGGACCCAAGTCGCTGCAAGAGCTGGTCGACAAGCCCGAGGTCGGCTACCGCGCTGTCTGCGGTCGCAACGCGGCGGAACACAAGAAGCAGGTCGACGAGCTGCGCTACTTTCCGCCCAAGCTGATGGTGCGGGCGTGGCCCAAGCCGGTCGCTGGCGACAAAGAGGCCACCTTCGAGGACGCAGAGCTCGTCGATCGCCTGGTCAAGGGTGAGGCCCGTCGCGTGCTGTTGACCGCCCGCGGCGGCGTCGGAAAGTCGACCCTCGCCACCGCCATGGAGGCCATGGCCTGCGGTCGCATCCCGACGATGCGCATCGACCTCAACCGCGACGTCGCGGCCCGCCTCGCAGCCAACAAGGGTGGCAACGAGGTGCTGGCGGCGATGGAGCGCGCCATCGGGGTCGCGAGTGACGTGGGCCGTCGGGAGTCGTTCCGCCAACTCGCGGCCACTGCGCCGATGCTCTTGCTCGCCGATTCCATCGAGGAAGTGCCCCTCGCCGACCGCCCGACGGTGATCCAGCAGCTTTCGGCCCTCGCCACCCAGCAGCCCGAGCTGCGGGTCGTCTTGCTCGCGCGGCCGGCGGTCTTCGACGCCGACTACGGCCTCGCCAACCTCGACGGCCGGCTGGAGATCGCCACGCTCGACTGTGGCCAGTCCAAGAGCGTGCTGCGCTGGTCGGCGCCCGACCGCGAACACCAAGCGCGGGCCGAGAACTTCATTCGGACCTACCGGCTTGATCAACAGACGACGCGGAACGACCGCTGCATCTACCCCTACATGACGGCCTACCGCGACCTGGAGGTCGTGGCGCGCATGGCGGAGAAGTTTGAACCACAGGGCGCCGAGGGTGGCCTCACCGCCAGCCTCTCGGTGGTGCACGAGACCATCGTCGGCGAGCGGCTCCTCAAAGAGATCGCGGCCCTCGAGTGGAGCCAAGGCGCGGTCCTCGCCGCCATCGATCGCATGGTTCAGGTCGACGGCCGCACCGACGGCTCCTGGAACCTCGTCTTCAACACCGCGCGTTGCATGCAGGCAGTCGCCCCTGACGCCAAGGGCGAGACGGCCGCGCGCTACGTGTGCGAGAAGATTCTGCAATCCGCGCTTTTCGATCGCATTGTCGGCGTCGAAGAGTGGCGCTTCGACCACCAGAACGTCTCCGACCTGTTCTTGGCGCGCTGGCTCGATCGCGAGATCACCCGCTTCCAAGGCGACTGCGAGGTCGTCGACAAGCATGCCTCGTGGATCGGCGAGCGTGATATCGCTGGCTACCTGGTCGGTCAGCCCGCTGGACGGCGCTGCCTGCCGCAGGTGGCCGCTTCGATTTGCGCGGCCCACAAAGAGACCTTCGAGCGCGGCCTCGGCGATCTGCTCTACAAGGGCCTACCGACGGGCAAAGAGCGCGGCACGCTGGTCGAAGCGGCCCGCACGGCCGTCGGCCGCTGGAAGAAGGCGTCTCCCTGCGTCAAGTCGCTGGTCGAGACCCTCTAGCCAGGCGCCGGCAGCCCGCAGCGGACCTCGCATCGCTGGCCGCGCCGACCCCTCGGCGCATCGCAGGGTGCCGATGGCCACCGGCGGTCGCTGGCGTCTTGGCTCGCGGCAAGCGCCGTGGTACATACCCAAGACTCAATGCGGAGCTCCTGGCCCCGCTTGCCCAGCGACGGCCAGGCGGAATCCAGCAACGCAATCGGGGCGCACGTGACCAGACACTTCACCTTCGGTTGGCGGGCTGCTGCGCGGGCTGCGCGCTGCGGACTTGGCTCGAGCGCGGCGACGGTCGCGGCCATCGCCTTTGCCAGCACGGTTGCGGCCAGCGCGCCGGCCCTGGCAGAGCCTGATCCGCCGCCGCCGCCGCCTGCCGGCAGCAAGGCCGCGGAGCCCGGCAAAGAGCCGACCAAGGATGGCGCCCGCTGCCCGCCCTGGGTCTGCAAGCCGGACGCGCCCAAGTCGAGCGCTGGGCAGGGCAACCCGCCGCCGCCGCCGGCACCAGCGCCCGCTGTCGCGCCTGAGCCTGAGCCAGCGCCGCCGCCGACCGTGACCGCGCCGCCGGCTCCTGCGCCGGCGCCGACGCCCGAGACCGCGCCGACTGCGCCCGAGGCCTCGCCCAGCACCGCCGCACCGACCACGCCGTCGGCGCCTCCGCCAAGCGCCGCCCCGCCGGCCCCGGCCCCGACGCCGCCCACCGCCGGCGACGGCCCCAAAGTGGCTGACCGCGCGCCACGGAAGGATCGCGAGCAGCGGCGCTTTATCGAGGGTGAGCTGGCGAACGTCGGCGCAACGGGTCTGACGCCGTGGCAGAACCGCTTCGGACTGGTCATCGGCCCTGAGCTGCTCGGCCCGACCTACTACGCGGTCATCCGCCCGGAGTTCAACTACACCCGCGAGCTGCGCGACAAAGAGATCTCGCTGTCGTTTCAGGTGCCTGTCCGTCTGCAGATCATCGATACCCGGCCGCGCGACGACCGCTTCGAGGGCATCGGCAGCATCCGCAAGCAGGACTGGGATGAACCCGGCGATTTTGCTCGGATCATCTCCTACATCTCTTATGGCGGTAAGGAAGAGCGCCTCTACCTCGACATCAATCAGTTCAAGGCCAGCTCGATCGGCCACGGCACGGTCATCAAGCGCTACAACCCCAACCTGAATTTCAACAGCCGACGCGTCAGCTTCGAGTTCGACGCCTTCGGCGACTACGGCGGCTTCGAGACCTACCTCAACGACATCACCGGCCCGAGCGTCATGGGCGCGCTCGCCTTCGTGAAGCCCCTCTCGCTGATCAACCGCAACAACTATTTCCTGCGCAGCTTCTCGCTGGGCGCCACCATCGCCGCCGACATTGACGCACCGTTGCGCAACCGGCTCGACGGCGACGACGCCGATGATGACGGCAAGCGTACGCAAGAGCTCTCGATCAACCAAAAGACCTTTCAGCCCAACTACATCCGGACGGAAGTCGTCTCGTACGGCACCAGCGTCGAGGCCAAGCTGGTCGACACCGACGCCGTCGACTGGAAGACCTACCTGGACCACAGCTTTCTCGAGAGCGGCGTGCCGACCGACGACCCCAACAATCCGTTGTGGAGCAACGTCCCAACGCGCGCGGTCCGCAGCGGAGGCACCTCCTGGGGCCACCTGCTTCGTCTGAACCTCGATCGGCAAGGTCCCAAGCTGGAGGCCCGGCATGCGCTGCGCATGCGCCTGGAGCTGCGCAGCTTCGACCCCAACTACCTCCCGTCCTACTTCGACACCCTCTATGAAGTGCAGCGCGTGCAGTACGTCGCCGGCAAGACCGCCAACACCATCGACCTGGCCAACCGCACCAAGCTGCAGTCCGTCCTCGGCCGCGACGCCAGCGCGCCGGCGGTCAAGGGCATCTTCTTCGAGACCAGTTGGAAGGCCGCGGACTGGTTTGCCATCGCGTTGGCGGTGGAAATGAACGACAGCACGCCGGACAACAACTGGTTCATCCACTTCGAGGTGCCCAACTTCTACGGCATCCAGTTCCTCGCGACCTATCACCGGCGCACCGCGCGTGACTTCTCTGAGCTGTTCTCGGCCGGCTTCGGCAACAATGACGTGATCATCGTCAAGGGGCGCTACCGCCTCGGTGAGGCCATCGCGTTCAACGCCGAGGCCTTCACGCCGTTCGGAATTGGACCCGACAGCCTCTTCCGCAATGTCTTGCAGTTCAACGTCAACGCTGAAATCGGCTTCAATTACGGAAAGAAGAAGCGCTGACGCGCGCCGCCGCGGTGGCGCTGCTGCCGCGTTGGAGGAGAACCATGAGGCGAGACAATCCCCAAGCGCTGCGCCAGCCCGCCGCGCCGAGGTTGGCCGATGCGAGCCGGAACGGGGCCGCTGCCCTGCTCATCGCTGGCTGCGTCTTCGTCAGCGGCTGCGGACTCTTCGAGACTGCCGGCGAGGTCACGCTGGGCCAGGGCCAGCTGCCGCGCGTCACGCAGCGCATCGAGTGGCCCAACATCGATGACATGACGGGTAGCGCGCTCGCCGGCGCGACCGGCGCCCAAAAAGCGGGCGAGCCCCTCATCACCGGGCTGCCGACCTCGCTGCAGAAGGGCACGCTGGCCCACGTCCAGGGCCTGATGGCCCTCGCCGGCGACTGCCAGCGCAGCCACATTCAGACCGATTTCGGCAAGGGATCCGCCGTCTCCAACCTTGAGATTCGCCTTACGAATTGCACCGGCGATGCGCGCTGCAAGTTCCTCTGCGGCAAGTTCCGCGGCATGCGCATTGAGGCCAGCGTCGACGTCGCGCTGCTTGACGAGAAGAAGGCGCAGAACCTGGCCAAGCAACTCCAGCAGGCCAGCCCGGACGCAGCGGTCGAGGCGATCGTCCAGCTTCGGCTGCGTTTCTTCGAGCTCAAGCTCTTCCAGAATGGCGACACGCTCGGCGCCGATGGCAAGCCCGTAGTGGTCGACGTCACCTCAAGCCTCGACAACCTGTCGATGATCTTGACCGAGACCACGGGCCTCCTCCCCCCTGACCTGGAAGGGCCGCACAGCCTGGAGACCATGGACGATCCGTCTGCACAGCCGGGCGCAGACGGCAAGGTGGCCCAGGTACCGTACAAGGGACCGCGGTGGGTCAAGGTGCTGGACGGGTCCGATGTCGACCGCATCACGCCGACCACCCCGCAACGCTTCGAGATCGACCCCAATGTGCCGTACACCCTCAAGCTGAAAGAGGGCCTCGTCGAGGGCAAGCCTTCGGCGCTGCGCCTCGTCACGCGACTCTCCATCGCGCGGCCCGACCTCTATGTCTTGCGCTTTGACGGCGCGGGCATCGAGGTCGACCTCCAGCCCGAAGTGGTGCTCTCGGTACTCCAGCTGGTCAAGAATCTCTGAGATCATGTGCGTTTGGCGTCCCTTTGGCGCCAGCGCGGAGGCGAGCATGGCTTTCGCTTGCAAGCTCTTGAACGGCGCCCACGCGCCGCTGCGCCGCGGCCGGCTGGCCGGGTTAGTCGTGTCCGCGCTGCATCGGCGAGGCCGACCGTTGTCGGCCGTCGCGGTCGTGGCCATCGCGCTCTGCATGGGCGCCTTCGCGTGCGAAGATCACTTCACGCACGCGGGCAGCGATGTCGGCGACGCAGGCCCCGACGTTCAGCCCCAGTTCTACGGGCTCGGGATCGGCAACAAGTGCGGCGAGGCGGACCCGTGTCGCGCCGGCCTCGCTTGCCAGGCCGGGACGTGCAAGCCCGCTGCCAACCGCCCGGCCAATGATCCTTGCCTGCTCTCGGAGGAGTGTGCGGCGGGGCTGCAGTGCGGATTCTTCGGCTTCTGCGTGACCTCCGCCGGCCGCAAGGAGAACGGACCCTGCACCTCGGTGTCCGACTGCGAGCGTGGCCTCTACTGCGACCTCAAGGGCATCTCGGGCTTCTGCTCCAAGCCCGCCACCGTGCTCGCCGACCTCGGCAGCCCGTGCAAGAAGACCGGTGAGTGCTTCCCAGGCCTGCACTGCAGCAAAGGGCAGGGCACCTGCCAGCCGGGCAGCCTGCCGCTCTCGACCGATCTCTTCGCCGGCGTCGCCTGTCCCGACCTTGAGGAGCAGGCGCTGCCCTTCCAGGCCCGCAATGTGGTGCCGCGGCAGGGCAGCAGCCTCGACTTCTACAGCACGCCCTTCCCGAACGACGTCTGGCGCAACGCAGCCGGCAAGCTCGACATCAGCCGGCACCCCCGCTCCGGCCCGGGTCTCATCGGTCTCGACGTCGGCGGCGCAGTCATCGACGGGCTCAACAGCGAGATGGACGGCTTCTCGACCGCCCCGACGCTCTACGTGCGCTTCACCCGTGAAGTCGACCCCGCTTCGCTCGTGCCGTCGGGACCGCAGCAGAACGTCTTCCTCGCCGACCTCGATGCCGGGGTGACCAACGGCGGCGAGCTGCACCCAATCAGTTGGAAGTTCCAGCCCAAACGAAACAAGTACATCTGCGCCAACTGGCTGGCATTGCACCCGATGTGGAGCCGCACGCTGACGCCCAAGCACGCCTACACGCTCGTGATCCTGGACAGCACCCGCGCCAAGCTCGCCGTCGGCCAGGACCCCAAGCAAGCGGTCCCGGTGCAGGGAGACGACCTCGCGGCGCTGCTCAGCGACACCAAGCCGACAGATGCCGCGCTGGTCCCGGCGTGGGAGAAGTATGGCAAGCTGCGCAAGTGGCTGGATACGAAGAAGATCGCTCGCGGCAAGGTCATCGCGGCCACGTCATTTACGCCAGCGGACCCGACGCGGGTGATGGTCAACTTTCGCGCTGCGGTGAACGCTGTGAAGGATCCGCCGACCATCGTCGGCACCCCGTTCGTCTGCGGCGGCGCCAACAAGGGCAAGAAGTCGCCCTGCATCGACCCAGCCTTTGCAGTGCAGAACCCAGGCAAGAACGATCCGCGCGATTGCCCGGCGAGCGCCGATAGCGCCCCGTACACCGAGATCCACATCAAGATCAAAATGCCAGTGTGGCAGGCGGGCAAGCGGCCCTACCTGGAAGGCGGCGGTGGCCTCGCCCTCAGCGGCACCAACGTGCCCCAGCTGCAGGGCACCGAAGAAGTGTGCGCCGCCATCGCCATCCCCAAGGGCAAGCCCATGCCGGCCGGCGGCTGGCCGCTGTTGATTTTCGGCCACGGCACCGGCGGTTCCTTGCGCAGCGGACCCTCGGACATGGGCGAGACGTTGTCCAAGTTGACGGAAGGTGGTGCGCCGCTCTCGGTGGCGCTGCTCTCCACCGACCAGCCGATGCACGGCGACCGTCGGGGCCTGCCCCTGGATCCGGGCCCTCTCTTCTACAACTTCGCCAACCCTCCGGCAGCCAAGGGCAATGTGTACCAGGGCGCCGCCGACAACTTCGCCCTCGTCCGCTTCGCCAAGGGAGCGCTGAACGGCGCAACGCTTTCGACCTTCGGCAAGTTCGAGGTCAACGGGAACAAGATCGCATACATGGGGCACTCGCAAGGCGGAACGACCGGCCCGATGTGGCTGCCCTTCGCTCACGACGGCAAAGGCAACAAGGACACCCTGGGCGCCGTGTTCTCGGGCACAGGCGGCAGCTTGGTGTACTCGCTACTCAACAAGAAGTCGCCTGAAGACGCCACGGTCGGCATCAAGCTCGCGATGCAAGAAGGCGACCTCGATGAGTGGCACCCGATGCTGGCCCTGATGCAGCACTACTTCGACGAATCGGATCCGCTGAGCGTCGCCCACCTCTACCACAAGAAGCCGCTCGGCCCTCCGCAGCACGTCCTGCACACCTTCGGCCAAGGCGACACCTACACGCCGCCGCAGACCAGCCGCGTCTTCGCCGCTGCGACGGGTGGCCTGATGTTGAAGCCTGCGGACGCCGGAACCTGGTACGACCCCGCCGCCGATCTCGGCATGGCGCAGCTGGACCACAAGGGCGACGTCACCGGCAACCTGACCATCGGCAACGCCAAAGTCACCGGAGTGACGGTGCAGCACCTCAACGACAAGGCGCAGTCGACCACCGGCGCCGCCTACGACGGCCACTTCGTCGCCTTCAAGGACAAGGCCTGCAGCGCCCAAGTTGCCCGTTTCCTGGCGACGATGTTCAACGGCAAGGTGCCCGTGGTGCCCGCGCAGTAGCGAGGCTGGCGCGCCATCCGCAGAGAGGATTCGGACGCGAGTCGGACGCGATTCGGACGAAAGAACGGCGAAAGTGCAGCCTATGTCGCGTCCGTGGTCGGGGTCGAGGGTGGCGCCGCCGTCGCTTTCCGGCTACACCATCGCAGCGTCGCCGGCAGTGGCGCGCGCCGGTGGTGTATGACGGAGTCACTCCTCAAGCTGTTCAGCCTCGCGCCCGAAGATCGGCGCGTCCTGTACCTGCTTGGGCCTCTCTTCTTCGTCGTCACCGCCAGCAATGTCGTGGTCGCCTCGTTCACCAAGGCGCTGTTCCTGTCGGCCAACGAAGTGTCGGCCATGCCCTGGATGTTCCTCGGCAGCTCGATCTTCACCGCCGCCGCGTCGGTCCTCTACGTCATGGCGATGGAGCGCCTCTCGCTGCGGCCGCGCTTCCAGACGCTGCTAGCGACGGCGGTCATCTCGTTTGCTGGGCTGCGGCTGCTCTATCCGCTCTCCGAACGCGCGATGTCGCTCACGGTCTACATCTGGTGCACGGGCATCGGGCACCTCGTGTTGATCCAGATGTGGAACCTGTCGTCAGGGCTGCTGCCCGCGCGCCAGGCCAAGCGCCTTTTCCCCGTGTTCGCCGCAATCGCTACCGCCGGCGCTGCGGCCGGTGGCGGCATGGTCCAGCTCGTGCTCGGGCTCGACCTGCCCGCCCACGATCTCGTGTGGCTGGTTGTGGCCTTGTTGCTGCTGCCCCTGCTGCGGGTGGGCCCGGTGGTGCGCGAGCTCGATGGCGCCATGCCGCCGAGCGTCGCCGAAGTCGAGGCCGGGCGCCGGCGGGGGCCAGTGCGCTCGGACTCCGAGGTGGTGCGTGGCGTACGCAACATCCTCGAGTCTCCCTTGCTGCTGCGGCTGGCGTTGTTCGTCTTTCTCTTGCAGATCGCATCGGTCGCCCTCGACTACCAGTTCTCGGGCGCCCTGAAATCGCGGCTCCAGCGCGACGAAATTGCCGGTTTCCTCGGCCGCTACTACGGCGCCTCCAACCTCATCGCCCTGGCGGTGGCCCTCTTTGCCAGCGCGCGCCTCGTACAAGTCGTCGGCATGGGCTTCTCAATCGCGATGTCGGGCATCTTCGTCGCGCTCGGCTCCGGGCTCTACATGCTCGCTGGGATGGGCTTTTTCGGAGAGGTGACGTCCTTCGGCTTCTGGATCGTGGTCGCGGCCTCGTTCCTGGAGCGTGTCGCGAGCTTCGCCCTATCGCGCAACGCGATGCAGATGCTGGTGACGCCCATCGAGACCCGACGTGGCGAGCGCGCCAAGACGCTCATCGATGGTGTCGTCTATCGCGGCGCTACCCTTTTGGTTTCTGTCGTCTTGCTCGTGCTCGGCCCGTCGGCGGATGAGCTCCTGTGGCTGTCGCCGGTGGCCGTGCTGGCCGCGGTCGCTGTCGTTGTGGTGGCGGTGCGCCTCGCGCCGCACTACCAGCGGACGCTCTTTGAGGCGCTGGCCGCCCGGCGGCTCGACCCCAACGCCGATCCCCTCTTGCACGACCAGGTGCAGCGCACGGCGGTGCGGGAGGTCGAGGCGCGGCTATCGAGTCCCGACATCGACGTCGTGCGCCGCGCGCTGGAGATGATCCGCGACCTCCGCCTACCGGTCAGCCCCGCCGCGCTAGAGGCCTGCTGCAGCCAGCCCGACCTCGACATCGTGCGGCGGTCGCTGGAAATCCTCAACACCATCGGCCACACGGTGTCGCGCAACGTCGTCGTCGACCACCTGCGCTTCGACTCCGATCCGTCGCTGCTGCGCGAGGTGCTGAGCGCCCTGGAGCCGCACCAGGATCCGAGCCTCGTCGACCGCATGCGGGTCTACGCCAGCCACGACGACCCCGGTGTCGCCTCGCTGGCGGTGGTCTGGCTCAAGCGCGTCGCCGGCTACAAGTCGACCATGGACATCCACATGGACTTGATGGCCGACATCGAGAGCAGCGATCCCGAAAAACGGGCCCGCGCGGCGGTGGTCGCTGGCCGGACCGGCCTGCGGCAGGCGACCGCCAACCTGCCGAAGATGATCGTCGACCCCTCGCTGCAGGTCAGGCTCAACGCCGTGGAGGCGATGGGGCAGGTCGGGCTCCCGGAGTACCTGGACGCGCTGGTCGAGGCGCTCGGCCGCGGAGATCTCGCCGATCGGGCGCGGGCGGCCTTGCTACGCTATGGCGACTCCCTGGTGCCCGAGGTGGCGACGCGCCTGGAGTCGGGCACGCTCAGCATCGCGACCCAGATCCGCCTGCTGGCCGTGGTCGAGGGGCTCAGCGGGCGAGCGGCCACCGAGCTGCTGATGGGCGCGGCGATGGTCCAGCGCATGCCCCTGCGCAACCAGGCCTTGCTCTCGCTCTGGCGCATCGCCCGCGACCCAGAGAAGCCCAAGCCGCCTGCAGCCTGGCTCCGTTCGCGCGCGACCAGCGAGATCGAGGTGCTCCGCATCTACGCCCAGATCCGGGCCGCCCTGCGCGCCGACGACGTCCGCAGGGCCTTCTTCCTCGGCGAGCTCGACGCCATGCGGGCGCAGGCCGAGACACGGGTCTTCCGTCTGCTCGGCCTCCTCATCTCGCGCGCCGCCATGTACCGCGCCTACCTGCACTACCGCAGCCCCAGCCGGCGGGCGCGCAGCAACGCCATCGAGCTGCTCGACCAGCACCTGCGCGAGCCGGAGCTGCGGCCCTTCATCCACCTCGTTGAACACGTGTTCGACGATATCGCGAACGTCACCATACCGATGCGCGGCCTGGACGCCGCGGACGCAAAGGTGGCAGCGTTGCTGTCGGACCACACGCCGTGGTTGCGACGCGTCTGGCAATGGGCGGTGAGTGGCAACGAGCGGCTGACGCTCTCGGACAACGGGGTAGTGGACGTGACGACCGATCCGATGGACGTGGTCTTCCTGCTCAAGAGCGTTCCGCTTTTCGCCGGGCTCTCGGGCGAGCAGCTGCTGCCGGTGGCCGACATCGTGCAGCGTGTCGATTTCGACAAGGGCGAGGTCGTCTTTGAGCAGGGGCATCCCGGCAATCATGTGTACCTGGTGCTCGAGGGCGAGGTCGACGTGCTGCACGACGGCGAGCGCGTCGCGGTGCTCGGCAAGAAGGAGTGCTTCGGCGAGATGGCGCTCCTCGACAGTGGGCCGCGCAGCGCCAGCATCCGTACGCGCAGCCACGTGAGCCTCTGGGCCATCGCGCGCGAGGACTTTCAGGACCTGCTCGACCTGCATCCGGCCCTAGGCAAGGGCGTCATTCGCGTGCTGACGCAGCGGCTGCGCGACGCGACCGACCAGCAGGCCAGCCAGGGCGGCGCCGACAAACAATGAGGCGTCGCCGCCCTGCGATGGCGGCAGCGCGTTGCAGCGTGGCATACGGCGGCAAGCCCGGTCGCAAGCCGGCCCAGTCGCGTTCGAGGGTGGGCCTCGCTCGGCCTACGATCCGGGCGGTGGTGGTGCTTCGGTGTCGGTGGGCGCCTTGGGCGCCGACGCCGAGAGCAGGCGCTCCAGCGTAGACGTAACGCACAACTGGCCGGCGAGCGCGTCCTTGGCCGTAGCCGCCGCGTCCTGAACCAGGCGCTTGCGCTCGGGGCCCGAGGGCAGACCCTGGTCGAGCTGCTCCCAGGTGTGCTGCGTGAACCCGCTGGCCCGGCAGAGCTGGTGCACGATGCTGACGAGGCAGCGCTGGCCGCCGGGCATGCCGACCAAGAATCCTGCGACCTCATTGGACTCGAGCAGCGACGAGCGACGGCCGATGATCGAACAAGGGGCAGACTGCGTGGCCTCAATCTCGGCGTTGGCGTTGCGGGCCAGAAAGAGATCGTAGAGCGACTGGTTCTTCAGCTTCCAACGACCCTGGCCACGCGGTGCCGCCTCGAGCAGCGACGACTGCAGCAGCCTCTCGCAAATCGCCTTCTTCTCGCCGTCGTCGCGGCCAGGGCTGATGCCGAGGCAAGCATCGAGCGTGAAGGCGAGGTTGCGGTCCCCGTCGCCGAGCAGCGCCTTGGCGAACATGCGGTCGACCAGGGCGATGGCGGCGCGGGGCGCGAGCGAGGTGCCCTGGAGGTCCTTGATCAGCAGAACCTCAAGATAATACTCGTAGACACGGGTGCGGCTTGGCTCAAGCTTGCCGGGCGCGCTGCCGCCCGCTGCGGCGAAATTCTGCGCGATCTTCTCGGCGACGAAGAAGTCGCGGTAGGTAGAGAGGTGCGGGTAGTAGCAGCGGCCGTCTGCGCTTTGTGCTTTGCGATCGAGACCGTAGCGGCGTAGCAGTGCCTGCAGCGCGGCGCGGCGCTCGGGGTCCGGGATGATCTCGGCGATGGCGGCATCCGTGCGGGCGCAGTCGAGCTGCGGGAGTTCGACCAGGGCATCGACCGTGCGCAGGCCGTAGGTGCCGGTAAAGACGGGGGGTCGCGTAAAGACCACGACCCGTAGGTTCGGAAAGCGGTCGAGGGTCTGGTTGAGCGTCTCGACCACCGCCAGCCGACGCTGCAGCGCGACCTCATCGAGCGAGTCGAGCAGGAGCAGCCAGGGCTTTTCGCCGAAATGCTTGCTGAGCCAGTCGCCACCGTGGGCATCGACGGGGGCGCCAAAGCGACGCGCCGCCATGATCTGCAGGGCGTTGTCGTCGCTGGTGACCGAGAGCCCTTCGGCCTCGGCGACGTCCCACTGCAGGTCGACGCGGGCGGTCGCCAACGTCGGGCAGAGGGTCGCCTCGACCGACCAGCCGAGCTTGGACTTGCCCGTGCCGCCACGGGCAATGACCAGCGTCGTTCGCGCCTTGCCCGAGGCGAGCAGTGCGTGGAACTCGGCTTCGCCGACACGCCTGGGCTGAGCGTCTTGGGCGTCGCCGGGGATGCGGTGGTAGACGATGTCTGGCGGGTGAAAGCTGCCGTCCTTGACCTCGGCGGCGCGGCGAGCGCCGAGCTCGGTGCAGGCGCGCGCCGCTTCGTTGGCGGGGCTCGGGGCCGTGGCACCAACCTGGGCCTGCGCCGGGGCCTTGGCCGCGCCGCCGCAGCCGGGCACCACCAGCGCGCCGACGGTCAGCCAGAGGGTCGACGCAGCGCGCGCCGCTAGGGGGAAGGCTCGAGTCGGCACGGTGGGCTCCATCGCGGCGGCGCTCGGGCTGCATCGCGTCTCCCCGAGTATGATCTCGCTCGCGCGGGCGCGCAATCAGCCGTCGAGGTCGGTGGCGCGGCCGGGCGCGGCCTGGGCAGGCGCAGAGGGGAAGAGGAACACGTCGTCGGCCTCGACGTTGTCGTCGCCTGCTGCGACAGATGAGCCGCCTTGGCTGCCGCTCGCGAAAGCCCTGTCGTCACGGCCGACCGGCCACCAGCGCGTTCCTGGCAGAGGTCCAGGCGCCGAGGCCCGTTGGGCGCGCCGCGCGCACCAGGCGGCGTAGGCGGCCCTGTGCGCCGCGCGGGCGGCTGGTTCGAGATCGTAGCGAAAACGCAACGTCACGTTGGCAGAACGGTGCTCATCGCGGCGCGAGGCGAAGAGGACCTGCTCGAGCCAGGCCCCTCCCTTGGGGTGCAAGGCAAAAATCGGCAAGGCGGGTCGGCCCTCTGCGTCGCCGAGCTGCCGCAGCACCCGCCAGACGGCGGACTGAAAGGGGGCGGTGTCTGCGTCGAGCGCCGCACGCGAGCAACCGGCGGCCCACGCCTCGGCGCCGAGATTCATCGCCTGGAGCGCATGGCGCAGGCCCAGCGCCGGTGACAGCGTGCAGGCGCTGGCGCCAGGTTGGGACGCGACCCACTGCAGCGATGCCGCGAGCAGGGCCTGGGCCGCGCCGCCGTCGCGGGCCTCGCTGGCCACCGACAGCGCGATGAAGTGCCAGCGTCCGCCCGCGGGTCGGTCGAGCGCACGCGCGCCATTGGGGCTGCGGCACTCGAGGAGATCATCAAAGCGGTCGATGGGTTCTGGGCCGTGCACGCCGATGATCGCCCCGATTAGCGCCGACGGCGCCGGGTCGACCTGCTCGCGGCCTCCTGTGAGCGCAAAGGCGCCCAGCACCCGCACCGGCCAACCCCCCGCTGGCTGGAGGAGGTCGACCCAGCGTGCGATGCCGAGGTCGATCCAATCCGGGCCGTGGATCGCGAGAAAGCGCCGGCGCAGCGGGCCCTCGGCAGCCAGCGCGGCCAGATCGAGCTCCGCGACGGCGACCTCGGGACGCGGCTGCGGCGTCCCGGGCGTCGGCTCCAGCGATTGAAGTCGTGGCCCCATCGCCGCTATCGTGCCAGCCCAGCCAGCCGGAGGCCAGCATGAGCGAGCCAGAGACGCAGACCGACACCGCGCCCGCCGCTGATGCGCTGGCCGCCGCCGACGACGAGGCGCGCGCCCTCGACAAGGCGCTCCAGGGCCGCCAGCCCTTCCATGTCGTTGAGGCGGCGTTTGAGCGCTTCGGCCCGTCGCTCGTCGTCTCCTTCTCTGGCGCTGAAGACGTGCTAGTGGTCGACCTCGCGGTGCAGGTGCTCGGCGCGCGCGCTGCCAGCGAGCTGCGGGTGCTGACCCTCGACACCGGCCGCCTGCACCCCGAGACGCTGCGCTATCTGGAGGAGGTGCGGCAGCATTACGGCATCGCGCTGCAGGTGCAGATGCCAGACGGTGCGGCAACCCAGGCGCTGGTGCAGCGCAAGGGCTTGTTCTCGTTCTATGTCGACGGCCACAAGGAGTGCTGCAGCGTGCGCAAAGTGGCGCCGCTCCGCCGGGCCCTCGCCGGTGCTCCAGCCTGGATGACCGGCCAACGCCGCGACCAGAGCCCAGACACCCGCGCCGCCGTGCCGTTTTGTGAGCTCGACCGCGCGTTTTCCGGCCCGCAGCAGCCTCTCTTCAAATTCAATCCGCTCGCCAACTGGAAAAGCGCCGAGGTGTGGCGCTACCTGCGCGGCGCCGGCATCCCAACCAATCCGCTGCACCAGCGCGGCTTCATCAGCATCGGCTGCGAGCCCTGCACGCGCGCGGTCGGCCCCGGTGAGCATGAGCGCGCGGGCCGCTGGTGGTGGGAAGAGGCCACGCAGAAGGAGTGTGGCCTGCATCGGCCTGACGACGCGTAGCGCCCGGCTACCGCCGATCAGCTCCCCAGAATCTCGCGAAGTCGCTCATAGATCGCTTGCAGCGCCGCCTCGTCGCGCTGCCGCGCTGGCGCGCCCTCCTCGACGTGGAGCTCAAGGCCCGGCGCCAGATTGTGGCGGCGCCAGACCCGGCCCTGGCCCTGGCTGCGGGCTGCACCGCGTCGCGAAGGCAGGATCTCGCTGGAAGCGTCGGCATCGGCCGAAGCTGGGAGGACGGCAGGGGGGGTGGCGGTCGCGGCTGGTGGGGTCGGAGGGGCCGGTGGCGCCGGAGGGGCCGGTGGCGTGGGCCGGGGCGGCGGAGGCGGCGGAGGCGGCGGAGGCGGTGGGGTCGGCGAGAGCGTTGAAAAGGGCGGTGGGGGCGGCGGGGCCGGCGACAACGACGGCGACCACGACGGCGGCGGTGGAGGCGCGACCGTAGGCTTGGCCGCGGCGCCGTGGCTTTGGGTTCGGGCCGATCCGCCCGGGGGCGCAACCGCCTGCGTCCGCGCGACCGTCTCTTCGTCGCTGGCATCTCCTATCTCGCCGAAAGCGTCCATCAGCCCGCGCAGATCGCCGGCCGCCAAGGTCTCGCGCTCGCTGCGGCTGCCGGGTCCGCCACGGGTGCGCGGACGTCCAGGCGTCATCTGCATCGGCACGGCGTCGGGCAGCCCGAGGTCGTCAACGGCACCTGTCGCGCCCGCGACGCCTTGCGGCGGTGCTCCGTCATAGGGGGAAGCGCCGAGCAGCAGGTCTGGGACCGCCGGCGCTGGGCGCGTCAGCGGTCGAGCCGGCGGCAAGGGGGCGAGGCGTGGCGCCACCGGCTCAGCCTTGGTCCGGTTGGACATGGCCGTCTCGCCGCGCTCATCGCGGGAGTAGCGGCCTTTGTCCATCATTTGCATCCAGTTGCGCATGACCGCGGCCTTCTTGGCGGCCTCTTCCGGCTCATCGCAGAGCATGCGCAGATGGTCCTCGTCGACGCCGCGCATCAGCTGGGCGATCCGTTCGAGGTCGAGGTCCGCGCTGCGCAGGACTTGCACGGCGCAGAGCTGCAGGAGCTGGCGCTGGTAGAAGATCTGGCGGCTGCCCTCGGTCTCGGGCCCGTCGACCAGACCCCGCTCGATGTAGAAGCGCAGCAGCGGCTCGTGCAGGGGCTCGGCGCTCGGGTTGGTCGTCCGGTCGCGGAGAAGCTCGCTGGCGTGGGTCAGCAGGCCAAAGGTGTCAAAGCGTTGGGGGAGGGCACGCACCGCCGAACTGACCGTTTGGTGCCTGGTCATGTCGTCCCCGCTGCTCGCCCGATGCGTCGTCCTTGCTGCCGGCGCTGCGCCGTACGCCCGGCCAGTGTGGAGCGACCGCGGCGAGCGGGCAACTTTCGGCGCCTTGGCGGCTAACGCGCTGTGCGGCGCATCAGTCGCAGGTCAAGACCTCGACCTGATAGCTGAAGGGCTTGGCCACGCCGCTGATCTCGACGGTGTAGGTCTTGCCGCCCTCGGCCTTCCAGCCGCTGGGCGCGAAGCCCAGCGCGTATTTGCTGCCGTAGCCGCCGCCAAGCTGCCACTGCGTCATCGGCAACTCGGCGCCGCTCTCGTCCAAGATCCGGACCTTGGCTTTGGTCATCACGATGCTGTCGCTCTGAATCGACCAGCCCGTGCCGTCGATCGACTCCTTGCCATAGGGGCCGAACGCCTTGACCGGCACCTTGCCCGCCGGCGGCCAGGCGATGAAGGGCGCTTGCGACTTGCCCGTGCCGCCGATGACCCAGAGGCAGGACGCCTTGGTCGCCGTCGAGCCGACGCCGATGGGGCCGAGCGAATGGGAGAGGATCCACCGGCGATGGCCCAGGGTGTCGTGGTTGTGGGCGCCTGAATCGACCATGTAGCGGTCCACCGAGGTGACGCCCGGCGCCGTCGAGATGTTGCTGCGCTTGGCGGCGAGGGAGCCGTCTTCGGTCCAGCACTTCCAGCTCTGAGCGGGGGTGTGCGAGAGCTTGCCGTTGGCCGCCATGATGAGGGCGCAGGCCTGCGCCTTCTGGTCCAAGTCGGGTGCGCGCGCCACCTCGGGCAGGCCGACCAGCCAGCGGTAGAGGTTGACGAGCTTGAGCGCGTTGTTCTTGGCCGACTCGCTGACGTCGCCCGGATCGCATGCCGCCATGTTGCCCGAGAAGGTGCCCTCGGCGAGGTCGCTGCGGTCCTGCTTCCAGCGTGCGCAGACCGCTTCGGCCGTGGTTGGCCCGGGGCCGCCGGTGCCGCCGCCGCCCACCGTGTCACCGCCGCCGCCGCCACCGCCTACGACGTCCTGTCCGCCCGTAGCGTCAGCGGCCGCCGGCGAGGGCGGGGTCTGGCAGACGGTCACGAAGGCGCCAGGCTGCTCGCCGAGGCCGTTCTCGCCGCAGACCGTAGTCGCCTCGCAGACGCCGAGGAGCTGCCAGGTGCCGCTCGCGTTGTCGCAGAGCATCTGGCTGTTGCCGTAGCAGCCTTCGACCTGGACCAAGGGGTTGCATGCGGAGTCGGCGGCGCCGCCGCTTCCGCTCGGGGTGGACGCGTAGGGGCTGCCGCCGCCGCCGCCGGTGGCGCAGGCGCTGGAGCACAGCAACGCCAGGGTGCCGAGGCGTGCCGCCTGGCTGAGCGTTTGTCGGTCCATCGGGATCCCTCGTCGGTGGCAGGCGACAGGTGCGAGCAGCCCAGTGCTCCCCCGCGGCGCGAGCGCGCGACGGTAGCAAGCGGAGGCGCTTGCGACAACGTAGAAGCGTAAAGACGGCCGTGTCGGGCGGCATGCCTGCGCCTGGCAATGCGCCCTCCCTGACCCAGGGTGGACCGCCGCCCCCCGCCGCAGCTACGCTCTCGCCCGCGGTCGGCCGGCGCCACCGCCAAGGAGCCGCCGATGATGGACCCCACCCACGATCTCCAGGCGCCGCATGGCCCCGCCGTCATCAGCTGCGCGCTGACCGGCGTCCTCACCGACCCCAAGCGCCACCCCGTGCCGGTGACCCCCGAGGAGATGGCGCTGGAGGCCGCGCGGGCCTGGGACGAGGGCGCGACCATCGTGCACCTGCACTTCCGCGACCAGTCCCCTGGGCTTGGCCACCTGCCGAGCTGGGATCCCGCCGTGGCATCTGCCATCGCCGCGGCCATTCGGGCGCGGGTGCCGGGGATGCTGCTCAACTTCTCGACCGGCGTGGTCGGCCCCGACATCTCGGGTCCGGCAGCATGCCTGCGCGCCGCGCGGCCCGAGATCGCCGCGCTCAACGCTGGGTCCCTCAACTATCTGAAGACGCGCGCCAATGGCGAGTGGGCCTGGTTCCCGATGCTCTTCGACAACCCGGTTGAGAAGATCGCCGGCTTCGTCGAGGTGATGGACGAGTGCGGCATCGTCCCCGAGTGCGAGTGCTTCGACACCGGCATCGTGCGCTCGGTCGGCATGTTCGCCGCCGCCGGTCTGTTGAAAGCACCCGTGCACGTCTCGCTGGTGATGGGCATCGACTCCGGAATGCCCGCCGACCCGCGCTGGCTGCCTCTGCTCATCGAGCAGCTCCCGGCGGGCGCGCAGTGGCAGACCATCGGCATCGGCCGGCAAGAGGTCTGGGCCCTGCATCGCCGCGCCGCCGAGCTCGGCGGACACCTGCGCACAGGCCTGGAAGACACCTTCTACCTGGAGGATGGCAGCCGCGCCGCCCACAACGGAGCCCTGGTCGCCGAGCTCGTGCGCGTCGCCCGAGGCGCTGGCCGCGAGATCGCGACCCCGGCCCAGACCCGCGCCGCTTTCGGGCTCGGGGCCTAGCCGCGGCGAGCCCGCGCCTGGACAAGGCGACGGCGCTCAGATCTTGCCCTGATCCTTCATCTCTTGCAGGCGCCGCCGCAGCTCCTCGACCAGCGCGCACGACGGCTCATGGCCGCGGTCGCAGGCGTGCTTCAGCCAGCGGGCGCCGTCGCCGATGCGTTGGCTGCCAGCGCCGCCCTTGAGGTACCAGACCCCGATTTGGTTGCAGCTCGTCATGTTGCCGGAATCGCAGCGCTGCGCCGTCTCACGGAGGTCTTGCGCGGTGCCCGCAGGCAGCCCCGATTCGCAGGGGCCGGCGCCTTCGGCCGCAGCGCCGCCAGCGCCTGCGCCGCCAGCGCCTGCGCCTGCGCCGCCCACGCCGAGCGCGCCGCCATTCCCAGTCTCGTTGCCTGCACCTGCCTGAGGCTGCGGCGCCGGCGCACTTTCGCCGCGCAGCGTGCCCAGGCCGCCGCCGCCCGACGGCGCGCCCCGTTGCGGGGTTGCCTTGCCGGCAGTCGTGCTCGGGCCGCGCGCCAATGCCTGGATCAGGGTGCAGGAGGGGCGGTCGCCGTTGTCGCATCCCCAGCGCAAGAAGCGCCTGCCCTCGAGCTTGCGGTGGTTGCCGCCGCCGCCTATCGAGTACCAGATGCCGAGCCAGCGACACGAGCCGACTTCGCCCTCGTCACATCGCTCGGCGTGGTCGCGCGCCTTGGCGCTGGCATTGCCGGGCAGGGTGTTGACGGCGCCGAGGTTGGGGCCGCTGGCCCCGCAGCCCGCGAGGCCGAAGGCGAAAAACATGCCACACAGGACGGCCTTCGCCCCGCTCCGTTGAAGCCCGTAACGCACCATGGCTGCTCCTCGGCGCCGGCCCGGCGCGTTCTCTGCCGCGACCTGGACCTATCATCCATCCTACATCGGCGCGCCGGAGTCTGGTAGCCGACGCATGGGCCGCGTAGCATCGACGGGCGCTTCTTCTGCGCACTCGAGGCTCGGATGGGCTGGGCTCAAGACGCCCCTGCTGGCGGCATTGCGAAGGCGCGACGCGCTCCACCTGGCGGCGTGCGCCGCTGCGTGGCGTCGCTAGGCCTCGTGGCCGCCTTGTGGGCGCTCGCGGCTTGCGCCGGCCCCGGTCGCACGGCCGACGATCGCGGCGGTACCCATGACACCGGCGACGATCGCGCGCTCGCAACGGCGCGGGCGGGCGTGCAGCGGCTGCTGGCGACGATGCCGGCCGAACGCGGTGCCTACGCCCGGTTGCGAGCGCTCTGCGATGGCCACGGTCACCGGCTGAGCGGCTCGCCGGGCCTCGATGCGGCCATCGCCTGGGCGGTGAAGGACCTGCAGCACGACGGCCATGAAGCGGTCGCGGCTGAGCCCGTCAAGGTGCCGGTCTGGGTGCGTGGCGCTGAGCAGGCAGCGATCGTCGAGCCGATGGCCGCAGGCCAGGAGGTGCCGCTGGCGCTGCTTGGCCTCGGCGGGAGCGACCCGACCCCGGCCGAGGGCATCACCGCTGAGGTGTTGCGCGTCAGCGGTGAGGATGAGCTCATGGCCCGCGCAGCCGAGGCCAAGGGGCGCATCGTCCTGTTCGACAACCCGATGCCGGATTGGACCGAGGCGCATGGGTCGGGCTACGGCCACTGCGTCAAGTACCGCGTTCACGGCGCCCGCCTGGCCGCCCGTCATGGCGCTGTGGCCGTGCTGGTGCGGTCGGTGACGGCGCACAGCCTGCGCTCCCCGCACACCGGCGCCATGCTCTACGGCGACGCCAGCGCCCGCTTGCCCGCCGCGGCCCTGAGCACCGAAGACGCCGACCGCATCGGCCGCCTCCTCGCCGGCGGACAACGCGTGCGGGTGCGCCTGATGCTCAGCGGCCGCAACCTGCCCGACGCCGACAGCGCCAACGTCGTCGCTGAGCTGCGCGGTCGCGAGCGGCCCGAGCAGGTCGTCATCCTCAGCGGGCACCTCGACAGCTGGGACGTCGGCCAAGGCGCCCACGACGACGGCGCGGGCGTGGTGATGGCGATGGAGGCGCTGCACCAGCTGCGGCGGCTCGGCCTGCGACCGCGGCGGACCCTGCGCGTCGTGCTCTGGACCAACGAAGAGAGCGGAATGGCCGGCGTTCGCGGCTACCTCAAGCGCCACAAGGCCGCCCTCGCCGACCACGCCGCGGCGATCGAGGCGGACTCAGGCGGCTTTGCGCCCGTCGGCTTTGGCGTCTTCCTCGAGGACAAGACCGCCGAGGCCCGCTTCGCCGCGCTGCTCGCGCCCCTCGTCCAGATGCTGCAGCCGCTCGGCACGATCCGCGTTGTGCCCGGCCAGTCGGCGCCGGACGTGTCGCGCTTCCACCCGCTGAGCGTCCCAGCGCTGGGCCTCATGACCCATGGCGCCAAGTACTTCGACTACCACCACAGCCACGCCGACACCGTCGACAAGGTCGACCCCAGCGAGCTGCAGCGCTCCGCCACCGCCCTGGCCGCACTCGGCTATTGGCTCGCAGAGCTCCCGGAGTTGCCACCCAAGCCAGCGCCGAGTGGGGCGGCCCAGGCCGACTAGGCGGCTCGTACGACGACGACCCAGCCTGCGTCTCTAGCGCCAGGAGCCGGATCGCGGACGACGGCCTGGAAGGCAAGGTGCCCGAAGCCGCCGACCGCCTCAGCCGAGGCCGCAGAGCTTGGCGTAGAGGGCGCGGTAGGGTCTGGCCGCCGCGCCCCAGGTCCAGTCGCGGGACATGCCAGCGCGTTGCAGCTTGGCGAAGCCCTGACGATCGTTGCGAAACAGATGCACCGCCCGACCGGCTGCCCAGCGCAGGCCCTCGATGTCCGGGTGCTCGAAGCAGAAGCCCGTGGCCGTGCCCGCGGCGATGGCGGCCGGGGTGGCGTCGATGACGGTGTCGCGCAGGCCGCCGGTGGCGCGGACGATCGGCACGGTGCCGTAGGCCATGGAGTACATCTGGTTCAGGCCACACGGCTCGAAGCGGCTCGGCATCAAGAAGAGGTCGCAGCCGGCCTCGATGCGGTGCGAGAGGTCGAGGTGAAAGCCGACGGTGGCCGAGACCTTGCCCGGCCAACGCGAAGCCAGCGCGCGCACCTGCCGCTCGAGCTGGGGTTCGCCGCTGCCGAGCAGCACGACGCGGCAGCCGGCCTGCACCATCTCGTCGCCGAGGCCAGTGATGAGGTCGACACCCTTCTGCCAGGCAAAGCGGCCGACGAAGCCGATGACCGGCGTCAGCTCATCGGCGGGGTCGAGGCCGAGCTCGGCGAGCAGCGCCGTGCGGCATTTCGCCTTGCCTGTGAGGTCGTCGCGATCGTAGGGGGCCGGCAGCGCCGGGTCTTTGGCCGGATCCCAGGTCGCGCCATCGATGCCGTTCAGCAGGCCTACGAGGCGTCCGCCGAGCGCCCGAAGCAGGCCCTCCATGCCGAACCCCTCGGCGGCGGTGCAGATCTCCGAGGCATAGGTCTGGCTGACGGTGGTGACGACGTCGCTCATCGTCAGACCACCCTTGAGGAAGCTCAGGCGGTCGTGGAATTCCAGGCCGTCGATGTGGAACCACTCCCAAGGCAGGCCCAACGTGTCCACCATCTTGCGATCGAAGTTGCCCTGGTGGGCGAGGTTGTGGACCGTCAGCGCGGTGCGGGTCTGGTCGAAGCGGGGGTCGCCGCGGCGCATCCGCAAGAACGCCGGCGCGAGCGCGCACTGCCAATCGTGGGCGTGCATGACATCGACCGGGCCGCCCATCAGCTCGGGCAGGGCGGCGACGGCGGCCTTGGTGAAGGCGGCGAATCGCTCGGCGTTGTCGAGCCACGAGCGGTAGTCGGCGTCGTTGTAGATGCCGTCGCGGTCGAAGAGCGCCGGATTGTCGAACAGGTAGACCGGCCGGGCCTCGCCCATGACCTGGTAGACCGTGAACTCAAAGCGCTGCCCGCCAAGCCACGCCTCGGCACGCAGGCCGACCTTGGCGACCTTCTGACCGGCCAGGGCCGCCGCCTTCCAGGTCTCGCGGTGCAGCGGCAAGCAGAGGGCGACCTCGGTCGGCAGCGTCGCAGAATCGGGATCGTGCAGGGCCGCGGAGAGCGCGCCGGTGACCTCGCCGAGGCCTCCGGTGCGGCTGTACGGGGCGCCCTCGGCGGCGAGGAAGGCGATGCGCATGGCGTCCTCCGCGGCGCCGCGTCGGGCCCTGGGAGGCGCCATTCGCCAGCGCAGGGCGAGATGGAGCGGGGCGGCGAGGCACCTGCAAGGACGCTAGAACGAGACGCGCAGCACGGCAAGGGAGCGCTCGCGCGGCCGTCGGCTAAGGCTGCTTGGCCGCGGCCCGGCGCAGGCCAGCCAGCAGCTTGCAGGCCTTGTCGTGGCCTTGCGTGCAAGCGTGCTCGACGAAGCGAACGCCCTCGCCGCGGCGCTCCTTGCCAGCGCCTCCGACCATGAACCAGATGCCGATCCAGTTGCAGTCGTCGAGGTCGCCTTCGTCGCAGCCTTCGGCCTTTTCCATCGCCTTGCCGGCGGCGCCCGGCGGCATCGAGGCGACGGTGCCGATGCTGTTGGCGCTGCCGCCTCCGCAGCCGAGAAGTGAAGCCGCGAGCGCAGCTGCGATCCCGGCGGTGCCGGCAATGCGGCGCAATCGCACGGCGGCGCGGCGCGCGGCGGGCTGGAAGGGGTGCGGGGTCTGCGCTTCGCCTGTCAGGCCTTCGGTCGTTTGGCGCTCGGTCGACATGGTAGGCTCCTCCGTGGGCTGCGCTCCGCAGCGGGTTGGCGCTTTTGACGCTTAGACGTCACGATCGGTCTGCCGAGCGGCGAAGGCAAGGGTGCCGGGGGCATCGCAGGCCTGGAAAGTCGGCGTCGCGCGAAGGTCGTTGGCGGGCGCAGGCAGAGACCGTACCCTCGCCGCCAGCGCGGGCGGCGGTGGCCGCTTCGGCGCGCGGGAGGGCAGATGGCGGCGGCGGTGCGACGGCGGGACCTCTACGCGGCGCTCGAAGCGCTGGCGCCCCTGGCGTTGGCGGAAGACTGGGACAACGTCGGCGTCTTGCTCGATCCCTACGGTGGCGACGCCATTGAGCGCGTGCTCCTCGCCATCGATCTCAACGAGTCCGTCGCTGACGAGGCCATCGGTTGGGGGGCCGACGCGATCGTCGCCTACCACCCACCGATCTTTGGCGGCGTGAAGCGGCTGACGCCGGCCGACGCTCAGGGAAGGATGCTCCTGCGCCTCATCGGTGCCGGCGTCCCGGTCTACGCGCCGCACACCGCGCTCGACGCTGCCGTCGGCGGCATGGCGGAGTGGTTGGCGGCCTCGCTCGGCGACAGCGCGATGCTGGCGCCAATTGCGCCCTGCGCGCGCCGGCCGCTCGACAGCAGCGTCGGCCAAGGCCGAATGGGCATGCTGGCCACCGCCATCCCCCTCGAAGACGCGATCGAGCGCGTCAAAGCGCACCTCGGGCTGCAACACGTGCGGGTCGCCACCGCCGCCCGCCACAGCGCGACCAAGGCCGACGGCACTCCGGGGGGCCAGGAACCAGCGCCGATCGAGCGCTTCGCCGTCTGCCCAGGGGCCGGCGGAGCGCTCCTCAACAAGGTGCAGGGCATGGATCTGCTGCTGACCGGCGAGCTTCGGCACCATGACGTGCTCGCCCACCTCGGGGCCGGAACCAGCGTCATCCTCACCGACCACTCGGCGAGCGAGCGCGGCTACCTGCCCCTGCTGGCCCAACGCCTGCAGCCGCTCTTGCCTGGTGTCGCCCTGCGCGTCAGCAGCCGCGACGTCGAGCCGCTGGTCACCCGCTAGCGGCGGTGCCCGGACGCGGTGGCCAAGCCGCCTTCGTTGCCAATCGCGTGCCATCCTCCTAGCCTCTGGCGGCGCCGCGCCGCATGTCGTCGGCGTCGCAAGACTGGAGCCCGATGAAGGTCGTCGTCCCGCCCGTTGCCGATCCCCCGGTCGCCGAGCTGCCGCCGGCGTCGCCGGGCAAGCACCGCCACTACGGTGGACCGGAGGGCCGCTCAGGCAAGGGCCTCGTCATGGGGTTGGCGACGCTCCTGTTGCTGGTGATGGCCTGGAAGGGCTGGCAGTTGGCAGAGGGCGACGTCTCCTTGCAGATGATGAAGGCACCAGCGCGCACGATGCCCGCCGAGCCGCTCCTCGAGGGCCTCGACGCACTCCAGGGTCCAGCCCGCGACGCGCGCCTCGCAGCCTTGGTGCGGGCCATCGACTGCTGCGACAAGGGCAGCTGCGAGGGTGTCGACGCGCCCGAGCGCGTGCGGCAGCGCCCTTCGCTCGCCTTCCGGGAGGCAGCGGCGCAGCTTCGGGAGCTTCAAGCGCAGGAGGCGCGGCCATGAGCGGCGGACGCGGCGTGGCGCTGATCGACCTCTCGATCAACGGCGAGGCGACCTCAGTCGCGGCACCATCTCATTGGACGCTCTTGGAATTGCTGCGCTACAAGCTCGGCCTCACCGGAACCCACCAGGGCTGCGACAAGGGCGACTGCGGCACCTGCACCGTCCGCGTCGAGGGGCGCGCCGTGCTGTCGTGCCTGACGCTGGCGCAGTCCGCACAGGGCAGGGCGGTGTCGACCGTTGAGGGCCTCGGCAGCGGCGCGCGCCCGCACCCACTGCAAGCCGCGTTCGACCGCTGCGGCGCTGCCCAGTGTGGCTTCTGCACGCCGGGCATGCTGATGTCCGCTGCGGCCTGGCTCGACAAGATCGCCTCCGCTGCCGACCCGGATCTCTCGGACGAGGCGATCGCGCATGTCATCGGCGGCAACCTCTGCCGCTGCACCGGCTACACCAAGATCGTCCAGGCGATCGGCGAGGCTGCGCGCGAGGTGCGGGCGGGCGGCGTGGCCACGGCCGTCGGCGCCGCTGCCACCGCAACGGCCCCCACCGCTGCGTCAGAAGGCGCGGTCTCGCTCCGGCCGACCAGCGCCCGCGTCGGTGGCCGCCACGGCAAGATAGACGCCATGGCGCCGATGGTCGGTGAGGCGCGTTACACCGACGACCTCGTCCTGCCGCGGATGCTGCACGGAAAGATCCTGCGCAGCCCGCACGCCCACGCCCGCATCGTCTCCATCGACACCGCTGCCGCTGCGGCGTTGCCGGGGGTGCATGGCGTCATCACCGGCGCAGATTTGCCGAAGACGTACGGGATCATCCCGTGGACGCAGGACGAGTCCGCGCTCTGCGTCGACAAGGTGCGCTACATCGGCGACGCCGTGGCCGCCGTGGCGGCGGAGTCCGAGGACATCGCGCTGCAGGCGCTGCGCCTCATCCGCGTCGCGTACGAGCCGCTGCCAGCGCTGACCACCCCCGCCGAGTCGATGGCCAACCCCGACGTCCGCATCCACGAGCGCAACAAGGACGGCAACGTCAGCAAGCGGGTCGAGCTGGCCTTTGGCGACGTCGACGCCGCGCTGGCCGGGGCCGCGCTGCTGGTAGAGGGCGATTACCGCTTCCACGGCAGCACGCACGGTGCGCTGGAGCCGCACTGCGCCCTCGGCCACGTCGACGCAGGCGGCATTCTGACGGTCTGGTCGGCGACGCAGGTACCGCACTACCTGCACCGGGCGCTGGCGCGCGTCCTCGGGCTCTCGCCGCGGCAAATTCGCGTGATTCAGCCCCCGGTCGGCGGCGCGTTCGGCGGCAAGTCCGAGCCCTTCGACTTGGAGTTCTGCGCCGCCAAGCTGGCGATGTTGACCGGTCGGCCGGTGAAGTTCCTGTACACCCGCGAGGAGGTCTTCTTCGCCCACCGCGGCCGACACCCCTTCGATATGCAGTACCGCACGGGGTTTTCGGCCGACGGCCAGATCCTCGGCGTCGATGCGCGCAGCGTCCTCGACGGCGGCGCCTACAGCTCGTTCGGTCTCGTCACGACGTACTATAGCGGCCAGCTGCTCGGCGCGCCTTACATCTTGCCGAGTTACCGCTTTGACTCCGTGCGCATGTACACCAACAAGCCCGCTTGCGGCCCCAAGCGCGGCCACGGCTCAGTGCAGCCGCGCTTCGCGTTCGAGGTCCAGCTCGACAAGGCCGCCGCCACCCTCGGCATCGACCCGATCGCCCTGCGTCGCCGCAACGCCTTGCCGCCCGGTGGCCGCACCGTCAACGAGTTCCACATTGGTTCCAGCGGCTTCTTGCAGTGCTTGGACGAGGTCGAGCGGGCCTCGGAGTGGCGCTCGCGCAAGGGCAAGCTGCCGCGCGGTCGCGGCCTCGGCGTCGCCGGCTCGACGTACATCTCCGGCACCAACTACTGCATCTACCCGACCGAGCTGCCGCAGTCTGGCGTCCAGATCTGCCTCGATCGCAGCGGCCGGGTGCGGGTCTTCGCCGGCACCTCCGACATCGGCCAGGGCAGCTCGACGATGCTGGCGACGATCACCGCCGACGAGCTCGGAGTCGCCCTCGAGGATGTGCGCGTGCTCGCCGCCGACAGCGACCTCTGTCCGGTGGACCTCGGCGCTTACTCGTCGCGCATCACGCTGATGGCCGGCAATGCCTGCCTGCAAGCGGCGCGCGACCTCGGCGCAAAGGTGCGCGAAGCGGCCGCGGTTCAGCTCGAGTGTGCGCCCCGCGACGTCGTGCTCGCCGATCGCCTGGCCACGCGCATCGACGATCCTGCGCGCTCGATGCCGATTGCCGAGGCCTTCATCGCCGCCGAAGTGCGCTTTGGCACCCTCGGCAGCACCGGCAGCTACCAGTCTCCTCGGGAGGCGGTCCACGGCGACTACCGCGGTGGCACCATCGGCGCCTCCCCGGCCTACAGCTTTACCGCCCACGTCGCCGAGGTCGAAGTCGACGAAGAGACCGGCGAGGTGCGCGTCATCGCCATCTGGTGCGCCCACGACTGCGGCAAGGCGTTGTCGCCGGTGCTGGTCGAAGGCCAGATCGAGGGCTCGGTCTACATGGGCTTTGGCGAAGCTGTGATGGAGGAGCACGAGGCGATGCCGTCGGGCCTGCGCGCCGACGGCGGCCGCCGTCTGCCGGGGCCTGGCATGGCCGGGTTGCTCCAGGCCTCATCGCTGCTCGACTACCGCATGCCGACCGCGCCCGACACGCCGCGCATCGAGGCCATCATCGTCGAGGCACCCGATGCGCGCGGGCCGCATGGCGCCAAAGAGGCCGGCGAGGGGCCGCTGCACTCGGCCATCCCGGCGATCGCCAACGCGATCTACGACGCCGTCGGTGTCCGCATCGACGACCTGCCGCTGACGCCCCAGAAGGTGTTGGCGGCGCTGCGGGCGCGGAGGCCGGCGTGAGGAGGAACCTGGCCCTGTTGCAACGCTGCGTGAGCCTGCCTGCGCCGGCGCTGCTTGCGCTCAACGCGTGTCGCGACCTGGACCCGAGGTCGCTGCACTGCGGCCAGGGCGGACTGTAGCCCATGCTGCGCCTGCCACCTCTGCAATTGCTGCAGCCGACGAGCCTCGACGAGGCCCTCGGGCTGCTCGCCCTTCACGGCGCCAGCGCCCGCCTCATCGCGGGTGGCACCGACCTGCTGCCTAACCTCAAGCTCGGGCCAGCCCGGCCCGAAGTGTTGATCTCGCTGCAGCGGGTCGCCGGCTTCGAGGGCGTCCGCGTCAGCGCCGACGGCGGCTTCGACATCGGCGCCGGCACGCGCCTGCAAGATCTCGCCGAAGACGCGGAGGTGCGCGCCCGCGCGCCGGCGCTGGCGGCGGCTGCGAGCGTGGTGGCCTCGCCACAGATCCGGGCGATGGCGACGCTCGGCGGCAACCTCTGCGTCGACACCCGTTGCCGTTACATCAACCAGTCTGAGCTGTTCCGCGACGCGCTCGGCGGCTGCTTGAAGTCGCACGGCAGCGAGTGCCATGTCGTGCCCGGCGGCCAGGGCTGCGTCGCCGCGCTGTCGTCGGACACCGCGCCGGCGCTCATCGCCCTGCAGGGCGTGGCGGTCATCGTCGGCCCTGCTGGAGAGCGGCGTGTCGCCATCGTCGAGCTCTACGACACCGATGGCCTGGCGCATGTGCGCCTGCAACCTGGCGAGATCCTCTGGCGTGTTGAGGTGCCGATGCTGGCGCCCGGCAGCGCCGCCGTTCACCGCAAGTGGGCGATCCGCAAGGCGATCGACTTCTCGCTGGTCTCCGTGGCCGTCCGCCTCGATCGCGAGCCGGCTGGCACGCGCGCGCTCGTCGGCGGCGTGGTGGCGGTGGCCGTCCTCGGGCCGCGACCACGCGTCCTCGATCTGCGGACTTACGCCGGCCGCAGCGTCGACGAGGCGCTGGCCCGCGAGCTCGGCCAGCTCGCCTTCGATCGCTGCAAGACCTTGCCGAACGTGCCTTTTGACCCCGTCTATCGCCGCGAGCGCCTCGCCGTCGAGGTGCGGCGGGCCGTGATGTCGCTCGCCTAATCGTCGGGCGGAGAACGCAGGAGACGCCCCGCGATCGGCTGCTGGGCCGCGGCGACTTCTGCCAGATCCCCTCGTCAAGTCGAGACGTTGCCGAATGGGCGCCGCCGCGTGGCTCTGAGCCTTTGGCCCTCATCGGATGGGTGCTCACGCGCCCGGCGCTACGTCATCGCGACAAGGTGCCTCAGCGAGAGCCCCTGGGGTGGCCGAAGGCGCAGCGCGGCGTTGCCTTCCGCCGCGTCCTCCCCTACGTTCGCCGCTCGACGCCTCAGCAGCCCTGGGGGTCCGGAGCCGCGCCACGATGCCCGTTCAGCCGCATGGGATGTCCGCTGCCTCTCGCGGTCGGGAGATCGATCCCGGTCCGCCGCTGCCTGCTGCGCGCGACTTCGACGCCACCGCCGGCGGCACCTGGCGCGGGCCCGCCGCCCAGGCCGTGTCCGTGCCGCATGGCATCGAGTCGCTCGCCGACGTCTTCCTTGAGAAAGCGCGCGCCGAGCCGATCGAAGTCGTCGACTTCGCAGGCCATCACTGGCTCCTGTCGTGGAGCGGCCAACCCGAGCCGCAGGTCAGCGTCCACGCCCTGGAGCGCCGGAGCGTGGTGCCGACGCTGGCCGAGGTCACCGCCCACGATCTGGCGGCCTTGCTGGCCTGGGCCCTCGAGCCCCGCCCAGCGTCGCCCTTGCAGCCCGTGCCCGACCGCGTCTGGCGCCTGCTTGGCCTCGATCATCCGCTCGCCGCCGCGGTGCGCCGTAGCCGCGCCGACGTGCTGCCGTTGCGCGCCCATGGCCTGCCCGATGGCTTCGCCATGGAAGCGGCGCGCGCCGATCTGCGCCTCTTTGTGCAGGATCACCGCCGCCCCCAAGGCGACGATCTGCTCCAGATCGTGCTCTGGTGCTGGAGCTCGCGTGGGGTCTGGCCGCCGATGCGCCGCGCGATTCCGCCTGGCGATCTGCCACTAAGGCTGGTGCTCGAGACGCCGCCGCTCCGCCAGGTGGAGGAGTTGGCAGCCCTGCTACGGCGCCTGGCGCGCATGCCGGGCTCCCAACTGTGGAGCGCCCGCGAGCTCGACGAATTGCGCGGCGTCCTGGCCGCCTTCGACTTGCCGTTGCCGCCGGTAGAGCTGGTCGATGTCGACCGCGACGGCGTGGTGACGCTCTTGTGGCGCGGCGATCGCCTCGTGGCGTCGATGCCGCCGGGCGACCGCATGTCCGAGTTCGAGCGCGAGGCCAGCGCCCGGATGCTCGACGGACTCTTGCCGCCGCCGCTGCTGGAGCGTCTGCACCCGACCACCAGCCCCGCCGCCGACGAATCGCCGACCGCCGTGCTCGCCTGGCCGCCACGCGCAGCCGCCGCGTCGGGCCACGGGGCAGGACGCGCGGTCTCGCCGGCAGAGGGCAGGGCTGCGCCGGCCGCCGACGACCTGCCCTCCAGCCTCTCCTCGCCAGCCCTCGGCGCCCGTCCCACGACCCGCCGGTCCGCCGCCGCTTCCCCTTCGGGCAACGACGCGCGCTCGGTCGACTCGCCGGTGGCGCCAGACCTGCGCTCGCCGACCCCGAGCGACGACCAGCGGCGGCGGCCGACACCGCTCGCCGTGCCGGCGCCTGCGCCCGCCGAGCGCGCCGCGCAAAGCACCGACGCGGTGCGCCAGATGGGGATCGGCGCCACACGCCGCGACGCGAAGGCAACCAGCCAAGGCGCGCAGCCGGGCGCGACCACCGCCTTGCCGCCCGCTGCCGCCCACTACACGCGGGCGAGCACGCCGTCGCACCAGCCGAGCAGCGCCGCCGCCGCCGCCTCCTACGCCGTCGCGAGCGAGCCGGCGCATGGCGGCGCTTCCTTCACCACCGACGATTGGATGCGCGGCAGCGTCACCCCGGCTTCGACCGTCGCGGAGCCCAGCGATCTCCGGGCGATGCTGTCGCTGCAGCCGACGGCCGCTCAGCCCGCGCCGCGCACCTTCGTGCTGCCGGAGCTGCGCCTCGGCCTGCCGGCTTGGACCTTCGCCGCCGGGCTGCTGCTCGGCCTCGCCGTTGGCTGGATGCTCGGCGACAGCAGCGAACCACCCGCCGCAACGCCTGCGCCCGGCGCGATCGCCAAGGGGGCCGACCGACAAAGCGCCTCGGGCAAGCCGGACCGGGGCCCCGCCGCCCCCGGCGAGGCAGCGGCAGGCCAAGAGCTCGCTGAGGCCGCGGAGGGGGACGCGCCGCCGACCCCAGCGCCCACCCTCGCCGCTGGCGCCGCCGATCCCAGCGCGGAGGACCAACGCGCCGACGAGCCAGAGGCCGCGGCGCTTGCGGCTGCGCCCGCTGCGGTTGAGCCAAGCGCGGCGGCCGCGGCCGTACCCAACCCCGCCGCGCCCGCAGCGGCAGGCCTCGCCGGCGCTCTGCCCGTCGGCCCCGGTTTCGCCGCGCTGCAGCCCGTCTCGCTCTGGGACGGCAACAGCGCCCCTTGGGCGGAGCCGGGCGTCCGTGTGCGCTGCAACGCCTATGGCGATCTCGAGCTGAGCAAGGGCGGCGAAGAGCGTGTCGTCGTCTGTGGCCCCTTCTACAACGACGGCGGCCACCTCGTTCGCTACGCCGCCTGCGCCGAGAAACCGGCCCGCTGCGCCATGTTGCAGCCGAGCCTGCGCGGCGCCCGGCCGGTGGTCTGCACGCCGCGCAGCGCTCGCCCGTTGGTGCGCGTGCAGCGGAATCCCGGCGATCCCGACCGCTACAGCTCCGACATCGCGCTGAGGCGCCTGTTCGATCGTGGAAACCGTGGCACCGAGCCGCTTTGCCCGGAGCCGGCCCGCTATTGGAGCAAGATGGAGCGGCGTTGGATGGACGCCGGGCCGCCGCCGGGGCAAGCGCCGGCGCTCAACAGCCGCGCAGGCGATGGCGGTGACTGAGACCGCATTCGGTCGACATTTTGGGCACTTGCCCTCGGCAGGACATCGCCCGCCCACTCGGGGGAACCGAGCATGAGCGAAAATCAGAGCCCTCTCGCGGAGCCGCTGCCCTGGGACCTCGTCTCGGCCGCCTACGCCGAGGAGGTGGTCCCCCTCTTTGAGCGCTACGCTACGGACGCCCTGGCTCATGCCGGCGGCTGCAAGGGCGCCCGCGTCCTCGACGTCGCCGCTGGACCCGGCACCCTCGGTCTGCTCGCTGCCCGCGACGCCCAGAGCGTTCAGTGCCTCGACTTCTCGCCCGAGATGGTGCGCCTTTGCGCGTCGCGCGTCGCGGCCATGGGCGCCCGAAATGTGGTCGTTCAGCGCGGCGACGGCCAAGACTTGCCCTTTGCCGACAGACAGTTCGATGTGGCGACCTCGATGTTCGGGCTGATCTTCTTCCCCGACCGTCACCGCGGCTTGGCCGAGCTACGGCGGGTGCTACGGCCCGGCGGCGTCGCCGTCGTATCGTCGTGGCGCCCCTTCGATCAGGTGCCGCTGATCGGGGCGTTGATGCAAGCGCTCGCCGAGGCGCTGCCGAACATGCCGTTCGGCAAGCACAAGGCGCCGATGGGTCAGCCCGTCGAGGTCGAGGCCGAGCTGCGCGCGGCTGGGTTCGTCGACGTCGAGGTCCACGACACGGCGCACACGATGGAGGCGCCCGACCTCGCAAGCTACTTCGCCTCTATGCAGCGCACGCTGGCGCCGCTCGTGCTGCTGCGCCATCGCTTGCCGCCTGCGGTCTACGAGGCGATGGCGGCCCAGGTGTTCGCGAGCCTGCGCGCCCGCTTCGGCGACGGACCGGTCTCGGCGACCATGCCCGCGCTCGTCGGCGTCGGGCGCGTGGCGTTGGCCGCCTGACGACGCGCCCACCCTCCGCCGCCGCATCCAGCACCCATCTGCCACTTCCCTTGGCGTCTGCGCCCGTGCGGGCCACGCACCGTCGAGGCCAGCGGCAGGGCTCACGGCGGCCCAAGCGCTCCTGCCGTGCCGGCCTCTGCTGTCCGCCGGGCGCAGCCGCCGCGGCTGGGAGCCGTTGCGTGGCTCCCGCCGTCCCCATAGCCTGCCGCCGCCGACCCCGCCGGGCGGCCCCAGGCGCGCGTGGATGCCGCAGAGGAGCCGATGAAATTCGTCCAGCGATTGCAGGCTTGTACCATCAGCGCGGGTCTGGCTCTGGCCGTCGCGATGCCCACGTACGCCGCGCCCGCGGCCGACGCTGCGCCGGCGGGTGCCGCGCCGCTTGCAGATGGCGCCACACCGACCGTCGCGCCGGTGGCCCAGCCTTTGCGCAAGCCCTGGTACCAGCGCATCTCGCTCCACGGCTACACCCAGCTCCGTTACAACCAGCTGCCAACCATCCGATTCAACGATGATTTCATCAACGACCAGGGCGACAAGTCGGTGGGCCCGACCGGCGGCTTTTTCTTTCGTCGCGCCCGCCTCATCCTGTCTGGCGCCGTGCATCCAAGGGTCCACATCTACCTGCAGCCGGATCTTGCCAGCGCCATCAGCGATCAGCTCAACGTGACGATCCTCCGTGACTGGTTCGCTGACGTATGGCTCGATGATGCCGGCGCTTTTCGCGTGCGCGCCGGCCAATCCAAGGTGCCCTACGGCTTCGAGAACATGCAGTCGTCACAGAATCGTCTCGCGCTCGACCGCAACGATGCCCTCAACAGCGCCGTCAAGGATGAGCGCGACATCGGCCTCTTCTTTTACTGGGCGCCGCCGTATATCCGTGAGCGTTTTCGAATGCTTGTGACCAAAAACCTGAAGGGCTCCGGCGACTACGGCGTGTTCGCGCTCGGCCTCTACAATGGGCAGACGGCCAATCGACGCGAGCTGACCAAGGCGCCGCACGTCGTCGCGCGCGTGACGTGGCCCTTTGAGGTCGGCGGCCAGACCATCGAGACCAGCCTCGGCGGCTACGCTGGCACCTTCGAAGTGGCCACCGCGGCGCAGAAGGACGGAACGACCTACCGCGTCGACTCCGACGACGGCGAGCTGCGCGACGCCCGCGCCCATGCCACCTTCGTGCTTTATCCTCGCCCCTTCGGCATCCAGGCCGAGTACACCATCGGCAAGGGGCCGCAGCAGGGGCGCGACGCGGCGACCCAGACGACCATCGCCAGCCGCCGTCTCCAAGGCGGCTACGTGACGGCGACCGTGGCGCTGAAGGGTCCGTTCGGCACGGAGGCGCTGCTGCCCTTTGTAAGGGCCACGACCTATGATGGCGGCAAAAAGTTCATGACCAATGCGCCTTACTATCGCATCCGCGAGCTAGAGCTTGGCGCTGAGTGGCAAATCTGGAAGGCGCTGGAGCTGGTCCTCGCCTACGACATCGCCACCCGGACCTCGGACAAGTACCCCTACCGCATCGAGTCGGGCCACGTCGGCAGGGCGCAGCTGCAGTTCAGCTACTGAGTCGGCCCGCGCGCCCGGCTGCGCCCGCTACGCCCGGACTACCGGCGCGCCAACCTGACCTCCCTGTCTGGCTTCCCGGCCAAGGCACGGACGCGGCAGGCCACCTGCGAGGAAGAGGGCTCGGGCGACGACGCCTTGGCAAGCAAAAAGGGCGCCCAGAACCGTCAGGGCTATCGCAAGGTCCGGAGCGAAAGACACCCTCACCCCCCCACCCCCTCTCCCGTCGGGCGGGAGAGGGGCGACATGACAATGAATTCAGTGCCCCCCTCTCCCGCTTCAGCGGGAGAGGGGGTGCCGCGAAGCGGCGGGGGTGAGGGTTGTCGGCGCTGACGTCGACTTTGCGACCGCCCTGCCAGAACCGTCAAAATGCCTTGACGTCAGCGTTCCAGCAGGGCAAAAGCCCGGGCCGCCGGCCACCGCTACGCGCGGAAGATGAGCTGAGCAGATCGAATTCTTGCCGCGCCCGCACCCTCGGCTACGGTCGAAAACGGAGGCGCGGCCCGTCCGCGTCAGAAGCGAGCAGGCGCCTTCGTCCGATGCGACGAGGCGGCGGTCGCGAAGCCGCAGCGGGAGGGTGCGATGGGGACGATGATGCTGATTGGGACGGTTGTCGCGGGTGTCGCAGTGGCCATTGTGGCGGCCAAGCTCTCGGTGTCGTGGGTCGTCGACCGCATTCCGGCCCGCCAGCGCTGAGCCCTAGGGGTTGGCCTTCGCCTCGGGCCTCGGGTCGCACTCGCCGGTTTCGGCGTCCTGGTGCACCACCTGGCCGATGCGGCTCCAGTTCGGCTTCCAGAAATCGCGCTCGTAGGCGTACCAGATGAAGCCGGCCTTGCCCTTGACCACCTCGACGGGCACGAGGCCGAAGAAGCGACCATCCTTGCTGTTGTCGCGGTTGTCGCCCATCACCAACAAGTGACCCTCGGGCACCACGAAGTCCGGCCAGGCGTCGTTCTCAGGCGGAACGTAGGCGCGGGCGTTGGGGCCGAATCGCAGCCCATCGAAGCCTGAGGGCGGCCAGTTGGCGTCGTTGACGGCCCCGATGAATCCGCGGCCCGCAGCGTCGCTGACGCGGTACTGCGCGGTCCAGGCGTGGCCGTCGAGGCACTCGCGCACCTGACGGCAGTTGTAGCCCTCGAGCTCTGCGATCTTGGCCAGCGCCTCCGCCGGGCTGGCGAAGGACGCGAGCACGGGCCCGTCGCCGCCGCCGCTGTGCAGGCAGGTGCGGTCCGGTTGGTCGACGCAAGCGCGCACCAGCTCCACGGCCTCGCCGCAGTCACCCTCGCTTAGGACGCGCTGTCCGATCGGCGCGCCCTGGATCTCCAGGCGATTCTCGCGCAGACGGACCCGGTCTCCCGCCACCGCGACCACCCGCTTGATGAGGTCCTTGCCCGCCGAGTCGGCGTCGTCGTCGTAGGGGTATTCGAAGACGACGATCTCGCCCCGCGACGGCGTGCGAATGCCGAAGAGACGGATGCGCGTGAACGGGATCTTGAGTCCGTACAGGAACTTGTTGACGAAGAGGTGGTCGTGGACATGCAGGGTCGGGATCATCGACCCGGTCGGGATCTTGAACGCCTCGAAGACGAAGGCCCGGATCAGCAGGGCCAGAAGCACGGCGCCGCCGACCGCCTCCAGGTACTCGCGGGTCGGCGACTTGCGGTAGCGGGCGAACGATGCCGTCAGGCTGCGGTCCAGGGCGTCGACGGCCTCCTCCACCGCGGCCAGGTCGCGATCGGCGGCGGGCAGGGCGCTGACACGTTCGAGGGCCGTGCGCTGACGCTCAATGGCGGCGACCAGCGACGCGTCGACCTTGGCGCCGTGCTTGCGCAAGAGCCGCTTGGACTCGCGCAGCAGCCAGCCGGAGAACTCCTCGAGCTCGGCGATGCGGCGCTTGCGGGTGCGGGCGTTATCAGCGGCAGACGGCGCGGCCATGGGCTCCTTTCGCCGTCGACTGGCGGCGCCGGCGACTTATCGCAGCGGGACAACGAGCGGTCAACGCATCGCCAGCCTCGACCATTCCCGCGGCCGGCCGCCGCTCACCGCGTCCAGGCAGGGTCGGTGCGATGCCTGCTGTCGCTACGCGGACGCACAGAATCGAACGTAGAACGATGGAGATAGAACGTAACCTGGCAAGCGTCACGCGTCGATCGGGCGCGGCACTGGAGCGAGAAGGCGCCGGCAAACCCCGAAAGCGCTTCCAGACCTTGACAGTGCCGCGCCCGGCGGCAAGCCTCCGCGGCAGCTGCAGGCGAGCCCGCGGCGTGGAGGCCGGCCATGGCCGAGGTCGTGCGCGTCAAGCTCGGGGATGAGACGTTCGCCCTGCGGACCGAGAAGGACCCTGCGCTTTTGCACGAAGCCGCGGCGCTCGCCGATGCCCGCATGGCCGAGCTGCGCGCCAGCGTCCCCAACCGACAGACCGCCGCTCAGCTGGCCGCGCTCGCATTGGCCGACGAGCTGCTGGCGGCGCGACGCGCTCTCAGCGGCCTGCGCGAGAGCCTCGGTCGCGGCCTGGACGCCGCGCTGACCCAGCTCGATGACCTCGACGCCTCGCTGGAGACGCTGACGCAGCAGGCACCGAGCCCCGCCGATGCCTCCGCAGTCGACCCGTTGGCCCCGGCCATGGACGCCCCCGATTCGGGGCCTGGCGGTCAGTCGTGAGCCGCGTCGCGCTCGCCCACCCCGCGCTGCAGGGCCTGTCGCCGGTCGCGGTCGCGGCCAGCGTCGCGCCTGGCAAAGCCGCCGCCCGTGCCGCCGGCGAGGCCGCTGCCCGTGGGCTGCAGGCGCCGCTGCGCGCGCGATTCGCTGCCGGACTCGCTGATGCGCTCGCCAGCCTCGCAGCGCGCCTCGATGCCCGCACCATTGGCCTCTACGCGCCGATCGGCGCCGAGGTCGACACGCGCCAGCTCGCCAACCGGCTGCTCGCAGACGGCCGCAGCCTCGCCTATCCGCGGCTGAGCCCGGAGCCCGGGCTGATGGAGTTCGCGGCTTCGGCGGGGCCGACGGCGCTGCGCGCCCGGCCGCGTTCGCGCATCCTGGAGCCCGAAGGGTCCCAGCTCGACGCCGACGCGCTCGATCTTCTGGTCGTCCCGGCCCTCGCCGCCGACGGAGGCTTGCGCCGCGTTGGCCGGGCAGGCGGCTACTACGATCGCTACCTGCTACGGGTGCGTGCCGACTGCGTCGTCGTGCTCGTGCTGCCCTCGGCCGCGGTGGTGCCGTGGTCGCCCGTCGAGCCCCACGACGCTGCCGGCGACGCCGTCTGCACCGAGCGCGGGCTCTTCGGACCTGCCGGCGGTGCCTGAGCCCTTGGCCGCCCCAGCCCCCACGCTTTCGGACCGTGTGCGCGCCGTGCTGGTGCGGCGACGGCGCTTTCTGACCTTCTGCGCCGCCGGCGGCAGCGGCGTGCTGGTCAACATGGCCATCTATCTGCTGGTGCTCGGCGCGGTCGAGGACTTTGGCCTCAGCGGCCTGGTGGCGGTCAATGTGGCCGCGCTCGCCGGCTGGATCGTCAGCGTCGCCAGCAACTTCGCGCTGAACGACCGCCTGACCTTTCGCCAGGCCGGCGGCGACTACGCGCGGACCCTCGGCCACCGTCTGCTCCGCTACTACGCCAGCGCTTCTGTGGCCTTCGCCGTGCAGGCCGCGGTACTCAATGGCATCTTGCTGGCGCTCGACACGCCTGCCCTCGCCGCGTTCTGGCAGTCGCTGCAAGAGGCGCTCGACAGTGCGGGCCTACCGGGCACCAGCCTGTTGCGCTGGCGCCGCACCTCAGCCAACCTGGTCGGCATCGGCGTCGCCACCATCGTCAACTACGTGCTGGCGCGCAACTGGGTGTTCCGCAAAGAGTAAGGGCGAAGGCGTCGCCGCTCAGCTGACCCGCGACCCGGCCGGTGCCTCGCCATCGGGCCGCATCGGCAACAGGACGCCATCGGGGCCCTCCGCCAGCAGCATCATGCCCTGGCTCTCTTGGCCCATCAGCTTGCGCGGTGCGAGGTTGGCGAGCACGAGGATGCGGGTGCCGACGAGCTGCTTCGGCGTGAGGTGCAGCGCCACACCGGCCAGGATCTGGCGGGTGCCGAGCGGCCCGAGGTCGACCTGCAGTCGCAGCAGCTTGTTGCTCTTGGGCATGGCTTCGGCCTGCAGCACCACCCCAACGCGCAGGTCGAGGGCGGCGAAGGCCTCGTAGCCGATGATCGGTGGCCCGGCGACTTCCCCCTCGGCGGCGGGCGCAGTCGAGATAGAGGTCGCGGTCAAGGGCGCATCGACGACGGCCGCGGGGGCTGGCGGGGGCAGCGCCTCGATGCGCGCGAAAAGTGGGGCACCGATAGGCGGAAGCTCCTGGCCGGCGGGCAGGTCGCCCCAACGCAGGCTGGCCAGAAGGGGCACTGGCCCATGCCAACCGACTCGGCGCAGTACGTCCTCGGCTGCGACCGGGATGGCCGGCCAGAGCAGGGTGGCGGCGACGCGCAGGCCCTCCAGCACGTGGTAGACGGTGTTGGCAGCCGTCACCGGGTCGTCCTTGACAGTCTTGAAGGGGGCGTCGGCCGAGAGCGCGGCATTGAGGCGGCCGACCAGCGCCATCGCGTCGGCGAGGACCGAGTGCAGCCGCGCCTCATCGAGGTTGCGGGTGATCGGCAACGCCTGCCCAGGGTCGGCATCGGCGGCGGCAGCGCCCCAGCCTGTGGCCTCGTCGCCGACCAGGTATCTGCCCATGGCGATGGCAGAACGCAGCGCTGGCGAGAGGGGGCGGGCGGCGCCGTCGGCGGGCGTCGGCGCAGGCACCAGGCCGCCGAAGGAGCGGTGGGCCAGCGTTGTCACCCGCTGTAGGAGGTTGCCGAGATCGTTCGCCAGTTCGGTGTTGGCGCGCCGAATCAGCGCCTCCTCGGAGAAATTGGCGTCCTGACCGACCGCCATCTCGCGCAGCAAGAAGAAGCGCAGGCGCTCCATGCCGTGGCGGCGCCCGAGGTCGAGCGGATCGACGACGTTGCCGAGCGACTTCGACATCTTGGCGTCGCCCATCAGCCACCAGCCGGTGACGACGAGCGTACGCGGGATCGGAAGGCCGAGCGCCATCAGCATCGTCGGCCAGTAGACGGCGTGGGTGGTCAGGATGTCCTTGCCGAGAAAATGGGTGACCGACGGCCACCAGGTCGCGAACGAGCCGCGCCCGCCTTCGCTCTCGGGTTGCAGGGCCTCGGGCAGCAGCGCGCGGTTCTCGGCCTCAGCGCCCAGGCCGCCGATGGCGGTGACGTAGTTGAGCAGGGCGTCGAACCAGACGTAGCAGACGAAGTCGCGGTCGAAGGGCAGCTCGATGCCCCACTGCAGACGCGACTTCGGCCGCGAGATGCACAGATCCTGCAGGGGCTCGCGCAAGAAGCCGAGCACCTCGTTGGCGCGGTTGGCGGGCAGAATGCGCATGGTGCCCGACTGCAGCGCCTCGATGAGCGGCTGCTGGTAGCGGCTCATCAAGAAGAAGTAGTTGCGCTCCTGCAGCCAGACCACGGCCTGGCCGGTGTCGGGGCATTTGCCGTCGACGAGGTCCTTCTCGGTCCAAAAGCGTTCGGCGGCGGTCGAGTACCAGCCCTCGAAGACGCGCGCCTCGATGAGACCCGCATCAAAGAGCTGCTGCAGCGCCCGCTGCACGACGTGCCGGTGACGCGCCTCGGTGGTGCGGATGAACTGGTCGGGCAGGCAGTGCAGCTCTGGCCACAGCGTCAAAAAGGCGCGGTGCAGCTCGTCGACGTGGGCCTGGGGGTTCATGCCGCGCTTGTCGGCGGCCTCTTGCACCTTCTGGCCGTGCTCGTCGCTGCCGGTCAAGAAGTAGGTGCTGGCACCCCGCAGCTGCTCGTAACGGCGGGCGCAGTCGGCGACCACCGTGCAGTAGGCGTGGCCGATGTGCGGGCGGGCGTTGACGTAGTAGATGGGCGTGGTGGCATAGAATCGTCGCACGCTGGCTCCCTCTGGCGCCCTTGGCTGGCGCGTGCCACCGCAGGCGCGGGCCGCGGCGGGGCCCGGCAGGCTAGCGCGAAAAGGCATGGGGCGCGAGGCCCGGGCCCTTGCGGAAGGCGCTCCGAGCGGCGCGTGATGCGGCCCTATCAGCCCGCCGTGCGGCCCTATCAGCCCGCCGTGCGGCCCTGAACCCATGGCCGGGCGAGTCTGGCCCTGGACCAGCGCACCGAACTGGCCGCCTGCTCGCTGTCGTCGCCCGGCGTTGGCCTGCCTGCAGCCGCGCGCTAGAGTGCCGTCCCGGCCACGCCAGGCCTAGACCTCGGAGCCCATGACCCGCGCCACGCTCGCTGCCCTCTGCTGGACCCTGCTCGCCGCGTGCGCCGAGGCCGGAGCCCCGTCGGCGATGGGAGCTGACAGCGGGGGTGGCGTCGACGCTCCAGACGCCGCCGCATGGGACGCCGTGGACGGCGACAGCGCCGGCAGCGCTGGCTACTTCGCCACAAAAGTCGTGGCCTTCTCGCCCGGGCCCGGCGCCGGCTTCGGTCAAGACGCCATGCCCAGCATCGTGCTCGGCCCGCCGAAGGGCGGCGGCGCGGCCTCCGGCTCGCTCGACGTCGTGTCGCTCGGCAGCGGCGGCAGCATCGTGCTCGGCTTCGATGTCGCCATCGTCGACGGCCCTGGGCCCGACTTCATCGTGTTCGAGAACGCCTTCAAGAACTGGCCGGAGCCCGCCATCGTCGGGGTCAGCCTGGACGGCGTCAGTTTCGTCGAGTTTCCCTGCGACCCCACCGCAAAGGCGGCCGGTTTCCCGGGCTGCGCTGGGGTTTCGCCCGTTCACAGCGCACCTGGCAACGGCGTCGATCCGGCGGATCCCGCCGCTGCTGGTGGCGACGCGTTCGATTTGAAGGCCATCGGCCTCAACCGCGCGATCTTCGTGCGCGTGCGCGATCCCGGCGCACAGCCCGCCGTGCCGCCGACCGCGGGCGCCGATCTCGACGCCGTCGTCGTCGTGAACGCCGGCAGCCACTGAGCCGACCCAGTGCCGCGGGGCCCTTACCCTTGCCCGCAAGCCGCCCCTGCGGCAACGTGCGCCGCACGCCGCGCCGCCCTGGCGAAAAAGCGGCAAAAGACGGAGCCTCCCATGACCGACGACCGCACGGCCGAGCAGACCGCAGACGACGAGCACAGCGACGAGGGCCGCTACCAGCCGCTCGAGGTCGAGTCCAAGTGGCAGGCCTACTGGCTCGCCAACGGCACCTTCAACGCCGACCTCGACGCCGACAAGCCCAAGCGCTACGTGCTCGACATGTTCCCCTACCCGTCGGGCGCCGGCCTCCACGTCGGCCACCCTGCCGGCTACACCGCGACCGACAGCTATTGCCGGGTCCTGCGCGCCAGCGGCTTCAACGTCCTGCACCCGATGGGCTGGGACGCCTTCGGCCTGCCCGCCGAGCAGTACGCCATCCAGACCGGCACCCACCCGGCGATCACCACCCGCCGCAACATCGACACCTTCCGCCGTCAGATCCAGCGCCTCGGCTACATGTATGACTGGCGCCGCGAGGTCGACACCACCGACCCCGACTACGTGCGCTGGACGCAGTGGATCTTCTTGCGCCTCTACGAACGCGGCCTCGCCTACCAGGACGAGATCCCGGTCAATTGGTGCCCAGCGCTCGGGACGGTCCTCGCCAACGAGGAGGTCATCGACGGCAAGAGCGAGCGCGGCAGCCACCCCGTCGTCCGCTTGCCGATGCGACAGTGGCTGCTGCGCATCACCGCCTACGCTCAGCGCCTGCTCGAGGGCGTCGATCGCCTGGACTGGCCCGAGGGCATCCTGGCGATGCAGCGCAACTGGATCGGCCGCAGCGAGGGCGCCGAGGTGCGCTTCGCGGTCGCCGATCCCGACAGCGACGGGCCGGACGTGCACCGCGGCGACCTCGCCATCTCGGTCTACACCACGCGCCCCGACACCCTCTTCGGCGCCACCTACATGGTGCTGGCGCCCGAGCACCCGCTGGTCGGCGTGCTCACCACCGGCGCCCAGCGTCAGGCGGTCGAGGCCTACGTCAGCGCCGCCGCCAGCCAGTCCGAGCGCGACCGCGTCGACGACCGCAAGGAGAAGACCGGCGTCTTCACGGGCGCATTCGCGATCAACCCGGTCAACGGCGCGCGCATCCCGGTCTGGATCGCCGACTACGTCCTCGGCACCTACGGCACCGGCGCCATCATGGCAGTGCCAGGCCACGACGAGCGCGACTTCGCCTTCGCCCGCGCCTTCGCGCTGCCCATCGTGCGCGTGGTGCGCCAGGCCGACGGCCGCTTCGACGATCCGCTCGAGGCCGCCGAGCCTGAGCATGGCATCGCCTGCAGCTCGGGCCTGCTCGACGGGCGCCCGACCGCCGAGGCCAAGGCCGTGATGATCGAGCACCTCGAGGCGCTCGGCGTCGGCAGCCGGCAGGTGCAGTTCAAGCTGCGCGACTGGGTCTTCTCGCGTCAGCGCTACTGGGGCGAGCCCATCCCCATCGTCTACCCCTGTCACCCGGGGCCCGGCGCCGACCGCGGCCTCTTCGACCCGCGCCGCGGCGATCCGGTCCACATCGACTACGCCAACCCGCAGGCTGTCCCAGACTCGGAGCTGCCGATTCGCCTGCCCGAGCTGGACGACTTCGCGCCAACCGGCGACGCTCAGCCGCCGCTGGCCAAGGCGCTCCAGTGGCGTTTTTTCCAGCGCGGAGACGATTGGTTCGCCCGCGAGGTCAACACCATGCCGCAGTGGGCGGGGAGCTGCTGGTACTACCTGCGCTTCATGGACCCGCGCTGCACCACCGCGCCGGCGAGCCCGGGCGCCATCGACTACTGGGGTCCGGTCGATCTCTACGTCGGCGGCGCCGAGCACGCCGTCCTGCACCTGCTCTACGCCCGCTTCTGGCACAAGGTCCTCTTCGATTGCGGCGTCGTGCCCGACGACGAGCCCTTTCCCCGGCTCCTCAACCAGGGCCTCATCCTCGGCGAAGACGGCGAGAAGATGAGCAAGTCGCGCGGCAACGTCATCAACCCCGACGATGTCATCGATCGCTTCGGCACCGACGCCTTCCGCCTCTACATCCTGTTCATGGGCCCGGTCGAGAAGATAAAGCCCTGGCAGACCGCCGGCTTGCACGGTACGCGCCGCTTCCTGCAGCGGATCTGGAGCCTCTTCCACAAGCCGATGGTCGAGGGCGACGCGCCGGACGAGGTCGAGGCCGCCCGCCACGCCGCCATCGCGGGCGTCTCGGACGATCTGCGACACCTGCGCTTCAACACCGCGATCAGCAAGCTGATGGAGCTCTGCAACTTGCTGCTCAAGCGCGATGTGCTGGAGCGGCCGATCGCCCTCGACTATGCCCGGCTGCTGGGCCCACTGGCGCCGCACCTCGCCGAGGAGCTCTGGCACAGGCTCGGACAGGCCGCGCCCGTCGTCGATGGCGGCTGGCCGGCCTTCGATGAGACGCGCTTGGTCAAGGCCACGGTCGAGCTGCCGATCATGGTCAACGGCAAGGTCCGCAGCAAGCTCATCGCCCCGGTCGACGCGAGCGCCGACCAGCTCGAAGTGTGGGCCCTGGCCGATGAGAAGGTGGCCAAATGGCTGGACGGCAAAGCGCCACGCAAGGTCATCGTGGTTCCCGGCAAGATGGTCAGCGTCGTCGTGTAGCGCCGCGGCGCCTGCACAGCGGCGCCACCCCGTGAGGTCATGATGTCCCTACGTCTTTGGGTCCTCTGCACCGTCGCCGCGCTCGCGCTCGCTGCCTGCAGTGAGGCCGCGGAGCCCGAGACCAAGGCCGAGCCGGCGCCGGCCTTTGCCTTTCCGAAGGGCTTCCTCTGGGGCACCGCCACCGCCGGCTTTCAGGTCGACATGGGCTGCCCGACGATGCCGGCCGAGGCGTGCGAAGACCGCAACTCCGACTGGTACCAGTTCGTCACCGACGCCAAGATGGTCAAAGACAAGGCGAACCACCTCAGCGGCGAGCCCGTCAGCATCGGCCCCGGCATGTGGGAGACCTACGATGCCGACTTCCAGCGCGCCGCCGAGGGCCTGCACAACAACGCCATTCGCCTCTCGGTCGAGTGGAGCCGCCTCTTCCCCAAGGCCGACGCCGCCAACGCCAAGACCGTGGCCGACCTGGACGCCTACGTCGACCCCAAAGCGCGCGACCACTACCGCGCCATGTTCCAGGCGGCGCGCAAGCGCAAGCTGACGCTGATGGTCACCCTCAACCACTACACGCTGCCGCTGTGGATCCACGACGGCAAGGCCTGCAACGCCAATCCGTCGACGTGCAAGGCCCGCGGATGGTTGGACAAGGACGTCATCATCCCCCACCTGGCGCGCTTCTCTGGTTGGTGCGCCCGCACCTACGGCGCCGAGGTCGACATCTGGGCGACGCTGAACGAGCCCTTCGCAGTGGTCCTCTCGGGCTACCTGCTGCCGTCCGCGGACCGTACCAACCCGCCAGCGCTGACCTTCTATTGGGACGAGGGCGTCAAGGTCGCCTTCACCATGATGGAGGCGCACGCCCGCATGTACGACGCCGTCCATCAGGAGGACAAAGTCGACGTCGATGGCGACGGCAAGGCGGCTCAGGTGGGCCTCGTCCCGAACCTCGTGGCCATGAAGCCGAGCAACCCCGACAACCCCAAAGACGTCGTCGCCGCCGAGCACCTCGCCCACGTCTACAACCGCGTGTTCTTGGAGGCGACGGTCAACGGCAAGCTCGACCGAAACCTCGACGGCATCTTCGAAGAGACGCGCGACGACATGAAGGGCAAGATGGACTTCATCGGCATCAACTACTACACGCGCATCCTCGCCCAGGGTAAGCCGATTCCAGGCGCCGCCGACAAGTTCCCCTTCCTCGACAGCTCGCCCGATTTGGCCGCCGGCGTCTGGCAGGACTACCCGGAGGGCATGGCCGAGGTCGTGACCTGGGCGTCGACGGAGTACAAGCTCCCTATCTACATCACCGAGAACGGCACGTCCGGCGACAAGACGGCCGCTTTCGACGCCTACTTCCGCCCGCACCTGAAGGCCCTGCACGGCGCCATGCAGAAGCCCGGCGTCGACGTCCGCGGCTACTTCGCGTGGTCGCTGCTGGACAACTACGAGTGGAACCACGGCATGGGGATGCGCTTTGGCCTCTACGAGGTCGACACCACGACCAAGGCGCGGACCCTGACGCCGGCCGGCGCCGCTTATGGCGAGGCCGCGCGCCGCTTTGGCTTCAACTAGGCTTCTGCCGCCAACCGGCCCACGGAAGACGCCACCGCGCCCCGTGCCGGTCTAGGGTCGCAGGTGCCCAAGCCGCTGCAGGACGCGCAGCGCCAACAGCCAGCGGGTGTGCTCGACCAAGGCAGCGTCATCGGCAAAAAGCGGCCCGCGTTGGCCAGATTCGGCCGCCAGGAGCGCCTCGGCGCCGGCGATGCCCGCCGGAAAACGCGCCCGCAGCGCGGCGAGCAGAGCGCGCCAATTCGCCTCGGCGTTGGGCTGTGGCGCGGGCAGGACCCGGTAGTTGCAGCGATCGGCGTAGGTGTGGAGGCGGACGAACTCGCCGGGACCGCGCACCGCGACGAGGACCAGGAGCGACCGCGTCGGCTCGATGGTAGGCCGGTCGCGCGCTTTGTCGCCGTCGCTCTTCTTGCCCTTGCCCGCCAGCAGGCTCAAGCCGCCCGTGAAGGCCAGCGAGCTCGCGACGCCCATCACCTGCTGTGCCAACGGCTTGCCGTCGCCGCCGTCCTGACCCGCCGAAGATCCGCCCCCGCCGGCGCCGACTTGGGCGGGCAGGGCCACCAGCACGCTGGTCCAAGGCAAGGACTCGGGAGGGCCGGTCAGTGCCACCTGCGCCAACAAGCGCTGCGGGTCGCGTGGGTCCAGCGTCGAGGCCTGCAGCGGTTTGGGCAGGCGGGGCGCGAACTGCGACGAGAGGGCGTAGTAGCGCTTCCCCGCGGCGCGAAGGGCCGCCGCGGCGGACTCGACGGCCTCCTCCGGCAACGTCAGCTCCAGCAGACCGGCGCAGCGCCGCAGCGCCGCCGCGAGGTCGAGCGGGACCATGCGTAGATGGGGCGCGGCGATGGCTGCGATGGCGGCGGCCTCGCCACCCGGGGGTTCGACCCCCACCAAGAGGGCCGGCATCAGCGCCGCCGCCGCGCGCCAAGGCGCCGCCGTAGACCACCGTCGGGGCTGCGCTGTGCCTCGCTCACGGCCCGACCAGCTGCTTGACGGTGAGCTCGAGGCCCGCTTTCAAGCCGGCGCCAGCCTTGCCCTTCGGGTAGAGGACCTCAAAGGTGCAGGTTCCGATCTTGAGCGCCTCGACCTCGATCCAGCCCCAGGCGTCGATGGTGCCCTCGGTGACGTTGGCCACGGTCAGCGCCTTGACCTTGCAGACCTCTGGCGCCGTCGATTGGGCCGAGAACTCGGTGTTGGCGCCGCACACCGGGCTGCCGCCAGCCGTCGGCCGCACGTGGACGAGCTTCTTGGTGCCGACCAGTGCCGTGGTCACCACCGCGTCGCCGTCGAGCAGGGCGCCATCGATGGCGGCCGGAGCCACCACCTCAAGGGTCAGTTTGCGGCTGTCGATGGTGCTCGCCAGCTCGACCGTGCCCGGCGTGCTGCCGATGGTCAGCCACAAGAACTGCTGCGCCTTGGTCTTGGTGTCGAGCGCGGCGCCGGTCGCTGGCGTGATCTTGACCGGGTGCAGGCCATAGCCGATGACGTTCTCGCCATTTTTCAGCTGCAGTTCGTAGGCGATGCCGACCAGGTTGCCGGTCAGGTAGTGCGCCTTGCTGTCGGTGGTGCAGACGTGGTGGAGCTGCAGCACCTCGGGCTTGCGCACCCGCAGGTTGACCGAGTCCGAGACTGTCTCGCCGCCAGAGACCGTCGCCTCCACCTCGAGCAGCGTGTTGCCGTCGCCGACGCCCTCGACCGTCGCCGAGCTCGCAGCCGTGCTGACGACCGAGAGCACCTTGGGATCCGCGGAGGTGGCGGCCTGAAGCTGTGCCGCCTTCTCGCTGCCGCTCTCCGCGACCGCGATGTCGAGCCGGGCGCCGATGGCGATGGCCTTGTTGAAGTCGAACGCGTTGTCGTCCGCGATGTAGCTGAACACGAGGTTGCCCTCGTTGCCGGTGAGCTTGGAGACGCAGCCGCTGGCGACAAGCGCCAACGCTGCGGCGGCGAGCGGGGCCTGCAGGGTGGAACGGTAGGACGGGGAAGTCGACATCAAAGGCCTCCTTGGGGCGAGGGTGCGCCGAGCCGTGGCGACGCCCACACACTAGGCAACGGCAGGCCCCGCCGCAACATTCAACACCGCGGCCCGTCTGAACCGTCACCTTGAGGGGTCAGCAACGACGCCTTTGCGCAGCAGAAGTGCCACTTCGCGCGACGCAGTGAAGCGCGGAAGGCCCCAATCCGTTGTTCCCTTGCGTGCCCTGGCGGCAGGGCTAAAGTACGAGCTGTCGTGCGATGCGGGACCCAGGTGGAGGTCTCGTCCGCTGGCGCGACGGCCCCGGAGGGGCAGTCCATGATCGCCTGGATGCAAATCTTGCAGCGCCGGCACGCCCTGGACGCCGAGCACCTCGGTGCAAACGACGGCGTCCGCGCCACGCATTCAACCCCAGTGGAGGCCCCTCCCTCGACGGCGGGCAACGACGACACTGGGGCGGCTGCCGGCGTCCTGGAGCGCGTCCTCATCGTGGTCGGCGCCCTCACCGCGATGGTGGCGCTCTGGTCTGCCGATCTCGGCCCCTCTCGCGTCGCCCTCGCCAAGGCCTACCTCGGCCCGACGCTGTGGTCACTCGTCGGCAAGCCGGCGATGGTCCTCGCCTGCCTCGCCCTCATCTCGCTCACGTGGCGCATCGCGCTCTGGCTGCGCTATCGCCCCGTGGCGCCCCTCGCCGCCGACGATCCGCGTTTGCCCACCGTCACGGTGGTGATCCCGGCCTACAACGAAGGGCCGACCGTCGCCGCGGCCATCCGCTCGCTCCTCGCCTCGGACTATCCGAGCCACAAGCTGCAGATCATCTGCGTCGACGACGGCAGCCGCGACGACACCGCGCGCTGGGCGGAGCAAGCGGCGCTGGCAGCCCCGCATCGCGTGATGCTGCTGCGCCACGAGCAGAACCGGGGCAAGCGCTTTGCGCTGTTCACCGGCTTTGGCCACGTCGACAGCGACGTGGTGGTCACCGTCGACTCGGACACCGTCGTCGCCCGCGACGCCCTGCGCTGCCTGGTGACTCCGCTGGCGCTCGCCGAGGACGTCGGCGCCGTCGCCGGCCGCATCGACGTCCTCAACCGCGAGAACAACGTGCTGACCCGCATGCTCGCCGTGCGCTACCGCATCGGCTTCGACTTCTCCCGCGCGTACCAGAGCCAGCTCGGCAGCGTCTTCGTCACGCCCGGCGCCCTCTCGGCCTACCGCGTCGCGACCGTGCGCCCGCATTGGAATGCCTGGCGCGACGTCACCTTCCTCGGCGCACGCTGCAGCAACGGCGACGACCACCACCTGGCCAACCGCGTGCTGTGGTCGGGCAAGCGCACGGTCTACCAAGGCAACGCGGTGGCGCGCACCACGGTGCCGACGACCTACAAGCGCTTGTCCTTGATGTACCTGCGCTGGGCGCGCAGCAACTTGCGCGAGAGCACGCTCTACGTAGCCAACATCGGCGATGTTCTGCAGAGTTGGCGGCGGCTCCCGGGCGTCATCGACGGTTTGTTCAACTACCTGCAGCTGCCCCTTCGGCTCTATCTGCTGGTCGCGGGGTGGTTCCTGGTGTTCCTGCATCCCGATCTGTTGCTGCGGTCGGTGTCCATGGCGCTCTGCGTTGCGCTCGTCCACATGGCGATCTTTCTCAAGAGCGAGCGGACCTTCGACGCCGTCTACACCCTCGCCTACGCGGTGTTTGCGCTCCTGACCCTGCAGTGGATCTACCCGCTGGCGCTGGTGACCGTCCGCCAATCGCGTTGGCTGACCCGTTAGGCGAGTGGCAGGCGTCCCCGGACTGCAACGCCAACCGTACGGCTTCCTGGCACGGACTCCGCCGGCTCGGCACAGGAAGCCGCTGACCAGGCGCCGTCTGCCGTGCGCGTGCAGCGGCGCTCCCGCCACCGACCGACAGCAAGCCCTGGGGAATGGGCCAGGCGTGTGTCGTCGTGGCTCAGGTTGCGGGCAGGGTGGCCGCGCCGACGAAGGTGATCTTCAACGCGCCGCGCTCCAGATTGAGCAGCAGGGGCGCGTCGGGCCAGGCGCCGACTTCCAGCACGCCGTCGCCCTGGCTGGCGCGCATCCGCAGCGAGGGCAGCAGGTGGAGCTGCGGCGCCTCGGCGTCGCCGAGGCGAAGACCGACCGCGTGCAAGCCGGGCCCGGCGTAGGTGGTGCCAAGCGTCGGTGCCCCGGGCCAGTCGAGGGCCTCGGTCTGGCCCTTGACCAGCGAGCGAACGGTGGCGCGGCCGACCAGGACGGCTGGACAACGACTGGCTTCTGGATCGCCCTGCCGGGGCAACAGGCACAGGCCGCGGCCCGATTCGAGCGCGTCGACGGTCCATAGCTGCGTCAGCGAGGCGCCCGCAGGGCCCGGGAACTGAACCCGCGCTCCCGTCCTGGCGAACTCCTGCAGGCGCAGCGTCACGCGCCGCGGCGGCTCCCCGGGCCAGCGGACGACGTAGTGAAGCTCCGTGCCGTTGCGCAGCCATGCCGGCATCGGTGGTGGGGGTGCCAGCGTCGGCCGGTCGCGGGCGGCGAGGGGGCTCGCGAGCAGGCGGCCGTCGGCGAGCTGGCCGAGCCAGCCCTCCTCGTTGGCGACCGAGACGCGCGTGGGCGGCAACTCCCCGAGCAGGGCGCCATCGGCGGCGCGAATCACGGTCTCGCCCTCGTCGGCCGCGAAGAGCCGGAGAATGCCGGGCCCAGTGACAGCGCGCGTCGGTAGCAGGGTGTCGCGCCAGCGGCGCTGCCAGCGCAAGTCGCCGGTGTTGGCGTCGAGCGCTGCCAACAGGGGCAGGCCGTCGTCGCGGGTGCCAGCCACCAGCAGCACGTCTGCAACCGGCCAGACCCGGCCGAGGCGCGGCGTCAGCTCGCTGCGGCGGAGCTGACCGGTCCGTCCGTCCCTCAGCTCGATGACGCCCTCCGTCGGCTGCAGCCACAGCGCGTCGCCCAGCAGCTGCGGCGCAGGCAGGTCGGGGCCATAGCCGAAGGTCCATGCCACCGCGTCGTGCCGCGGCTCGCAGGCCTTGGCGCCGCACCCGTCGTTGCGCAGAGATGCTGCGATGATGCTGCTGTGGCCGCGCAGCCACGCCCAGGGCTGGCCGTTGATCCGCCCGCTACCGAGCAGGCGCATCCCGTCGCGCTCGATGCCGGCTGCGCCGCCCAGGATGACGCAGTCGAGCTCGACGCCATCGCTGGATCGCAGGAGGCAGAGTCGGCCGCTGTCGTCGAGCGCCAGCACGTCCTGGTCACGGAGGGCGAAATCGACCGCCTTGCCGCGCATCGGCCACTGCCAGCGCGCCACGTCGTCGCCATGGCCCCGCGACCGCACGCGCCCGCCGAGGCGATCGAGCACAGCGAAGGCGTTGGCGTCGACATCGGCGAAGCTCTCGGGCGCGAGGCGCGTCCGAGCGACGATGGCGCCGTCGGCGGCGATGGCGAGCACGTTCGTGGCGTCCGCCTCGCCGCTCACGACGAGGTGGTGGCCGGCGCTGGCGACGAGGCGCAGGCGCGCCGGAACTGCGAGGTCCTCGAGCCGCTGCCCGCCGCCGCAGCCCGTGAGCAGCGCCATCGCCGCAGCCCACGACAGGGCGGCAGCTGCCCTGCCGACGTCGACGCTCAATGCGCCCCGCGACGCAGCAGCACCGCCGGCAAAGTCCGCAGCAGAATCGAGACGTCGCTGCCGAGCGAGCTGCCGCCGATGTAGTCGAGGTCGAGAAAGGCGCGCTCCGGGTAGCGGATGTCCGAACGGCCGCTCACCTGCCAAAGGCCCGTGACGCCGGGGCGCACGGCGAGGAACATTTCGCCGTAGGGCTCGTACTGCCGCAGCTCGGCCGGCACGATGGGGCGCGGCCCCACCATCGACATGTCGCCTCGGAGCACGTTGAAGAGCTGGGGCAGCTCATCGAGGCTGGAGCGCCGCAGGAAGCGGCCAAGCGGCGAGACCCGTGGATCCTCGGCCTCTGGTAGCTTGAAGTCGTTGTCGACGTAGCGCTGGTACAAGACGGGATCAGCGCGCAGCGCGGCCTCGGCGTCGACGCGCATCGACCGGAACTTGTAGAGCAAGAAGCGCTTGCCGCCGCGGCCGAGGCGCTCTTGGGCGAAGAGCGCTGGGCCAGGGTCGAGCAGGCGGATGGCGAGGACGACGAAGAGCGCGACGGGCGCCAGCAGCAAGGCGGCGACGCTGGAGCTGGCGATGTCGAGCGAGCGCTTGCCGATTCCGCTGAGCGCGTCGCGCGGCATGGGGCCGTAGGAGAGCATCGGGACGCCCTCGAATTCGGTGACCCGCCCACGGACGCCATCGCCGGTGCTGTGGTTGGTCGTCACCACCGAGACCAGGCGCCCGCGCTCGGTCAGGGTCTGCACCAGCGGCGCGAGCTGGGCCAGGCGTGAAGGCCCGCCGACGACAAAGACTTCGTCGACGGGGTGGTCGACCAGTACGCGGTCCAAGTCGGCCAGCTCGCCGAGGACCGGCAACCCGCCGACGCGATCGGGCGCGGCCTCCTCGCCGCACCAGAGCACCCCGACGGGGCGGTAACCCGAGTCGCCAGCGCCGGACAGCGTCGCCGCGAACCACGAGACGGGGCGACCGCCGCCGACCAGCAGCGCGTGGCGGGCGTGGGCGTCGCTGGCGAGCAGGCGACGCACAAAGCTGCGCATCACGAGGTCTTTGGTCAGCAGCATCAGGAAGGCAAGGCCATAGAAGTAGCCGAAATAGAGGCGCGAGATGTTGGCGAGCTTGACGGCGAACACCGTCGCGCCGGCCGCCAGAACCGCCCACAGCAGCCCGCGCGCGTGCAGGGCGAAGATCGGCAGCAGGTGGCCGCGATGGGGCACCAGGTAGCCGCGGCCGCTGCGCAGGCCGTAGATCCAGGCCGCCAGCGACACCGTCAGCAGCAGCATGTACTGCGCTGGGTCGGCCTCGGTCGGCTGCCACGGCGTCGCGGCAATGGCCTTGAGCACTGGCAGGTGGGCGTGCTGGCTCCGCAGCGCCAACGCCAGCGCGAACGCGGTGACGATGACCAGCGCGTCGAGCAAGGTGTGGGAGTAGCGCAGCGTAACTTCGCGCTCGCGAAACATGATCGTCCTGTGGCAAGGCTGGGCTCGGCAGGGCTGCCGCAGCGCCGGTAGTCTACGGGGCGGGTGGCTCGATCGACAAGGGTCGGTGGTCGGAGTCGTGCCCCGGGTCGGAACGCCATGAAACGGCAATGTTTGGGCCGCTGGGCGCAGGCGCCATCTGGGTTGCGGTCGAACCAGGCGGGCCGCGGCTGCGCAGGATGCTTAGGAGAGCGCATCGTCAATGTCAGGCCGTGGTCTGGCTGGCGGCCGCGTCGCGAGTGCGACCAATCAGCGGTGGATTCCTACGTAATCGTGGAGAGATGCATGGGGCCAGGCGGGCGGTGCGCGGAGGTCGCACCCCCGATGCAACCGTGCCTCTGCCTGTGCGCTCCGCAGGGTCCGAAGAGGCGCCGCGCACCGCGTCCTAGTCGCTCCCCGGCACCTCGACGGCCGGTTGGCTGGCCGCCGTTCGCACCGAGCCAAAGCGCACCATCAGCGCCGGCACCACCAGCATGTTGAGGAAGGTCGAAGAAGCGAGCCCGAAGAGGATGACGGTCGCCATCGGCGCTTGGATCTCGCTGCCTGGCTGTTCCACTGCCAGCGCCAGCGGCAACAGTCCGAGGCCCGAGGCCAACGCCGTCATGAGAATGGGCGCCAGGCGCTCCGAGGCGGCGCGGCAGACGGCGGTCTCCGGGTCGCGCGCGCCTTCGTGCTCGACGAGGTGGCGGGCGTGCGTGACCAGCATGATGCCGTTGCGGGCTGCAATGCCGAACAGCGCGACGAATCCGATGATCGAGGCGATGGACAGCACGCCGCCGGCGGCAAAGACGCCGACGACGCCGCCGATGAGCGCCAGCGGCAGGTTGAGCAGCACGAGCAGGCTGTCGCGCAGCGAGCGCAGCGCAAGGTGCAGCAGCAGGAGCACGCCGAGCGCAACGAGGGCGCCGATCCAGAGCAGCGTCCGCGTTGCCTCCTCTGCGGCCTCGAGCTGGCCGCCATAGTGGATCTGGTAGCCCTCCGGCCGCGGGACCCGCGCGTCGACCCGCTGCCGGATGTCGCCGACGACGCTGCCGAGGTCGCGCCCCTCGCCGACGTTGCACATCACCACGATTTTGCGCTGGCCATTCTCGCGGCTGATCTGATTCGGGCCGCGCTCGCGCTCGATGCGGGCGAGCGCCTCCAGCGGCACCCAGCCGCCGCCTGCGATGGGGAGCATCGTCCGGCGGAGGACGTCGAGGTCCTTGCGTGCTTCGTCTGGGTAGCGCACCACGACGTCGAAGGCGCGGGCGCCGACGCGGAGCGCGGTGGCCTTGTGGCCCTGAAATGCCGTCTCCATCGCCTCGCCGACCTCTCGCACCGTCAGGCCGTAGCGCGCCAGGGCGTCCCGGTCGTAGCGCACGCTCAGCAGCGGCAGGTTCGCCTGCTCCTCGATCGCCAGGTCGACCACGCCGGCAACGCCCTTCAGCTCGGCTTCAACGCGCTCGGCGAGTCGGCGCAGCTCTTGCAGGTCGGGGCCGAAGATCTTGATGGCGACGCTCGCCCGCGTGCCCGAGATCATGTGGTCGATGCGATGGGAGATCGGCTGACCGATGACGACATTGGCGCCTTGAACCGCTGCGAAGTCGGCCCGCAACGCCGCGAGCAGCGCCTCCTTGGAGCGGGCGCCCATCTCGAGCCGGGCGTCGATCTCCGAGGCGTGCAGCCCCTGGGCGTGTTCGTCGAGCTCGGCGCGGCCGGTGCGGCGGGCGGTCGTCACCACCTCTCTGTGGCGCAGCAGGAGGCGCTCGACGTGGTCGCCGAGCCGGTTGGACTCGGCCAGCGTGGTGCCGGGCAGGGTGACGACCGAGATGGTCAGCGCTCCCTCGTTGAATTCCGGCAGGAAGCTGCGGCCCGCCCGCGTCAACGCCAGCCCCGCTGTCACGGCGGCGATGGCCGAGAGCGCGACCAGCACCGGCCAGATCGCCATCGCCCGCCGCAGGACCGGTTCGTAGGCGCGGCGCAACCAGCGCACCGGCGCTGGCTCGACCCCGGAGCGCAACGCCCGGCTCGTCGGCAGCAGCAGCGAGCAGAGGGCCGGCGTAACGGTCAGCGCCACCAGCAGTGAGGCAGCGAGCGAGACGACGTACGCCACGCCGAGCGGCGCCAGCAGCTTTCCCTCGACGCCGTGCAGGAAGAAGAGCGGCACGAAGACCAGCATCGTGATCAGCGTCGCGAACACGATGGAGCCGCGGATCTCCTGGCTGGCCGAGAGCACAACCTGCAGCGCCGACTGGCGCAGGCCCAGCGCCCGCTGCTCGCGCAGACGACGCATGACGTTCTCGACGTCGATGATGGCGTCGTCGACGAGCGCGCCGACCGCGATGGCCATGCCGCCGAGCGTCATCGTGTTCAGGCTGCCGCCGAGCACGTCGAGCAGCAGCGCCGTGACCACCAGCGAGAGCGGGATGGCGAGCGCCGTGATCAGCGTGGCGCGGCCGCTGAGCGAGAAGATGCCGAGGATGAGGACCACGAGCAGCGCGCCGTCGAAGAGCGCGCCGCGGACATTGTCGACGCCGGCTTGGATGAAGTCCGCTTGGCGGTGCAGACGCCGCTCGATGGTGATGTCGGGCGGCAGGTCGCGGTCGAGCTCGTCGAGCGCGGCGTCGAGCGCGGCGGTGAGGCCGATGGTGTGCGCCGCGGGCTGCTTCTGGATGCCGAGGATGACGCCGGGCCGGCCATTGACCGCGCCGTCGCCGATCTGCAGGGCGCTGCCGACGACGACGTCGGCGACGTCCAGGACGCGCAGGGGGGCGCCCGGCCGTGGCCGAACGACGGCGCGGGCGATGTCCTTGGCGCTGCTGGCGCGGCCGAACCCGTAGATCAGCGACTGTTGGCCAGCCTGTTGGTAGAACCCCGCGGAGACGTTGAGGTTGCTGGCCTCGACTGCGGCGACGACATCGGCGACCGTCACGCCCTGCGCCGCCAGCGCCTGCGGCCGGACCACGACCTGAAACTGCTGCACCTCGCCGCCGATGGGCACCACCTGCGCGACGCCCGGCACCGTGAGCAGCCGGCGGCGCACCTCCCAGTCGGCGACGGTGCGCAGGTCGCGCGGCGTTCGGGTCTTGGAGGTCAGGCCGATGAACATGATCTCGCCCATGATCGAGGAGATGGGCGCCAAGATGGGCGGGTCGAGCCCGGGCGGCAGCGTGGGTTGCACGAGCTGCAGCTTCTCGGCGACGACCTGGCGGGCCGTGTAGATCGGCGTGTCCCAGGCAAACTCGATCCAGACCGTCGCCACCCCGACCGACGTCGCCGAGCGCACCCGCCGCACCCCCGTGGCGCCGGCGAGCGCCGTCTCGAGGGGGGTGGTCACCAGCACCTCGACCTCTTCGGGCGCCATGCCGTGGGCCTCGACCAGCACCGTGACCGTCGGTGCCGTCAGGTCGGGGAAGATGTCGATGGGCATCGCCGCCGCGCGAATACCGCCCCACGCGAGCAACGCCACCGCGCTCAGCAGCACGAGGGCGCGGTGTCGCAGCGAAGCGCGCAGGATGGCGTCGATCACGCGCGGGCCTCAGTGCGCATGGCCGTGGCCGACGGCGCTGGTCGCGGTCGCGGCGAGCTTGACCGACCACGCGCCGCGCGTGACCACCCACTCGCCGGCGGTGACGCCTTGCTCAAGCTCGACGTAGCGGCCGTCGCGGACGCCGAGGCGCACCGGGCGCCGGCTGAACGACTCGCCGCCGGTCTGGACGTAGACGACGTCGACGCCGCCATCGTCGACCACGGCCTCGATCGGCACGGCATCGACAAAGAGGGGCTCGGCCGCGACCAGGTGCGCGAGCATCGCCATGCCGGCAAAGAGTCGGCGGTCGGCGTTGTCGACCCCAAAGCGCAAGGGCAGGGTGCGGCGCGCGGTGTCGAGCTCCGCGCCGACGGCGATGAGGGCGCCGGACGGCAAATCGATGACGGCGTCTGTGCCGTCGGGTCGGAACCAGACGCCGGCGATGTCTCGGACGCGCGCCACGTCGGCCTCCGGCACTCCGACCTCGAGCCAGAGCGTGTCGCGCTCGACGACGCGCACCAGCGGCTGCCCTTGCACGACAAAGGCGCCCGGGCTGACCAGCAGCTCCTGCACGTCGCCGCCCATCGGGCTCGTCACGGCGATGGCGTCGCCGATGGGGCCCGTCGCTGTGCCGCCGGCGATGGCGGCCCGCTGGCGCTGGGCGGCCCGGCGCGCAGCCTCGGCGCCTGCCAGCGCGCTCTGCGCCTCATCCACGCGACGCGAGGCCACCGCGCCCTCGGCGAAGAGGGCCCGCAGACGGCCCACCTCGCGCTGGGCTGCCGCGACCGCGATGTCCGCTTGTTCGACCGCGAGGTCGAGCGAGGCCAGGTCCGCGCCCTCGGCGGGTCCCATGCTCAGCCAGAGCAGCGTCGCCCCGGCCTCGATGCGGGCGCCGACGCGCGGTGGTTTTTCTGCGGGGGCCAGCACGCGGCCACCGCGCGGGGCACGAACCGTGATGTCGTGGCCAGGCGGGAGCACCAGGGTGGCGAAGGCCGACAGGCTGGGCCGCAGCGCGCGCACCTCGACCCGCTCGACGCCGAAGGGCATCTGCCACTGGCGCTCGAGAAGCACAGAGATGTCGCCGTCATCGCCGCCGCCGGTCGCCTCGCGTGGTGCTGCGACGGCCGCGGCGGGGGCGGCAAAGACGGTGAAACTCCCAAGATCGTGGGTCTCGTCGAGACCCTGCGCCTCGATGCGCACGAGGATCTGCCGCTTGCCTGCAATGGCAGGGCGGACCCTCGGTCGAAAGATCCCTGCCACCGAAGGGCGCTGCACGGCAAAGCGCTCGGTCTCGGCACCGCCGCCGCGCAGCTCGACCCGGAGCGTCCCGAGGGCCAGCGGCGTGTGTCTGGCGAGATCGGTCAGGTGGGCCGCGAAGACGCTGTCCTGGCCGACAACCAGCGCCGGGAACTCTACGAAGAGCTGGGTCTTTGCGCCCCAGCGCGTGACCGCCTCGCGGGGGCCGCCGGCGCCGTGGTCGTGGCCGCCGGCGCCGTGGTCGTGGCCGCCGGCGCCGTGCTCGTGACCGCCGGCCCCGTGGTCATGGCCACTAGCGCCGTGGTCATGCGCCGCCTCGCCATGCGCATGGGCATGCTCGGCGGGTTTCTCGGCCCTGCAGCCGAGGAACGCGACGCAGACGGTGAGCAGGAGCCCTTGTTGGCGCAGATGGCTCGCAATCATCGCGGCACCCCTTGGCCCCGGGCGTCGTCGAGGTCGATGGCGGCGCGGCGCGCCTCCCACTGGACGTCGAGCCGTCCGAGCGCCAGCTCCGCCTCGCTGCGATAGGCGTCGAGCAGCTCTAGCAGGCTGGCTTCGCCGCCGCGGTAGGCCGCCTCGGCCAGGCGCGACGGGTCGCCGTCGTCCGCTTCCGCCGGGATCTGGCCAAGCGAGGCGAGGGCAGCGACGAGCCTGGCCCGACTGGCTTCGCGATTCCGCAGCGCCCGCGCGCTCTCGCGCCGCAGCGCCTCGTCGACCCGGGCCCGCTCGGCGCGCAGGCGCTCGATTTCGGGCCCATCGGCGTTCCACAGCCCGAGCGGCAGCGAGAGCGACAGCACCGCGCCGTGGCCCGTCGCCTGGCCGACCTGGGCGAAGCGGTAGCCCGCCTCGATCGCCCAACCGCGCCACGCCGGACTGCCCCAGGTGCGCGCCTCGGCCTCAAGGGCTGCGGATTCATGGCGCAAGCCGTCGATGCGCGGCGGCAGGGTCGCGCTCTCTGCCTCCAGCGCGACGGGGGGATCAGGCGGCGCCAGCGCGCCGACGAGCGTCGGCGGTTGCGCTGCCGGAGCCAGGGCGAGCAGCTGCGCCCACGCCTGGGCCAAGAGCGCCTGTTCCCGCGCCTGCTGCGCCCGCGCCACATCGCGCTCGCGTTCGACCCGGCGCAGCTCGAAGCGTGCCGCGTCGCCGCGTTTGTGGCGCGCAGTCACGGCAGCGACCCCGGCTTGGAGTCGCGTCAGCCAGGCGTCAAACACGCGCAGGCGCTCCTGCCGCAAGCGCACGTCGTAGAACGCAGTCCGCGTCGCCGACGCCACCTGCAGCTGCGCCTCTGCGCCCTCGGCCTGCAGCGCGCGCTCCTGATGCGGCAGCGCCGCCCGCCGCCGCTGTCGCCACCCCGCGACATCGAACGTCTGCCGTACGCTGAGGCTGGTCTGGAGATAACCCGCCGCGTTGGCGCTCGGCACGTGCTCGTGCATGGCCGCCAGCGACGGCGTCGGCAGCTGCGTGATCGACGCCACCTCGGCCCGCGCCACCCGCAGACGCGCAGCGACCTGGGCCGGCGCGTCCAACGCCGCCAAGGCGCGCCGGGCTGCGTCGTCGGCGGTCCAGGGCTCGCCTTCGGCCTGCGCCTTCGCCGCAGGCGCCATGACCAAGGCGAAGCCCAAACAGAGGCCCAAAGGACGACCGTTCATCGGAGTTTTGAAGCGTGCTCTCCAATCGCCGAACGGCATCGCTCCCCCCTCAGTGCAGCAGCAGGGTGACGAGGTGTTCGATGGCGACGTGGCCCGGGCCCATGCCGGCGGCCACCACAGCGAGGCCGAGGGCAGCGAAGCTCAGCCGCCAGCCCCAGGACCTGGGCGCCGGATTGAGCAGGTGCGCCACCCGGGCCTCGAGCGCGCTCGACGCCACCGAGACGCCAATCGGCGGCGCCTGGATGCCGAGGCGCAGCACCTCTGCCAGCGTCGTGGCCACCGCCAAGGCCCCGCCCGCGCGCTGCGCTGCCACCGCGTCGCAGGCCTGTTCGCGCGCGAGGTCGATCTGGGCGATCAGCGGGCGCGCCACGATGCGCGGCAGGATCGCCGCCGCCAGCCGCTCGAGCGAGGCCATGCGGCAGTCCCCGCGCGCGACGTGGGCCCGCTCATGCGCCAGCACGACCTCGCGACCACGCGCCGAGAGCCGCAGCAGCAGGCCCTCGCTCAGCAGCACGGTTGGCCGCCACCAGCCCACCGTGAGCGCGATGGGGTCGTCGCGGTCGAGCAGGCGGACGTCGGCGCCCAGTTCGCTCGGCCGACTGACCGCGACCAGGGCGCGCGCGAGCCGCCACTCGTCGCCAGCCCGGCGCAGGGCGAGGCCGAGCAGGGCGGTGACCGGCACCAACACCGCCAAGGCGATCATCCAGCCGACGGGACCCTCCGCGCCGTGTGGCGGGTGCAGGAAGCAGAGGTGGTGGTGGTGGCCGACGCCCGTGGTCAGGCAGTGGTCGGCCGAGCGCAGGAAGGCGGCGGCGAGGTCGGGCGCCATCGCGCTCGCCAGCAGCAGCAGAGGCAGCCACAGCGGCGCCAGCAGCCACGCCCGCGCCACCGCCAGCCGCCGTTGCGGCTCGCCGCCGCCGGCCTCGCTCGGGGCAAAAAGCGCCACCGCGACCCAGGTTCCGAGGGCCAGCGGCGCAAAGGCGAGGGCCAGCGCCTCGAGGAGACCGATCATCGCTCGGCCTCGTGGAGCCGCTCAGCGATCATCTGCTCGAGTCGGCGCAGCGTCGCCTCGCCGCGCACTTCGGCCAGGTCGACGAAGGCCGCCAGCAAGCCCGCGCCGCCGGCATCGCCGAACTGCGCTGCGACGCCCTCGATGAGCTGGCGCTGCAGCTCAGCGCGGCCGACCACGGCGCGGTACACGTAGGCGTGACTGACCTTGTCGCGCTGCAAGAGGCCCTTGTCGGCGAGGCGCTTGAGCGCGGACGACACCGTATTGACCGAGATGCCTCGCGGCGCGCCGACGCGCTCGTGCACCGCCTGCGGCGCCAGCGGGCCCTCGTCCCAGAGCACGTCGAGGACGCCGCGCTCCAGCTCGCCGAGGGCCAGATCTGAGATGCGAAGCTGTGGCATCGGGTGGCGTCCATAGGCTGGGCCGCGGCAGGCGGCGCGGCTGCTCCACGCTAGCCATCCCAATTCCGACTGTCAATCGGAGTTGCATCGCCACCGGCCGCAATCGAGTCCGACTCGTCCTCGCTCTGCTGCCTCGGCCCGGATGCGGACAACGGCCTGCCACTACGAAGAGATGCATCGGTCTGGGTTCGCAAGGCCGGGCGACGGCCCCAACGCGCGCCGCCGTCTGTATCCCGGGCGCGCTCTTGACCCTACGACCCGCCGGCCGCCGCGCGGCGACGCTGCTCATCTTGCTCGTCCTGCTCGAGCTCCCAGAGCAGGGCGCGCAGGTCGACGTCGTGGTCCGACGGCGTGTGATTGCCGGTCAGCGCTGTGTCAGGGCGCAGGTCGCCGCGGGCGTAGAGGTCCCAGAGCTCGGCGCCATGGCGCATCGGCCGCGTCGTCGGCCCGAACCCGCGGAGAAAGCGGTGCAAGTTGTTGACGTCCCGCAGCAGGATGCGCCGGGCGCCCTGGTTGTGGGCCGCGTCGATGGCTTGCGGGAGGTCGATGATTACGGGCCCGTCCTTGTCAAGCAAGACGTTGAAATCCGACAGGTCGCCGTGCACGACGCCGGCACACAGCATCCGGGTCACCTCGCGCAGCAGCTGGTCGAAGATGGCCTCGGCCTGCACCGCGTCCAAATCCGCCTCGGCGAGCCGCGGCGCAGGCTGGCCCTCGGCGTCCTTGATCAGCTCCATCACCAGCACGCCGTCGAGGAAGTGGTGGGGCGTCGGCACCCGCACGCCGGCGGCGCGCAGGCGATAGACCATCTCGACCTCGGTGTTGCGCCAGGCCGCCTCTTCCTGCTCCTTGCCGTGGCGGCTGCCGCGGGCCATGGCGCGCGCATCGCGGGAATTGCGGGTGCGGCGGCCCTCGGTGTACTCCGCGCGCTTCGTAAACGAGCGATGCGCCGCGTCCTTGTAGACCTTCGCCACCCGCTCTTCGCCGCCGGAGACGACGAGGTAGACCTGGGCTTCTTTGCCGCTCATCAGCGGGCGGACGACAGACTCGATGATGCCCTGCTCGAGGAGCGCGCTCAGGGCGGAGGGGAAACGCATGGCGATGGACCGGTCCTGCTGCGCGCGGGCGCTGGCGATGGGGCTCGGCGGGCGCTTTGCGCCGCGGGCCGCGCATCCTGCTTGCGGCGGTGGGTTGGGCGCAAGTCATGGATGACGGGGAGGGGGGCGTTTGCGCACTTCCGGATATCTTCATCGCTCTACGGCATGGCCCAGGGCAGCGTGCTCGCGCGTCAGCGGAGGGTCAACGACGAGGTTCGCGCTCAGGGCCCTTCGAGTGGCGCCGAGGGGATCCTTGAACCTGACACCAGCGCGTATTCTTTCAGGCCGTCGGTGTCGGCTTGGACGGGGGGGCAGAGTAGATCCTCGCTCACTTGGGGTTGGGCACCGAGCTGCCAGCGTGCGCTCTGCCGCGTGGACCGCCGTTGCTCGCCAGGCTCGACGCGCCCGCC
>CANLIC010000008.1 GCA_947491025.1 Myxococcales bacterium
CCCGCCACTTCGAGCTCGCGCTCAAGGTGGTGCCAGCTGGGTTTGGACCCGCTGCACGTTTATCTCTGCTGCCTGACTGTCAAGGTGCGAGCCCGGTCGCTTGTGGCCTGGCCGACTCTCCTTGCGGAGTGTGGCACAGGCCCCTGCCCGCGCTGCTCGACCGTCGGCCAGGGGCCAGACTGCTGCAACGGGGGCGGGTCTCTCAGGTGGGGCGCCTCTTGCGAGGCTCCGACCTTCCGTGGGCTGCTCCCCTTTCGGGGCTGCACCGGAGTCGCGCTCGGCTTCTCCGGGTCCGCGCTGCCAGGGCGTCCTGTCAGCGGGACGGGCTTTCTACGTGAGGCCCAAACCTCTGTCAAGCGCCTTTCGGGGCTCGACGCGATCTTTTCTCTTGGGGTGCGATCCTCTCGTGTGGCCGTTGGGTTCGAGGCCTAGGCAGTGCCGAGGGCCGGGCTCGAACCGGCACGGGAAGCTACCCTGGGGAGTTTAAGTCCCCTGCGTCTACCAGTTCCGCCACCCCGGCCGGGGCTTTTTGCCGGCTACCAGTTCTTGCCGTTGTTGATGCCGGCCGGCGTGTAGACGCCGTTGCTGAGCTCGATGGCGTAGTCGCCGCAGTAGGCCGGGCCGCTCGCCTTGAAGATTTTCATGTAGTACCAGTCACTGTCGTCATGGCACCAGGTGAAGTCGTAGCCCCACGCGTAGCTGTTCGTGTTGTGGTAGACGCCCGTCGCAGCGTCGTATCGGCCATAGGGACCACCAGGTGTCGGGCTGGGGCTGTTGGCCGGGCCATAGTTCCAGCCGTAGTTGGTGCCGAACCGGTTGTGGACGGTCGTGCAGCCGCATTGACCGAACTCAGACTCGTTGCTCGAGAGGTCGTGTTGCGTGTAGCTCTTGTAGTTCGTAAACCAGTTGAAGTCGGTTTGACCGCAGCAGACCTGATTCTGCTGGTTCTTCTGGTCATTGCGGTGCGACTCTTTCTTCCAGTCGGCCGCGCTGTTGTTGTCCGCCGGGCAGGCGCCGCGGTAGATGTCGAAGCGGTAGTAGTTGCCCGGGTTGTTCACGAAGCGAGCCCGTAGGCGGAAGTTGTCGCAAGCCGTCGAGCCGCCGTCGGCCACATCGCGAGCGTAGAACTGGAACCAGTCGACATCCGTTGTGACGATACGACCGCCGAAGTATTCAATGCGACCGCCGGTGCCGTCGTGGAGGTCCGCGGTCACCGTGGTGGCGGCGGCACAGCTGTTGTTCGGCTCGTAACCGTCATTGCCATTGCATTCGCAACCGTCAGCGACGACGCCGTTCACGTCGAGGAAGCCTGGATCGCATCCGACAATTACGCACTTGCCAGCGATGCAGTCGGCGTCGGTGTTCGGCAGGCTGGTTGTGCAGACATCGGCCGCGTTCTCGTCGATCTTCCCGTTGCAGTTCTCATCGATGTTGTTGCAGATCTCGAGGATGCCGGGGTGAATCGTTATCGCGCCATCGTTGCAGTCGCCGGCACCCTTCGGGCAGGACGGCGGGTTGCCGACGACCACAAGGTTGGTGGTGCAGTAGCCATCCCCGTCCGAGTCGCAGAACTCATCGAGCTGGTTGTCGCAGTCGTTGTCCTTGTTGTCGCAGATCTCGGCGCCACCTGGCTTGCAGGTGGCGCAAGTGTCGTTGCAGTCGCCACCCAACTTGGTGGTGTACAGGCCGCCGGCGGCGCATAGGCAGCGCTTGTTGCTCAGGACGCCGTAGCCGTCCTGGTCGCCGTCGTAGTACCACTGTGCGCATCCGAGAGCGCCGGCCTCATCGACGATCTTATCGCAGTTGTTGTCCTTGTTATCGCAGTACTCAAGGCTGGCGGGGTTCTCGGTGGCCCCCGCATCGTTGCAGTCGCCGCCGCCATTCGGGCAGACAGCCGGCGCGCCGATGACGACCATGTTGGTGTCGCAGTAGTCGTCTTCGTCGTCGTCGCAGCCCTCGTCGGTCTGCCCGTTGCAGTTGTTGTCGGCGCCGTCGCAGTACTCCGCACCCGTGGGCGAGATGCCCTTGTCCTGGTCGTTGCAGTCGTCGCCCTGCGTGCAGTTCACGTTCTTGAGCGTGTAGCACCAGAAGTCGTTGCCGCTGTAGTGCGTGCACCACTTGCTGCCGCCGCGGATGAACGAGCTGTAGTTGCCGCCGGTCGCCTGGAACTGAACGCCGGCGTAGGATCCGTTGCTCAGGTTGTAGGCGCGCACCCAGCCGTCGGCTCCGCCGCGCCACAGCTTGTTGTCGAAGACGTGGACGCCGCCGTGGGTGTCGTGGCCGTAGTTGCCGCTGAGCACGAAGCTGGACTGGATGCTGCCGTTGCTCCGGCTGATCCGCCAGACGGTCGGGTTCTCGTAGCGCATCGCGTAGACCCAGTCTTTGTCGACCGCGACGCCACCGATGTAGTAGCCGATGCTGCCGCTGTTCCACACCGTGTTGCTGGTGTTCGCGCTGCGCTTGGAGACGCGGTAGTTGTGGTACTCGGCGCCGTAGTAATTGTCCTCGATCGGATCTGCCGCGAGGCCGCGCGGGTAGTAGAGGCCCGAGGTGAACTGGCCCTTGTACTGCAAGTCCTCGCCCCAACGATAGATCTCAGCGCTGGACGACCAGTTGGGCTGCCAGTATTCCTTGCGGATCGTGTGGTGCGTCGCGCCGTGACCGCCGTAGGTCTGCATCTTCATCGGCGTGCCGTCGTACGTGGGCGTGGTCGCGAGCGCGCTGGTGCAGCTCACGCCAGCGCCGGTCTTCGGGCAGGCAGGTGAGTTGGAGACCGGCTTGCTGCTGGTGCAGTAGCCGTCGCCGTCCACGTCGCACGCCTCGTCGACGACCCCGTTGCAGTTGTTGTCGACGCCGTCGCAGCCCTCGGCGTTGGCCGACGGGAACTTGAGCGGGGTGCTGTCATCGCAGTCGCCGGCCTGGAGCGCCGAGAACTTCGAGCAAGTGCCGTCGATGATGCGGACGTTGTCGAGCGACACGCCGTAGCCGGTGTTGGCGTTGGCGTCGACGGTGTTGAAGTAGTACTCGAGCTGGATCTCCTGGCCCTTGAAGTTGCTCAGGTCGGCCTGGACGTCGAGCCACTTGTTGAGCTCAATCCCGCCGCTGCTACCGATGAAGTAGACCTCGACCTCGGTCGTCTGCCAGCCGCTGTATTGGCCGGCCAGGTAGCTCTGGCATTGCGAGGAGCCGTAGCCACCGTTGCCAGCGCAGTCGTAGTCATGGCCGAGGTTGGTGTAGCCGCTGTTCATGCCGCTATCGAGGTGGAGGTCATGGCCACCGCCCCAGGTCGGGCCATAGCTGTTGCAGCGGTACTGCGTGTAGCTAAAGCGGTAGTGCGTGTGCTTGGTGTTGCCGTTGATGCTGTAGAGCCAGCCGTCGCCACCGGAGTAGGCGTAGTCGCAGCCTCCGCCCCAATCGTGCGGAGCGTAACCGCCGAAGACCCGATTGTTGCTCGTCTTGATGACGGTCATCGTCGGGCCCTTGCCGTTGCAGAGGCTGTGGAACGTGCTCGCCGACGCGCCGTCGCGGGTCTTCTGGTAGCAGAGCTGCCACTTCTGGTTCGGCACGCCGTACCAAGAGTTGATGCTGGCCTTGTTGGTGCTGTTCAAGATCTTCGAGCCGGGGAAGTTGTCGACCGCGCCCTTCGCCTTGTCCCACACCGTCGTGCGCGTCGCGCCATTGTTGGTCAACACGTTGATCCACACGTTGTCGGTGTTCGGGTCGACGTTGACGCCGAGGAAGACCTGGGCGCTGAACTTCAAGTCCGTGCTGTTGGGCAGCGTGAACTTGCCCGACACGGCGCGGCCGGCCGAGGCGCCGAAGTTGAAGTTCTGCGCCAGGCTGTCGCCGTAGTAGAGCGCGCCGGGGCTGCTGGCGGCGAGCAGCTTGTCGGTGATTTGCCAGCCCTTCTTGTCGAGCTGCGCCGAGCAGCTGGTCGGGGTGCTCTGGCTGCCAGCCGCGCAGTCCTCAAAGGTCCAGCCCGACACGGTCTTGTCGAAGGTCTGCTCGTAGGCGGCTTGCTGGCAGCTGCCACCCGGGCACTGGCACTCGTAGTTGCTGATGCCGAAGCCGTCGGCGTCGCCGTCGTAGTACAGCGGGACGCAGCCCTTGGCGTTGATCGCCGTGAGGGCGCCGTCGCAGTTGTCGTCGAAGCTGGTCTGGCAGCTCTCTTGCGCGCCGGGGCTGATGTTCTTGTTGAAGTCGTCGCAGTCGTTGCCGCCGCTGAGGCAGGTCGCCGGGGTGCCGACGCTGGCCATCGACGAGTCGCAGTATCCGTCATTGTCGTCGTCGCAGCCCTCGTCGATCAGGCCGTTGCAGTTGTTGTCCTTGTTGTCGCAGGTCTCGCCCTGGCCCGGGCCGGCCGTCGGGTCAGCGTCGTCGCAGTCGTCACCGCTGCCGTACTGAGCGGTCGTCATTTTCCGCTTGCAGACGTAGCAGTTCTCTGTGGCGTTGTTCGCGACGTCGCTCCAGAGCTTGTCGGTGCCAACGGCCACGTAGTCCTGACCATTCGAGGTGCCGGTGCTGTCCTTGTAGTAGACCTCGACGTCGGTCGGGCCCCAACTGCTGTAGTTGCCGGCGAGGTAGTTCTGGCATGCGCTGCTGCCAGCACCACCGACGGGACACTGATAGGTGTTGCCGAAGTAGGTGTAGCCAGAGTTGACGCCGCTGTCGAGGTGGATGTCGTGGCCACCGCCGAAGGTCGGACCGTAGCTGCTGTGTCGATAGGTGGCGTTGCCGCCGCCGCTGATGATCGCGCTGCGGTAGCCCTGCGTCAGCGAGAAGAGGAAGGCCTTGGAATCATTGGAGTAGCCGCTGCCAGAATCCCACGACGCCTCGGTGTAGCCACCGAAGGTCGGACCCTGATTGGAGCGGATAATCGTGAAGGTCGGGCCCTTGTTGTCGCACAGGCTGTGGAAGGTCGACGACGAGTTGCCGTGGACGGTCTTCTTGTAGCAGAGCTTCCACCCTTGGTTGGGCGCGTTCGCCCATGAGTTGAGCTGCGTCATCTGACTGGGCGTCAGGAGGTTGCCGCCGGTGAACTGCGCGGCGAGCGGCTTGGAAGTCGGCTCATTGGCGGCCCAGCGCTTGTAGGTGAACTGCTCGCCGCTGGTCCAGCCGAAGCTGCCCTCGGCAGAGGCGTCGTTGGCGCCGATCCAGTAGCCGATGGGCCCGCAGGCCGCGCCGGCCAGCGAGTGAACCTCTTCCGACTCGCCCTCGTTGTGCACGCTGGCCAGCGAGCCGCCCCAGGCTTCGCAGCCCGCCTTGGCCTGCAGCCAGGTGGTGCCAGTGTTGGTCGCCTTGTAGCAGACGTCGCCCAACAGCTTGCCGTCGCAGGTCGCCTTGCTCTTGACGCAGGTCTGCGAGACATCGCCGCTGAGCGTCATCTTGGCGTCGCAGTAGCCGTCCTTGTCGTCGTCACAGCCCTCATCGGTCAGGCCTGCGCCGGTGTAGAGGCCGTAGCAGTAGATCGGGTTGTTGTTGCCGGTCCCGCCGTAGCAGATCTCTTCGCCGTTGAAGGCCGCCGAATAGGGGGTGATGGCGAGCGGCCAAGACGTACCCGTGAAGCTGCCGTCCGTCAGACGGTAGGCGTCGGTGTAGTTGGCCGTGCTGGCGCGGTAGAGGCGGTCGTTGTCGACGTTGAGCGTTCCGTACATCGACCCGCCGCGCCACATGCCGGTCAGGTTGAACTGCGACGTCAGCTTGCCGTCGATGCGGCTCAGCCGGTACACGGTCTGGCCCTGGTAGTGCATCGTGTAGACGTTGTCTTTGTCCACGGCGACGCCGCCGAGCTCGGTGGTGATGTAGGGAGACGACCACAGCTGGTTGTTGGTCTTGCCCTTCAGCTTGTAGATGCGCGAGTCGCTGCCGCCGCTCCACTTGGCGACGTAGTAGGCATCCTCGCTGCGCTCACCGGCGATCTGGGCGATGTTGTTGATGCCCACCTTGAAGGTGCCCGTCTGGCCGTAGTTGCTCGAGTAGCGCGCGACCACGTCGTTCGGCCACTGCGGGTACCAGTACTCGTTGTGGAAGGGATGGAACCCACCACCGCGGTCGCGGCTGTCCATGCCGAGTACGCGCGGTGTCAGATCGAAGCCGCCTGGCGGGACGTTGTAACAGTAGACCTCGCCGGCGCTGACAGCGTCGTTGACGCAGAGGCTGGTGCCGTTGCTGGACAGGCCGTAGGTCGGCACCGCGGTCTCAAACATCACGCCGTCGAAGACGCCGGTGGCGAGGTCGTAGCGGTAGACCCAGCGGTCGGTGGTGGCGCGGTAGAGCTTCTTGCCGACGATGGCCAGGCCGCCATACATCGCGCTGCCGCTGAACGTGCCGGTCAGGTTGAAGTTGCCGGTCGCCGACCCGTTCTGCTTGTCGAAGCTGTAGATCGTCGCCGAGTCGTAGCGGTTGGCGTAGACCTTGGTGTCGTCGATGGCCAGGCCGCTCAGCAACGTCGTCGCGTAGGGCGCAACCCAGACCTGGGTGTCGTCGGTGCCGCCCATCTTGTAGACGCGCGAGATGTTGCTATCGCTGCTGTAGCGAACCGCGTACCACTGCGGGCTGCCCGCCTCGCCGACGACCTGAGCGATGTTGGTCAGGCCCGAGTTGAAGCTACCCGTCTGCTTGAACGCCGCGTCGTGGCGATAGATGAAGCCACCCGCCCACTCCGGGTACCAGTGCTCCTTGTAGAAGCTGTGGAAGCCCGCACCGTGGCTACCGGTCCGCACGCCGAGCCGCGCCGGTCCTAGGGCGTCCGGATCGGAGGGCAGTGTGTAGCAGGTGCTGTTGGTCGTCAGGCTGGTGTCATAGCCGAAGCAGTGCTCGGTGCCGTCGCTGGCGTAGGCGTAGGGGTTGCCGCTGATCGCGAGCTGGAAGCCGTCCCACGTGCCCGAACCCATGTTGTAGCGGTACAGGTAGTTATCGCTCGCCGGGCGGTAGAGCTTGTCGCCGATGATCTGCATGCCGCCGTAGTTGTAGCTGCCCATGTACGGGTTCAGCGTGAAGTCCTTGCTCGTGTCGCGCAGACCTGTCGCCTTGTTGATGGCGTAGACCTGCGACGAGTCGTAGCGGATGGCATAGACGTGGCTGTTGTGGATGGCGATGCCGGTGAGGTAGCCGGTGATCGTCTGCGTCGGCGACCGCGTGCTCCACTTGAGCGTGCCGGGCAGACCGTCATAGGCATTCACGTAGGACGATGAAGGGGCAGAGGAAGAGTCGTAGCGGGCAGCGAACCAGTCGTCACTCGCCGCGTCGCCGACCAGCTGCCGAATCGAGTCGATCGTGCCAGTGGCGCCGAGTGTGTAGACCTCGATGTCGGCGACACTCCAGTTGTAGGTGCCGGAGAACTGGTCACGGCAGGCACTCGAGCCGTAGCCGGACACCGCGCACAGATAGTCGTGGCCGAGGTTCGAGTAGCCAGACGACATGCTGCTGTCGTGCACGCACATGTCGTGGCCGCCGCCGAAGCATGGGCCGTAGCTGCTGGTGTTGTATTGGTAGTAACCATAGCGGTACCAAGCATGCTTGGAGTTGCCGGTCACGCTGAACAGATAGTTCTGCGAGTTTCCGGTGTAACCACCGCCGGCCCACGAGGTGGTTGAGTAGCCGCCAAACACATAGCCGTTGGTCGCTTTGATCACCGACATCGTCGGGCCGCCACCGTCGCACTTGGCATGGAAGGTCGACGACGAGGGGCCATCAACGCTGCGCTTGTAGCACCGCGTCCACTTCTGATTCGGGTTGCCGTACCAGCCATTGATCTTGGTCATCGCCGCGCTGTCGAGGATCGTCGAATTCGGGAAATTCGGGCCCGGCGGCAGGGTCACCGTGTTGGCGTCGAAGGATCCGATGGAGACCTTGTTCGCGTCATAGCGGTGAATGGTGCTGGAGGACCACTGCGGGTACCACCACTCCTTGCGCTTGGCGTGGTAGCCGCCGCCATAGCTCTTGTAGTGCAGGGAGTCCGTCTTCGGCGCCACGGCGGTGTGCGCCGCGACGTCATAGCAGTACGGCGCGTTGGCGCTGCCGTCCGCCACGCAGAGCTTGCCGGGAGGCGAGGCCAACGAGTGAATGTTGACGGGCGTCTGGATCTTGACGTTGTTGTGCTGCCCATTGCTGAGGTTGTAGCCCCAGATGCTCTGGCTGCCGCTGTTGCTGCGCCACAGCACGCCATTCTCCACTGCGATGCCGTAAGTCGAGTTGGTGTAGGTGTTGAGGTTGAAGGAGTTTTGCACCTGGCCATTGTCGCGGTTGAGCCGGTAGATGGTGCCGTTGTCGTAGCGGGCGCCGTAGACGAAGTCCTTGTCGACCGCGACGCCCGACATGTAGGTCGTGACGTAGGTGTCCCAGACAACGCTGCTCGTCACGCCGGTCAGCTTCTTGATGCGTGAGTTGCTGGAGCTGCTGCCGTACTGCGCGAGGTAGAAGGTGTCGGCGTTGGGATCGCCCGCCACCTGCATGATGCTGCTGGTGCCGCAAGTGAAGTTGCCGAGCGCTTTGCCAGTGGCATCGAACCGGTAGATGGTCTGGCCCGACCACTCCGGGTACCAGAGCTCCTTGCGGTAGATGTGGTAGCCCGCGCCGTGGCTGCGCGGGTTGATGCCTTGCACCGTCGGCGTGAAGTTCATCGCGGTCGCCGGGACCTTGTAGCAGGTCGGGTTGCCGCTCGTGCTCGAGAAGCAGAGCTCGTCGCCGTCGAACGCGAGGCCATAGATGTTCGGCCCGACGCGGAACTTGATGCCGTCATGGGCGCCGGTCGCGGCGTCGTAGCGGTAGACGTTGCGGTTGCTGACAGTGCCGCGGTAGAGCTTGCCGTCGACGACCGCGAGGCCACCGTACATGGTGTCGCTGTCGTAAGAGCCGCTCAGGTTGTAGTTGCCCTGATGCGTGCCGTTGGTCACCGAGAACTTGTAGACCGTGTTCGAGTCATGGCGCATCGCGTAGACCGTGGTGGCATCCGCGGCAACACCTGACAGGTAGGTGGTCTGGAAGGGGCTCGTCCACAGCACTTGGTTGGTCTTGCCCTTCAGCTTACGGACGTAAGAGTTGGAGTTGCTGCTGGAGTGGCGGACCGTGTAGTACGCGTCCTCCTCCTTCGGGCCCCAGAGCTGCCGCGTCTCGGCCTGGCCGGAGTCGAAGGTTCCGAGCGGCTTGTAGTCCTTGCCGTAGCGGTGGACGGTGGCGCCCGCCCATTCCGGATACCAGTACTCGTCGTAGAACAGCGAGTAGCCGCCACCGTGGCTCTTGGGATCGACGCCGATGACGCGCGGCGAGTAGCTGGCGCTGGCCGCCGGCGGCTCGTAGCACCACACCTGCGAGCTGTTCGCCGAGATGCAGATCTCTTTGCCGTTCCAAGCACCGTTGTAGATGTTGGTGGCGACGATGAACGTAGTGCCGTCGTGCTGTCCGGTGGAAGCATCGTAGCGGTAGTAGGTCATGTTGCTGTAGTTCGGATACCAGAGCTTGCCGTCGTGGACAAAGGCGCCGCCGTGGATGCTGAAGCCGAACCAATGGCTGAGGCTGAACGTCTTGACGACATTGCCGTTGCCCTTGTCGAGCACCCAGATCTGGTTGCTGCTATTCGGGACGCCGTAGACATAGTTGGCGTCATGGCCGACGCCGCCAGCGGTCGTGCCGATGCTGCGCGTCCAGACCAGGTTGTTCAGGTCGTTGCGGCGCGTGATGGTGTTGTGACCCCAGTTGGCGGAGTACCAAGCATCGAACGCAGCGTCGCCTTCGACGTCCATCATCTGTGACTGGCTCGTGTTGAAGGAGCCCTGCGCCTGGTAGGCCGCATTGTAGCGGTAGATGGTGCTGCCAGACCACTGCGGGTACCAGTACTCCTTGCGGAAGTGGTGGTAGCCGCCGCCGTGGCTGTAGGTCTCCATGTTGATGGGGTTCTTCGGGTTCGGGATGGCGCCGGCCTTGAAGGCGAAGTCGCAGTCGTTGTTGAGGCCGTCGCAGACCTCGCTAGCGCCTGGATTGACCTTGGCGTTGATCTCGTTGCAGTCGCCGCCGCGGGTGGCGGAGAACTCACCCTGCTGCGAGCAGAAGCACTTGCCGGCACCGGAACCGTAGAGGTCGCCGTCTGCGTCCTGGAAGAAGGTGACGCAGTTGGTGGCGTTCTCTTCGTTGGCGAGGCCATTGCAGTTGTCGTCGACCGGCGAGGCGCAGTCCTCGATGGAGCCAGGGTTGACCGCCAGGTTGGAGTCGTCGCAGTCGCCGCCGCCCTTCGGGCAACCCGCAGACGTCGAGACGTTGCCTACGCAGTAGCCGTCGGCGTCGTTGTCGTTGCAGGTCTCGTCGATGCCGCCAGCGCAGTTGTCGTCGGCACCGTTGCAGAGCTCCGTGGCGCCCGGGTTGACCTTGTCGTCATCGTCCTTGCAGTCGCCGGCGCCCTTGGTGCAGATCTTCGGCACTCCGATCACCGACTTGGTGTTGGCGCAGTAGCCGTCCTTGTCTTCATCGCAGCCTTCGTCGGTCGCGCTGTTGCAGTTGTTGTCCGCGTCATCGCAGATCTCGGCCTTGCCTGGGTTCACGAGCCCGTTGAAGTCGTCGCAGTCGTTGCCGCCCTTCAGACAGATGGCAGGCGTGCCGACCAAGGTCTTGGACTTCTCGCAGTAGCCGTCCTTGTCACTGTCGCAGCCGTTGTCCGCTGTGCCGTCGCAGTCCTGGTCCAGGTTGTCGCAGAGCTCGACGGTCAACGGATTGATCGCGTTGCTGGTGTCGTCGCAGTCTCCGCCACCTTTGCCGCAGGTCGTCGGCACGCCCTTGACCACCAAAGCCGAGTCGCAGAAGTCGTCGTTGTCGTCGTCGCAGCCTTCATCGGCGCCGTTGGCGCAGTTGTTGTCGATGTTGTCGCAGGCCTCAGCGGCGCCCGGGTTGATGGCGGCATCGTTCTCGTTGCAGTCGCCGGTCAGGGTCGTGATGTAGAGGCCCTCGGCGACACAGAGGCAGCTGCCGTCATTGCCGCCGTAGCCGTCCTTGTCACCATCCTTGTAGTGGTTCTTGCAGCCGATGGCGCTGACGTCGTTCTGGCTGCCATTGCAGTTGCTGTCCTTGCCGTCCCCGCAGACCTCGTTGGCACCGGGGTAGATGGCGTTGCTGACGTCGTCGCAGTCGCCAGTCTTGGCAGCGTTGGTGACGACGTAGTTGTCCTTGGCCGTGCAGAGGCAAAGGGCGAGGTTGACCGCCCAACCGTCGCTGTCGTTGTCGAGGTAGAACTTCGAGCAGCCGGTGGCGTCGATGCCATTGAGGTCCTTGTCGCAGTTCTCGTCGCTGCTGTTGCCGCAGACTTCCTTGGCGCCGGGGTTGATGGCCGAGGCCGCGTCGTTGCAGTCACCGCCGCCGCCAGCGCAGACCGACGGCTTGCCGATGGTGGCCATCGCTTCGTCGCAGTAGCCGTCCTGGTCGTCGTCGCAGCCCTCGTCGGTCTTGCCGTCGCAGTTGTTGTCGACGCCGTCGCAGAGCTCCGACACCGCCGGGCTGATCAGCTTGTTCTTGTCGTTGCAGTCGCCGCCGGTGAGGCCCGTCAGCGGCGGCTCAGCCTTGCACAAGCACTTGGTGGCGCCGTTCTTTTCGGTGTAGTTGTCGCCGTCGGCGTCGACACCGAAGTTCTTGCAGCCCACCGCGTTCTCGTCGTTGGCGCTGCCGTCGCAATCGTCGTCGTCCAGTGTCGAGCACAGCTCGGGCTTGCCGGGGTTGATCGTGGCGTCATCGTCCTTGCAGTCGCCGCCCGCCTTGCTGCAGGTGGTCGGGGTGCCTTCGACGGTCAGTGCGCTGTCGCAGTAGTCGTCGTTGTCGTCGTCGCAGCCTTCGTCGGCGCCGCCCAGGCAGTTGTTATCCAGGTTGTCGCAGATCTCGGCATGGCCAGGATTCGACTTGGCGTTGGTGTCGTTGCAGTCGCCGCCGCCCTTCACGCAGACATTGGGGAAGTCGATGGTGGTCATCGCAGCGTCGCAGTAGCCGTCCGCGTCGTCGTTGCAGCCCTCATCCACCTTGCCGTCGCAGTTGTTGTCCGCGTTGTCGCAGATCTCGGTCTTACCGGGGCTGATGTTCTTGTTGGTGTCGTTGCAGTCACCAGCGTTGGCCGCCTTGTAGCTGCCCTCGGCGATGCAGAGGCACTGCTTGGCACCGGCGATGCCGTAACCGTCGGCGTCCTGGTCGAGGAAGAAGTCCTTGCAGCCGTCGGCGCCGACGTCGTTTTCGCCGCCGTCGCAGTTGTTGTCCTTGCCGTCGGCGCAGACCTCGAGCGCGCCCGGATGGATGGCCAGGTCGCTGTCGACGCAATCTCCTGACTTGCTGGCCTTGTAGAAGCCAGCCGACTGGCAGAGGCACTTCTTGAGCTCCAAGCCGTAGGTGTCGTTGTCGGCGTCGAAGTAGAAGTTCTTGCAGTTCGTAGCGTTCTCGTCGTTCTGGCTCAGGTCGCAGTCGTCGTCGATGCCGTTGCCACAGATCTCCGGGGCGCCGGGATTCTGGTCGTTGTTGTAGTCGTTGCAGTCACCGGCACCCTTGAGGCAGACCTTCGGCGCCGGGTTGCTGACGTCCAACGCTGCGTCGCAGTAGCCGTCCTTGTCCTTGTCGCAGTCGTTGTCGATCACGCCATCGCAGTCGTCGTCGAAGTCGTCGCAGGCCTCGCCGTGATCGCCCGGGTAGACGTTGGCGTTGGTGTCGACACAGTCGCCGCCGCCCTTGGTGCAAGTGTCGGGCTTGCCGATGACCTGCATGCCACTGTCGCAGACATCGTCGTTGTCGTCGTCGCAGCCGTTGTCGGTCTCGCCGTCGCAATCGTTGTCCTTGTTGTCGCAGATCTCGACCGCGCCAGGCTTGATGTCCTTGTCATCATCCTTGCAGTCGTCCTGGTTGGTCGCCGTGTAGCTGCCGGCGGCGACGCAGAGGCACTGGTCGCTGCTGGTGCCGAAGGTGTCGCCGTCGACGTCCGCATAGTAGGTGGTGCAGCCGGTGGCGTTGGGATCGTTGGCGCTGCCGTCGCAGTTGTCGTCGTCCGCCGTGTCGCAGGTCTCGGCGACGCCCGGGTTGATGCCGTTGTTGGTGTCGACGCAGTCGCCACCGCCGGCCGGGCAGGCGTTGGAGCCCGAGGCCGCCAGCTCGAGGCCGGCGTCGCAGTAGCTGTCGCCGTCGTCGTCGCAGCCCTCGTCGACACCCTCACCGCCGGCGCCCGCGGCGAACGTCAGCGTCATGTGCAGGTCGATGGACGGGCTGTAGTCGGCCCAGTCGCCGGTGAGGACGGCCTTGTCCTTGGCGGCCGCGCCGCCGCTGTAGACGTCGCCCGCGGCCTCAAGGGCCATGTCGATGTTGTCCGGGCCGGCGTACAGGATGAGGTAGTACTTGGTGCCGGCGTTGACAGCGATCGGCGTCGAGAAGTCGATCTTCCACTTGGAGCCAGCCGTCGCCGGCGCGACCGACGACACCGGGGTCTCGATGAAGTTCGCGGTCGTGCCGCTCAGCGTCGCGATGCCGACTTTGACCGTCTTGCCGACGCTGTAGTTGTAGGCAACGAACACCTCTACCGAGCCGATGGAGCCCGACGCCGTCGGGGTAAAGCTCTGCAAGGCGTCCTTGGCGTTGGAGAAGCCCGAGGCGACGAAGACCACCGACGGGTAGCTCGACGCCGTGATGGCAATCGGGGCCGGCGCATTGCCGGAGCCGGCGGGTGCGTTGCAGTTGTTGTCCTTGTTGTCGCAGATCTCGGCGTTGCCGGGGTTCAGCGTCGGGTCACTGTCGTCGCAGTCGCCGGTCTTGGGCGCCGTGTACTTGCCGGTCGGGCTGCAGAGGCACTGGAACAGGCTCGTGCCGTACTTGTCCGAGTCACCGTCGTAGAAGAGCGTCGTGCAGTTGGCGGCGTTGAGCGTGTTGGTCTCGCCGTCGCAGTTGTCGTCGTCCGGCGTGTCGCAGTCCTCTGCGGCGCCAGGGTTGATGCCGGTCTTGGTGTCGTCGCAGTCGCCGCCGCCCTTGGGGCAGGACTTCGGCGCGCCGACGACGATCATGTCGGTGTCGCAGTAGCCGTCCTTGTCGTCGTCGCAGCCCTCGTCCACCGAGCCGTTGGAGTTGTTGTCGAGACCGTCGCAGATCTCCTTGCCCTTCGGGTTGATGTCGGGGTTGGTGTCATCGCTGTCGCCGGGGCCCTTCGGGCAGACCAGGGGTGGCGAGGACTGCGACGAGGTGCAGACGACCTCAACCGTCAGGTGCTTGACGATGCCGCCGCACGGGTCTGAGAAGGTGCCGTTGTCGGCCGTGATCGAGCAGCCGACCTTACCGAGGCAGAGGTCCTTGACCTTCTGCAGCGTCGAACCGGCGTGGCAGGCGCCCGTCGAGTAAGCGCCACAGGTGCCGGTGGGCTTGCCATAGGAAGCGAAGCTGACGCTGGTGATGGTCGAACCCGAGGCGCAGGCAAGCGTCAGGACCTGGCCCTCGCTGGCGGTGCCGCAGACGTTCTTGGTGCCGTCGACCTGGGCGTAGTCCAAGTCGAGGTCGCAGTAGCCGTCCTTGTCGTCGTCGCAGCCTTCGTCGACATCGAAGTCACAGTCGTCGTCCTTGCCATTGCAGAGCTCGGTGAGGCCGGGGTTCTTGGTCTTGTCGTTGTCGTCGCAGTCGCCGACCTTGCTGGCAGTGGTCGCGCCTTCGCCGAAGCAGATGCACTTCTTAGGCGCAGTGCCCCAGCCGTCGCTGTCGGTGTCGGTGTAGAAGTCGGTGCAGCCGATGGCGTTCAGATCGTTCTGACTGCCCGTGCAGTCGTCGTCGAGGCCGTTGCCGCAGACTTCCGGCTGGTCAGCCGGATTGACCTTGGGATCGGCGTCGTTGCAGTCGCCACCCTTGGTCGCGTTGAAACCGCCGCTTGGCGCGCACAGACACTTCGGCACGCCGGTACCGAAGCCGTCTTTGTCGAGGTCGATGAAGTGGTTGGTGCAGCCCGAGGCGCCGGCCTCGTCTTGCTGACCGTCGCAGTTGTCGTCCTTGCCGTTGGCGCAGATCTCGAGCAGGCCCGGGTTGACCGAGGCGTTGTCGTCATTGCAGTCGCCGCCGCCGTACGGACAGGTGGCCGGGGTGCCGACCACATCCATCAACCCGTCGCAGAAATCGTCGCCGTCGTCGTCGCAACCCTCATCGGTCTTGCCGTCGCAGTCATTGTCGAGACCGTCGCAGAGCTCCGCACAGGCGGTGTCGCCGCAGCAGCTGGCGAGATCCTTGCAGTCGACGAGCGTGTTGCCGTTGTTGTCGACCGAGTCGTCGCAGATTTCGCCGGTGCCGCAGGTCGTGGTGACGTTGGCCTTGGGTGCCGTGTTGCCCTGGGCGTCGAGGACGATGAAGTACTTGGCGCCCTTGGCGGCGGCGAAGTTCACCTTGACCGTGCCCGAGGCGATGCACTGCGCCGGATCACAGCCGGTGTCGGAGGCGCGCAGGACGAAGACCTTGGCGCCGCTGCCGGTGAGGCTGGAGACGTCGAGGGTGATGGGCTTGCTCGACTCCGAGGCGAATTCCCACGCAACCTCAGGCGCGTCGTACACCTTGCCGACATCGCAGGAGTAGGAATCGACGACGTCGGTGGCCTTGGCCGAGCTGGCGTCGAAGGCCTGGCCGGCGCTGCAGACCAAGCTGCCGGAGCCCTGGCAGGTGCAGGTGTTGGTATAGTTGCACTTCTGCGCCGAGCACTTGTCAGTCGTGCAAGCGTTGGAGTCGTCGCAGTGGGCGTCGGTGCTGCAGTCGACGAAGCCGTTGTTAAAGAAGTTGAGGATGCGGCCGATCATCGTCGTCGGCTGATCGGTCACGCCCTTCTGGACGCCGCCGAACAGCACCGACGAGGCCACCGTCTTGTAGCCGACTGCCGGATCTTGACGCGCGACCTGCACCCAGAACAGCTCATTGGCGCCATCGTTGAGCAGGACGTTGCGGGTGTCCTTGACTGTGGTGTCGGCCAGCATCTGGTCGTTGAGGTTATCCCACGCTGCGTCGCCGGCGGCGTACTTGTAGTCAAAGACCTTGACCGGCGACGCCGAGATGTCGCGGTAGATTTCCTTGCCGAGGAGCGGGCCGGTGACGCCGAACTGACCGTAGTCGCCCTGCGCCTTGACGGAGAAGAACGGGTGCAGCGAGGTCTTGGAGTCGAAGGCCCAGGTATCGCCGGACTCGAGGTAGATGTTGCCGCCGCCCTGCAGGTAGAGCTTGAGGGCGCCAACTTCGGATTCCTTGAGCACGTGGTTGTCTGGGAACACGCCGAGGCTGATGAAGATGGCGCTGAAGCCCTTGAGATCGGAGTACAGGCCGAGATCGGTGACGTGCTGGACGACGCCGTTGTAGTTGGCCTTGATCGCGGCCGCCAGGGACTCGCCAGCGGCGGACGGGACCTCGGACGGACGCCAGACCAAGTGGCCGCCAATGTAGGTGACCGTCACCTGGAAGGTGCACAGCGTGTAGAGGAAGCCGTCGCTGACCTTGATCGTGACATCGTGGGTGCCGACGTCGTTGTAGGACTGTGGCGCGATGCTGAGCGAGCTGTTCCAGCTGCCGTCGAGCCAGTAGTAGTAAGCCGAGCTGACGGTGACGAAGGACGGACCCTTGATCACGGAGTAGGTCAAGATCGCCGAGGCGTCGGGGTCGGTCGCCTTGAGCGGCACCGTCTTGTTGCCAAACAGCTTGACCACTTGCGCCGGCGGGCACTGCGTCAGGGTCGGCTTGCTGCCCTTGGCGACGCAGATGTTGTCGACGCCGTAGCGGGTCAAGTCGAAGGTCGTCTTGCCGGCGACGCAGAAGGCGAGGCGCAGGCCGTTGCTGCCCGTGAGCTCGGGCGGCAGCGTGACGTCGAGGGTGCCGGCGGCGACGTCGGCCTTGGGCGTGACCACGTCGATGAGGGTCGCCTTGGTCCAGTCGGCGTTGGCGCCGTCGAGCGAGCCGAGCAGGCGGACGCTGGTGTCATTGAACTTATTGAGATCGATGATCTGATCGTACTGCAGCGTGATCTTCTTGCTACCCGCGGCCTGCAAAATGGGCGACTGCAAGCAGGTGTCGAAGTCGGTGTAGGTCGGCGTCCAGGTCAGCTCGGCGAACTGGTCCGGGCCGAGGCCGCCGGCGGTCGAGACCTTCCAGTTGGTCGCGGCCGTGGACTTGATGTTGCCCGGGTTCCAGCCCATCGCCTTGAGGGACGAGGCCGAGGAGAAGTCCTGGCAGTAGGAGACCTGCACGGTGCAGATGTCGACAGGGGTGGCGACGCACTTGCGGGACTTGTCCGGCTGTGTCTCGCAGGTGCCGACGGCGCACTCGGTGCTGAGGTAGGCGCAGTCCGAGGCCTCCGTCTCCTTGCTGCAGCAGAGCGCGGAGCTGCCGCCATACTCGGCGTGGACGCAATAGTTGAGGTTGCTGACGCACAAATCCGTGGTACAGGGCTGGCCGTCGTCGCAGTCGAACTTGTCGAGGCAGCAGCCGACCTTGGCGTTCTGCACGCACTTGCCGCCGATGCAAGAGGGCGTCGTGCATGCGTTGCCGTCATCGCAATCGGCCGCAGCGTTTTCCACCGAACACTTGCAGTCGGGCTTGGCCGGATCTTGGATCGAGGCGCAGGTGCCCTTGCCGGTGGTGGAGTCGATGTTCTGGCACTTGTCGATCGTGCAGCTCGAGCCATCGCTGCAGTCGATGTCCTTGTTGCAGCAGCCGCTCTTGGGCGCCGTGTGCCGGCAGGTGTAGTTGACGCAGTACTCGATGGTGCAGCTGGCGTTGTCGTCGCAGGCGGTGAGGGCGTCCTTGTCGTCGATGCAGCAGTCGGCCTTGGCCTTGTTCTCGCACTTGTTGCCGACGCAGCTGTCGGTCGTGCAGAGCTTGCCGTCGTCGCAGTCGCTGTTGACGCTGCAGCAGTTGGCATCGGGCGTGTGGATGCAGACGCCGCACTCGCCGCTCTTGTCGCAGCTGTCGACCGTGCAGGCGTTGCTGTCGTCACAGTCGAGGGCGGTCGAGCACTTGGCCGGGTCGGCCTTGAACACGCACTTCTTGGTCGCGTCGCAGAAGTTGAGGGTCGTGCAGTTCTTGTCGTCGCAGTCCTCATTGAAATTGCAGCAGTCTGGATCACCGTTCGGCACGGCCTTGCAGGTGTGGCTGGCGACATCGCAGGTGTCGATGCTGCAGGCGTTGCCGTCGTTGCAGTCGGCGTTGGCTTCGCAGCAGTCGACCTTGAACTTGTCGGGGCCGAACACGCAGCTGTGGTTCACGCACTGGCCGACGGTGCAGTACTTGCCGTCGTCGCACTGGTCGTCGGTGTCGCAGCAGGTCGGATTCTCGACGTTGAACTTGCAGGTGCCCTCAGTGGCGCCGACCGGCTTGTTGCAGACGTCGCTGGTGCAGAACTTGCCGTCAGCGCAGTCGAGGTTGAAGTGGCAGCACAGCGGGTCGGTCTTTGGGTACTCGCAGAGGCCGAACTCCTGACCCTCCGGGATCTTGCACTTGTCCTCGGTGCAGGTGTTGCCGTCATCGCACTTGATGGTCGTGCCGTTGCAGCAGTTGCCGACCAGCTTGTTGTAGCAGGTGTTGTCGGGGGCGCAGACGTCGTAGGTGCAGGCGTTGCCGTCGTTGCACTCGTTGGTGTTGCCGGTGATCGCGTCGCAGCACTTGGGCTTGTCCGGATCTTTGACGTGCTTGCACTGCTTCCAGCCACCCATGTCGGTCGCACAGCTGTCGATGGTGCAGATGTAGTTGTCGTTGCACTTCGGATTGAAGGTGTCCGAGCAGCAGTCGTCCTTGAACTTGTCCGGGCCGTAGCGGCACTCGAAGTCGACGCAGGCGCCGACCAGGCAGACGTCGGCGGACTTGCAGTCGCTGTCGGCGCAGCAGGTGCCCTCGGGCTTGGTGTGCTTGCAGGTCTTGGTGTCCTTGTCGCAGACGTCGACCGTGCAGGGCAGGCCGTCGTTGCACTCGGCGTCTTGCAGCGAGCAGCAGGACTCGGGGTCGATCTTGGTGATGACGCACTTGCCCTTGTCGCCGGTGAGGTCGCACTTGTCGGTGGTGCAGGGGCTGCCGTCGTCGCAGTCGGCGTTGGTGGTGCAGGCCGAGCACTTGGCGTCGACGGTGTTCGGCGAGGTGCAGGTCTCGCCGACATTGCACTCGAGCGAGTTCATGCAGCAGCCGGGCACGGCGGCGAACTGGCACTTGCTGCTGATACAGGTCTGCTGTGAGCAGATGCTCTTGTCGTCGCAGTCTTCCGAGAAGTTGCAGGGCTTGGTGACGTAGACCCAGACCTTGGCGAACGCCTCGGGATTGCTCAGTTTATTGCCGTTGTTGTCGAGCAGGCCGCAGCTGATCTGCTTCACGCCAGCGGCGCCGAGATCGGCGATCGTGTTGGTGGTCGGGTCGTTGACCTTGATGGTGGTCAGGGCGTCATTTCCGCCGAGATAACAGCGAATTTGGCCCTTGCCCACTCCGAGCTCGTGGAACGAGACCGTGAACGCCAGCTCCAACGGCGTGGCCGGCACCAGAGGCAGGACCTGCAGGCCGTTGATTGGTGACGCGATTTTCAGCGTCGGCGCATCGATCGCGAAAGCTTCAACGCTGAAGTCAGCGTCGACGCCTCCCGCAAAATCGGTGAGTTGCGCGCCAGACGGCTCGCGCTCTGCCTCTGCACAGGCAGCCACCAGAGACAGGGCTGCCGCGAGGGCCCACGCGGCCGTGCCGTTCGCCAGGCGTGTCGACATCGCAATCCTCCCAACCAAAGGGCGTAGATCCGAAGTGGCGCATCGCCCCGCGTCAAGATCCGTCGCCTTGGGTCGCGACGATCTGTGTCGAGCGGGGACCCGACACCTGGCGCCAGCTTTGCGCTACGTTTGGTTGCTCTACCAGCGGGGGATCGGATCGAGAAACCGGACTGAACGGGGCCGTCGCGCGAAGCGACTCCACGCAGTCCTATCAGTGAGCTTAGCAAGGTGCGAAGCACAAGGCAAGGACATGTGAGCGCCCGCATGGGCGGGGGCGCAAGGGAGTCGCCTCGCTGCGTAGGATCTAGGCGAGAAGGACTGGGGAGCTGGATGGACTTGGGGGACGTCGGGCGGCAGTGGCCGGGGATGCCAGACAGCGAGAGCTTGGTGATATCAGTGTGTTGACTCGGCATCGGGACGTTCAGGGGACCGCCGTGAGGCAGGGACGGGCGAGGACTGGGCGCTCGCGAGCGGGAACGAGCGGCGGCGATCGAGGGTTCGGACGAAGCACCCTGGCGGGGCGGTGGGTCGCGCGGTCTGGAGTGCCGCGTCGGCAGCTCCCTGCGCGATCTTGAGTGCCTGAGGAGCGCGCACCCTGTGCTGATGGAGCCCGCCGGGGCGGACGCGATCGGCGGTGGCGACCCAAGGCCGCGTGGAAGTCAGCGGCCCGTGGCGGCGCCTGGAGCGAGGGCTGCCGGTCGGCCTGGAGGCGAACGAGGCGGGGAGCCGGCGCGATCGCCGATGGATGGAAGGGTCTCGCCGCACCCGCGGAGAGGCGCCGCTGCGGTGCGGCTTGCCCGGGCGCGGTGCGGCCGCTGAGTACGGAGGGGCACGCGATCAGCGCAAGGCCGCAGGGGCGCCGCGGCGCGCCCCCACGCTGGGGTGGCCGCCAGGGGGCCGGGACTGGGTGTCGGATGGTTTTGGAGCGGGAAACGGGATTTGAACCCGCGACATCGACCTTGGCAAGGTCGCGCTCTACCGCTGAGCTATTCCCGCAGGGGTGGGTCGGTCCGGCCCGCGCAGGGCCTCGGGGCTGTCCCCTCCGACGGGCGGGCTTCTAGCGGCTCCGCGGAGGGCTGTCAAGGCGGAGTGTCATCTTCTTGTCACCTCGCGGCGACAATTTGCGGACGCCTACTCGACCATCTCGATCTTGTACGGCGTGGACTCCCCTGGCTTCACGTTGACGGTCAGGGACTTGGTGAGCGGGCCCTTGGTCAGCGTGAAGGTGTGGCGGCCAGCCGGCAGCTCGATCTCGCGCGGCGTCATGCCGTAGTCCTTACCCTTGAGCGAGATCTTGGCCCAGGGGGCAGCGTTGATCGTCACCTTGCCCTTGGGCGCCGGCTTTGGGGCAGAGGGAGCGGCGGCGGCGACCGCGGCCTGGGCGCGCTCCAGGCGGACTTCGAAGGTCTCGATCTGCGGATTCTTGACCAAGAAGCTCTGGTCGTAGGGCTTGTAACCCTCGGCTGTGGCTTCGACGCGGATCGTGTCGCCCAGCTTGACCGACGGCATCTTGTAGTTGCCGCTGGTCAGAGCGACGGCTGCGCCGTTGACCTTGACGGTGGCGCTTTCTGGCTCGACCTGGACCACCACGACCGGCGACGAGGCCGTGCCCTCGGTAGGCTTGGCGGGGGCCGGGAGCTCGAGCTCGATGACCTTGCCGTCCTGGTCGGCGGTGACTTTGCGCAACGCCTTTCGCCCGTCGTCGGCGATGGCGAGAATCTTGAGCTCGGAGCCTTCATCGACCAGGACGTCGACATGATCGGCCGTGGCCTCGGTCTCTCCGTTGACCTGAATCTCTTTGGCGCCTGGGGCCTTGATCGTGAGCTTGATTTTCTTGGCTTCAGGGGCGGGCGTGGCAGCTGCTGTTGGCGCTGCGGCGGCAGCGGGCGCTGGCGCTGGCGGCGGATCTTTGGCGCCGAGGCCAACCACCGCGGCGATGGCGATGACCGCGACGGCGAGGACGCCGGCGCCGATGTAGATGCCGGTTTTGCTCTTGGCTGGCTCAGCGACGGGCTGGTTGGTCAGGGTCGCGCCGCTGCGGGCGGTGAGGGCGGCGGTGGCGCCGGCGTCGAGGGCGACGGTGGCCTCGCCATCGCCAGGCGCGCTCGGCAGCGGGGAGCCCGAGACCAGGGCGATCGTGGCGTCGTCTTGCGAGGCAACGGCGACGTTGCTGCTCGAGGTGTTGGGCTTGCGGACGCCGGAGTTGGTGCGCAGCTCGACCAGCGCCTGGGCTTCAGCGGCGACGTCGGTCTTGAGTCGGTTGATCTCGTGAGCGAAGAGCTCAAACATGTAGTTGCGGAGCGAAACGGCGCTCGGGTCCGGAACCGCCGAGTAGAACCAACGGCGGAGATCGCCCACGAATTCCGCGACATCGCGTTGACGGTCGTCGCGCTCCTTGGCGAGCGAGCGCTGTACGATGCGGTCGAGATCGGGTGGCACCTCCGGGTTCATCTCGGTGAGCGAGGGCACCTCGGCCTTGAGCACGTTGTTCAAGGTCTCGAAGTCGCTCTCGCCGACGAAGAGGCGCTTGCCCGACAGCATCTCCCACAAGCAAACGCCGAGCGCGAACAGGTCGCTGCGCGCGTCGAGCGGGCGGCCACGCGCCTGCTCGGGGCTCATGTAGGCGCACTTGCCTTTGACGGTGCCGACCCGGGTCTTGGTGGACCGGCTCGCCGCCTTGGCGATGCCGAAGTCCATGATCTTCACTTCACCGTTGTACGACACCATCATGTTGTGGGGGGAGATGTCGCGGTGGATGATGTTCAGTGGCTTGCCGTCGACTTCGCGCTTGTGGGCGTAGTCGAGGCCTTGGCCAGCGTCGATCAAGATCTGCACCGACTGGGCGATCGACAGTGGGGTTCCGAGCCGGGCGCCGTGATCGAGCACGCGCTTGAGGTCCTGGCCCTCGACGTACTCCATGGCGATGTAATAGAGGCCGTCGACCTGGTCGAAGTCGAAGATCTGGACGACGTTGGCATGGTTGAGGTGGGCCGCGACCCGCGCCTCGTCCTGGAACATCATCACAAAGGACTCGTCCTCGCAGAAGTGCGGCAGGATGCGCTTGACGACGACGATCTTCTCGAAGCCCTCTGCGCCGACCGACTTGGCGCGGAAAATCTCGGCCATGCCGCCGAGCGCGATCTTCTGCGTCAGGAAGTACCGTCCGAACGGCTGCGGAAAGGTCTCGCGGTTGCCGGACGCCATGCAGTTCCCCTCGACCTTCGCGGCGCCCTGTGGGTGGACGCGCCGCGTCGGCGTGTACAACGCGGCGCGTTGAAAATCAACAACGCGGCCAAGCGGCCCGTCCCTGGCGCGGCGGCAGGGCCGGCCGTAGGCGGGTCGAGCGGGGATCGCGCAGAGCAGCGCACCCAGCCGCCCCAGGCGACTCGCTCCCTGCGCTCCCGCAGCGACCTGCCGCGACGGCGGACATGCGGCGGGAGAGCTCCCGAGAGGCCGACTGGGCCTTGCCTGGCCTTGGTGCCGCAGCCTGGGCGCGCTGCGAGTTCCGCCTGGTGCTTACTTCTCGTCCCCGAGGTCGGCGATGAGGCGGCCCCAGATTTCGGCGTCGAGCAAGCCTTCGCTGTCAGCGTCCGCGGCGAAGTTCTCGCGGTTGTTCGCACCCTGCGGGCACTCGTGGCAGATCATCGAGCGCACGCGGAGCGCGTTCGCGTTCATGTAGTCATCCAGACAGGTCGCGAGGTACAGGCGACGGCCGCGAAGCTCGCACTGAAACACGTCGGAGAGCCGGCGCGGGCGGGCGGTGGTGTCAGCGCGGGACACTGGAATCTGCAAGCCGTTCATTCGCTTCCTTCGCTGCTGCGCCGCGACATGCGGCGGTTGGGCCTGCCCTGGTGCTGGAGTGTTCCAAGGCGTGGCGAGGCTGGGCTCGGGCGGCACCGCGCGGTGTCGACGAGGCCCGAGGCGCGCGGACTCTACGCAGGCGTGGCGGGCGGTCAAGAGAAACTCGCATCGTCTTGTCGTCTCGGCAGGTTGCGCCGCTGCGACCTTGCCACGCGGGCAGGCACAGGCGCTGGACGCGGGGCGGCTTGGCCACTAGGCTGCCATCATGGTCGTCAGCGCCATTCCGTACGCTCGAGAGCTTGGCCGCGCCGGGCGGGTCGTTGCCGCGCTGGTAGGGCTCTTGCTTCTGCCGGCCTACGACTTCGTCCGCGACGGGGACGGGCGAAGGTTCTCCTTTCCAGACAGAGAGATCGCGGTTTTCGTGCTGGCGCCGAGTGGCAATCAAGTGCCGACGGAGGAGCTGAGCGAGGCGACTCGGGCGGCAGTTGAGCGGTGGCGGGAGGCCAGCGGAGACCGGCTGCGACTGGTCTACGGCGGCCTGGTGGCACGCGCACCCGGCTTCGATGTAACGGTCGGTATCCGCTCCACCGACACCGACGCTGCCGATGGCGAGTTGATCGGTGATGTGTCGTATGTGGGGTCCGGTGGCGTACTGCAGCGTGTCGAGGTAACGCTGGACGCGGCGCAGTGGGCTTTTGTGGCGCCGAGCTCTGCTAGCGATCCGCGGCCTCGGGCGGACTTGCGAGCTTCGGTGGTCCACCTGCTCGGCCACGCGGTCGGGCTGGCGCACAGCCGCGAGTTGGCGGCGACGATGGGCTTCCTACCCATCGAGCCGGGCAAGCGCAGCCTGGAAGGCGATGACATCGCTGGCGTGCGGGCGCTCTATGGCGACAGCGCGGCGGGTGGCCTCTGCGACGGCTGCGAGGGCGACGGTGACTGCGGCGGCGGCGGGCGCTGCTTGCGCTGGCCGGATGGCCGGGCGTCGTGCGCCGCGGGCTGCGTTGTGCACGCCGACTGTCCAGTGGGTTGGAGCTGTGGGCTGTGGAGCGGCGGCCAGGCGTGTTTGCCCAATGGAGGCCATTGCTCGCCGGATCGCGAGACGGCGCGGGCCAGCGGACCTTGTGCGAGCGACCTCGCTTGCCCCTCGCCACTGCAGTGCCTGGTGCTCGAAGATCGCGGCATGTGCACGGCGGGCTGCGCGGGCAACTGCGGTAGCTTCGGCCAGTGCGTACAGGTGCAGCTGGGCGGCACGGTGCTCGGGATCTGCCTCGACCTGAAGCAGCGTCCCTTTGGCGGTCGCTGTGAGGCGGCTGCCGACTGCAAGTCGCTCTTGTGCCTTCCGAGCATCGACGGCGGTGGGTTCTGCTCGGCGCCTTGCGCGGCCGGCTGCCCGAGCGGGGCCACCTGCGATGGCGCCGGCGCCTGCGTCGCCAAGGGGCTCGGCCCGGACGGCTGGCCATGCGGCAGCGGCTTCGACTGCGGGTCTGGTCGCTGCGTCGGGCAGGGAAGCGAGCGCCGTTGCGCGCAACCCTGCTCGCTGGCGTCCGATTGCGCCAAAGGCAGTGGCTGTGCCAAGCCCGCGGGTCAGAGCGGCACGTTCTGCCTGCCGTTCGGCACTCCTGGGCCGGGCGCCCCATGCACCGGCGCTTGTTCGGGTGGTGCGACCTGCGTGGCCGAGACGACCGCTGTGCGCGTGTGTCGGATCGGCTGTGATCCGTTCATTGCCGCCGATTCGTGCCCGGAAGGTAGCAAGTGTGTCTACCGCGGAGGCAGCGGGCATTGCCGACCTGGCAAGGCGGGCAGCAACATCGGCGACCCTTGCGGCCCGGGCAACGCTTGCCTCGTCGACCTCGTGTGCGCAGAGCGCGACGGGGTGGCGACCTGCCTCGCCGACTGCGAGCTCGCCTCGGGCGCTCCATGCGCGGCAGGCCAGACCTGCGCGAAGCTCCTCGGCGATGACGCTGGCACCGGGCCGGCGCGCGGCGTCTGCGCATTGGACGGCGCCGCGCGGCAGATACGCTCCACAGCCCCTGAGTCGAGCGCCAATTTCGCCGCCCGAACGCTGACAATGCCGAAGGTCGTGGCTTGGGCACCGATCCCAGAGCCCGAGCCGCCACCGACGGATTCGGGGTGCCAGTCAGCGGCGAGCCTTCGGGCAGGGCGCAGCGCCTGGCCGCCCTGGGCGTTGGGGGCGTTGATCGTCGGGATCTTTCTCTGCCGATCGCGCCATGCTGGGCTGGGCGGTTTAGGTCCGAGGGCTGGTGCCGCGGCACGGTCGAGCGCGCCGGGTCCATGAAGGGCGCCCCGGCGATGCTGGGCCCGGCGGCGATCGCGATCGCCCACGACGCGGCGGACGTCGCGATCGCGTGTGGCGGCGACAGCGAGGCCACGCTTCCGTGGACCTTCGTACCGGCGACGGTGGCCGAGTGCGCCGCCGGTCTGGCGTTGCTATCGGCGGCCGGGCGACGCTGGCGCTGGCAGGCACCGGGCTCATCGACGGCCTTGGCGCCGGCCCGGACCGAGGCCAGAGGCGAGTGGACGATTGCGCTCACGCGGCTCCGGGGCTGCACGGAGCGCGGCGACCGCCCTGGGGTCTTCGCAGCGGGTGGGGGCTCGCTGGCGGGCGCCGCTGAGGCGGCGCTGCGACGCCACCAACGCACCTTAGGGCCCCTTCCGCCTGCCTTGGCCGCGACCCCACTTGGCGATCTCTACCGGCGGCCGCCAACCGAGCTTCCGCGCGATTGCATGGAACCTTGGCCGGTGGTCGCGGCCATTGTGGCGCTGGGCGCACAAGTGACGCGGATCGATCGACCGGGCTTGCTGGACTTGCGGCGAGCGGACGCGGTGCTGGAGCTCGAATTGCGGCCGGGGCGGCTGGCCCAGGTCGAGCGGACCGTGACCTGGCGCCTGCCGGACGCCCAGTCGACGCTGGCGGCGTTGCAGCGGCTCGTGCCGTGGGTCGGGTGGGGTTGCCGTGTCCGCGCCGCGCCGGAGGTCGGGCTGGAGCGGGGCGCCCTATGGTGCCGGCCGAGCGGCTCGGAGGCCCAGTGGAGTGTGGCCGTAGGGCGGGCCTTGCCGCAGGCGGCGGCATGGCTGGACCGCCTGCTGAGGCAGCGCGGCGATGATGGCTGGTGGCTGGAGGTGCACTCCGCAGCCGAGGCCGGCTTGTGCGAACTACAGCTGGCCGAAGCGGAGGCGCTGCTGCGAGAGAGCGGTGGCCACCGGATTCAGGCCGGGGATGACACCCAACTGCGCCGCTGCTGGCCGGGCGACCAGGCGCTGGTGCCGGCGCTTGCGCATCGACGGGGCGAGTCGATGCACGGTGCCGACGCCCACTGGGAGTGGGGCGCACTCCGGCGGCTCTTCGCTACAGCACAGGCGGCACGCGCCTGGGCACAACTTGACGACATCGGCCCCGCCGGCGCGCGGCTTCGGGCCTGGACACGGCACGCGTTGCCGGCAGCGGAGCCTGGCCCTGAGGTCTACCTGGCGTTGCGCCAGCTGGGCGACGCGGCGCAGGCGTCGGGAACCCTCCGGACCGATAAGCAGAGACCGGTGTGGACGGCTGGCCCTGCGCCGACGCTTTGGGTTGCGCCGCAGGCGACGGTTGCGGATGCCATGCGCCTCGCCGAAGACGCTGGACGCGCCTTGACGCTAGGCGGCGCCGCAGGCTCGCACGGCCTGCCAGGCGGGCCGACTTGGAGCGAGCTGCTGTCGGGCGATGAGCGATCGCTCCGCTGGCTGCGAGCCGCTGCGGTGCCCGTGCCGGCGCAGTGGTGGCCCGGCGTGGTGGTCGCGGTGGGCAGTGCGGATGCAGCGGGCAGGCTGAGGCTTCCCGACGCGCGAGGTCCGGCGGCGCTGCGCCTGCAGCTCGAAGCGCTGCGGACGGGTGCGCGGACGCCGGGCCCACTGCGCTTGGCCACCGATACCGCGCGTACGCCGCGGCGCCTGGCTCGCATTGCGCCTTGGCCCATGTTGATGCAGCGCCTGGTCCGCCTAGCACCCTGGCTCGCCGCGGTGCACTGTGTCGGCGTGCTATGCGACGGCGATCGCGGCCGCCTGTACATCGAATTTGCCGGCCACGATGCGCGCCGACGCCGGGCGGTCGACGCGATCGGCGCCCTCCTCACGGGCCTCGAGCCAGACAGTGCGCTTGAAGCCGACGGGTGGCCAACCGCGGCGCTTTTGGACAGCGACGTGCTCGACGGCGACTCATTGGGCGCGACACCGGCCGACGCGCTGGCACTGGTTGAGCTCGGCGCCGAACCTCGCTGGCTGGTGCCGCAAGCGGCGGAGGTGCTGTGAGTTTGCTTGAGGCAGCAGCCCTTTGCGCGCGATGCCCCTCGCTCTGCGCCCCGGCCTGCCCGGCCGCGATCGGCGCTGACCGTCCGGGTCTGGAGCCGCGCGAGCTGATGCTGGGGGCGGCCACGGGCGATGTCCTGGCGCCCGACCTCTGCACGGGGTGTGGCGCTTGCTCGCAGGTCTGCGATGCCGATGTGCCGGTCGCCGACTTGTTGCGGCAGGCACGCGGTTTGCAGCGCCAAGCGGGCGACCGTCGCGCCCGTGGCGACGATTCGCTGGCGCAGGCCGAGGGCTGGCGTCGCGCCCGTGGCGCACCTGGCCTGACCTGGCTGGTTGCGCGTTGTGGCTGTGGCGCTCCGGGCTACGACGAGGCCGCACTGCGGGCGGCGCTTCTTCGCCAGGGTCGCAGCCGCGTGGTGGTGGTCTCAGGGCTCGACTGTGGACGCCGGGCGTTCGAGGCCGGCGCGGATGCGGCTTTTCTGGCACTCGGGGATGTAATCGCGCCGGCCCTCGCCCAGGTCAGGACCTTGGTGGTCGCTGGCGAGGCCTGCGTGCAGTCGCTGCGGCGGCACCAGGAAGCCCAGGAGCTCGCCGCCTTGCACGTCGCGCTGCTCGACGACTGGCTGGCGCGCTTCGGCGTCCGTTTGCCGGGCGGCGCCATCCGCTTGTCGCCCTGCCAGCGCGCACCTGCGACCGTAGCCGCGCCAGGGCTGACTCCCTGCTTTCCGCCTGCACCGGCATGCTGTGGAGGTCAGGGGCGGCTCGTCGAAGTGGCCCCGGCGGTGGCGCAGGCGGCAGGGCTAGATCTGCTGCGTCGGCTGGAGGGGCGGACGGCCGGGCCGCAGCGGCTCTATGTCGCCGACGCGACCTGCGCTGCACACCTGCGGCACATCGTCGAGGCGCACGGCGTCGCCGTCGAGATCGTTGATCGTGCTAGCGAATGGTTGGCTGGCAGCGGACAGCTGGGCAGCCCGGATCCCGCGGGCTAGAGCTTGCCGGCAAGGATCAGGCCAAAGGTCTCGGCGAAGCCGTCGACCGTCATCTTGCCGCTGTACAAGCGCCCATTGATGTAGACCGCTGGCGTGCCTTCAACCCCGGCCCGAGAGGCCTCAGCGAGGTCGCGATCGAGCTTTGGCTTCCACTGGCGGCTTTCGACGAAGGCCTTGGCCGCGGCGATGTCCATGCCTAGCTCGCGGCAATGCGCTTCGAGCTTGGTCGCCTGGGCGGCGAGGCGGACAGCCAGGTCGCCCTCGCGCGGCATCAACGTGCGGAAGTTGTTGAACACGAAGTCCTCGAATGCCGCGAACTTGCCCTGCTGCAAAGCGGCAAAGGACCACGCTGCCGACTGGCAGGCGCCAGGGTGCATGTCGCGGCTCATGCCCGGGTTGCATTGGCTGGAGAGCGGGAAATGCTTGAATGCGATCGCGACCTTACCCTCATGTTGCGAGGCCGCGGCCTTGAGCGGCAACGAGACGCGGCCACAGAAGGGGCACTCGAAGTCCTTGTAGACAACGACCTTGATAGGCGCGTCCTTGGAGCCGTGGACCGGCGAGCCCTCCAGATCGAAGCTGTTGACCTTGGGGGCCAAGATCGGCGGCGGCACCTCTTGTTTGCCGCTGGCGATGGTCTTGGCGTACACGTCCTTGGCGTCGGTGCCGGCGGCGAGCAGCGCCTTGGCCTTGGCGAGCTCCTCGTCGATGAGGCGGCGGAATGCGTCGAGCGGCTGCGCGCCCGAGATCTTGCGGCCGTTGATGAAAAACGCCGGCGTGCCGGTCGCGGTGACCTTCTCGGCCATGGCGGCGTCGTCGAGCACCTGCTGGCGCTTCTGCTTGGCATCGAGGCAGGCGACAAACGCGGCTTCATCGACGCCGACAGCCTTGGCGTGGGCCGGTAGCTCTTCGCGCGAGAGCGTCTGCTGGTTGCCGAAGAGACGCTCCTCCATCTCCCAGAACTTGCCCTGGTCGCCGCCGCAGAGCGCAGCCTCTGCAGCGATCTGGGCGTTCTTGTGGAAGGAGAGGGGCTGGTTCTTGAACACCATGCGCATCTTGCCTTCGTAGGCCTTCTCGACCTCGGTCAGCGTCGGCCGCACCTTGGAGCAGAAGGGGCACTGGAAGTCGGTGAACACGACGAGCGTAATCGGCGCGTCCGCTGGCCCCTTGGCTGGCTCCTTGCCGTGCAGCTCGACCTTCCACACCGTCTTGTCCTCTGCGGGCTCCTCCTTCTTGGCTTCGGGCTCGGCCTTTGGCGGCGGCGCCGGTGGCGGCACTTTGCCGTCGATCAGCCACTTGATCGCCTTGTCGGCCAACGAGGGTGAGTTCTTGCGCCACATCCGCGCCTGCAGCGTGGCCGGCGTGGCGCCCGCGGCGAGCTCGGCCGTGGCCTTGGTCAGCTCGGCCTCGATGGTCTCTTTGAACTTCTCGAAGGGTTGGGCGCCCGACAGCTTCGCGCCGTTGATGAAGAAGCCAGGCGTGCCGCTGACGCCGAGGCCGTTGGCGATGGCGACGTCTTCATCGACATGGCGCATCAGGGCTGGATCGCTGAGGTCCTTCTTAAAGGCGACGAGGTCGAGCTTGAGCTCGCCGGCCCACTTCTCGAAGTTGGCGCTGGTCAGATCCTTGGCGTTGGCGAAGAGCTTGTCGTGCATCTCCCAGTACTTGCCCTGGCGACCGGCGGCCAACGCGGCGACGGCAGCGGGCCGTGCGTCCTTGTGGAAGGAGAGCGGCTGGTTGACGAAGATCACGCGGACATCGTCTTTCCACTGTTCGGAGACCTGCTTGACGGTTTCGGCTCCTCGCGAGCAGAAGGGACATTGGAAGTCGCTGATCTCGACCAGGGTGATGCGGGCGTCGGCCTTGCCCTTGGACGGGAAGCGATCTTTCGCCGCCACCGCCGGCTTGGCGGCCGTTTCGGTCGCTGCGCTGGCCTTCTTGGAGCCGATCGGGCCCTTGCCGTCGTCGGGCTTGCCGACGCAGGCTGTCAGCGCGAGTGCGACGACCAGCGCCAGCAAGGCCGGCGGCAGGAGCGAAAGGATGCGCGGGGCGTTGCGAGGGGAGCGGAGACGCATGCCAGACCTCATTGGGCGGCCATCGGCCGCGGGCAAGGGCCGCGAGGATGCCGGCGCCGGAGCGGCGCTGCAAGCGCTGCGGTGTCGAGTCGCGGCGATGGACCTAGGCCAGGCCTTCCGCCGGCGCATTGCCACGGCGTTGGCGGCCGCGGGTGCCCTCGGTTGCAACCCACAGCTGCCGATCGAAGAGTCCGCGCGGCGGCCCGCAGCGCCCACTTCCTGGCGACTTCCGGCCGGCGCCTCACCGACCGACGTCGACCCTGACGGCCTTGGGGCCGACGTGGAGCACGCGCTGGCCGAGCTCCGCGTTCGCACCCGCTGCAACGACGTCTCAGGCTGTCCGTCCGCCGACTTGCTGCGCGCAGCCGGACCGCAGGTGGTGCGCCCGCTGCTCAACCTGGCCCACGTTGCCAAGCCGAGGGCGCCCTGGCTAGCGCGCGTCACGCTGTTGCTGGGCGAGCTGGGCGACGACGACGAGGTGCTGCCGACGCTGCAGCTGCTGGCCGAGCGGGAGGAGGACGCAGTGCGCGCCGCCGCCATCCTCGGCCTTTGGCGCCGCAACGCCATGGGCCGCGATCAGCTGCAAGAGAACGCTGATACGGACAGCGCGGCGGCCGTGTCGCGTTCACGATTGGCCGCGCGCTGGGCGCTTGCCGGCCGTGGCGACGTCGAGGCTCGCCACGCCTTCGATGCCTTGGTGCTGGAGTTGTCGCAGCAGCTGGTGGCGGCCGACTCGCTGCGCTTTGCGGCGTGGCTCTGTGGGCAAGCGCCAGCGCCGCCATGCGATGCGCTCTACGAGCCGATGGCGAAGCACCCCGCCTTCCTGGTGCGGCGCGAGGTGATGCGTCGCATCCGGGAGCGGCCGCATGTCAGTCACTTGCCGGCACTGCGGCTGCTCGCCGGTGACCCCATTGGCTCGCTGGCCACGCCGGCCACGGAGCTGCTGCGTGGGCTAGAGACTGGGCCGGCGCACCCCCGCCCTGCCGAGCCGCGCTGACGGTGAAGCCAATAGAACCGCGGCGTCGAGGCCGGAGGAACTGCGGCGTCGAGGCCGGAGCTACTTCTTCTTGGGCGCGACGTCGACCTCAAGCGAGACCTGTGGGCTCCAGGCGACGGTGCTCGGATCTGACTCGTCGACGGCCTGTACGGCGCCGATGATGGTGTACTTGCCAGCGACGTCGGGCTTGATCGAGACCCAGGGGTTGTCGGTCGACTGGAACTCGGTCGAGAGCCAGAGCAGCGAGTTGGCAGGCCGCTTGGCGATGAACCACAGGTAGGCGCCGAATTGGCCGATCGGCAGCGCACCGGCGGTGGCGGCGGCCTCGACCTTGAAGGGCTGTCCCACCATGGGCGCGGCGCCGGCGGCGAGGGCGAGCGCCAGCTTTGGCGCCTGTGCGTCCTCGGTAACGAGGCCGGTCACAGAGATGTCGACCGAGGCCAGGGGCTCAGAACACTTGGTGCCATCCCAGACGGCGCCGCAGTAGTCGACATGCAAGAAATGTTGAACTTCTGGGTACTTGTTGTCCTTGGGCTCGAAGACGACGTTGAGCGGAAGCAGGCCCCAGGATGGGACGCCCGAGAGGCCGACGTCGGGCGAGAGCTTGAAATGCGGCGAGGCCTTGTCGGGACCGCAAGGATTGCTGGCCAGGCCGCCGACCTGGCTAACGCAGGCGCCGATGACCTGCAGCGGCGCACACGACTGGTTGGCTAGGATCAGCTGGCCGCTGGACTTGGCGCCAACCTTGGCGTTCAGCCACACCGGCGAGGCGATGGGGGCGATGACCAGGTTCGGCGTCTCGCACTTGCCGGCCACGACCGGGATCTGAACCGTATCGCTCTGATTGGACTGGTTGAAGCGGATCACCATCTCGCCGCCGGTCGTCTTGCCGTCGCTCGGGTAGGCGAAGCTGATGCAGAAGTCGAGGCTCTTGCCGGGCGAGATGCTGCGCGGCAGCGTCACCGTCTTCTTCTCGCCCGAGGCGTCGAGCGCGTACAAGGTGACATCGAAGAGGTCGTCGGCCAGCTCCTGTTGGCCGTCGGTCAACGCCTTGACGTCGACGCCATTGACCAGGAAGCCCGCCGCCGGCCCGTCGTTGAAGACGTTGCAGCAACGCTCTGCAGCGCCGGCGGTCACGTCCGAGAAGTCGAACTTCAAGTCGCCGTTCGGGTTGCTGCAGCTGACGGTGAACTTGTTGTCGAGCTCATACTTAACCGTAATCGGAATGGTTTTCTGCGGCGTACTCGGGTCGTTGGTCTCGATGATCAGCTTGGTCGCGTAATCGGCGTCCTGCCCTTCTGGGGTCAGGCGGACGCAGATCTCGAGGAGCTTGGGGTTGGCCTTGGGGTTGTCGCCCTCGCCAACGGCCGCGATCGAGTCGCCCTCGTTGGGGCTGGAGGTGATCTTGTAGTACGGGGTCGCGGTGCCGAGAAAGGTGGACTTGAAGACCAGCGGCGCGTTGCCCTCGTTGCCGAACTTGATGCACTGCTGCGGCGGTGCGGCCTTGGACGGATTGACGAAGGTCAGCTGCGTGGCATTGGTGGTGATCTTCGGCCCGAGCAGCTTGATCTTGTAGTTGATGACGATGTCGTTCGGCACTTTCGGGTCGTTGTGCTGAATGGTCAGCACGGCGCTGTTGTTGTCTTCCTGGCCTGCGCTGGGCTTGAATTGGATCTTGATGGTCAGCGAGTCGTTGGGCGCCAGGGTGGTCGGGAAGGTCGGCTTGCCGGACGGCCAGATGTCCTTGATGAACTTGTTCTGGCTGACAAACGAGATGTTCTTGAGCTGCAGCGGCACCTTGCCGGTGCTGAAGATGCGGACCGTCGACTCCTGCTGGAGCTGACCGTTGGTGGTGTCGGGCGCAAACTCGTGCGTGACGCGGTTGGGCGTGCCATCAACGTTGAACGAGATCTGCGGATCTTCCTCGATCGCTTGCTCAGAACCGCATGCGCCGAACAGCACCATGGACAGCAGGCTGATGCGCTCAGCGGCGCGGTGGGCCCGCTTGAAGCTGGCATCGAACTGCCGAGGAAGCGACCGGGACGTGGCAAGCAGGCGCATGAGGGCTCCAGTGCGGGCGCGATCGGGGCGTCCGAGTGGGCATTGCTTCGACGAGCGAAGATCTGTCATCGAGGCTCGTAGAGTCATGGAAAGCAAAGGGTCTTGTAGTAGATCTTGACCTTGTCACCCTGCTGCGGAACGCACTGGCCGCCAGCCGCAGCTGCGATGAAGATCACGCTGTTGCTGTTGGGTTCGTAGCTCCAGGTCTTGGCGCCGCCTGTGCAGGGCTTGTTGTTGATGCTGACCGTCACGGTCGAGGCCTCGGCGGTCATGGTCAAGAAAAACTGGTGGCTGAGGCCGAAGGCGACCTGGCCGATATTTTCGAGCGCCTTCGAGAAGCTCTTGTCGCAGATGCTGGCGACCTGGCCGCCGCTGTCCTGCGCCACGGTGATGTAGCGGCTGCCCTTTGCCGCGTCGCAGCCGCTGCTGCCGCTGCCGCCATTGTTCTGCAGGCCGACGATGGCGTGGGCGTGAAAGAGGCCCTTGTTGACGATGCCCTTGAGGCTCCAGAAGAAGTTCGCATAGTACTTGAGCGCTTGCGGCGAGCTGTCCTCCTCGTCGGACAGGAAGACGATCTCAAGGCCGGCGTTCTTACGCAAGAAGCCCCGGTTGTGCCCGCCGCAGCCCTTGCCTGGACCATCGGCGTCCTTGACGCAGAACCCGTCGGTGCCGCAGTCCTTGTCTACGGTGCAGGCCTTTCCGGCGTCATAGACGTGCGGAAGTTTCAGGGCCGATTCGGCCGCAGCGAGGCCCTGCTCCGACGCCGAGCCGCTGGTGCCCACCTTGGCGACCTGCTTGAAGAGGTCCGCGCCCCCCGACGTGGTGGGCGTGATGATGCGGGTGCCGTTCATTTCGCGCAGCTTGCCGCTCTCGTTGCCCTTGTCCATGTCGGTGGTGACGACGCCGAGGTGGTAGTCGTTCTGCCAGAGGGTGGCGATCTGCACGAACGTCTTGAAGTTATCGACCAGATTCTGCTGCTCGTCGCCCATGGAGCCCGAGTTGTCGATGACGAAGAGGACGTCGACCTTCTTGCCGGCGCCCTGCTCAAACTCGTCGGTGAACTCATCGAGCAGCGTGCCCTCGCCCTTGAGCGGTACCGTGAAGACCTGGCCGAGGCAGCCCTCGCCCGCCGCGCAGTCCGCGGTGGTCTGGCAGTCGCCTTTGGTGTTGCCCACCGCATCGGTGCAGAGGCCATTGACGCCCGTCGTGACCACCATCTGGCAAGCGTCTTTGCCGACGTTTTGCGGTGCGTACTGCAGGCCGAACTTGACCGGGACGGTCTGCGTCACCTCGAGGCCGACCTTCGGGATGCCCGGCCAAGCCACCTTGTCGATCTCGATGCCACAGCCGTCGAGCTCGACCTTGGTCACGTACACCGGGGTGATGCCGGCGTTGTACACGCTGACTTCATGGACCTTGCTCTTGCAGCCGACGGTGACGAGGCCGAAATCGATCTGATCGGGCAGCACAGTGACCGCCGACTGGCCGACACCCGCCTCGAGGTTGGGCGCGTAGGTCGGCACCTTGGCGGCGTCCGTCGGATCGAGCGGGAACCACTTGGCGAGGCCCGTCGACTGGTCGCGGTAGCGAATCGAGACCAGGCCGAAGCGCTTGAGGATGGTCTTGGGGTCGGCGAAGAGGCCGCCATCGGTCGGCGCATCGAAGAAGACATTGAGCTTGCCGGACTGGCCGGGGGCGAGCTCGAAGAGCGCGGTCGACGGGGCGAACACCGTGAACGCGGGCGCGCCGATCAGCGCGCACTTGGCTGAGCCGAGCGCCGGCAGACCCGGCAGGCTGGGCGGCGGGGCGCAGTCGAGGACGCGGGTCGCCGCCGGCAGGTCTTTGCCGTTGGCGTCCTTGCCGACGTCGAGCAGGCAGTAGCCGCTGCCGATGTTTTTGACCGTGAGCGCAAGGGTCTTCGCGGAACCGTAGCTGAGCACACCGAAATTCAGGATGTTCGGCACGAATTGGATGTTGCAGTTGGTGCCATCGGCGCGGGTCGCAAAGAGCGGCAGATCCCACTCAGGCTTGGAGGGATCGTCGCTGCTGATGCGGAGGTTGCCCTTCGCCTGCTGACCGACGGGGCCCTTGAAAGTAAAACGTACTTTGAATTCCGCACCCTTGCCGGCACCCAGCGCGTGTGGCCCGGCGCCGCTGGTCGGCGGCAAGTCGGCGCTGGTCAGCACCTGGAACTCGGCGTGCGGATCGCTGGTGATGGTCAGCGACTTGACCTGGATTGGGGCCGAACCGGCATTGAAGAGCGAGACCACGCGGTCAACGACCAGGCCCTTGCCGACGGTCGAGAAGTCGACGAAGTCGTCGGGCGTCACCTTCAGCACACCGGTCTCGGTCTTGGCGAAGACCGGCAGCGACACCGATGGCTTGGCGAGGTCGTTGCTGGCGACGAAGACGATCGCAATCGGCGAGCCGTCGTTGGCGAGACCGGTGGCGGCGTCGAGCGTCACCTCAATGGACCGCGACTCGCCCTTCTGCAAGGTGAACGGCCCGGCGTCGCTGAGGGTGAGGCTCTTGACCTTGGACTGCGGCGCGAACTCGATCTTCGACACCGTCAGGGGCGACAGGCCGTCCGAGAAGATCTTGAACGTCTTCTTGTTATTGGACCCGAGCTGAACCGCGCCGTAGTTGATCGTCGGTGGCACGATGGTCATCTTCGGCGTGATCTCGGCGCCCAGCACTTTGGCGACCGCTACCTTGCCCTCCTGGTCCTCGACCATGAGTTCGGTGCTGTCGATGTCTTCGCCGGGCTTGGGGCAGAACGTGAGCACGACGTCGACGGCGGCGTTGGGGGCGATGGCCTCGCTGGACGGCGGAGTCTTGATCTTGAAGTCTGGGCTGCCCGACACCCAGAGCGAAGCGGCCACCACCGACGTCGGCTTGCTGCCGGCGTTGTAGATCTTGGCAACCTTGTCGGCGCAAGTGCTGGAGGCGACGGGCCCAAAGTCGACAGGGTTGGGCAGGATGTTGAGGCTGCCGACGTTGGCCTTGACCTGCACCGGGACCTGGAACTCGCGCTGCTCGACCTTGTCGGAATTGTTGCTGATGCGCAGCATCACCGAGCGCGGTCCGCTCTTCTTGGGCGTGTAGACCACCGTCACAGTCTGTTCGGCATTGACCGCGATTTGCAGCGGCTGGAAGTCCTTGACCGCGAACTCGCCCTCATCGGGATCGAATGTGATCTTCGAGACCTGCAGCGAGCCCGAGCTGCCTTGGTGCTTGATGACCAGTTGCTGCTCTTGGCTGGCCGGTGGAGCGATATCGCTGAAAATCAGCGGATTGGGCGTTGCGCCGATGCGTACATCGGTCTCGATGCAGAACTCGCCGGTGCAGCCGGTGTTGCCGCCGCCCCCGCCACCGGCGCCACCGCCGGCGCCAGCGCCGTTGCCGCCCTCGGGGACCTCCGAGCAGCTGAGCAGGGCCAAGACGGCACCGATGCGAAGACCGAAGCCAAGTCCGCGGTCGATGGGGAGGCGAGGGGTCATGTGTCGGTCTCCGCTTAGGTCCTGGACCTTTGCCAGGCGCCGCATGGGGCGCACGGACGCAGCGTCACAGCTCGGGCGACGGGTACTTCGGCGTGACGAAGAACTTACCGCCGCCAGTGGGCAGCTTGCCTGCGATGTTGGCGCTCGGCCACTGGATGTCGGCGACGTACCAGAAATCGCCTTGATTCAGCGGAAGTGACGTGACCTGGTACTGCAGCTGGCCGTAGATGTAGATGCGCACCTCAGCCGTCGACTGGCCCCAACCAAAGGCGTTGAACAGATGCACGCCGACGGCGTACTCGTGGCCGTCCTCGGGCAGCGTGAGGTTCAGATTCTCGGGGCCAGCGCCGTCGGTGTCGTCGCGGTCGAGGCTTGGGTTGTCGTCGATGTTCGGGTCGTAGCTGCCCCACTCCGGCGCCTTGTTGAACCAGAAGCAGTCGTACTTGGCGTCGAACCAGGGGTCGGGCTTGCCGTCGTTGTCGAAGTCGAGCACCGAGCCGTAGTCATGGGCGAAGTGCAGGTCGAGGTCGCTGCCCGCGCCGGGCCCGCTGTCGGATTGGTCGGGGTCGGCTGGCGTATTCCACAGCAGCTCGACGTGAATGGCCTGATCGGGCAGCACCTTGACGGTCCGCACTGCGGGGAAGCAGCTCTCCTTTCCGGCCTGATCGAAGACGCGCAGGCGGAAGACGTAGTCGCCGGCGACGTTGGGCTGGAAGAGGACCTGCGGCGCGGAGTCGCTAGGAACCAGCGTACCGACCGACCCGGCGGGCTGGATCACCTCCCATTTGTACTTGCCGATCGCGCCGCTCGGCGCCAAGGACTGCAGGCCGTCGAGGTGCAACAGGGTCTGAGGCACGACGGTGTCGCCCTCCTGGATGGTGATGATCGCCGTCGGGCAATCGCCAGAGGTGGCGACGCCCTCGAGCTTGAGCGTCGAGACTTTGGCCACGATGTTGCTGGCGATCTCGATGATGGCCAGGTCCGGGACCGGCTGTCCGTTCTCGAGCGCGTTGGCGCCCTCGGGCTGATAGGTGACCGTCAGCGTCGTCTGACCGTTCTTGGGCACGGTCAGCGGCGCATCCGCGGTCGGCAGCTTGCCGCCGGTCTCGGCGATCTTGCTGGCGTCGATGGCGAACTCGCCCTGGGCTCCGGCGAACGCGATGTTCCGAATGAGAACCGGCTCGTCGCCGCAGCTCTCAAGAGCCACCGTGCGGACGCCAAGGCTGCCGACCGCGGTGGCGCCAAAAACGACGTGACCGGGCTTGAGGAGCAGGCAGGGCCCGGTCGAGTTGGCCTTGACCGGCACCGTCTTGAAGCCAGGGCCGCCCTCGCCGGTCAGCGTCGGATCGTTGGTCTGCAGCACAATGGCGCCGTTGTACGGGAAGTTGTCCTTGCCCTTGTAGAGCACCTTGAGCGGCACCGAGGCGTTGTTGCCGATGCGGAGAACGGGCTCAAGCGGCACGGCGGCGCCGGCGGCGAGCTCCTTGCCGTCGATGACCAGCGAGAAGCGCTCGGCATCGAGCGAGGTCAGGTCGACCGACGACACGGTCAACTCGCCGCTGCCGGTGTTGAAGAGCTTGAGATCGAGCGCCTTCTCGGAGCCGATGGCGACGTAGCCGAAGTCGACGATCTCCGGCGCGACGACGACGCGGGGCGCGCCGAGCGTGGTCACGAACTTGACCTGCACCAGGGGCTTGCCGCTCGCATTGCTGTGCAGGCGCAAGATTGCCTGACGGCCAAGCGCGTCTTCGTAGCGCTTGAACGCGATCTGAAACCGCAGCTCCGCCCCTGCTTTGGCCTGGCTGGCCAGCTTGGGCCAAGCGCCGGCGCAGGGCGCGCCTTCGGGGCCGACGCAGGAGAACGCAGGCGCCGCGGCCTCGGTGGGCGACGCGGCGGCGTAGAAGAACTCGACCTTCGAGACGGCCAGGTCGCCGTTGCCCGGATTGCGGATAGCGAACTGCCAGACGTGCGTGTCCTTGACCACCGCCGGGTCGATGCTGAAGGTGTCTTTGGCGAGCACCGCGGTGCCGAGATCGTAGAGCTCGAGGTGGGCGATGCACTCGACGCCGAAGCCGCCGGCCTGGTCACAGCCGGTGGTCACCTGTGCGCCACCGCCTCCGCCGCCATTGTTGCCGCCCGGTAGCTGGGTCCCGGTCCCGGGCGCGTTGGTAGAGCCACAGGCTGCGAGCAGCCCGATGGCGCATGCCCAGCCAAGGCGCGAGAGGGCGCTAGCGTGGCTGCGTGCGGGGGCGCCGACCTTACAGGGAAGAGGGGAACTCGCGGGCGCTTGGGCCTTGCTCATCGAGGGTGTCTCCAACCTTGCTGCCGACATCGACTTGGGGCGCGGTGCGTATCGACGCGCCGGACCGCGTCAGGAAGCGTTGGGAAGCGTCAGCCAACGGTGCCGGGGCCCGCCGCGGCGACGCCACGCGCAGACCTGGGAGGCCTGCGCGGCAGCGGCGCTAAAGAGGGCCGCAGGTGCGGCAACTGCCTCAAGCTACTTGAGGATCGGCTCTTTGCTCGAGTCGACCATCGCCTGGCGGAACGACTTCCGCAGGCTGAGCAGCCGCTCAAACTTGGCGCGCTTGCGCGTCTCCATGACGATCGCCGGCGGCTTCTTGACTTCACCGTCGATGAGCTGGTCGCTGAAGTCGTAGAACTTCGACTTCTGGTCCTTTTCTGCGGCAGTGACCCAGGCGGGGCTGAGCGCACAGAGCCCGCCGACGACCAGGGTCAGGGCCACGCGACGCGGCATCTTCATGGGAGCCTCCAAAGGTGGCCAGCGCCGGAGATGGCGCTAGCGACACCAGCGCGGCAAGGTAGCCGATCTTTCGGCGCTGTCGCAAGCGCGTCGTGCGTGCATGGGGTGCCGAGGCGCCCCGGGCGGCCTCGGGCACAAGGCGTCAGTTCAGCTCGAGGGCTTGCCGTCCTTCTGGCGGGCTTCCTCTTCAAGCTTCTTGCCCTCGACGATGGCCTGGATGCGGGAGTCGATCGCGATGACCTTGCGCCAGGCGCCGTCGGCGTCTTTCCACTTCTTCTCCAGGGCCTTGCGCTCCTCGAGGAAGACAGCCGGGTTCTTGCGCGGCGGCTTCTGCTTGAGGTTCGCCTCGTAGGCGGCCTTGGTCACGTCGCGCTCGGTCTGGGCAGCGCCGATCGGCGGCAGGTTGGAGAGCGCCTGGAACTTCTTCCAGTATTCCACAGCCTTGTCGGCGTCATTGAAGGGGGCCTTCTCGTAGATGATGGCAAGGCGCACGAGCAGCGGTTTGCGGCTGGGGTCCTTGGCGAGAACGCGCTCGTAGTAGCCGGCGGCGTCCTTCGGCTGCCGGACGCCCTCGAGCGCCAGGGCGTAGCCAGTCAGCGCCTCCAGGTTGTCCTTCTCGAGCGCCAACGCCGCCTTGTACTGATCGTGGGCGGCCTTGTAGTTCAGGTAGTCGATGTAGATGGCGCCAAGGTTCAGGCGCGCCGGCACCGAGGTCGGGCTCAGCTTGACCGCGCGCTCGAAGGCCACGACGGCCTTGGGCATGTCACCGAGCCGAACGTAGGAGAGGCCCAGGTTGGCGAATGCCTCGGCGTTGGCCGGGTCGAGCATCAGGACCTTCTCTTCCAAGATCCAGCGCACGATCTCGTTCTGCTTGCTGTGCAGGTTGATGAGACCGCGGATGTTGAGAGCGATGGTGTCCTCGCGGTTGACCCGCAACACCTGCTGGACGAAGTTCTCGGCCAACTCGAGGTTGCCGGACTCTAGCCAGTACTGCGCCAACACGTTGTTCGCCATCGTGTTGTCGGGATCTTGACCGCGAATCGACTCGCAGATCGAGCGCGCCGCCTCGCGGAGTTGCTTGGCCTTGTCGGACTCACCGGCCTCGGCGAACTTGGTGGCCTCAGCGAGCTTGGTTCGAGCGATGTAGGCCTGCGCCGACAGCTGCAAGAGCCGCTCTTGGTCATTACTCGGCTGAATCTGCTGCGATTTCTGGTAGATCGCGATGGCCTCGCCGTACTTGCCGAGGCGCTCGAGCGCCATGCCCTCGTTGAAGTAGGCCTCGTAGAACTTGGGATCGACCTCGCGCGCCTTGGCGAAGCTCTGCGCCGCACCGAGGTAGTCGGGGCCGCAGGCGGCGCAGCGGCCGTCGGCGGTGGTGCAGCTCTTGGGGCAGGCGGGCACGGCGCACTTGCCGTTGCTCTCGTCGACGTACTCGCCGATCTTGCAGGGCCCGGCGCCCGCGGACTTGTTGCTGGTCAGCTCGCTGCCCATGCACTCGCGCGGATGCATTTCGCAGCCTTCGGCGCCCGGCTGGCACTGCAAGAAGCGCTCCTCGGGCTTGCCGTCCGGCGTGGCCGCTGGCACCTCGACGCGCTTGATCCAGTCGCCACACCAGCGGGTCGGACCCGAGGCGAGCTCCTCTTTGGTGCACTGGTAGGTGTCGAGCTCGCAGCTGAGGTCGCGGATGCCGTCCTTCCAAGGCTCGCACTTCTCCTCACGTGTCGCAGTCTCGAACTCGTTGGGGATGGCGTTGCCTTGCTCGTCCTTGCGCGGGATGGGGTTGCCCTGGGCATCCTTCTTCTGCTCCGTGATTTCACGCACGTACTTGGCGCAGAGCGTCAGGCTGCACGCGGTCGGGTCTTCGATCGCCACCTGGGCGCAGGTCTGCGGCGACACGCGCACGCAGCGGTCGTTCAGCGAGGCGAACCCCGCCGGACAGCAACTGCCGTCTGCCAGCAAGCGCTTCGGGTGGCACTTGGCGAGCGGGCGGAGGGCCGCGGCGAGGCCGGCGCGGTAGTGGTCCTGCGCCTTGTCGACGATGCCGGGCAGGTATTCGCCCTCGGCGGCGCCGGCGGTGCCAGCGGCGAGCCCGAGCACGCCCAACGCGATGCTGCAGGCGAGGATGCGACGGAGTGGACTGCGGTGGTTCATGGTGTCCTCACGTGTTCCTGGGGCCCAAGGCGGCGACGGCTCACTTGCGCTCTGCGGCGGCCTTCTCCTGGGTCTTGCTGGCGATCTCTTCGGGCTTGAAGCTGACCGTGAACTTGCCGCGGCGGACGCGGGTCACAAAAGCAGCGGACGTCGAGGTATCGGTCGTCTTGTTCGGATTCAGGGCGGTGGTCGCCCGTGGCAGGTAGGGGTCCTTCTCGACGGTCGGGTACTCGTTCGGGTTGACCTTGGCAGCCACCTCGCCGGCCTCGCGGGTGCAGTCGTTGTAGGCGCCGAGGTTGTGCGCCGTCTGGATGGCGCCGCGCAGGGCGACGAGGCTCTGCTCTTCGATGGGCGCCGCAACCTGCTCGATCGCCTGCCGGTAGCGCTCTTCGACCTCGGGGTAGCCGGCGGCGACGGCCTGCTCGACCTGCTTGGGCAGCGGGGCGCTGAACAGGTCTTCCTTGAAGCGGAAGTAGAGCATGCCGATCTTGTAGGCGGCGCAGGCAGCGAAGTACTTGCCCTGACCAGCGGCGGTGTTGTCGATGACGTCGAAGTAGGACTTCTCAGCCGCCTTGAGCGTCTCAGCCTGCTTCTCCAGCATCGGCTTGAGCATCTTCATGTTCTTGACGTCCTTGAGCGACAGCTTGGCGAAAATGTCGAACAGGAACTCGGCCGAGTGGAACAGCGACTGCGCGAAGTAGTACTGGGCGTTGCCGGAGCGCGCCTTGGGGTCTTCCCAGATCTTCAGGACCAGCTTGATCAGCTCTTGGATCTTCTTGGCGTTCTTCGGCTTGACGGCGCCGCGATCGGCCTCGATGAGCAGCCTCATGGTCCGCCCGATGGCCTCGACCTGAAGCTCTGGCCGCCCGGCGAACTTGCTGGCGACCATGCTGTAATACTTGTTGGCGTCTCCCGGCATGCCTGCCCGCTCGTAGACGCGGCCGATCTCGAGGTGCGCGTCGGGGATGAGCGCTACCAGCCGCTTGGTCTCGTCGTCCGACTCCTTGAGGCCGCCGGCCGTGGAGATGAAGTCGCCGTAGGCAGCGGCGGACTCCTTGTACTGGCCGAGCGCGTTCAAGATCTGGCCGGCGTTGATGAGCGCCTGGGCCGCGTCGGCGTTCTTGCGGATCTTGGCCATCTTCAGGAAGGCGTCGGCGGCGTCGCGGAACTGCGTCTGCGCTTCGTAGATCATGCCGATGTTGAACATGGCCTCGGGCGCCACCTTGCTGGTCTTGAACTCCTTGACCACACGCTCATACGTCTGGATGGCGTCCTTCTCCTTTTTCTCGATCTCGTAGATGGCCGCCTTGTTGAAGAGCGAGATGGCCGCCAGCTCCGGCTCGTCCTTGCGGAACTCGCGCAAGATCGTGTCGTACTTCTCGTGCGCCTGGTCGAAGGCCTTGCGCTCAGCCAGCTCACGCGCCTGCTCGCCGACCGAGACGGCGACGTACTTGCGCAGGTCCTTGACCTTGAAGAGCTGCAACTTCTTGCGCGCCAGCATGACGCGGGCCCACTCCTCGATCTTCGACCACACCTTCTGGCGGGCGTAGACGTCGATGAGGGTCTTGACCGCGATCTCGCTCTCGACGCGCGAGTCGTCGTACTTGAAGACGCGCTCCAAGCGCTCGATTGCCTCCGGGTACTGGCCGCGCTCATAATAGGTGGCCGCGGCGACGTACATGATGCCCGGCACGTCGCGGCCGCGGTTCTTCTTCTTCATCCACTCGACGCCCTTGGCCTTCTGGAGGTTTTCCATCAAGGTCACGTACTTGTCGGCGGCGTCGACGAAGTCGCGCTCCAGCGGGTGCAAGTCCTGGCGCTTCTTGGGCACCTGGGCTTCCTTGATCTGCTCCTCGGTGATGGTCGTCTCTTCCGTCGTCTTGGTGACCTCGACCTTGGCAGCGCTCGCCTCCGAGGTCTTGACCGTGACCAGCGGCGCGGCGGTCGGATCGTCGATCCAGGCCTTCTTGTCGTAGTCGTAACGGGCGCGGGTGTTCTTCAGCAGCTCCTCGACCGAGTAGATGACACCGAGGGCGGCGTCCTCGAGGTGCTCACCCTGGGTGTCGAGCTCGATGACGCGCTTGTACTGCTCGCGCGACTTCTCGTAGTCCTTGAGCTGAAAGTACAAGATTTCCGCGTAGTAGAAGTTGACGATGTAGGCCTTGCTGCTGTTCGGGTAGCGGCGCACGAACTCGGCGTAGTCGGCGGCGGCGCGGGCGTAGAGCGGCTTGGCAGCCTCGGCGTTCTTCTGCTCGTCCTCGACCTTCTGGGCGACCTGGTGGAAGTGGTTGGACAGGTAGATCAGGTAGGTCTCGCCCAGCTTGGCCGACTTCTCGACCTGCTCTGCGTTGCCCTTGTTGGCGGCCACCCAGGGGCTGGTGCGGTCGTCGGTGAAGGCGAGGTACTGACGGATGGCCTTCTCGATGTCCTCGAACTTCTCGAGGCTCATGTAGATGTCGATGATGGTCTCCCACCAGTCGACGCAGCGGCGATCGGTCGGCTTGCTCTCGATGAAGTGGCCGTGCAGCTCGATCGCCAACTCTTGCTTGTCGTTGGCGACGTAGAGACCGGCGAGGCGCTCCAGCCGGGCCCACATCTTGTCCTTGCCCTCGACGCTGGTGAAGTACTCCTTGGCGGCGGGCCAGCCGCGCTCGAGCTCGGCGTAGGCGGGCACCAGGTCGTTGAGGGCCTGGTCGCGGAACTCGATCTGTTTCGCCTTGCTCTTGTCGATCTCGCGCACAACCATGTGGAAGGTCTCCACGGCGCGCTCGAACTCGCGCAAGTTGAAGTAGACCCAACCCAGCTTGTAGAGCGCGTAGTTGAAGAGGTGGCTCGACCGGAAGTTCTGCGTAATCTTTTCGTAATTCATCTTCGCCACCGTCAAGTTGTTGGTGTCGAAGAAGTGCTCCGCCAGGGCCAGGTGCGACTGCGCAATGTACTGCGAGTTGCCGTGGTGCTGGATGAGCTGGTTCAGGTACTGGACGCCCTTGTTCATCAAGACCTTGTCGCCCAGCGCCTTGCCCTGGCCGAGCGCGGCCTTGCCGAGGCGGTAGAGCACCTCGTCCATGCGCTTGTAGGACGGGAACTGCTGCAAGATCTTCTCGTAGTAGACGATCGACTTCTCGTAGTTCTCGACCGGCTCGACCGGCTTGGCCTTGAGGGTGCCTTTCTCGAAGGCCAGCATCTCCTCGTTGTACTTGGCGCGCTGAAGCAGGTACTGGTAGTGGGTCTCCTCCCACCAGGTCTCGGCGAGGCGGAAGAAGATCGAGGCCATGCGCTCCGGCTCATCGACGCCGCTGCCGCCCTTGCGCTCGACGAAGGCCTCCATCTCCTTGATCAGCTTCAGCCGGATCACGGCCTTCTCGGCCTGGATCTTGCGCGCCTTGGCGTCGAAGGAGAGCTGCTCCAATCGCTCGGCGTCGAAGTTGCCCTTCTGCACCGCGTCTGGGTCAACCTTGCGCTTTTCCTTCGTCTTCTTGAGGGTCTTCTCGTCGAAGAGCGACTCCTTCTCCTTCTCCTTCTTGGCGTCGGCCCCGGTCGGCGGCGCGGCCGCCGGCGCGGGCTGCGCGAAGACGCTGCCCGACGTGAGCAAGAGACCCGCCAAGAGCAGGGCGGCGGTGGACTTCAGGTTGGGGAAGCAACGCTTGTTCACGTCATTCTCCGGGCGATCCCGGCCTTGGGCGGCCGGTGCAAGGAACTCGGGCGGGCGCTGTTCTGGGCCGTGTCAGCGGCGCGAACGGATCAGACGCGCGGGCCAGCGCAAAGGTGAGCGGAAGCGGAATTGCGCTTACTGCGCGTCTCCGCTGTCGACGCAAATCGACTTGAGGTAGGACCGGTAGGCGCCGATCTCGTCCTTCCAGAACTCGCCCTCGAAGGGCCACACCATGGCGTCGGAGCCGGCGATGGCGACCGGCCCCTCCGACTCGACGCCGGCCTTGGCGGCCCCGGACTCGTCCTTGCCTTCGAGCTCATCGATCTGTCGGTTCTTGCGCTCAAGCTCGATCTCTTCCATGTCGATGATGAGCTCGCTCAGCTTGTCCTGGTAGGTGACGATGTCTTTCTCGACACCGCGCAGCGTGCGCTGGACGACGACGCCGGCCTCGGCGATGCGCTCACCACGGAGCTGGCCGAGCTTGCTGAGCAACTCTTGGCCGAAGCCGCCGAGCCGGGTCAGCTGGCCCTTGATCTTGGACTCCTCCGCCTCGATCTGCTTGATGGTTTTGTACAAGTTGTAGAACTCGACGTTCTGCAGCACCGGGCTGATGAGGTTGCGCGGCAGGGCGGCGGTCTTGGGCTTGTTCACGGCCGACAAGATGGCGTCGTAGTACTCCTCGGGCCGGCTGTGGCGGGCGAGGAAGTCGCGCAACGGCGGACCGAGCACGAGCACGTCTTCCTTGAAGCGCTCGATGGCTTGGCGCGCGCGCTCGACGTGGCAGTTCTGCACGTAGAGCGTCGCCTCAAGCACCCAGAGTTCGGGGTAGAACTGGTGCGCAAAGTAGGGGCTGTGCAACGCGTGGAAGGTGCCGAGCGCACGGCTGACGTCGCCCTTGAGGAAGTAGGACCAACCGGCCTCGTAGAAGGCGCGGGAGATCTTCGGCGAGGTGCGGCTGATCTTGCGGTAGTAGTAGATGGCGGCGTCGTACTGCTGGAGCTCGTAGGCGAGGCGCGCCAGCGACAGGTAGGCGAGATCGACCACGCCCTGGCTCTTGCGCTCTTCACCGGCAACGACGGCGTTCTGGAATCCCTCGCTGGCCCGCTTGATGCGCTCGCCCTTGGCGATGGACTCGTCCTGGAAGGCGATGAGGCCGAGCAGGTACTGGGCCCGCGGGTAGTCGTCGGCCTTGTCGCTGACCTTGGCCAGGTAGGGCACGGCGTCGCCAGAGAGGCCGAAGTCGTGGAGGAACTCGCCGACGAAGTAGTGGTACGAGTCCTGGAACTCCTTGTCCTTGGCCACCACGGCGAACTGGGTCAGGTCCTCGAGCTCCGGCGGACGGTAGTTGATGGTGCGGCGCAGCTCGCGCATCTGGTTGAACGCCTTCTCGAAGAAGAGCTTCTCAGGACCGGCGCGCACGACCTCAAGCAGCTTGTTGGCCGCCGCCTGCATCAGCCCTGCCCGCGCGAGGGCGTTGGCGATGCCGTAGTTGGCGATGTAGGCCTCGTCGGAGTCAGGCGCGAAGGGAACGCCACCGACGCCGTCGTTGACGAACTTGGTGAAGATGGCGATCGACTCGACCCAGCGGCCAGAGTTGGCGAGATCTTGGCCCGTCTTGAGGACCTTGCCGGCAAAGGCGCGACGCTGGGCCTCTTCACGCTTGCGCTGCTCGTCGGCGAGGCGCTGGGCCTCCTCCTTGAGGCGCGCCTCTTCGGCGGCTTTCTCGGCAGCGGACAGCTCGCGCTCGGGCTTGTCTTCCTTCTTCTCGACCGGCGGCGCGGCGCCTTCGCCCTCGCCTTTGGCGGCGGTCCGCATCATGTGGCGAATGACCTTGTCGCTGACCCCTGCCTTCTTCAGCTTCAAGATGTCGGACGGCGCCAGCTTGAAAGCCGAGCCGTCCTTGCTGATCTTCTTGATGATCTGATCGTCAGGGATGTCCAACTTCACGAGCGTGATGATGTCATCGATGGTCAGCGCGCTGACCACCGCCGGCGCCATGACGAGGAGCGCGGCGCAGAGAGCGCTCGCGAGCCTGCGGCCAAGGGTCTGGCGGAGCAATCGCTGGTCCATGGGCACCTCCGGAAACTTCGATTGGAAGGCGGGCTCGGACGAGCGTCGCCTGGCGCGGCCACTACTCGATGGGCGCGGTGAGGTAGGAGAGGCCGACGGTGGTCGAGATCGGGAACGACACGCCGCCGCCGTTGGCCTGGTAGAAGAACTGCCGGTAGTCGACGCGTAGCACGAAGCGCGAGCCGAGATAGAACTGCAGCACTGCGCCGATGTTGCCTTGCGGCGCGAAGCGCGGCGCCTGCGCGCCACCCTTGGCCGTGAGGTTTGTCATTACGCTGCCCACGCCGAAATTCAGGCCGAGGTCGAACTCGGTGAGCCGAGTGTTGAAGAAGCCGATCTTGCCATGCAAAAGGTTCCAGACCGCAGACAGCGAAGCATGGGCGCGCAGGGTCTCTGGCAGGCGGACTTCGAGACCCGGGCCGCCCTGCTCACGCTGCTTCTCGAGGGTGGCCTCGAGCGAGGTCTGCTGGGGAAAGGTGTAGGCGCCGCGCACTTCGATCGCGATATCTTCGGAGAAGTAGTAGTCGTAGGCCGCGCCTGCGTCGACGTAGGCGAAGAAGTCGTCGTTGGGCACGACGCCGCCGATCAGCGAGAACTGGTGACGGCCCTCTTTGAGGACCTCGCGCTTCTGGATGACGCGGACCTCGCGGTTGGCGGCCCACTTCATGCTGGCGCCAGCGCCGCCCTCCTGCACGCCATAATCGGCGGCCGAGACGCTGCCAGCGCCAGAGGACTCGGCCTCACCGCTCGACTTCTCCGCGGGCTTGTCGGCCGGCTTGTCGCTCGGAGCCTCGGCGGGCTTCTCGGCCGGCTCCTCGGCGGGCGCCGCTTCAGGCTTGGATTCGCCCTCGGCGGGGGCATCTTCAGGAGGCGGATCGCCTTCGGCAGCCTGGGCCCACGCCAGCGATGGCAGGGACAGCAGCAGCGACACGGTCCAGATCGAACACTTACGCATCGGACTACCTCGGCTGGGCCCGTCAGGCCCGGCGGCGGGGTCGGGGAACAGGCCTAGATGGTCAGGAAGGCGACGCCAAGCGTCATCTCGACCGGGAACAGGAGGTCTTTCTCGGGCTTGTACAGGAACTGGCGAACATCGGCGCGCACCGTCAGCCAAGTGGTCAGGAAGAACCGCATCGTCACGCCCCAGCGGGCGGCCGGCAGGGTCTGCGAGGCGGGCGGTGTGTTGGTGACGTCCTGGTCGACGTCGGCGATAACGACGCCGGCGCCGAGCGAAAGGCCGGCGTCGAAGCTGGAGAGCTTCTTGTCGAAGATGCCGACCTTGCCGTGGAAGGGGCTGTAGACCAGGTCGACGCCCGCGACCATCGTCATGCGCGGCGGGCGGATGACGCCGTCGAGCAAGCTCGGCGCGTTGTTGGGCGGCGACTCGAGGAAGGTCAGCAAGTCGCTGTTGGGCGTCAGCAAGTAGCTGAAGGCGCCCTCGAGCGTGAAGCTCTCGCCGATGTGGAAGCCGAGGCGCACGTTGAGCGGCAGCGGCAGATAGTAGGAATCGTTCGGGATCACGCCGAAGCCGAGCGAGGCCTCGAAGGCCCCTGAGCGCTTGAAGAGCGGGCTGTCGAGGGTTGGCACCGCCAACTCGACATTCCAGTACTTCTCAAGCTCACCGTCGATCGGTTCCCCATCCGCCCAAGCGGTAGCCGGCAGCGCCAAGGCCGCAGCCGCGACGACGGCGGTCAGGGCGGAGGCGGCGCCGCGCAGGGAGGGGAGCGAGCAGGTCCAGCGCATGTCTTCACTCCGAGCTGCCACAGCAGGGGAGGGGGAGCGGCGGCACGGGCTGTGCCCGGGCGCCGTCGAATTCGCTACTTACAAGCCGACGGGCAGTCCGCCTGGCAGACGCCTGTGCAACAGACGTTGCCACCGCAGGGCATCTTGTCGGGCGCGTTGCCCTTGCGGCAGGTGCCGCCGACGTCGCAGTGATTCGCGGTGCAAGCGTCGCCTCCACCGCAGTCGGCCGACTGGGCGCAACCGCGGCGGAACAGCAGCCGGCGATCCTCGTTGCCATCGCCAATGCCGAACTTCCAAGACGTCTGGGTCTTGTAGACCGTGTTGGCGAGGCTGTCGAAGACGGAATTGAGGTACTGCAGCGTGCCGTTGGCAGCGTAGACCTCGCCGGTGGCGATCTGGCCGTGCGGTGGTGTGATGTCCTGGAGCTTGAGGCCGACGCGCCAGCTGCCGCTGAGGGCGTAGCGGACGCGCAGGACCGCGCGACGCATGGAGTCGGTGAGCTGGTTCGACGAGGAGAGGTTCATCTCCTGGAAGTTGAGGAACTGGTAGGTGCCGCCGGTGCGACAGGCGATCTCCATCATCTGGGCGTCGGGTTGCATGTAGCCCTTGGCCTGCCACTGGATGAAGTGGACCTTGACCGGGTAGTTGGCGTCGGCGATCGCCTGGCGGAAGGCCGCAAAATCGACGTCGGTAGTCTGGCAGGGCGTGCGGCACTTGCCGTCGGAGCTGACGTAGGTCAGGTCCTCGCCATGGGTGCAGGTGTCCGGGCCGTCGGTCAGCACCACCACGTGGCGGTTTCCAGGCGCGAGCTCGGTCATCGACTTGTGCACGATGCTGAGGGCCTTCCAGAGCGGAGACCGGCCCTCGCCGCCATGAGCGATCTTGGTGTCCTCCAGCGCACCGAGGAGCAGGCCCTTGCGTGCCGGCTGGTTGCCGAAGGCCAGCTTCTCGGCGTCTGGACGCGCCAGGTTTTCGAAGCTGTTGCCTTTCGGATTGCCGCCGTAGACGCAGACGCTCTTGGTGCCACAGTCGGCGTCCGTGGTGCAGGCCTTGCCGTTGCTGCTGCCGCCGACGCAGGCGAGGTTGTCGCTTGCGGCGACTGCGACGCCTTCGGGCACCTTCTCGTTGAAGTAGTAGCCGATTAGGCGGTCCTGGTCGTTGAGCTCGCGGACCAGCGTACGGGCCGCCTCCAGCCGCGAGTCGGCCGGGTCGGACGGGGAGAGGGTGTCGGGCTGATTGGTGAGCGGGCTGTCCTCTTTGTGCGTCGCCGAGTCGACAAAGCCCGTGGTCGAGCCGGTGTTGTCGATCATCAGCGCCACGTTCAGCCACGTCTCGGGCCGCTGCGGGTTGCAGCGCGCCGCCACGTTCTTGTAGTTCACCGCCGACGGCGCGTTATCGACGGTGATGCCCGTCGGGCACGAGGCGTTGACACCGCTGGTCCGCGGCTCGACGCACTGCAAGTTGACCTTGAACTGGGACGGCACGACGGTTGAGTCCGCGCCACCGGTGCGGATGATGCGCCGCTCGATGACCTCGCCATGCTTGACCGAGACGTCGCGATCGTCGGCACAAGCCGGGTTGCTGAGGGTCGTGGACACGAGGTTCATCGTGAATTCCACGCCGTTGGGCTGCAAGACCGGGTCATTCTGCAGCGGCGCGCCGCAGACGCGGGTGATGTTGCCGTTGTCCTCGACGACCGCCGGGAAGACCGTCACGACCTGCAGGTCCGAGAAGCTGCGGGTCGGGATGCCAAATTTCGCTGTCGAGTCGCAGCCGCCGCCAGACGCAAAGGTCAGCGCCAGCGCCCCGGCCGTGGCCCACGCCGGCAGCGCGCGGACAGAGACCAGGCGAGACAACCCTGCGATCGGGCGAGATGGCGGGGCCGACCGGTGCGGGGACATGGCAGCAAGGGGGTGTTGGCTGGACATGATCGTCGCTCCTCGGGCGTTCCTGCGGACCTACTCCGGTGTGGGCGCTGCCTTCGCCGGCGAGCGCCACGCGCGGCGGTGTTCACGACAGCTGGGCGCCGCTGGCGGCCGATTGTCGTGGGCACTCAGGCACTTCGGCCCCTTCTGAGACGCGCGCAGCGGACCGCGGGCGCCCTGAAGGGCCTTGGATTGTCATGGTGGCCATGGTCACAAGTCAACCCTTCGCATCGGTCTTTGCATCCCTTCGCAATCGCGGGACGCCGCGGCTGTCGGCGAGGGGGCCCGGTCGGTGGCAGGCGCACCGCCGGACGTAGGCGGCGAAGACGCAACCCCCGCCTGCCGCGCCGCAGTCGGGACCGGCTGACGGCCGAACGGTGGCCAAGCCGATGGGGCGTGGACGCCGCCGATCGGCCTGCCTGGGGCGACCCGCTGGGCGCCGCGCCGCCTGACGGCCGCGCGGCCACCGGTTGGGATCGCGGCCCCTACCGTGGCCCCCCCGGTCGCCTGCGGTGTGCGCCTTGCGGTCCCCGCGGCGCAGATCCCCACAGGCACTGCGGCGCCAGGGTGCTGACGGAACCCGCCGACCGTCGGCAATGGCAGTGGGAGAGCGACGCGACCCGAGTGGCGCGGCGCGGCGGGATTGCAGGGTGCGGGAAGGTCCCGCTCCTGCCCTGAGGAAGAAGCGCCGATGCGGCGGCCCCAGGTTTCAGTTGACGATGTGACCAGCTTCCCCTACGGTTTTGCGTTGCGTTGCTGGCTTCGGTCGGCATCGCGGCTACAGCACGGCAGGCAGCTGCCATGCCCGGAGGGGGGTTCCATGGTCTGGAACCTGCGAAGGGATCGGGCAGTTGGCGGGCGCGAAACGAGGGGCCTGGGCCCAAGGGATCGAACGCTGCGGCGTTCGGCGAGAGGCAACACGATGCGATACCAGCGGCAAGTGGGTGAGAGCTGGAGCCTAAGCGATGCGCAGCAGCCCGCGGCGCGCGGTCTGGCGCTGATCAGCGCTCTGTTGATCGCGGCGTGTGGCAACACCAGCGCGACCGGTCCGACAGGCGATGGGCCGGGTGGCAGCACGGGCGGCAGCGGCACGGGTGGCAAGGATCTCGGCTGCCTCGACGGCAACCAGAACATCGACTGCACCGCGCGCATCGAGGTCAAGGACTCGTCGGGCCTGTCCAAGGCCGACAAGACCACGGTCACGGTGCCGGTGAGCAGCATCAAGACCGGCGAGTTCGTCGAGGTGAAGCTGATCGTCACCAACGTGGCCAACCCACAGGCGGCCTCGGAGCTTCGCCTCTTGAAGGTGAGTCTCGAGTACAGCGCAAAGTCGCCGCTGGAGACCGAGAATGCCTTCATGTGCCTTGGCGCCGACGGTGTGACGCCATGTGACAAGGTCGTGTGGCGGACGATCGTCCCCGGTGGCGCGGTGAAGGCCGGCGCCGTCACGCAGGAAGAGATCATCATCCGCTACAAGCGCTACGACGACCAGGCGCGGTCGGCCAACCTCTGGCTCGAGGTCGCCGGCGATGAGTCGTTCTTTTCGCGAGAGTTCCTGCTCAAGCTCGACACCAAGAGCGGCGCGGCCAGGATCGTGATTCCCGAGCTCGTCGAGTTCGGCCAGGTGCCGCCCGACACCTCGGTGTGCAAGGAGTTCAAGGTCACCAACTCCGGCGATGCGGTGCTGGAGATCAAGAAAATCGAGTTCTTCGCCGATAGCGTGTTCTCGCTCGAGACCAAGCTCAACGACGGCACCGCCAAGGTCTACAAGCCGGGCGAGCTCGTGCAGTTCGAGCCGGCGCTGACGGTCGCCAGCCAGGCTTCGCACGACATGAAGGTCTGTTTCGCGCCGAAGGACCCGAACAAGAAGCAGGGCTCGCTGACTTTCGTCAGCAACGACCCCAAGCCGATGAAGGAAGGCGTGGTCCAGATTCTGGCCAACGCCAAGGTGCCCTGCATGCAGCTGGAGCCGGCCGGCAAGCTGAGCTTTGGCGGCGTCAAGCTGGGTGAGCCTGCGGTGCGCGAAGTCAAGATCAAGGCTTGCGGCGGAGCCGATCTCATCGTCGACAAGATCGATTTCGGCGACGCCGGCAACAGCAACGAGTTCACGCTCAAGTTCGACAAGACCGCGGCCAAGTTCCCGAGCGTCGATCCCAAGAGCGGCCCGACCAAGACGGGGCAGCTGGTGGTGCCGGTCAACGGCGAGGCCGTGTTCGAGGTCGTCTACACGCCCGAGGACGAGAGCCCGAAAGATCCCGACACCAACGAGCCGATGCAGGACACGGCCGAGATCAAGGTGACGTCCAACGCCTTCCAGGCCAAGAACTCCATCCTCGCCGAGGGCATCGGCGTGGTCTCGACCTGCCCGAGCGCCAAGATCTCCATCAAAGAGGGCGAGGAGGTCGTGCCGCAGACGGTGCTTCACCTCAAGGGTGACGGCAGCACGGGCTCGGGTGGCGCGGCCATCAAGACCTACAAGTGGACAGCCAAGCAGCCGGGCGGCAGCACGCAGGTCTTCTTGCCGGGCAGCAACTTCCCGAACCCGACCTTCACGGCCAACGCCGCTGGCGAGTACGTGTTCTGCCTCGAGGTCACCGACGCCAACAACGAGAAGAGCTGCGCGCCCGCCTGCGTCACCGTGCTGGTCATCCCCGAAGAGGCCATCCACGTCGAGCTGCTCTGGAACACCCCGGCAGATCCGGACCAGTCGGACTCGGGCCCGGCGGCGGGCGCGGACATGGACCTCCACTTCGCCCACTACCTGGCCGGCGGGCTCGACATCGACTGCGACGGCAAGAAAGACCCCTGGTTCGCCAACCCCTTCGACACCTTCTGGTTCAACCACAACCCGAACTGGGGCAGCGCCTCGCCGACCGCCGATGACGACCCGAGCCTCGACCTCGACGACACCGACGGCGCCGGCCCGGAGAACCTGAACCTCGCGCACCCGGAGGGCAGCATCAAGAAGGCCGCCTTCTACCATGTCGGCGTCCACTACTGGAACGACCACGGCTTCGGCTCTTCGCAGGCCCAGGTCAACGTCTACATCTTCGGCGTGCTGGCGGTGCAGATCACCGGCGTGACGATGGACCCGCTGGACATGTGGTACGTCGGCAAGATCCACTGGCCGAACAAGATCACCGACAAGGCCGCCGCCAACGTCGAGCCCGTCGAGCTCTGCTACCAGACCGGCGACCCGTGCAAGGGTGGCAAGCGCTGGGTGCCGCAGGGCGACCACTGCATCACCAAGTGCTACTACAACCCGGGCTTTGTCGCCAACCAGTCGGGCGGCGCAAACCCGCAGAACTGCAAGAAGTAGGTCGGTGCCGCGGCGGAATCCGAGCGCCCACGGTGTGAAGGCGAGCCCCCGCGCGGCCTCTGGGTCGGCGGGGGTTTGCCTTTTCGGCGCCCTCCCTGCGGACCGGGCGGTCGCAGGTGAAGCAGGGGCGCCGCCGCGGACGGGCGGTGCGAAGCCACGCCTTGCGCTGGCAGGCAGCGAGCGAGAACGGTACACACAGACATGGCGCGGCCCGCGGACGGGGCGAAGCTGCGCGCAGGGGGCGACGATGGAGTCAACGGCCTGGAGCCAGAACCTGCCGGCGATCGGGCGGCGACGCCTGCTCGCGCTGGGGCTCGTCGGCGTGGTCTTGGGCGCAGCGGTCGGCTGCGGCAGCGAAGAGAACGGCGGCGGCCCGACGACCGGCAACGGCGGCAACGGCGGCACGGGCAGCAACGACTGCAAGGCGAAGAACGACGGCAACCTGGGCATCGAACTCAAGGCCGAGCTCGAGGTGGTGGCGCAGGACAAGATCGTGGCCCACAACGGCCTCGTGACGCTCGCGACCTCGACGCTGGCGAACGGTGCAGCGCTCGACACGGTGTTCACCCTCCGCAACGTCTGGGACGCCAAATCGGCGCGTGAGCTGCGGATCGAGAAGATCGAGCTGCTCTATGGGCCGCCCGTCGGCGTGACCGACGTGGGCGAACCCTTTGTCTGCACGATCGAGGTCGATGGCACGGAGACGCCCTGCGCCGATGCCAAGGTGGTTTCGCTCGTGCCCGAGACAGCGGGCGCGGACTTCTGCACCAGCGGCGTTCGTGCAAACACCGTCAAGATTCACGTGCGCTTCCACAAGCAGGCCGACAACGTGGTGCGGCAGGCGGTGGTGCGGATTTCGGCGCCGGCCGACGAGCGCTACAGCACGACGCCCTACCTGACGCGGCTTTCGACCAAGGCTGGCACGCCGAAGCTGAAGCTGAGCCCAGAGATCATCGACTTTGGCGTGGTCAAGCTCGGCGCCTGCTCCGAGAAGAAGCTGTCGCTGGTCAATTCCGGTGACGCCGAGGTGCTGATCGAGAAGATTGAGATCGCCAAGACCCTGCCGAAGCCGATCAAGGCGCAGATCGACGACAAGGCCTACGTGGGTGGCGACACGGCGACCTTCACGCCGCCGCTCTCGGTGGCGCCGCAGGGTACGCTGGCGGTGCTGGTGTCGTACTGCCCGGTGGGGCCCGAACCCTTCCTGGACGTCATCAAGGTCTACAGCAACGACGCCAGCTCGCCACAGAACGCCAAGCTCTCGGCGAACCAGCAGGTGCCCTGCCTCAAGGTCATCCCGCAGAGCGCTGTGAACTTTGGTTTCGTGCCGCTGGCGACGGTGGGCATGCGCAAAGTGCGGCTCGAGAGCTGCGGCAGCGCGCCGGTCGAGGTCAGCGCCCTCGGGCTGGCGGAGGACAAGGGAGGGGTCTTTCAGGTCGACACCTCGAAGATCACGGCGCTCGGCGGCAAGCCGGTCTCCAAGACGAACCCGCTATCCATCGAGCAAAACAAGGCGATCGAGGTCGAGCTGAGCTGCACCCCGGAGTCGGAGAACAAAGACCCTTCGGGCAAGCCGGCGCCCTACACCGCAAAGCTGCAGATGGAAGACAACACCATCGCGGCCAACAAGACGCTCGAGATCTCCTGCTGGGGGACGGCGACGAATTGCCCAACGGCGGTGGGTCATTGCCAGGAAGGCGAGGAGATCGTGCCGCAGACGCCGGTCAAGCTGATCGGATCGCAGAGCTTCGCCGGTCCGAATCAGAAGATCGTGAAATACCAGTGGAAGGTGATCAAGCAGCCCAAGGGCAGCGATGTCGATCACAAGTTCTGGCCCAACGCCAACACCGGCGACCCGAAGTTCGGCGCCAAGACGCTGGTCAAGGACTTCGCCGGCACCGAGTCGGAGCAGATCCAGATCAACATCGCCGGTGAGTACGTGTTTGAGCTCGAGGTCACCGACGACGCCGGGCACACCTCTTGCCAGCCGGCGCAGTTCACGGTGCTGGTGGTGCCGGACGACGCCATCCACGTGGAGTTGCTATGGGACACGCCGGGCGACCTGGACAAGCTCGACCAGGGCCTCGGCGCCGGTGCCGACCTCGACCTGCACTTTACACACAGCAACGCCGGCCTCACCAAGGTCTGCCAAGATCCGCCTGAGAAGTGCGGCGCGCAGCCGTGCTATTGCCTCGTGGACCTCGACAAGGACGGCAAGGTGGACCCGTACTTCCACATTCAGTACGACGCCTTCTGGTACAACGCCTCGCCCGATTGGGGCAGCACAGACAAGTCCATCGACGACAACCCGCAGCTGGACCTCGACGACACCGACGGCTGGGGACCCGAGAACCTGAACCTCAAGATCCCGGAGAACAAGGTCACTTACACGGTGGGCGTGCACTACTGGGACGACCACGACTTCGGCGACTCGGTGGCGACGGTGCGCATCTACATCCAGGGCGTTCTCAAGGGCGAGTACGTCAGCGCGACCCTGGCAGAGTGCGACCTGTGGTGGGTCAAGCAGATCGCCTGGCCCTCGGGCGACCTGCTCGACATCGGCGGCGCGACGGGCAAGATCACGCCGAAGTACCACCCCAAGTTTGCCAAGTCGCTGGGCGCCAAGTGCGGCGGCTGATGGCCCAGACATGCGGGAGTGTCTCGGGGCCCAAGGAGCGCGGATGACGCAGAGAGGCTCGCGGCGGGCGGTCAGGTGGCGAAACAGTGCGCTGCTGGCGGCGTTGGTGACGGCGTACGTCGCGCCCCAATGCTCCAACGGTGACCCGGGCGATTCGGCCTGCGGCGCCAGCGGCAGCGGCACCGGCATCGACCTCAAGGCGCAGATGGAGATCGTCGACGCCGCCGGTCCGGCGCAGGCCCTCTACGCCTTTGACGCTCTGGCGCTCGGGTCGACGGTCCGCACCTTCCCGATGACGATCCGCAACATCGCCGGAGTCAACTCGGCCCGCCCCTTGGGGGTCGTCGCGGTTCGGCTGATCGAGACCGATGCCAGCGGCCAGGCGGTGGGGCAGCCCGCCTTCACCTGCGTCAATGGCAACGGCGTCGCCTGCGACAAGGCCGTGTGGCCGGCGCTGGTGCCGAGCGGCTTCAATACGGCGTGCGCACCGGCCGGATCGCTGAACTCACTGTCGGTGGTGGTCCAGTTCGACCCGGCCCTCGCTGGCGGCGCAGGGCGCAAGGCCAGGTTGGAGATCGAGTTCGACGACGGTGATCCGCTCTGGGCCGACACGCCGTGGACCGCGCGCTTTGAGGCCAACCAGGGCCAGGCAGCGCTGAAGTGCGGCGTGGCGATCTTGGACTTCGGCAACCTCGGCGCTGGCAAGGGCGCCAAGGAGATCTTCAAGTGCACGGCGGTCGGCAGTGCAGCGGTCGTTCTGCAGCGCGTCGAGTTGGTCAGCTCGACCGGGGCGCCCATTCAGGTGCGCTTCGGAGGCGTGAAGGTCGACGTCCAGACCCCCTACACGGGTCAGCCTCCGCTCTCGATCGGCAAGGGCGAGTCGCTGGAGTTCGAGGCTGAGCTGGCCCCGCTGCCGGCGGCGGACAAGATCGGCGCCACCCTCCGTCTCGTCAGCAACAGCAGCGGCGGTGACGTGACGGTGCAGATGCTCGCCAACTCGACGGGCCCCTGCCTGAAGGTGCTGCCGATCGCGATCGACTTCGGCGCGACCGGCGTCGGACTGCCCAAGACGCAGGAGGTCCAGCTCCAGGGCTGTGGCACCGAGCCCGTCGCCGTGGTGCGGATCGGCCTCGCGGCCGGCACATCCCCGGAATTCCAGCTCGATTTTGGCACTGCCAGCTTCGTCGACGGTGCACCACCGTCCAAGACGACGCCTTTGACGGTCCAGCCCAACGCGACCGAGTCCTTTGTGGTGCGCTTCGTCCCGGCGTCCCTCGGCAGTGCACCGAAGGGGGCCATTGAGATCGAGGATACCAAAGGAGAAATTCGCATCCTTCAGGTCAGTGGCAAGGCCGAGGCGATCAGCTGTCCGGTTGCGTGCATCGATCCGCCCAAGCCAGGGGCGTCGGTGGCGCCGCAGACCAAGATCTCGTTGACGGCGACGTGCAGCACCGCCAGTCCAGGCCACACCGTCAGCAAGTGGGAGTGGACCCTGAGCCAGCCGGCCGGCAGCCTCGCGCCCCTGCTGCCCACACCCAAGTCGAAAGCCGTCAACTTCCTGCCCAACGTCGCAGGCACTTACACAGCGACTCTGACGGTGCAGGACGACACGGGCGCGGCCTCGTGCACGCCGGTCAAACAGGTGATCCAGGTCCTGCCTGAGAACAAGGTCCACATCGAGCTGACGTGGGTGACGCCCGGTGACCCCGACCCGACCGACGACAAAGGCAGCGACCTCGATCTGCACCTGGCGCACCCAGATGCGCCGAACGTTCCGGGGCAAAAAGATCTCGACGGCAACGGCAAGCCCGACCCATGGAACGCCCAGTGCAACGATTGCTTCTGGATCAACAAGAACCCGAACTGGGACGACCAGTCCGACGCCGACGACAACCCCAACGTCGACCTCGATGATACCAATGGCTTGGGCCCAGAGAACATCTCGATCGCCTGGCCGCAGGAAGGCCACAAGTACTGGATCGGGGTCTACGCGTGGGACGATGGCGGCTTTGGCGCCTCGACGCCGCGCGTGCGCATCTACCTCGACAAGGTGCTCGTCTTCGACAAGAAGGGCCCAAGCATGGCCAAGGGCGACATGTGGTGCGCTGGCCGCGTGCTGTGGAATTCGCAGTCCGTGAATCCTTCCAAGGACATCGAAGCCTGCCCGGGCGCAGACACCGCCGGCAACCTGCTGACGCCGAAGTACCCGCCCGCCTCCCCCACTGCATCTTGGACCTGCCCTCCGCCCGGCTAGAGCGCCGTACAGCAGCGGTCTGCGGTGGGATTCCGCAAGGTTGTTCTGCCCGCGCCCTTGACCCCGTGCGCTGGCCGTTGTATCTGGCGCCGGTCCCTCGGCCGCTGCGAGCACGCGCCGGACCGGGGGAACCTGGGCCCGCAGAGGTCCGGGCGCCGCTCAGAGCCGGTGCCGCAGCCGAGGGCCGCTGCAGCAAAGAACTGGTCTCTGGTGTTTACCTGTTCGACCGACGCCGAACGACCGTGCGTCGCCAATTCGAGGAGCCGCTGTCATGACGAAGTCCGACCTGATCGAGAAGGTTGCCGAGAACGCGAACCTGACCAAGGACAAGGCGTCCATGGTCGTCAACGCGATCTTCGACAAGATGGTCGACGCGATGAAGGAAGGCCAGCGGATCGAGATCCGCAATTTCGGCAACTTCACGGTGCGTCACTACGAAAGCTACACGGGACGCAACCCCAAGACGGGCACGTCTGTGGCCGTCGGCCCGAAGCGGATGCCGTTCTTCAAGGTCGGCCTGGACCTGAAGAAGCGCGTCAACGGCGGCGCGGCGTAAGGATGCGACGTCCCTGGCGCCGGCAACGGCGCCAGGGGCGCCTGCCCAGCGCTCGCAACTCGCCCAAGCCCTCAGAGGCGGAGCGGCCGACTCAGCTCGGCGCGAGACGCGTGGCAGGACAGGGTTCGCGGCGCCGTCTGCGAGATGTGGACGGTGCGTCGGATTGCCCTGCGTAGGGCCTGGGTTCAGAGCGACCGGGGACGGCATGCCACGGAAGTCGACGAAATCGGTGGAGACAACGGCGCCTGAAACGGCGTCGCGAGGCTCCGCCAAAGCCGCGCGTGGCGTGCGTGTCATGGCGTACGGCGCGACCGACGTTGGCTTGGTGCGCGAAGGCAACGAAGACGCGCTGCTGGTCGACCCCAACCATGGCCTCTACGTCGTCGCGGACGGCATGGGCGGCCACAACTGCGGCGAGGTCGCTTCGCAGTTCGCGGTCGAGGCGATCGCGGCCTTCTACGAGTCCGCCGAGCTCAAGGTTCGCGTCAAGAAGGCCTTTCGGCAAATGCGCGAGAGCGCGCCGAACGCGATGCGCGACAACCACTTCGAGTCGCTGCGCCTGCGCAAGGCTGTCGAGTCGGCCAATGTCTCGGTCTATCGCCTGTCGCAGCAGCACGAAGCGCTTCGCGATATGGGCACCACGGTCGTCGCCTGCACCGTCTCGGGCTCGAAGGTGTGGATCGCCAATGTCGGGGACAGCCGCTTGTATCGGCTGCGCAACGGCAAGATCGAGCAGCTGACTGAGGACCACTCGCTGGTCAACGAATACTTGAAGATGAAGATGCTGCGGCCGGAGGACGTCGAGTCCTTCCCGTACAAGAACGTGATCGTGCGCGCGATCGGCCTACACGAGCGCGTCGGCGTCGACGTCTACACGGCGATCATGCGTCCAGGCGATCTGCTGATGCTCTGCTCCGACGGCCTCTCGGATCTCGTTCGCGAGGCGGAGCTCGGCGCGCTGATGGGGCTGGATCTCGACCTGCCGAACAAATGCCTCGCGCTGATCGACGCCGCGAAGGCCCGCGGCGGGCACGACAACATCACCGCGTTGCTGCTGCAGGCGGTCGGTCCGGACGAAGACTATTCGCCGCCCTCCTACCTCCGCCTGCCTGCGATGGCGCAAGAGGCGCTGGCTGCCGCCGTCGCACCGCCGCCACCGCCGCCGCCGCCGCCCATGGGCGCATCCCCGGTGAACCTCCCGCCCCCGCCGCCGGGCCCAGCGCCGGTCATGCCGCCGCCCACGCAGCCGGCGCCCATCGCCGCCCCTGGCGCTGCGGCGGGTCAGGCGTCGCAGGCGCAGAAGGCGTCACCGCCGGCCAAGGCACCCGCTGCCAAGCGCAACGGTCCTGCCCCCAAAGGCGGCGGCAAGTCCCGAAAATCCTGAGCGCGCCGTGTCCGACACCTGGACGTCGCGTCGCGGCCGCGCTCTCCCCGCCATCAGCCGAGGCAAGGCATGGAACGACGACGCTACCGAGTAGCGGTGCTCGGCGCGACCGGCGCGGTCGGCCGCGAGATGCTCAAGGTCCTGGATGAGCGCCGCTTTCCGATTTCGGAGGTGGTCGCGCTAGCGTCGAGCCGCTCCGTCGGAGAGCGGGTCTCGTTTGGGCGTCGCGAGCTGGTCGTCCAGCTGGCCGAGCCGGGAGCGTTCGCCGGGATCGACTTCGTGCTGGCGTCGGCGGGCTCAAGCGTCAGCAAGCTGCTGCTGCCGGCCGCGGCGGCGCAGGGCGCGATCTGCATCGACAACTCCAGCGCCTACCGGATGGACGCCGACGTGCCGCTGGTGGTGCCGGAGGTCAACGGCCTCGACGCGCTGAGCCATCGCGGCATCATCGCCAATCCCAATTGTTCGACCATTCAGATGGTGGTGGCGCTCAAGCCCCTGCACGACGCGGCGCGCATCCGCCGCATCATCGTCACGACCTACCAGAGCGTCTCCGGCGCAGGCCAGAAAGGCATCGAAGAGCTGGCGAACCAGACGGTGGCGCTGCTCAACCAAAAGCCCTTTGACGTCAAGGTCCACGCGGCTCGCATCGCCTTCAACGTCGTACCCCAGATCGGCGATTTCGACGCCGACGGCTACACCAGCGAAGAGATGAAGCTGGTGCACGAGACGCGCAAGATCTTGGGCGACGCCACCATCGCGGTCTGCCCGACCTGCGTCCGGGTGCCAGTATTTGCCGGCCACTCCGAGAGCGTCATCATCGAGACTGAGCGACCTCTCTCGCCCGAAGAGGCAAGGCGCTTGCTGGCGGCGGCGCCGGGCGTGATGCTCGTCGACGACCCGCAGCAGAAGCTGTACCCGATGCCGATCGACGTTGCCGAGGCCGACGAGGTGCGGGTGGGCCGCGTGCGACGTGACCCGAGCGTCGAGAACGGTCTGGCGCTGTGGATCGTGGCCGACAACCTGCGCAAGGGCGCGGCGACCAACGCGGTGCAGATCGCCGAGGTGCTGGATCGCCACGGCCAGGCGGCACAGGCCTGAGCCGCCAGCGCAGCGTTGCCAGATTGGCACACCTGCTGGCGCCCGTCACGCCGCGGTCGTGCCGCACAGGCAGTGTTGCCGGGTGGGGAATGCGGCGACGGCCCCGTGGTTTCCAGCGCTTGCAGGGCGACGAGGCTGGCACGGCTCGTGCAGGTCTGCAGATGGGGCGCGTGTGCGCGCCAGGAGGCCTGCGGGCCTTGGCGAATGCTGGGCGGCGGGCAAGAGACAGACGGCAGGAGGTCGCGGTGGCCATGCGAGGCGGAGACGGACGCGGCGGCACAAAGGCGCAGGCGCGATTGCTGCTGGCGGTGGCCGGGCTGTGGCTGACCATCGCGCCAGCGGTGTCGTACGCGGCGGTGCAGATCGGCAGCATCTCGGGGGCGCCGGGCAGCGGCTTTACGCCCAATGCACGCTTCGGGCTGACCTCGGCCCTAACGACCGACACCTCGGTCAAGCACGTCGTCAACAAGGTCGACTGCGAGGCGATTTTCGCCGCAGAGACGCCGGTTGTGCGCATCACCTGGTCGTTCGTCGGCGACAACGTGGTCACGATCCCGACCAGCTACGGCGTCAAGATCGCGGCACCGGGCAAGTCGTGCTCGGCGACGACGATGAACGAGACCGGCACCGACGGCTGCAACGTGCTGATCAGCGACAAGGCGACCAACATCATCTCGGCGACGAGCCTGACGACCGACATCGACCTGCGGGACCTCTTCGCTGGCGTCGTCTGCACCAATGAGGTGGAGGTCGAGGCGCGCATCTACTTCATCATCGGTGGCACGGGCACGACGGCGGGCCAGCAGTTCAGCGGCGCCACGCTCAACTTCACGGTCGATACCAAGGCACCCGCGGCGCCGACCGTCGACAGTGTCGCTGCCGGCGGCGGGAACTTGAGCGTCGCCTGGAAATTGAGCGATGCGGCGACCACGCCCTACGCCCGGGTCTACTGGAGCAAAGTGGCGTTTCCGGCTTCCGCGCCGGCCACGGCGACGCATAAGAGCGAGAAGCTGACCGCTTCGACCTATCAAATCACGGAGTTGGATAACGGAACCACCTACTACGTGGCTGTGACGGCCATCGATGCCAACGAGAACGAGTCGAAGGCGGCGGAGGTGCGCGAGGGCGTCCCGATCGAGGTGCAGGACTTCTGGCAGTACTATCAGGCCTCTGGCGGCACCGAAGAGGGCGGGTACTACGGCTGCAGCGCCGGCCAGCAAGGCGGGCGGCCCGCGCATTCGACGGGCTGGCTCATGCTCGGCGCTGCGGCGCTTCTGCTGGTCCTGCGTCGCTGGCGGAGCGCGCGGCGCGGAGTGGGCGCCGGCCCTGCCATCCTGTCCGTTGCCTTGCTGGCCGGCGGCGCTCTGACGCCAACGTCGGCGGTTGCCGACTCACCGCGCACATCCAGCCTTGACCTGCGCATGAGCTTCTACGCGCCAGCGATCGACAGCGAGTTCGTCTCGACCAATGGCCAGCAGCCCTACGCCAAGGCCTTCTCAGACACCTCGCTGCAGAAAGGGATCGCATTTGACCAAATCTTGGTCGATGGCTTCGCCGACCTCAGCATCGGTGGTTCGCTCGGCTGGTGGTCGATCGAAGGCAAGGGCCGCAAGCTCGACGGCACCCAGAGCCAAGACAAGACAACGTTGACCGTGGTTCCGCTGACGCTCGACCTCGGGCTTCGCCTGACGGTTCTTGCCTTTCGCTATGGCTTCCCGCTGGTTCCCTACGCCCGTGGTGGCCTCGCCTACGCCTTCTGGTGGGCCAAGGACGGCAACGACAAGGTCTCGACCTGGACCGGCGTCGACAACAAGGTGCGCACCGCCGAGGGTGGCATCGCCGGACTGCACGGGACGATCGGGGTGCGCTTGCTGCTCGACAACTTCGAACCGCGGGCGGCGCGTGGCTTTGACCTGGAGACGGGCGTCAACCACAGCTACCTGTTTGCCGAGTACCAGCGGCTCTCGCTCAACAACTTCGGGGACAGCCGGACGATGGACCTCTCGGACGGCGTGATCACGTTCGGGCTGGCCTTCGACCTCTAAGCGGTCGGTGGCGCGATGGCGACCAGGGCAGCGCAGGCCGAGGCTCTTGCCCCCGCCGCGCCCGAGCTGAGCGACACGACAGGCGGCCGCGACGCGGGCATCGACAGGTCCGGCGTGGCCGAAAGCGAGGGCGGTGGCGCCTCTGCCGCCGTCGACCGGCCTCACAGCGACCCCTATGACGCCGACGACGCCGACACCGATGCCGACGAAGGTGCGATTCGGCACCGCTGGCTGCTGCGCGTCTGCTTTCGCGGCGCCGGCTTCTCAGGCTACCAGCGGCAGGAGGGCCAGCGCACGGTCCAGGGCACGCTCGAGGAGAGCTGGGCGGCGTGGCAAAACGAGCGCGTGCTGCTGCGTGGGTCGAGCCGAACCGACGCCGGTGTCCACGCTCGCGCCCTGCCGGTCCTGCTCCGAACGGCGCGGACGCTGCCGGCCAAGGCGCTGCTGCTCGGCTGGAACGCCCACCTGCCGGACGACGTCGCGATCGCTGCCGTCGAAGCCGTCCCAGAGGCGTTCCACATCCGCAACGACGCCATTGGCAAGCGCTACCTGTACCGCATCTGGAACGCCAGACCCCGCTCGCCACGCCACGCCGTCGATCACTGGCACGTGGGGGCCTCGCTCGACGTGCCAGCGATGGCAGAAGCGGCAGCGCTGCTGGCCGGCGATCATGACTTCTCGGCCTTTCGCGCCGCAGGCTGCCAGTCGCCGACGACCTGGCGAACGCTCCGCGGCGTCAGCTTGCAGGCCCACGCCGATGAAGCGGTCGCTGGCGCCCGGGTCATCGTGTTGACCGTCGAGGGCAACGCCTTCCTTCAGCACATGGTGCGAATCATCGCAGGCACGCTGGTCGCCGTCGGTCGCGGCCAGCGGTGTCTCGCCGACGTGAAGCGCGCGCTCGCGGAAGGCGATCGCCGCGCCGCCGGTCAGACCGCGCCGCCCAACGGGCTCGAGCTGGACGCTGTCGCCTACGGCCCACCAGGGGCCCGCCAGGGCCTTGAGCACAAAGCGCTGTTGGCGCGGATGGCGGCGCTCGACGGCGGCGGTTCGTCGCGGCGCTGAGCGCCAGGCCCGGCCGCTACTTGCAGCCGTAGGCGCTGCCGGTCCAGGTGCACTTCTTGCCCGCCGTCTTGCAGTCGACCGCGACGACCTTGCCGGCGGAGCAGAGCAGCCAGGTGTCGCCGTCGCAGGCCCCGGTCTTCTGGTTGAAGGTGCCGCCGCAGGCGCCGCCCGGTTTGACCTTGCAGGTGTCGACCTCGCAGGCCCAGCCTTCGAGGCAGCTCTTGCAGAGCCCGCCGCAGCCGTCGTCGCCGCACTCCTTCAGTCCGCCGTCGGCCTTGGTGCAGGTGGGCACGCAGGCTGGCTTTTGGACGCAGGCATGCTTGGACGTGAGCGGATCCCAGGCGCAATGCTTGCTGCCGACCGGCAGTTGGGCGCTGCAATCGGTGGTCGTCTTGGTCGCTGCCAAGCCCTCGCCGTTGCAGCCGATGAGGATCTCGCCATCGCACTTGCCTTCGGCGGGAATGCCCTTGCACGGCGAAGGTTTGCACTGGCCGGACGACGAACACACGTCGCCGGAGGCGCAGGTGCCGCAGAGCTTGCCACAGCCATTGTCGCCGCAGACCTTGCCCTCGCAGGAGCCCTCGCAGGCCTCGAGGTGGCAGAGGGCGTCGACGCCGCAGACCTTGCCAGCGCTGCATTGGCCGCAGTCACCACCGCAGCCGTTGTCACCGCAGGCCTTGCCGTCGCACTTGGGCTGGCAGAACGCGGCGCAGGCGCTGCCGTCCTTGGCGCAGAAGTCCCCCGTCGCGCAGAAGCCGCACACCGAGCCGCAGCCGTCAGGGCCGCAGACCTTGCCCTTGCAGTCCGGCTTGCAGCCGGCGTCCACCGGCACGGCTGCGTCGGTGCCTTGCGCGGCGTCGGGCACGGCGGTGGTATCGCCGCCCTCGGCGCTGTCAGAGGCCCCCCCGCCGCCATCGCCCGCAGTGTCCTCGACGGTACCGGCCTCGAAGGCGGCGCTGCCATCGTCCCCGTCGTCGCCGGCGTCCTTGTCCGGCGCCTCCTCGCCGCTGCAGGCGGCGACAGCCCAGCAGAGCAGTGCGGCGAGCAGCAAGCGGGTGGGCGTCCTGTGCATCGGGTACTCCTGGCCGCGCCATCGGGGCCTGCGGGACATGGTAGCGGCTTCGGTGGCGCCGGTCAGCACCGCCCCGCGGCGCCAGTCGCGACTGGGCGGGGACGACGGCAGTGCCAATTTGGCACGGCATCGCGGTCCGCTGCTCGGCCATTGTGTCAGGGCGGCGAAGCGCGCGGGCGAGCCCCGCTCACTTCACGATGACATCTCGGCAGTTGGCGCCACACCCCGCTGGCACGGACCTTGCTTCACCGCAGGCAGGTGGCGCGCTCCAACGGCGCGACACGGCAGGGACCTCGAGACGCCAGAGCGCGTGAGCAAGGAGTGGCAGGCGGCATGGAGACCCTGATCAAGCGCCACTTCTGGGTCGTGTACTTGCTCGGTCTCGGGCTGGTGGCGTGGCAGCTTGGCGGCGTGATCACGGGCTTTGCCGGTCTGGAGCTGGCGGCGCGTGCGGCGGCGGAGGGCGGCTCGTTGGAGCTGAGCGCGGCCGAGAGCGACGGCTCGTGGCAGAAGCGCCTGAACCGCTCGCGGGCGGCCGACGGCGCAGGCGGCGCGATGGCGGCGCGGAGCCCCTTCCTCATCGAAGAGCCGGTGGTCGAGCCGGAGCCGGAACCTGAGGCGACCGACGAGGCGCCGGCGGAACAGGCGGAGGTGACGGTCGACCCGACGTACGAAGTGACCAAGCTGCCCTTGAAGCTGCTCGGCACCATGGTCGTGCGGCCGGTCGACTACTCGAGCGCGACCATGGAGGTCAATCGCCAGGATCAGAAGCTGGTCACGGTGGGCTACGAGCTGCTCGAGGGTCAGGCGCGGGTCGAGGAGATCCATCGCACGTACGTGGTGTTGAAGGAGTCCGGCAAGCTGACGATCGCCCCGCTCTGGCCGCGCGCCGAAGGAGGCGCGGGCGGTCCGCAGGCCGCCGACGCCGGCGGCGCCGGCCGGCCGACGCCGGGCAACCCCATGGGCGGGACTGCGGCGCCCAATCCGACGCCCGGCGGCGCCAACGCGGTCGCCAGCCGCGGCGGCTCGGCAGCAGACCCGCCAGGCGTCAAGAAGGTCGGTGACACGACCTACCAGCTCGAGCGCTCCATGCTCAACGAGAAGCTCAAGAACCTCGCGTCGCTGGGTCAGCAGACGCGCGTGGTGCCCAACTACCGGGGCGGCAAGTACGACGGCTTCCGCATGATCGGAATGGCCAGCGCCAGCTTGTTCCGCGACATCGGCTTCGAGAACGGCGACATCGTCAAGGTGATCAACGGCAACCGGATCGACAGCCCGAACAAGGCCTTGGCGCTCTACGATGCCCTGAAGAACAAGTCGCGCCTGACCGTGCAAATCGAGCGCGGCGGCATGCTGAAGACCCTGCGCTACACCGTGAAGTAGTGAGGAAAGGTTGCGAATGAACGCGAGCACGCAGTCGACATCCGCGGCGTGGGTAGGCCGACCGGGGCGCATGGCGCTTGGGCTCGGCCTGGCCGCGCTCTTGTTCGCCGTAGCGGCAGTGGCCCAGGAGCGGGCCATTCCGGTGCGCCCAAGCCAGGTCGGCACCCTCAACAAGAGCGGCAAGCGGAGCCTCAAGGCTGGCGGCGGGGCCGGCGTGCTCAAGCGCTCGGCCGGCAAGCTTGACCCAGCCTATGATCCGGCGGCGGCAGACGCCGCGCTGGATTCGCCGAACGCAGGCACTGGGGCACCGGCCTCGGCGAACCGTGAGCGCCCGGCAGAGTCGAGCCGTCCGAGCCCTGAAGCCCAGGCGCCGGCACCGAGTGGCTCGGCCCCCGATGAGAGCAAGAAGATCGAGGACTCGGTCACCTGGAAGACCAACTTCGAGAAGGAGATCAAGTGCCGCCCGCTGCCGCGCGGGGCACGCGTGACCCTCGACTTCGAAGAGGCCCCGATCGAGTCGATCATCAAGCTCGTGTCTTGTTGGACGACGCGCAACTTCATGCTCGCCACCAGCCGACGCGGCGCCAAGGTGACCATCTTGTCGCCGCAGCCGGTCACGGTGGGCGAGGCGTGGCGCGCCTTTCTGTCGGCGCTCGACGTCAACGGCATGACCGTGGTCCAGCGCGGCAGCTTTTGGCACATCGTCGACTCCAACCAGGCCCGCGCCCGGGGCGCACGCATTTCGAGCGGCAAGTCCGGCGTGCCCAACGACGACCAGATTCTTACCCGCATCATCCGGATCGAGCACGTGGAGCTGCAAGAGGTCGAGCAGCTGCTCGGCAAATTCAAGAGCCAGGGCGGCGACATCTTTGCCTACAAGGCCACCAACTCCCTCATCGTGACGGACACCGGCGCCGCGATCCGCCGGATGATGGAGCTGGTGCAAGAGGTCGATATCCCGCTCGGCAAAGAGAAGATCTGGATTCGGCCCGTGCAGCACATGGCGGCCAGCGAGCTGGTCGAGCGCATCAACGCCGTGTTCGGCGAGGCCAAGGGGGGCGCAGGCAGCGGCGCGCCTGGTCGCGCCGCGATCGGCAAGCCGCGCAATCCGGCGCCGGCTGGCGGTGCGCCGGAGCCGAAGGGCCAGGTCGACATCACCAAAGTCTCGATCAGCAAGGTGATCGCCGATGAGCGCACCAACCAGATCATCCTCATCACGACGCGCAGCAACTACCTGAAGGTCGACCGCCTCATCCGCAAGCTGGATGTGCCGATCCCGGGCGAGGGCGCCGTCCACATCCATCCGCTCGAGAACGCCGACGCGGAGGACCTGGCGCAGACCCTGCAGAGCCTCGCCGGCGGCGGCGGCGGCGGGAGTGGCGGGCAGCGCGGCGGCGGTCAGCGCGGCGGGCAACGGCAGGGCGCAGGCGGTGGCGGCGGCGGCGGCGGCTCGGCGGCGCTCTTCGAAGGCAACGTGAAGATCACCGCGCACAAGGCCACCAATTCGCTGGTCATCGAGGCGAGCCTCAAGGACTACCTGAGCCTGCAGAAGGTGATCGCGCGCCTCGACAGCCGCCGCAAGCAGGTCTACGTCGAGGCCGTGATCATGGAGATCTCGACCACCAAGTCGGCGAACCTCGGCATCGCGGGCTCAGCGGGCACGACCTTCGACATCGGTGGCGACGAGGTGCCCTTCCTCATCGGCCTCGGCGGCCTGGGCATGGGCGGCGTCGACATCAGCCAGCTCAACTCCGGCGGCCTCGCAGCGGGCATGCAAGGGCCGCTGGTCCAGGTCAACACCGGCAACACCGGCAGCAACGTCACCAGCGGCGTGACGCTGTCGATTCCGGCGTTCGGCTTCCTGATCCAGGCCATCCAGAACAACAGCGACGTCAATGTCTTGTCGACGCCGCACATCCTGACCCTGAACAACGAAGAGGCCGAGATCCAGGTCGGCCGCAAGGTCCCGTACCGCCAAGCGAACCTCGGCGGCGGCGGTGGCCTGAGCGCCCTCAGCGGATTGGCGGGCGGCGCCGCGGGCGGCGCGTTGGGTGCGCTCGGCGGCCTTGGCGGACTCGGCGGCATGTTGGGCGGCATGGGCTCGATGATTCAGTTCATCGACGTCGACCTGACGCTGAAGATCACGCCGCAGATCAACGAGTCGGACTTCATCAAGCTCAAGATCGACCAGCAGCTCGACGAGATCGAGGCGATGGATCCCAACCTCGGCCCGACGACCTCCAAGCGCAAGGTCACCAACACCGTCGTCGTCCGCGACCAGCAGCCGATCGTGATCGGCGGCCTCATCACGGACCGTGAGAGCACAGGCGTCGCCAAGATCCCGATCCTCGGCGATCTGCCGCTCATCGGCATGCTCTTTCGCAAGACCACGAAGCAGAAGGAGAAGAAGAACCTGCTGCTGATCGTGGTCCCGCACATCCTCAAGGACCCGAGCGATATTCGGCGCATCCACGAAGAGAAGATGACGCAGATGCGCAACTTCGCCGACGAGCTGGCGACGCGGCGCAAGGAGTACGAGGGCAACGTCGACTACCGCAAGAAGCGCGGCCTGCTGCAGCACATCCACGACGCGGTCGAGGGCGCGCGCCACGAGCGCAAGCAGCACGAGAAGGCCTACTACGACAGCACGGACGTCGACAGCGTCGGCCAGCCCGACGACCACGACCTTGAGCACGATCCCTTTGGAAAGCAGCTGCAAGAGGACGAGGACGGCGCCGAGCGCACCGAGGAGATCGACCTGCCGGACGGGCCCAAGGGCAAGAAGGGTGCCAAGTCTGGCGGCAGCAAGGCGGGCGACGCGAAAGCCGGCGACGCAAAGGCCAGCGACGCCAAGGCCGGAGATGCCAAGGCCGGCGCGGGCGGCGAGCCTGAGGCCGGCGGCGCCGCAGCAGAGGGCGGCGACGGCGGTGGCGTCGAAGCCAGCGACGGCAAAGCCAGCGACGCCACAGCCGGTGACGCCAAGGCTGGCGACGCGAAGGCCGGCGATGCGAAGACCGGTGGCGCCAAGGCCAGCGGTGGCAAGACGAGCGGCGGCAAGGCTGGCCGGGGTAAGGCCAGCGGCGCCAAGTCGGGCGTCCCGGCGGAGGCCGCCGACAAGGTCGACGGCGCCGAGGGCGAGCCATGAGCCTTGCCGGTGCATCCATCGAAGTCGGGATCGATCCCCGGCCGCTCGGCGAGATCTTGGTCGGCAGCGGCGCGTGTCGGCCGGAGGCGGTCGTCTCGGCGCTTGAGGTGCAGGCCGAGCGTGGCGGCTTGATCGGCGAGCTGCTGGTCGGCTCGGGTCAAGTCACGCAGCTGCAGGTGGTGCGCGCGCTCGGTGCGCAGTTCGGCATGGACGTCGAGGACAAGGTCACGCAGGAGGACATCGACCCCAGCCTGGTGGGTCCGCTGTCGCTGTCCTATGCCCGCGACTCGGGCGTGCTGCCGGTCCGCATCGAGGACGGCGTTCTCGAGGTGGCGCTGTCGAACCCGTTGGCGGTAGACGCGCTCGACGACCTGCGTGTCATCTTCAAACCAACCCGCATCGAGACTTATCTGGTCACCCACGAGGCGCTGCAGGAGGCGATCAACTACGCCTTCGACCGCCGCGCCCGCGCCGACCAGGTCGTCGACGACATGGCCAAGGAGGAGGGGGTCGGCGACATCGCCGCCGAGCTCGAAGAAGGCAAGGACATCCTCGACGAGGACGACGAGGCGCCGATCATCCGCCTGGTCAACTCGGTGCTGAATCAGGCGGCCAAGGAGAAGGCCAGCGACGTCCACATCGAGCCGATGGAGAAGTTCGTCATCATCCGCTTCCGCAAGGACGGCGTGTTGCGCGAGATCGTCCGGGCACCCAAGCGCTTTCAGCCCTCGATCACGAGCCGCATCAAGATCATGGGCAACCTCAACATCGCCGAGAAGCGACTGCCGCAGGACGGTCGCATCCGCATCAAGGTCGCCGGTCGCGACATCGATCTGCGTCTGTCGACCATTCCGACCGCTCACGGCGAGCGCATCGTCATGCGTTTGCTCGACAAATCGAGCACGACGCTGGACCTGCGGACGCTCGGCATGCACGAGGAGATCGTTACTGCGCTGGACGGCCTGATCCGGCGGCCGAACGGCATCATCCTCTGCTGCGGACCGACCGGCTCGGGCAAGACGACGACGCTCTATTCGGCGCTGGTGACGATCAACCACCCCGACATCAACATCCTGACCATCGAAGATCCCGTCGAGTACCAGCTCGAGGGCGTCGGTCAGATGCAGGTCCAGCCGAAGATCGGCTTCACCTTCGCCAGCGGCCTGCGCGCGACCCTGCGCCAGGACCCGGACGTCGTGCTGGTCGGCGAAATTCGCGACCTCGAGACGGCTGAGATCGCGGTGCAGGCCTCGCTGACGGGCCACCTCGTGTTCTCGACGGTCCACACCAACGACGCCGCCTCGACGTTCACGCGTCTGGTCGACATGGGCGTGGAGCCCTTCTTGCTGTCGTCGTCGATCATCGGCGTGCTGGCGCAGCGCTTGATTCGACTGCTATGCCGCGACTGCAAAGAGCCGCACCGGGCGACGGCGCTCGAGATCGAGCAGCTCGGCCTGACGCCAGACGCGCCGCAGCTGCGGACCGCGACCTTCTTCCGCGCCAAGGGCTGCCCGCAGTGCGGCTTCAATGGCTATGCCGGCCGCTCGGGCCTGCACGAGCTGCTGGTGCCGGACGAAGAGGTCAAGCGCCTGGTGGTCGCCAAGGCGGACGCCGGCGCCATCAAGAAAGCGGCGGTGCGCGCGGGCATGAAGACCCTGCTCACCGACGGCGCCATCAAAGCGATGGAGGGTAAGACGACGATCGAAGAGGTGATGCGCATCGCCACAGCGGCGGTCGACTGACGCGGACGTCGACTGCGTCGCCAGAGCGGGCGCTGCGGTCGGCCTGGGTAGGGTAGCAAAGTGCCAGTTTACGAGTACATCGGCAGGACGCAGGGCGGCAAGACCGTCAAGGGTGTGCTCGACGTCGATAACGTCCGGTCACTCAAGGCGGCGCTGCGGCGCGAGCGCGTCTTTCTCACCGAGTACAAGGAGAGCAACAGCAAGGGCAGCGGCGCCGCGATCAAGGCGGGTGTGCAGCAAAAGACGGGTAGCCGAGAGGTCGACTTCGCCGAGCTGCTGGTGCGGATCTCGCCCATGGATGTGGCCGAGATGACACGCCAATTGGCGACGTTGGTGAAGGCGGGCGTGCCGCTGGTCGACGCGATGGCGGCGATCGTCGAGCAGACCGAGAATTCCAAGCTCAAGCGGGTCCTGGCGCAGGCCCGCACCGACCTCAACGAGGGCGCGAGCTTCCACGCTGCGCTCGGCAAGCACCCGAAGGTCTTCGGCGCCACCTACATCAACATGGTCCGCGCTGGCGAATCGTCCGGCACGCTGGAGATCGTGCTGCTGCGGTTGGCGGACTTTACCGAGAGCCAGGTCCGGCTGCGCAATCGCATCATTGGCGCCATCACCTACCCCGTCATCATGCTCTGCATCTCGGTGCTGATCGTGGCGGCGATGATGATTCTGGTTGTGCCCAAGATCACGATCATGTTTGAAGATCTCGGCGCAGAGCTGCCGATGATCACGCGCGTGCTCATCTTCATCTCCGACGTGCTCTCGACGTGGTGGCCGCTGATTCTGCTGGCGGCGTTCGGTGGCTGGGGCTGGTTCGAGCGCTGGCGGCGCTCTGAGACCGGCGCGCCGAGATGGGACGCGATGCTGCTGAAGGTGCCGATCCTCGGCGACTTGGTGCGCAAGATCGCCATCGCGCGCTTCTCGCGGACGCTGTCGACGCTGTTGAGCTCGGGTGTGCCGCTGCTGACCGCGATGGAGATCGTCGAGAACGTCGTCTCCAACCACGTGCTGGCCAAGGTGCTCGGCGAGGCGCGGGTGGCGATTCGCGAGGGCGACACCATCTCTGGGCCGCTCAAGCGCAGCGGGGAGTTCCCGCCGATGGTGGTGCACATGGTCGCCATCGGCGAACGCTCGGGCGAGCTCGAAAACATGTTGAAGAACGTGTCCGAGAGCTACGAGAGCCAGGTCGACTCGCGCGTCCAAGCGCTGACCTCGATCTTGGAGCCGATCATGATCGTCGGCATGGGCATTTTGGTGGCGTTCCTGGTGGCGGCGATCTTGCTGCCGATGATGAAGCTCACGTCGGCGGTGCGTGGGTAGTGCGGCGCGGTGACGACGGCGGCGTGACCGCCAGCCGGGGCGACTGGCCCCCACTTTTGCGAGGGACGGAGGACCCAATGGAGACCGAGCAGTTGCAAGCGATCGGTGGCGAAAAGCAGGCCGAGATGGCGGTGGAGATCGGCATGGACGGCCGGCAGCGCGTCTGCTGGCGGGACATCGCAGCAGTGGCGAAAGGGGCGGCGCAAGCCGGCCAGCGCGGCATGACGCTGATCGAGATCATGGTCGTGATCGTGATCATCGGCGTGCTCGGCTCGGCGCTCGCCGTCGGCGTGTTCGGCATGCTGGGCGACGCCAAGACCGACACAGCCCGGGCGCAGATCAACACCATCGGCGCGGTCATCGAGGCCCACGAGGCCCGGCACGGTGACTACCCCGATAGCCTCGAGACGCTGACCGAGGGCAAGAAGGCCAAGCTGAAGAAGGCCAACCTCAAGGACCCCTGGAAGCAGGACCTGGTCTACCGCGCCGAGGGCGATGGTTTCTCGTTGTGCAGCGGCGGCGACGACAAGAAGTCGGGCACTGAGGACGACATCTGCTACGGCGAGGCCGAGAAGTAGCGGCCGCAGCGCGCTGGCCGGTGAGTTCAGCGCAAAAGGCGACGATGGCGGTGAGCGACTCCGGGGATGCGGCAGTTCGACGGAGGCGCGTCCGGCGCGGCGACGCCGGGTTCACGCTCATCGAGCTTGTCGTGGTCATGGTGGTGATGGCGGTGGTCACCGTCACCGTCGTCATCGGCATCGGCAACATCCGCGGCGCCAACGTCGACACAGAGGCCGGTCAGCTCGCGGCCGCGGTCCGCTACTTGTACAACCTGTCCGTCCTCAACGGCCGCAATTACCGCCTCGTCGTCGATCTCGACAGCCACGCCTGGTGGGGCGAGGCGCAAGACTCCCGCGATCCCTGCAAGCAGTTCCTGTTGCCCGGTGAAGGGGAAGAAGAAGGCAACGAGGCCGACGACGACGACGAGGACAAGCCGCCGCCGCCGGCAGCGTTCGGCGCGGCCAAGAGCGCGCTGTTGCAGAAGCGCGAGCTGCCCAAGGGCATCGCTTTCGTCGGCGCGATGACGAGCCACCAGAGCGACATCGAGCGCAAGGGTCAGGTACACCTGAACTTCTTCCCCAACGGCACGGTGGAGGCGGGCTTTGTGCTCATCGGCGACAGCGACGACGACAGCGACGTGGTCACCGTCGAGGTGCTGCCCCTGCAGGGCACAGCGCGCGTCTACAGCGGCGAATTAACTCTCGACGACTGGGTGGACCAGGAGCGCTGATGCGACGCGGTCAAGCCGGCTTCACGCTGCTCGAGATCTTGATCGCCATGGCGATCTTGGCCTTCGCATTGGCCGTGATCACAGCGTCGGCGTCGTCGTCGGCAGTCTACGGCAAGCGCGTCTACAGCAGCACGACGGCGGCGCTCTTGCTGCGCGGAGTCCTACTCGACATCGAGGAGGAGTACCGCAAGGACGGCTTCCCCACCAACGACATCGAGGGCCGCGAGTGCGAGCTGCCGAAGGCCTACGCCAAGCACTTCCGCTGCGAATTCGACCTCATCGGGCTCAACCTGGACGAGGGCATGATCACCGACCTGACTTCGTCGGCGCAGGACGTGCTCTCGGGTGCGCAGGAGACGCTGCAGAGCTCAGGCGCAATGGACAAGCTGACTGCAGCGACCTCGGGCGAGGCTGAGGGCCGCAAGGCCCTGGACGATCTGGGCAATTCGGCCAAGAACGCCGAGGCCGCCGGGCTCGACCTCACCTCGATGGCGAAGTCCGGCGATATGATGCAGCTGATCACCACCATCCTGATGTCGGGCGCTCAGGGGCTGAACCTGCTCGGCCTCTGCGACATCAACCTGTCGGTGCTGCAGATGTCGATGGGCTTGATGATCGCCGAGCTCTTGCCGCGCATCTTGAAGCGCGCCACCGACCGCACGCGCAAGGTGCGGCTGCGCTTGGCCTGGCGCGATGCCGAGGGCGAAGACGCCAAGCTGGAGATCGAGACCTTCACCACCGCGGTCAGCGAAGAAGAGGCCCGCGCGATTCAGCAGATGAAGGACCAGCAAGAGCTGGAAGAGGCGGCCAACCCCAACGGCGTCGGAGGCCTCGCCCCGGCGTTCGGCGGCATTCAGCCACCGCCCCCCGCCCAAGGGGGAACGCGATGACGGGCCAAGGCACCCGCATGGCGCGCGGCTTCACGCTCGTCGAGCTCATGATCGCCGTCTCGCTGCTGGCGATGATGGGGCTCTTGCTCGGCACCTCGATCACCACCGTCATGGGCGCGATTCAGGACAACCGCGAGCTGCAGGACCGCTACCACACCGCTCGCGTCGCGCTTGGCCGTGTCCAGCGCGAGCTGGCCATGGCCTACGTCTCGCGCCACCAGTCCGAGAGCGGCGCCACCAAGACGATCTTCCTGGGCAAGCCCAACAAGGTGCAGTTCACCTACATGGGCCATCGCCGCGTCGAGCGTGGCGGGCTTGAATCGGACCAGGGCGTGATCGAGTACGCCCTCGAGAAGTCGTCCACCGGGTTGGCGCGGCTGGTGCGGCGCGAGAAGGTCATCATCGACGATCGGCCCGAGAAAGAGGGCCGCCGCGAGGTGCTGGCCGACGGCGTGCGCAAGCTGGAGTTTGCCTACTGGAGCATGGACAAGGAGGAGTGGGAGAGCGACTGGAAGGTTGAAATCGACCGTGCCGCCGAGGAGCAGCGGCAAAAAGAGCAGCAAGCGGCCCTGGCGACCGGCATGACCGGCAACGCGGCGCTGGCGAACGCCGTCGTCAAGCAGGCCAACCGCCGCGACAAGGAGCGCCACGGCCCTGAGGAGCAGTGGTTGCCGGTGCGGGTGCGGGTGCGCCTTGTGCTCTCGACGTTGGACGAGGACCTTGACCTCGAGTTCGAGACCCAGACCCGGGTCCGCATCGCACGACCGCTCGATTTCCAGCAGGCCTACAAGCCGGGCGACTTCCAGAATTCGCTGAACCCGTATGCGCCGATCCCTTCGACGACGCCGTCGATGTTCAACCCGCAGGCGATCTTGTCGGGCCAGCAGCCGCCGGCACCTGGTTCGGGGGCAGGCACGCCATGAGCGGTCACCTCCAGCCGGCCGCGGCAAAACGGCCAGATTCGACCCGCGGCGCGGCCTCGTCGTCGGGTCCGCTTGCGCTGCGTGTGCGACTTCAGCTCGCGGCAGCAGCGGCCATTCGGGCGACGGGCAGCACGGCGCCGGGGCCGAGCGACCGGCAGCGCGGCGTCGCCCTGCTGTTGGCGATGACCGCGATCGCGATTTTGACGGTGTTCTCGCTGGAATTTACCTACCAGTCGCGCGTTGCGGTCCGCACCAGCAGCTACGTCGAGCAGGAGATCGAGGCCCACCTGCATGCGCGGGCGGCGGTGGAGTTGGCGACGCTGGTCATCGGCTCAGTGGACATCGTTGAGAGCATCATCAACAAGTACGCATCCATGCTCGGTGGCCAACGGCCGAATATCTCGACCGCCGCCTACGCTTGCGAGTTCGTCAACGCCTTCTGCGAAGGGCGCATGAACATGATGGGCCTCGACCTCATCGACCTGCGCGGCAAGGAGGCCGCTGGGCTCGAGCGCGGCACCTGCGGCTGCAAGTCCGATGACGAGGATGGGCGCGTCAACCTCAACCGAGTCGCGAACTTGGGCGAGAAGCAGGCGACGTTCGACACCCTCTACAAGCTGCTCGAGCGGCACGAGGGCATGAGCTCGGCCGGCGAACTCGACAAAGAGATGGCGCAGTTGGCGCTCAACGTCATGGACTGGGCCGACGTCGACAACGTCAAGACCGACCTCGATCCAGCGACCCGCAAGCTGCAGCAAGGCACCGGCAGCGAGGGCGTGCACTACGCTCGCCATGGCTACAAGTCCAAGGACGCGCCCTTCGACACCACCGAAGAGGTGCGCCTGGTCGAGGGCATGACCGACGCGCTGTGGTGCAAGCTGCGGGACCAGCTCACCGTCTACAACACCGCGAAGCTCAATGTAAACACGGCACCGATCGAGGTGATCAAGGCGCTGGTCTGCAAGAACCTGGCCGATCCGCGTCACGAGCTGATCGCCTGCGCCCGAACCAATGGCGCAGCGGCGGCGTTCGTCCCGGTCAACGTCGCGGGCCAGTACATCGAGGTCTGCAGGACCTTGAAAAAGCTTATCTTTTCACCACCCTTCTCGACGCCTGGCCGCTTCGTACGCTTCTTCGAGAAGCTCGGCACGGTGCTGCCGGCGGACTACGCCAACGTCTTGCAGGTAAACGCCGGCAAGATGCTGGCCGACGTCGGCACAAGCGGGCAGATTGTCCGCATCACGGCGTTTGGAACCTCGGGGTCGGTGACCAAGACCATCACGGCCTTGCTCGACACCACCAGCAAGCAGTACGTCTACTGGCGCGAAGACTGAGGGACGACCTATGGCGCATCGGATTTTGGGACTCGACATCGGCCAGCGGCGCGTCAAGGTCGCCGTCGTCGACAAGTCAGTGAGACAGACGCAGCTGATCGGCTTCGACAGCGAGCCAGTCGCTTGCCCGTACGGCGAGACCGAGCTCGAAGCGGCGATTCGGTCACTGCTTTCGCGCGTGCGCAAAGCGGACGAGGTGATCGTCGCCGGCATGCCCGCGACCGATGTGCTGCACCGGGTGCTGAGCTTCCCGTTCCAGGACCGCAAGGCGATCGTCGAGGCTGCGGCCTTCGAGCTCGAGACCCACATCCCGGTCGACCTTGAGGAGTCCGTCATCGACCACATCGTGGTCGGGCGCCACGCCGAGGGCTGTGAGGCCTTGGTGGTGGCGGCGCCGCGGGCGCGGGTGCAGCAGCGGATCGAGTTGCTGCGGCGAGTCGGGGCCGAGCCGCGGCAGCTGGGCCTCGTGGCGCTCTCGTTGGCGCGGCTGCTGCGTCATCTGCCCTCGTTGGCCACCGGGACGACGCTGGTGCTCGACATCGGCGCCGCCGCCACCGACGCCGTGGTCGCCGTCGACGGCGCGCCGCGCTACGTGCGCGCCCTGAGCGTCGGCGCCGACGCTGTCCGCGCCGACTTCGCCGATCAGTTCGATCGCCAAACCACGGAGTCCGCCGCCGACTTGCTGGTCAGCCACGGGCTCCTGCTGCCACCCGGCATGGCACCGGCGACCCCCGACGAAGAGACACTACACAAGGCGACGCTGCGCGCTCTAGCGCCCTGGTTGCGCGAGGTGCGGCAGACGATGGCGGCCTGGCGCAAGGGCGGAAAGCCGGCACCGGACCGTATCGTGCTGACCGGCGGCATGGCGGGGCTGCGTGGGCTGGTCGAGACCCTTGAGGCGATCTTGGGGCTGCCGGTCCGCGGCCTGCCGCTTCATGAGCTTGAGGGCGTGGCGATGGCGCCGCACCTGCCCGAGCGCCTGCACGAGGCGGGTGGAAGCGCGGTCGCCCTCGCCCTTGAGGGAGCGCTGGCGCAGGGCGGCGAGATCATGGATTTCCGCCAGGGGGACCTGGCGTTCGAAGGCGACTACAAGTACCTGCGCGAGCGGCTACCGGCGCTGATCTCGATGGCGGTGTTTGCGCTGTGCCTGCTGGCCGTCCGCAGCACCATCACCTACCGCGGTCTGGTCAACGAGCAGCAGCAACAGGTCGCCGTGCTGGTCGCGCTCAGCAAGGAGGTCACCGGCAAGAAGCTCAGCAGCTTCGACAAGCTGCAGACCGAGCTGAAGCGCCCCCTAGCCGTCGACCTCGGCTCGTACTACCCCGACATGTCGGCGATCAAGGTGCTCGACGAGGTCTCGCGCATCCAACACGAAGTGACGGAGCCACCGGAGTTCAAGCCTGGCGGCCCGGGCGAAGCTGCACCGCCCAATCCGGTCGATGGCGGCCAGCGGCTGGCCCAGGTCGTCGCACCGCCGCCGCAGCTGCGGGGCTTGCCGCCACTCGGCATGACCGGGCCGCCGACGGGAGAGCCGACAGCGATGCCGCTCGGCATGCCGCCCTCGGCAGCGATGCCGCCGGCGATGGGCGGCGGGGGGATGTTTCCGAGACCGCGGATGCGACCCTTGGGGGTCGACGGCGGCGGCGGCGCGAACCCTGGCGTCGGTGCCGGCGGCGAGCCAGGTGCTGACGCGGGCAGCGAAGGCGGCGGCGAAGGCGGCGGTCAGGGCGGTGCGCCGCGCGGCGACGAGCCGTTCACGGGCCATAAGATCGAGCTGCTCTCGGTCGACATCGACCGCAGCAAGGGCAGCTTGCGCGGCGACTGCGACACCCAGGAGGCGCTGCTCGCTTTCCAGACTGCGCTGGAGAAGCATCCCTGCTTTCAGAAGATCAAGTCGACCTCAGATCGCATCACATTCGAACGGCACCGCGAGTGGTTCCGCTTCAACATCGGCTTTGAGATCCAATGTCCCGCGGCCGACCCACCCAAGAAGGTCCGCAAGGCCGACGGTGGCGACAAGGCTGGTTCGGAGGCCGACGGCGAGGAAACCGAGGACGACAAGGGCAAAGACGAGGACGAAGACAAGGGCGAGGACAAGAAGAAGAACGGGGACAAGGACAAGGAAGATAAGGGCGACGACAGCGAGGCCGAGGCCGAGGAGTAGCGTCCGCGGAAGGACGAGCTGACACGGACGCCTCACTCGGGCTGGGAGGGATGGGTGCAAGAAGGCAAGATTCAAGCGTGGCTGGGGCGGCTGAGCGACCGCGAACGCGCGATCGTCGTGGGCGGCGGCATCTCCGTGCTGGCAGCGCTGTTGTTGACGGCCGGCTTCTTCGTCCAGCAGCGCGTGGCCGAGATGGAGCTGGCGGTCGCCGACAACGCCGAGGCCCTGCGGCAGATCCATGACGCAGCGCCGACGTATCTACGCAACCGAAGAGAAGACAAGGCGATCGACGAGTCCCTCGAGCGGGCCCGAGCGACTTCGTTGCAGTCGTCGCTGCTGGCGCTGGCCAAGGACATTCAGTTCGAGCGCAAAGCGACGGGCGAGGAAGAGGGACCTTCGGGCAGCGAGCGGCTGAGTGACTTCATCAAGTTCAGCAACGCCACTGAGATCTTGGCCGAGTTGACGACGCGCAAGGGCGCTGGTGCGGGCAAGCAGGCTGCCAAGAAGAAGAAGGCGGCCAAGGGCGAGAAGCAGGTCTTCCTGTCCAGCATTGAGGTCGTCTTCGACCGGGTACCCGACACCGCCCTGTTTCAGTTCTTGGAGAAGATCGACACCCACCCGGACGGGCTCTTCGCGTCCAGCCTCGATATTTCGCGAGAGTCCTCCGATCACGAGCATTTCCGTGCCAAGTTGACCGTCGCCCAGTTCCGCTACGGCGGCGCCGAGGAGGGCTCGTGAACCCGTCCGTCCGTGAGCGGTTGCAGCGCGCGGCCGTCTATTTCGGCTATGGCGCGTTCTTCTTCGCTGCCTTGCTGGCGGCGCTGGTGCTGACGTTTCCGACGCGCCAGCTCCAGGCTTATGTCGAGGCCCAGTCCCGCAAGGCTGGCATGCCGCTGACGATCGGCGAGATGTCGCTGCGCGGCATCGGCGGCGTCACCATGGAAGAGGTCGCGCTGCACCTGCCTGCCAAGCCGGGGCCAGAGGACCAACCCGGGCGGCCAGCGATCGACCTCAAGTTCGACCGCGTGCGGCTCGACGTCGCGGTGTGGCGAGCGCTCTGGCGCCGCGAGTTGGCGATCGGCGTCGACGTCGAGGCGGGCGAAGGGTCTCTCGCCGACGGTCTGGTGGTGGTGCGCCCCCTCAGCGGCGCCGCTGCCGGCCGTGAGGACGACAAGCCGAAAGAGCGCGGGGACAAGGCCGGTGGCGACGCCAAGGGCGAGGCGGCAGAGGACGCCAAGGCGGACGCGTCCAAGGGCGCCGGACGGCGCGGCTACGCCATCGATCTCGATCTGCCGACGATCGAGCGCCTACCGCTGGAGTCGACGGGGCTCGGCGCGCTGATGATCGCGGTGCAGAGCAAGGTCCAGGGCACGCTCGACGGCGAGCTGTCCGGTTCGGTCCAGTTGCACTGGGGCGGCACTTTCGAAGACGCCACCGGCAAGCTCAACTTGACGATTACCGATAGCGTGTTGCGCAAGCCGGCGATTGACCTCGGCAAGATGGGCAACTTCCAACTCGCCGACCTCCGGATGGGCAACACAGCGCTCAAGATCACCATGGCGCCCAAGGGGGAAATCGCCGTGCTGTCTGGCGCCCGCGGCAGCGACAAGTCGACGGCCATCGCGTTCGAGAATATCGAGGTGAACGGGCGCGACATCGAGCTCCTGGTCGAGGAGCGCTCGCACGCCCTGGTGCCGCCAGGTCCGGCCGGCGTGCGGATGGCCAACCTCCAGCTGCACTTCGCATTCCGCCTTCCCGACGCGGCCGAGGCCGAAGGCGGCAAGGACGCCGACAAGGGTGAGGCCAAGGACGCCGACAAGGACTCCGGCAAGGGCCGCGCGGCAGCCCGCGGCAAGTCGGGCGACCCAGGCGGCAAGGATGGCAAGGGCCGCGACAAGGGCGACGCGGAGGGCGGAGAAGGCGACGCGGCCGATGATCAGCGCGCCAAGTGGTCGAGCCTGATGGAGATCGCCGGCAGCAAGCTCAAGCCATTCACCCGCAACGGCTACGTCGGCATGACCTGCACCGGGCTGCTGCTGCGCCCCAGCTGCAACCCCGACATGCCCCGCGTCACGGTGGGCACGCGCGGCGGCGCCGGCGGCCTTCCGTCGGTGGACGCGGCGCCAGGGCCCGGCGGGACCGACGAAGCTGGGCGCAACGGAGCGGCGGCAGCAGGGACCGATGCGCCGGCCGTGGTGCCTCCCGTCGCGGCGCCGCCCACTTTTCCGGCGCCCGGCACGCCCAACCCTGAGCGCGTCGAGCTCAAGCCGGCGATGGCCGACGCGCCGCTGGTGCCGCGCCCGGCGCCGGCGCTGGCGGTCCCGTCTGAGCCCGCCCCAGCAGAACCTGCCGAGCAAGCCGAGGAGCCACCCACCCCATCGCGCCGCGGCCGCGGGGTGCCGCAGCCGTCCGACCAAGAGCAAGGCGAAGGGGAAGAGGCGCCGCGCGATCCGCAGGCCGATGAAGGCGAGCCACGCGAACGCGAACCAGAAGGGGGCGGCGAGGCCGAAGAGTCAGGCGGCGAGGCGCCCCAGCGCCCGTAGTCGCTCGGCGCTGCGCCGTACGTCGTGGTCGTCGCTGTGGCTGGCAGCGCGAATCGGCCCATCCCGAGGTCGGCACGAGACCGCGCGGTGGCCCATGGGGTTGCCTCATCGCCACCATTTCAGCTAGACCGCGGCGCGGCGGCCCATGAGGCCATCGGAGGGACCATGCGAGGCATCTACCGCAACGTTTTGGACGCGATCGGCGACACCCCGTTGGTCCAGCTCAACCGAGTTGTCGGGCGCCATGACGCGCGGATCCTGGCCAAGCTGGAGTACATGAATCCAGGCGGTTCGGTGAAAGACCGCATGGCCCTGCACATCCTCGAGGACGCAGAGCGGTCCGGGGCGCTGCGGCCGGGCGCCGTGATCGTCGAGAACACGTCCGGCAACACGGGCGTTGGCGTCGCCATGGCGGCGGCCGTCAAGGGCTACCGTTGCATCTTCACGATGCCGGACAAGATGAGCCAGGAGAAGGTTCGTCGGCTGCGGGCATTCGGTGCGGAGGTCGTCGTCACGCCCACCGCGGTGCCCGCCGAGCACCCGGACAGCTACTACGAGACCGCCAAGCGCATCGCCCGCGAGACGCCGGGCTCCTTCATGCTCAACCAGTATCACAACAAGCAGAACATCGAGGCGCATTACCGCTCGACGGGTCCCGAGATCTGGGAGCAGACCGGCGGCCAGTTCGACATCATCGTGGCGGGCCTCGGCACCGGCGGCACATTGTCGGGCACGGCCAAGTACCTCAAGGGCCAGAACCCGGCGATTCGCACCGTCGGCGTCGACCCGCAGGGCTCGATCTACTACTCGCAGTTCCACACCGGCGTGCCCTCGGCGCCGCACACCTACAAGGTCGAGGGCATCGGTGAGGACATGGTCTGCGGCGCGCTCGAGCTTGAGTGGCTTGACGACGTCATGCAGGTCACCGATCGCGAGTGCTTCAGCATGGCGCGGCGTTTGGCGCGGGAAGAGGGCCTCTTCGCCGGCGGCAGCTCGGGCGGCGCTGTCCACGTCGCCGCCAACCTGGCGCGCGAACTAGGCCGCAACCACACCATCGTCGTGATCTTGCCAGACTCGGGCGCCATCTACCTGAGCAAGTTCTATGACGATCAGTGGATGAAGGAGAACGGGTTCTTCGATCCCGATCCGACCGAGCGCAGCGTCGCCGACCTGCTCCGTCGCAAGAGCCACTTCGTCTTCACCGCCACCCCGAGCGAGGAGATCGGCCCCTGCATCCTGCGCATGAAGCAGGAAGGCATCAGCCAGATGCCGGTCGTCAGCGAGGGCGGCGAGCCGGTCGGCATGGTCCACGAGATCGACTTGCTGGACGCGATCTTCGAGGGCCGCGCCAGCCGCAGCGACAAGGTCGATGGTCTGATGACGCCACTGCAGGGGGTGCTGTCGCTGGACGCCAGCATCGAGGCCCTGCGCGACATTCTGGCCGCCGACAACGTCGCGGTGGTGGTCCAACACGCCAAGGTGCACGGCATCATTACCAAGATCGACCTGATCGACTACCTGTCGCGGGCGCACTGAGGCGGTAAGAGCCGCAGGAGGGGACGATGGCGGGAAACGATTGGAGCAAGGCGCAGTTCGAGACCCGGGCGATCCACGTCGGGCAAGACCCCGATCCGCGCACGGGCGCCGTGGCCGTGCCAATCTACCAGACCTCGACTTTCGCCCAGCCGAGCCCAGGCCAGCACCTCGGCCACGAGTACTCGCGCACCAGCAACCCGACGCGCGACGCGCTGCAGGAGGCGCTGGCCACCCTTGAGGGCGGCGTGCAGGGCCTCTGCTTCAGCTCCGGCCTCGCCGCCACCCACGCGGTGCTCGCGACCCTCTGTGACGCCGGCGACGATGTCGCGGCGATGGACGACATGTACGGCGGCACCTTCCGCCAGTTCGACAAGGTGTGGCGCCGCCACGGGCTCACTTTTCAGTACCGCGATCTGCGTGACCCGGCAGCCTGCGACGGCTTGTTCGGCCCCCGCACCAAGCTGCTGTGGCTCGAGACGCCGACCAATCCGATGCTGAAGCTCGTCGACATCGCGGCGCTCTGCCAACGTGCCCACGACGCTGGGGTGCTCGTCGCGGTCGACAACACGTTCGCCACGCCCTGGCTGCAGCGACCGCTGGAGATCGGGGCCGACATCGTGGTCCACTCCACGACGAAGTACCTCGGCGGCCATAGCGACGTCGTCGGCGGCGCGATCGTGGTCAGCGATCCGGCGCTCGGCACCCGTCTCGCTTTCCACCAGAACGCGATCGGCGCCACGCCGGGACCCTTCGACTCCTGGCTGACCCTGCGCGGCGTCAAGACGCTCGCGCTGCGCATGGAGCGCCACTGCAGCAACGCGCTCGCCGTGGCGCGGATGCTGGAGTCCGATCCACGCGTACGGCGGGTGATCTACCCGGGCCTCGCCAGCCACCCGCAGCACGGGCTGGCCCGGCGGCAGATGCGCGCCGGCGGCGGTATGGTCACCGTCGTCTTGCGCGGCGGACTGCCTGAGGCGCGACGCTTTCTGGAGACCGTGCGCGTCTTTACCCTGGCCGAGAGCCTAGGCGGCGTCGAGAGCCTGATCGAGCACCCGGGCATCATGACGCACGCCAGCATCCCCGAGGACAGGCGCGCCGAGTTGGGCATCGACGACTCGCTGATCCGTCTCTCGGTGGGTATCGAGCACCTCGACGATCTGCTTGCCGATCTGCGCGCAGGGCTCGACGCCGCGTTTCCAGCGTGATCCTGTAACGTTCTAGTTCTTTGTTCTCCGGAAGCCGCTCGATAGATCCGGCTGACCGTTCGCGCGTCGAAGGCTTGTGGGGCCATGGGGTCTCGGCCGCCACGCGCGGAACCGGGGCCATGCCCCCTGTTGGTGAAGGTCGGTTTGGTTGGCGTCGCGCTTGGCGGCGTCGCTTGACGGGAATTGGCGCAGACGCTTAGCATCCCGCAGCCCAAAACGCGCCCGGCCTCGGTCGGAAGCGCGGCGGGCGACGGGTTGAGGGGCGCGGTACCCCGCGTACCCACCTGGAGGAGAGCCATGAGCGGCGGAAGCATCCTTGCACTCATCGGCGCCACGCTGGCCCTGCTCGGGCCGATGGGGTTGCCATTCATCACGGTCGACGAGGAGGAGATCGCTTTCCGCTCGTTCGAGGTCTTGACCGGCCAGCTCTCGCTGCTGCTGTCCCTCATCACCATGGCCTGCGGCGCCGTGGTGCTGCAGAAGCGCAAGCAGAGCTTCGGCTGGATCGTCGCCATCGCCTCGCTGCTGCAGATCGGCGTCATGGCGTGGACCTATCAGAACGTCTGGGCATTGACGCCCTGTGTCTCGGCGGGCATCTCGCTGTGTGACAGCGAGACCGGTGGCCTCATCGATCAGACGTTGGTGACGCTCGACTGGGGCGTCGTGATGGTCACGATCGGCGCCGTCATCAGCATGTTTGGCGGACTCATCGTCGCCGCGTCGCACCCGGAGTACGCGAAAGACCAGCGCTTCCTCAAAGTCACCCTGGCTTGGGAAGGCACGACGATCTACGAGCGCGTGCTCTTCGAGCCGGCTCCCGTCACGGTCGGCGAGGAAGACGGCAACACCTTCCAGCTCGCGGCGCGGGGCCTGTCGCGCCATGTCGTGCTCAAGCCTTCGGGCGAGGGCTACACGCTCGATGTGCCCAAGGGCATCGGCGGCCAAGTCAACGTCGGTGGCGAGATCAAGGACGCCGCCGAGTTGAACACGATCGACGTCAAGCGCGGCGACTCGGGCGTGCTCTCGTTCGAGAACGACGTCGACCTGACGTTCGCCTTCACGGGCGCCGAGACGGCGATTCTGGCCGGGACCTCCGATCGCGGCGGGGCGGCGTTCGCCATCTCGTTCTCGGTCAGCGCTGCCGTGACCATGGCGCTGCTGATCAGCGCCCTGTTGAGCGCCCACGCTCGCGATCGCAAGGCCGTCGAGGAGAACCTCGAGAAGCGCGCCAAGGAGCTGATCGAGGTCACGCTCGAAGAGCAGATCAAGGAAGAGACCGAGGAGCTCGAGGGCGAGGAAGAGGACACCACCGCCAAGAAGGCCCAGAACGAGGAGGGCAAGTTCGGTGACGCTCAGGTCGATCCGAACAAGCAATCCAAGGTACCGAAGCTCGACGCTCAGATGGTCGACAAGATCGACGTGAAGAACCTCGGCATCAACAAGATCCTCGGCGGCCAGCAGGCGTTGACCGGCGCCCTCGGCACCATCATGGCCGGCGACACCGGCGCGCTGAACAGCAAGATGGCCGTGGCGATGAGCGGTGAGGGCGGTGAGCTCGTCATCGGCCACGGCTCAGGCGGCATGGGCTTCCGCGGCACGGGCGCAGGCGGCGGCGGCACGGGCGGCTACGGCCGCATCCACGGCCTCGGCTCCATCGACACCGGTGGCGGCACGGGCCGCAACGCGAACGTCGGCATCGGGCGCAAGTCGGCGAAGAAGGTGGCCTCAGTCAAGATCGCCACCGGCCAGTCGACAGGCGGTTGCGACAAGGGCGACATCGCCAAGAACGTGAAGATGCGCGCCGCCGCGCTGCGGGCCTGCTACGAGATACAGCTGATGTCGAAGCCCAGCCTGCAAGGCAAGATCACGGCGCAGTGGACGATCGACACCGAAGGTGCCGTCAAGAATCCGAAGATCGTCAGCGACTCGATGGCCAACTCGGCGGTCGCCGACTGCGTCACCCGCACGATCGGCCGCGTCCGGTTCAAGAAGCCCGACGCCGGCATCTGCGTGATTCAGTGGCCGTTCGTGTTCTCACCCGGCTAGTCCGGCGCGGTCCTGGCGCTCGCTTGCGGCATGACGCCGAGGCACCGTCGACGACGAAAGCCTCCGCTCAGCGCGTTGCGTGAGACCCCGGCCCCGTGCGCCGGAGGTTGCTCGTCTGCCGATTGGGGCAGGCCTGCCGAACGCAGTCGCCGAAGAGCACCATCCGGTGATCGCGCAGCACGAAGCCGAGGCGCGTCGCGATCGCCTCCTGCAGCCGCTCCACCTGGTCGTCCTCGAACTCGACGATGTGGTCGCAGGTGCGGCAGACCAAGTGGTCGTGGTGTGCATCGCCGGCGCCGGCGACCTCGTAGCGGGCCGATCCATCCGCGAAGTTGTTGGCGCTGACGAGGTCGAGCTCCTGCAGCAACTTCATCGTCCGATAGACCGTGGCGTGGCCGACGGTGCGATCGCGATCGCGCACGAGCTGATAGAGCTCATCGACGTTGCGGTGGACGCCGTCGTGAAACAGGGCCTCGGCAATGACCCGCCGCTGAGGCGTCAGGCGTTGGTTCTTGCGCGACAACTCGTGCTCGACGCGGGCGATCCAATGGTCGAATTCGATGGTCACGCAGCCTCCGGCCAAGCCCGAGGCGCTAGGCGCGCCCCCGACGGGGAGGATCGCCGAGCCCAGGGGCGTTGACAAGCCACGCCGCCGAATGCTCCAAGATCGACTACGGATTCGACCGAATGGAGCGCCCGGGCGAGGTTGCGCTCCGCTCCGAGCGATAGGCGCCGTACGCGGCCCCGCGCCGACGGCACCGCTCGGCGATCGGACGTTGCGCGTTGCCCGCGCTCCCCCGCCCATGCTAGATCGCCGCGGCGCTGTGGCAACCCCGCGGCAAGAACGGCAAGGCGGCAGGAAGCCGCCAAGGGATGGGGCGATGGACGTGGTCGTGTTGGGGGTCCTGGTGATCGCGTGCGGTGGCGCAGCGATCTGGTTCTGGCTGGCCGAGTCGCGCGGCCGTGAAGAGCTCGAAGCGTTGCGCGCCCGCGCCGAAAAGGCCGAAGGGGAAGCGCGCCGCGAGCATGAGCGGGCCGAGAAGTCGTCGAAGAAGGCGGAGAAGAGCGGCAGCGGTCAGGCAGACGTCAAGCGTTCGCTCGACGAAGCCCGGCAGAAAGTCGCCGATCTGACGCAGGAAGTGCAGAAGCAGACCGCCAGCGCTCGCCGCATCAGCGAGGAAGCAGAGGCCGCGCAGCGGGCGATTCGCAAGCACGAGCGGCGCGTCGAAGAGCTCGAAGGCATGTTGGCGATCAAGGGCCCGTCGGCGAATGCCGTGGTCAAGACCGTCGACGATGACGACGACATTCCAGTGGTGCCTGCTGCGGCGCCCGTGGCTGCGCCCGTCGCGCCGCCCGTGCCGCAGGTCGCCGAGATCGATCCCGAGGTCCTGCGCGCCCGCGCGCTAGAGCGCGAGCTGCGCGCCGAGGCCGTGCGCAAGGAGCGCGAGGAGCGTGCACTCGAGAAGCAGCGCCTCGACCTCGAGCGCGAGCGCGTCCGCAACGAGCGCCTGGCCGAGAAGGAGCGTGAGGAGCTCAACAAGCTTCGCAGCGAGCACGAGAAGTGGCTTGAGATGCTCTTTGTCCGCGAGCGCGAGCTGCGTTCGCAGCACCGCTTGGGGCGCGACAACTACCGCGCCTACATCGTGACCAAGGGCCAGCTCGACCTCGCGCTCGACGAGGTGTACCGCATGAAGCACGGCCGCGAGCGCCCGACGCTCGACGAGCACCTGCAGCAGGATGGTGGTGACGACGCCGAGCCAGGCGCCCGCTCCGGCCAGAGCGAGCGCACCGCCCGTGCCCGCGGCCCCCGCCCCGATCGTCCGCGCCGTCAGCCCGCAGCCGAGACCGACGCTGAAGTCGCGCCGGCCGCAAGCGCGCCAGCCGAGGCCGCCGAGGCCAGCGCCCCTGCGGCGCCGGTGGAGGCAAGCGCCCCTGCCGTAACGGTCGAGGCAAGCGCCCCTGCCGAAGCGGTTGAGGCAAGCGCCCCTGCCGAAGCGGTTGAGGCCAGCGCCCCTGCCGAAGCGGTTGAGGCCAGCGCCCCTGCCGAAGCGGTTGAGGCCAGCGCCCCTGCCGAAGCGGTTGAGGCCAGCGCCTCTGCCGAAGCGGTTCAGGCCAGCGCCGCGCCCGTCGACGCCGCCGCCGCGGAGGCCGCCGCCGCTAGCGATGACAGCGCCGCTGAAGCGGCCGCCGTGACCGCCGCCGCTGGCAGTTGAGAGTTGATTTCAATTTCAGAGAAGCTACCCTGCCGCCAGCGCCGTTGTGAGGCGTTGGAGCCCGCAGCTTGGCAACCCAAGGCCGCCCTCTCTGCGACGCGGACGCCGGCACCGACGGCGAAGTCCTAACCATTGTTGGCGACGGTCGCGTCCCGAGCCGCCTCCGCGAGCTCGGCCTGACGCCCGGCACGGGCCTGCGGGTGGTGCGCCGCGCGCCGATGGGCGGAGCGATCGTGGTCCAGGTCCGCGGCTTTACCCTGGCGTTGCGGCGCGACGAGGCTGCGCTGGTGCAACTCAGCGCCATCGGCGTCCCCGCCTTGGCTGGGGGCGGCGATGCCTGAGATCGCCCTCGCCGGCAACCCGAACACTGGCAAGACCACCCTCTTCAACGCCTTGACCGGTTCCACGGCGCGGGTGGGCAACTATCCCGGAATCACCGTCGAGCGCCGGAGCGGTGTACGACAAGTCGGCGACGGCCAGTGGTCCATCCACGACCTGCCCGGCTGCTACTCGCTGTTGGCGCTCTCGCCCGAAGAGGAGATCGCCCACCAGGCGTTGACCGGGGCGCTCGGGAACCCGAGGCCGAACGCGGTGATCGTGGTGCTCGACGCCGGAAATCTGGCACGCAACCTCCTGCTCCTGATGCAGATCTGCGACCTCGGCCTGCCGACCGTGGCGGCGCTCAACCTGATGGATGAGGCGTCAGCGCGCGGGCTCTCCATCGACCATGAGGGCCTCTCCGCCGCCCTTGGCATCCCCTGCGTGCCGATGGTGGCCCGCCGGGGCGAGGGCGTCGACGCGCTCGAGCGCGCCGTCCAGCAGGCGATGCAGGTCCCACCCGTGGCGCGCCAGCGTTGGCAGGCGCCCTCGCCCGAGCTCGCCGCGGCGCTGACCGCGCTGCGCGACCGCGGCGCAGCACACGGCCTGCCGCCGATGGCCTCGGAATTCGAGGCGTGCTGGTGGCTCTTCAGCGATCCGGAGACGCTCGAGGCGACGCGCCCAGGAGCGGGCGCAGCGCTGGTGGCCGCGAGCGGGCTCTCGCCGAGCGCCCGCGCGGCGCTGCGGAGCCAGGCGACAGAGGCCCGCTTCGCCGACATCGATCGCTTGGTGGCGCAGCACGTGAGCCGAGCACCGCCGCGCCGGCGTCCGATGACGGAGCGCATCGACAGCGTGCTGCTCAATCCGGTCGGCGGGCCTCTGCTGTTCTTGCTGGTCATGGGCGCCCTTTTTCAGGCCGTTTTCGCCGGCGTCACTCCGGCGGTGGACGCCATCGACAGCGTCATGGCGGCCATTTCGGGACAAGTCAGCCAATGGATGCCCGCGAGCGTCCTGCGCGATGTCATCGTCGACGGCGTGCTCGCCGGCATCGCCGGCACAGCGGTCTTTGTGCCGCAGATCGCGGTGCTGTTCCTTGGCATCGCGCTGCTCGAAGACAGCGGCTACCTCGCGCGGGCGGCGCTGATGACGGATAGGCTGCTGGGGCGCGCCGGCCTGCCGGGGACAGCGTTTGTGCCGCTCCTCTCGTCTTTTGCCTGCAATGTCCCAGGGATCATGGCGGCGCGCGCCATGCCCAGCCCCTCCGATCGCCTGGTCACCATCCTCATCGCGCCGCTAATGAGCTGCTCGGCCCGCCTGCCAGTCTATACCCTGGTGACGGCGACGGTCTTTGCCGACGCCGCGCCGGTCTTCGGCGTGCTCTCGTTTGGCGGGCTGCTCGTCCTCGGCATGTACGGGCTCGGGCTCGTGCTGGCGCTGCTGGTGGGGGCCGTGCTGCGCCGCACCGTGGCCCGCGGCCCGCGCAGCGGCCTGATGCTGGAGCTGCCCCCCTACCGCATGCCCTCCGCACGCAACGTCGCTCTGGTCGTCTGGCGCCGGGTCCGGCAATTCTGCCTCGAGACGGGCCCACTGATCGTGGCGCTGACCGTCGTGCTGTGGGCGCTGATGACCTGGCCTCGCGTCGAGCTGCCGGCGGCAACCCGGGCGGCGCTGGAGGCCGACGTCGCTGCCGCTGTGGATGCGCCCGGCCGCGAGCGTGCGCAGGTCCGGATCGACGACGCCGCCAGCGCCCACGCGCTGAGCCACAGCGCAGCGGGCGTCATCGGCCACGCGCTCGAGCCCGTGATCGCGCCACTCGGCTTCGACTGGCGCATTGGCATCGGCCTCGTCGGCTCATTCGCCGCCCGCGAGGTGCTGATCCCCGTGCTCGGCCGGGTCTATGGCCGTGGCGGCGGCGAGGGGCTGGATGAAGACGCCTACCAACGCCAAGTCGGCGGGGCGCTGGTCGGTGTCTCGCAACTGACGCCGCTGGTCGGTGTGTCGCTGATGATCTTCTTCGCCGTCGCTATGCAGTGCATGAGCACGGTCGCGATCATCGCCCGCGAGACCCGTAGCTGGCGCTGGCCCGTGGCGGCGCTCCTCGGCCTGAACGCCCTGGCCTGGGTGCTGGCCTACGCGGCGCGCCAGCTTGGGCTGGCTGCAGGCTGGAGCTGAGATGCCGCCTTGGCTCGACGCAACGCTGGCGGGTCTGCTCGTAGCGGCGGCGCTGCTGTACGTGGTGCGGGCGCTGCGCAAGCCGGCCTGTGCTCGCTGCGAGAGCACGTCGACGTCGCCCAAGGGCGCGGTGCGGCGCGACGTCGCGGCGCTCGGAATCGGCCGCCGGCGGGCCGCAACGACGCCTTCCGACTAGGTTGCACCGCCGACCGGGCCGAGTTGGTCGAGCGCAGCGGCAAAGCAGGCCGCGTCGTCGGCGCCAGCAAGCTGAGCGTCCATTGCGGCGTCGATCGCGAGACGAAAACGCGGACCTGGCCCAAATCCGGCCGCCTGCAGCCGGGCGCCGTCGACGTGTGGCGGCGGCCACCAGCGCGAACGCGGCGTCGCCGTCCGCAGGCGCCTGAGCTCGGCGATCTGGGCCCGGGCGGTGGGCGGTGCGGCGGCGATCTCCGGCACCCGCGCATGGAGCAGGCGCAGCGCGGCATCGGCCTGGTCGGCACGCAGCAGCCGCAGGAGGGCTGGCGTGGCGGCGGCACCGTGCAATCCGCGATCCGTGAGATGCGACTCGAAAGCAGTCGCCAGCGCGTCGATCTGCGTCGCCGCCTGGGCCACATCACTGGCGAGGCGAAACCGAGCGCCGAGCGCAGAGGCGGCCAGCGCCCCGTGGGCCAGCGCCGCCAGGGCCAGCGGGAAAGGCAGCCCTCGCGAGGCGACAAAGGCGTCCTCGATGGGCACATGCCCAGCCGACGGCGCCGGGTCCAGGCTCGCTTCGTCGACGAGCCGCTGCAGGCGGCCGACCACCCGCAGCAAGCCGGGATCGGCGGCGGCGAGCTCAGGCAGGACGAAAGCGTGCAGGCCATGGTCAGCCAAGAGCTGGATGGCGGCGCACGCCGAGGCGGGCTGCAGCATGTGCTCGAGCTCCATGCGCACCCGCTCACGGGAGATGACCTGAAGGCGCGGCGCCAACTCGCGCATCGCCGCGCTTGTCTCCGCCTCGATCGTCAGGCCGAAGCGGGCAGCGAACCGCACGGCGCGCAGCAGGCGCAGCGCATCCTCGCCGAAGCGCGCACGCGGATCGCCGATGGCCCGCAGCCGGCCGGCGAGAAGATCGGCGATGCCGTCGACGAGATCCACGAGGGTCAGCGCCGCCTCAGCGCCCGGCCCAAGGTCGAGCAATAGGCCGTTCATGGTGAAGTCGCGTCGCAGCACGTCCTGCTCGACGCCGACAAAGCGCACGCCTAGCGGCCTCCGCCCGTCTTCGTAGTCGAGATCGGCACGAAACGTCGCGACCTCGACCGCGATGGGGGGCTGCCCGGCGCTGAGCACGCAGACGACACCGAAGCTTGCCCCGACCTCGACGACCCGCGGAAAGAGGCTGCTCACCTGCTCCGGGCGCGCCGATGTCGCGATGTCGTAGTCTTTCGGCGCAAGGCCCAGGACGAGGTCGCGGACGCAACCGCCGACGAGGAAGGCCTCGTGCCCGGCCTCGCGAAGGGCCTCCAGCACGCGCATGGCGAAGGCGGCGGCGTCGGTCTCGGGCAGCGTCAACCGCAGGGGACCCGGCGCAGGATCGGCCAGATCGACGGTCATGCCAGCTCGGCCCTCCGCGTTGATACCCGATCATGGCCAAGAGGCCACGTTGGACCTCGCCCTGCGCCTGTGCTACTGTGCCCCGTTCGTGCGCGGGCGTCGACCCAGGCGCGAACCCAAGCGTGCTGCCTCTTGGAGTCGCCCATGACTGTGTCACCGGCCCGCAAACCATGGCCGATGTCCCCTCGCTTCGCCAACTTCGTCCTCTGCGCCCTGTTGGCCGCGTGCGGTACCGAGCCGGTCGCGCAAACCGACGCCGGCCAGGACATCGCGGAAGAAGTCGACAGCCAAGATGTCGAAGAGGTCGTGGTCATCCCGACCTTCGACCTTTCGCTGACCGCGAGCACCACCTCGGGCAATGTACCGCTGCCGGTCCAGTTCACGTTGACCCTCGACACCGACACGCCTGCCACGGAGTTCTTCTACAGCTGGGACTTCGGCGACGGCGACACACGCGAGGTCAACCCCGACGACGAGCCCGAACTGGTCGGCGGCATGACCCACACCTTCAAGTACAAAGGGACCTTCCCGACACGGGTCACGGTGACGTGGCGGAAGAACTTCAACGTCAAGAAGACCGTGACACAAGAGATCGAGGTTCGGCAGCCCGCGGCGCTGTCGCTGTCCACCATCGCGGTGACAGGCGCCACCGAGGTCAAGGTCGGCGACAAGATCAGCCTGACCTTCAGCATCTTGAACGAAGGCGCGGCCATCACCACGCCCTTTGAGACGCAGATTCTGCTGTCGCAAGACGACATCGTCGACGCCAATGACGTCGTGGCGGCGACGATCGCCCACACCGACATGGCCAGCGGGCTCGAGGGGGTGAGCGCCATCAGCTACCCCGTCGCCAAGCCCTATGAATTCAACGTCCCTGTCGGCGTTCCCGACGGCCTGTGGTTCGTGCTGGTCCACGTCGATCCCAAGGCGGCGGTGCCGGAGCTGAACCGCCTCGACAACTTGGGCTACGCCACCAGCCTGCTGCAGATCGACAGCACGCTGCTCGAGCCGGCCGACCTGACCATCGGTGCGCCGAAGCTGAGCCAGAACAAGCCCGTGACGCCCGGCGACACCGCCTCGTACACCGTCGAAATCAAGAACGTCGGCAAGGGTGAGGCCAAGGGCTTCAAATTTGGCGTCTACCTGTCGAAGGACCAGAAACTGGACCTCATCCCCAACCAAGCCGTCGGCGGCGGCGACATCAGCAAGCACGACATGCTGATCACCGACCCGGCCAACTCGACGCTCCCTTCGCTGGACGAAGGCAAGGCGTTCACGGTGTTTCGGGCGCTGTCGGTGCCGACGCTGCCAAACGGCACGTACTTCCTGTTGTCCAAGGTCGACGTCGACAACGTGGTCTTCGAGACGAACGAAGACAACAACACCGCCATTGGCGAGACGACCCTCACCGTCAAGAAGACGGTCAAGGAAGGCGTCGACGTCGGCCTGCTGGCGATGGTGGTCAAACCCAAGGCCAGCTACCTCGGCGGCAACATCGGCGTGAATTGGCACGTGAAGAATCTCGGCACGATGCAGTCGCCGAAGTTCCCTGCGACCATCTACTTTTGCCCAACTTCCACGCTGAGCAAGTCGCAGTGCGTCATCAACCAGACCAAGTTCGAGTTGCCACCCCTCGCCGTGGGCGAGGAGAAGCTCGACGTCACCAGCATCAGCATCAACGTCGCGACTCCGTTGCAGAATTGGTACTTGTTCATGCTCATCGACCCCGAGAACACGGTCGCCGAGCTGGACGAGGGCAACAACCTGCAGAAGTGGGACAACCCGCCGCTCAAGGTGACGGCGAGCGCGCAAGTTGAAATCAAGCCCGAGAACCTAGGCTTCCACCCGGCATCGGTGGTCGCCGGCGGCGAGATCAAGGTCAGCCACAAGGTCGTCAACACCGGCAACACCGGCTCAGGCGCGACCGAGACCTGGTACGTGCTGTCGACGGTGCCGGAGATCTCGCTGCTCAACACCACCAACGGCAAGGCGGCAATCGTCAAGAAAGTCAACGATTCCGGAGTCGATGGACTCGATGTCGGGCAGCGCGCGGAGACGATCGTGGTCCCTGAGGGCCTCGACCACAAGGTCACCGCCTACTACGTCGGCGTCATCTTGGACGCCACGGCCAAAGAGAAGACCGACAGCAAGGGCAACAACGCCATCGGCAGCGCCACGGCGCTGCAGGTCTCGGGCGCCAAGGGTGGTTGCTACGAGGATGAGCACGACAACGACAAGACCAACAACGACAAGGCCGAGAGCGCGGTTGCCCTGGCTGTCGGCAACCACAACAAGCTGGGCAGCTGCGCCAACGACGACTGGTGGGCGATCACCCTCGCCAAGGGCGACTCGCTAGTGGTGAAGGTGCTCTCCAGCGAGATCTTGTCGACCTCGCCGATCGCCGCCGACCTCGACGTCGACCTCGTCGCGCCCGATGGCACCGTGATCGACAGCAAGAAGGGCCTCGGCCTGGCCAAGCAGGCGGTCGCGCTCTCGGTCCAGAAGTCCGGCACCTACAAGATCCGCGTCTATCCACACGCCGCTGGGGTCCAGGCCCAGTACCAGCTCGTGCTCCAGGTCGATCCGCCGCCGGCTGGCATCGACCTGTTTGGCTCGACGTTGGTCGCCTCGCCCTCGGCGACCTACCCGGGCGGCTTGATCAAGGCCCGGCTCGACCTGACGAACCTCGGCGCCACCGCGGCAGGGAAGTTCTCGATTCGCTACGTGCTCTCGAGCGATGCGGTCATCGACGCCGCAGATACCAAACTCAAAGAGGTGTCGTACCCGAGCCTCGGCGCCACCGAGACGCTTGAGACGCTCGAGACCATCGTCCTGCCGAACATCCCGGGCGGAAAGTACTACCTCGGCGCGCTTATCGATGTCGGCGAGCAGGTTCTGGAGAGCAACGAGAAAAACAACGCCATCGCCAGCAACTCGATCAACCTGAACACGCAGTTCAGCTGCGCGACCGACGCATTCACCGGCAACCATACCGTCGGCGATGCGGCGCCGATCGAGTCCAAGAGCGCAGTCTACGAGAAGCTCAACGTGTGCCCGGGCCTCGAGGACTGGTTCAAGATCGAGTTGCCCAAGGGCAAGGCGTTCAGCGCCAAGGTGAATTGGACGCCCAAGCCGCAGGCGGGCCTCATCGGCCTGCAGGTGCTCGATGCCTCGGGCCAGGGCGTGGTCGCCGGCACCGCCAACCCGTACAGCCCTGTCGCCTCCATCCCCTATCTGCAGGTGGGCGGCGTCTACTACCTCCACACCTACGTACTGCCCGTCGGCGGCAAGCCCGCGGAGCCCTACGACTACGGCCTCGACCTCCAGATCACCGACCCCAATCCCGCCGACGTCTGCCTGGCCGACGCCTATGAATCCAATAATTCCGCGGAACAGGCCTTCGAGCTTGGCTGCGGCGTCGCCAAGATGACGCTCTGTGTCGGCGATGAGGACTGGTTCTACCTCGATCTGGTGAAGGACGAGGCGGTGAAGGTCGTACTGACTCACGCCGGCAGCGGCCTTGAGTTCTCCATCCACGACAACCCGAAGACCGCGGCCCTGCAGAAGATCTCGGGCAGCGGCACCGTTGACTTCAAGGCACCGGCCGACGGCAAGTACTGGATGCGCACCGCGAGCAAGGTTGCCGGCGCCAAGCCGACGGGCACCTTCGCCTACGAACTCAAGGTGGACGGCGGCAAAGGTGTCGATCTGCGCCCGACCATCAAGAGCATGTTTCCGAAGGACGTGATTCAAGGCGAGGACGCCTACTTGTCGACCGAGCTCGTCAACGAGTGCAAGGACGAGGCCAGCGCCTTCCACTACGCCTGGTACTTCTCCACCAACGACAAGTTGGACAGCGATGACGCCAAGGTCTTCGAGCAGGCGCTCCCGGGCCTGGGCGCCAAGAAGTCGATGGCGGTGGACGACAAGGTACCGGTTCCGGTGGAGGCCAAGCCGGGTCCGGCGTGGCTTTTCATCAAGATCGATAGCCAGAACCAAGTCGCCGAGAGCCAAGAGGTCAACAACGTCGATCACATCTCCATGCAGGTGGTCAAGCTTTGCCTTGGCGACGCGCTCGAGCCCAACAACACGCCAACCTTGGCCAAGGCGCTCGACATCGGCACCGTGCAAGACCTCTCGATCTGCCCATTCGAGCTCGACTGGTACGTCATCGAGGCCGAGGCTGGCGAAACGTTGACACTCACCGCGACCTTCGACCAGGCGCTCGGCGACCTCGACCTCCGGCTTTACGAGCCCGGCAAGTTCGGCGCCGCGTTGGCGGTGGCGGCGACCAAGAAGGTGCCGGAACAGATCGTGTACAAGGCGGCCAAGGCGGGCAAGTACTACTTGCGTATCGGTGGCTTTGCCGGCGACAGCAACGCCTACTCGCTGTCGCTCTGCAAGAGCATGGCCGGCAAGTGCCTGGAGTGCCCGAGCGATCTGTACTGCCCGAACGGCCAGAACTGCCTGGAAGGCGGCATCTGCAAGGCGCTCGGCTGCACCCCGGGCGACAACAGCACGTGCGATGACGCCAATCACTGCACGCTCGACGTCTGCAAGGTGGGCGTCGGATGCGTCAAGTCGCCGGTGATCGCGGGCCAGCCCTGCGAAGACGGGGACGCTTGCACGCTCGGCGAGACCTGCGACGGCGCCTCGACTTGCGTCGCGGCCAAGGCCACCGCGCTGACCACCGACGCCGGCGTGCTCGGCAGCCGCGCCGGCGATCTGCTCGTCGTCGGCCCGTGGAATCGCATCGAGGTCGGCAGCCAGCCGTCGGGCTCCGCGCGCGTCGGCTTTGTCCGCCGGCGTGACGGCCTGCAGCTGGCCTTCGACGTCACGGTGACCGCGCTCGGCTACCCAGACGTCCACCTCGCCGCGACGGCCACGGCCACCGAGGGCGGCGTGCTGGCGGCGGCTGGCTGGGGCGCGGCGTCGCAGCTGCCCAAGCCAACGCTGCCCTGGATGCCGCAAGGGACCACGGCCCTTTTCGTCGCGCTCGACGGTGCCAAGGGCACCATCACGGCGCAGCGCGTCTTTGCCGAAGAGTCGGGCTTTTCGGCATTGCACGACCTCGTCGCCCAGGGCAAGGGCTTCGTGGGCGCCGGCGGCGCCAAGGCAGCGAGCGGCAACGACGGGCAAGACGCGTGGCTGGTTGGCCTCGACGCTGGCGGCAAGACGATTTGGCAGGCCAAGGTGGGCGGCAGCGGCGACGACATGCTGTTCGCCGTGCAAGCCGTGCCGAGCGGCGGCTACCTGGGCGTCGGCGCCGATGCCGATGCCGACACCTGGCGTGCGTTGGCGGTGCGGACAGTGCCGGGCGGCGCCGTGGGCTGGCAAAAGGCGTGGCCGAGCACCGGCAAGGCGGCGCTTTTCCTCGACGTCATCATCGACGGCGCAGGCGCTGCGCACGCTGTGGGCGGCTCAGATGGCGGCGCAACACAGGCCGGTCTGGTCGGCCTGCAGCCCTTTGCCGTCGGGCTCGGGGTGCCCGACCCGGCGACGGCGCCAAGCGACGTCAAGGCGGTCAGCTTCCCGATCGCCAGCGGCGCAGGGCGGGGCTGGATCGAGTCGATCTCCCTGATCCCAGGCGGCTTCCTCGGTGGCGGCGCCAGCACTGTGGCTGATGCGGCCGTGGGCCTGCAGGGGCAGATCTGGCAATATGACGCGACCTGGAAGCAGCTGGGCGCCAGCGCGTTCGGCGCCAAGGGCGGCGGCGACGACGCGCTGCATGTGGTCGGTCGCTGGTACCACCGCACCTACGCCTTCGGCACCAGCTTCGCCAGCACGACGCAGCCCCAGACCCTCGCCATCAGCGTGGTGCCGACCTTGCCCAGCTGCGACGACAAGAACGCCTGCACCGTGGACGCCTGTGACGCCAAGACCGGCTGCAGCCAAACCCCGGTCGCCAACGGCACCGCTTGCGGCACGGGCGCCGGCACCTGCGCCGACGGCATCTGCAAGTAGCCTTCAGAGATGGCATCGACGATGGCCAAGGCCGGCAAGCCAGGGCGAACGCAGGCCGTTGTGCTACCGGCGCTGCCGTCTGTCGATAGCGGCGACCTGGAGGCGCTGGGCGTCGAGCCATCGGAGGATGCCGCGGCGCTGGCCGCCCGTGCCGAGGCCGCCGAGACCGAGTTCGACTTCATGGCCGCAGATGTGTTGTGGCGCGCGGCCTTGCGGCGGGCGCCGGTCGCCGAGCGGTTGAGCCGCAGCTGTGACCTCGCGCGGTTCCTGGTCGAGCGCTACGGTCAATTCACCGAGGTCGCCGTCTGGCTCGATGACGCGAGCTTCGCCCCCGAAGCCCAAGAGGGGCCGACTTTTCGCGTCCTGGCGGCCCTCTGCGCCCGCGCTGCGGCCGAGACCCAGCACCCGCGTAGCCTCACCCTCGACGCGGCGCTGGCGGCCCGTGGCGAGGCCGAGGCGCTGTACCGCCACGCCATGCGCCTGCAGAGCGCGGGCGACGTCGAAGCGGCCCTCGCACTGCTGCGAACGCACGCAGCCAGCTTGCCGGTCGACGGCCCTGCCGCGGCCATGCTGCGGAGCCTGCAGGTCGATGCCGACCGTCAATGGGGCGCCATGGCCGCGCCGATCGAGGCGGCGCTGGCCCGCCGCGATCTCCAAGCAGCCGTCGAGGGGATGCGTGCGCTCGGTGCCGGGCGCGGCCACGATGGCGCCATGCGCAGCCTGCAGGCCAGGCTCGCAGACTTGGAAGCAGAGCTCCGGGCCGAAGCGCTCCGGGCCGAGCTCGACCGTGCGCTCGACGCCGACGACCTCGTAGAGGCCGGGGCGATCGCCGACCGCCTCTGCGCCGCGCCCGGAAGCAGCGACGCCGACCGTCGGACCCGCGACAACCTGCGCCTGCGCCTGCGCGCCAAGCGACGTGCCGAGGAACTGCAAGCCGCCATAGCGATCGCCGACGATGAGGCCCAGATTCGGGCCCTGCTCGCGCTGCAAGACGCTGACGACGCCGAGATCCCCCAGGTGCTGCGGCCGCGCTGGCAGGTGCTGCGGCTGGCCTGCACCGCCGCCGACGCCGAGGCCTTGGCGCCGCTGGCTAAGGGCCTGCTCGCCCTAGAGGCGCTGGTCGCCGCCGAGCGCGACGACGACCTCGAGGCCGCCGCGGCTGCCCTCGAGCGCCTGCCGGCGACCCTGCGCGATCTGCCGCCGGCGCGAAAGGTCTCGCAGCGCATTGAGGAGTATCGGACGACCTTGCAGCAAGCGCAGGAAGAGGCGCTGGTCGACGCGGCGCGGGCCATGCTGCAGGCGGGTGAGCCCCAGGAGGCGCGCGCCCTGCTGCGCGAGCTGCCCGACGCCCGCAGCCCGGCAGCGCGGGCGATGCGCGATGAGATCGACGCCTACGAGGCGCGTGATGCGCGCCGCGAGAAGCTCTGGGCCGAGCTGCAGCGCCTTGAGCGCGAGGGCCGCCTCTTCGCCGTCCGCCGCGCTCTGCACGCCTGGCGCCAAAGCGACCCGGAGGGCGCTGGGGTCGCCGAAGCGCTGGAGGCCCGCGTGCAAGAGCGCGCCCGCCAAGAGCTGTTTTCGACGCCGGTGCCGCCCTTCAACTTGCGCTTCGACGACGCGGCAAAGGCGACCGGTGTCGCCGGCGGCCGCCTGGTCGCTGTCTGTAACCGCCTGTGGTTGTGGATCAATCCAGAAACCCGCGGTCTGTCGCCCTTTGAGCTGCCCTCGACCTACGCATTCGACGGCCGCGTGGCGACGAGAATCGGCGCCAAGGGCGCTCGGGCGCGGGCGCTCGGCAGCAGCAGGGGCCGACTGGTGGCGGTCGAGGCCGAGGTCGGCGGCCGGCCCGAGGTGGTGCAAGGGCGGCCGTTGGTGGAGTTGACGCGAGGTGACGCCCAGATCGTCTCGGCCGAGCTGTTGCCAGACGCCGACCAGCTCATCTTGCTGGTGAGGCCGCAGGGCGAGACGGCAACGGCATTGGTGCGCGTGGACGCCGACAGCTTCGAGATCATCCACTGGAGCCGGCCCAAGCCGGCGCTGATGTCGGCGGTCGGCGTCGCGCACGATCCCACCGGCGTGCTCGCCCTGACCACGCCAGAGGCAAGGCGCAAGCGAGCCTACGCCCTCGGCCGTCTGGACGGCGCTGGCCGGACGCGGGCCGAAATCGACCAAGGCGATCTCGGCGAGGCCCTGGCAGGCCTGCGCCGCGCCATCGCGTGGCCCGAGCAAGATCGGCTCTACGCGAGCTGGCAGGGCATGGACCCCTTCGATCCCGAACGCACGATCGACGAGCCCTCGCTTTTGGTGCTGCGCGGCGACAAGCTGGTCTTCTGTTCGGCGGAGCTGCGGCGCCGCTTCGCCACCAAGTCCCTGCTCACCATCGATCACGCCTGGACGCTCGACCGCGCCAATGGCCGGCTCTGGTTCGCGGCGTTACCACGTGCCGATCAGGGGCCTGGCCCAGCGAGCTTGGTTGGGGTCGACGCGCGTTCGCTGCGGCCGGATGAGCCGGTCACCCTCGAAGGCGTCGAGCGTGTGCTGGGTGTTCATGGTCTGGACGATGGGGCGGTGGCGTTCTGTCTCTTGCAGGGTGGCGGCCATGCGTTGGCGCGGCTGCAGCGCACCGATGGCGAGATCGCGTTGACGATTGACCGCCTGCCAGTCTAGGGTGCGCGCCCCACTGGCGCCGACGCCAAACGGGATCTCTCAGGGAGCGCCAGCCAACAAGCGGCGCGATGGTCTAGGAGCAGCAGATGGGCAAGGGCAGCATGACGGTCAAGAAGCGCCAGAAAGTCTCGCGCCGTAAGAAGATCGCCCGCGTGAAGCGCCACGTCGAGGCGGCGAAGCAGGCCGCTCGCGAGCAAAAGGGGCGCTAGCGGATCGCGCCGACGGGGCGCAGGCAACATGGTCCGACTCCGCCGAGAAATCGAGGGCATCCGCCCGAGCCGCGCGACCCCACCACCGCCGTGGGTCGACGACGCCGCGATCACCGCGGCGCTGACGCCGGCGTTTGACGACGAGATCGTCGCCACAGACGGGCGGCGGGTCTTGATCGCTGGCGTGCCGCGACTCGACCTGGCACTGCGGCTGTGCGCCGGCGACCGCTTCGTCACCGTGTGTGATCTGACGCCAGCGGCGGCCGCTCTCGCACACGCGAGCCTGCCAGCCGAAGCGCTCGGCCGACTGCAGTTCGTCAGCAAATCCTACGGCGACGCGGCCTTTGCGCCATCTTCGTTCGACGTCGTCGCCTACTTCGAGACCCTGCATCTGTGGGCCGAGCCCGAGTGGGTCGCGCACAAGCTCGGACGAGAACTGAAAGTCGATGGCCGCCTCTTCGCGCGGCTCTGGACCAGCGGCGACGTCCCGGCTGCGGCAACGCTCGATAGCAATGGTCCATCTGCCTTTGGCCGCGGAGGCGGCGTCTTTGGCGCAGGCAGCGCAGCCGCGCCCCCTGTGCCGTCGACGCCGACGCCCCAAGATCCGCCCTGGCACGCGCCGCTTCTGCGGTGGGTGAGGCGGCTGCCGGAGATCGGGCGGCCCGAGGCAGCGGCCCTGCTCGACGCTGTAGGGCGCGACGCGGTCGATCGCGGCGCCCTTCGCCTGGCGTTGACGCCGCGCCTAGACGCCACCGCGCAGCTAGGCGCTATCGCCAGCCGCCTACGGGTCGAGGCGGTCGCCGTGGCGCCGGGCGGGCTCGGCGAGCTCGCGACCCTGGCTGCGCATGGTCGCGGCCCCTGGCGGGCGCTGGCGTCGCGGGCCCTTGGGCCGCTGGCGGCCGGGCTCGCGGAGGTCACGGCTGAGGACGCAACGTTGCCTTCAGCGTCGGAAGGGCGCATCGTCACGGTGGTCGCGCGACGCGCGCTCGGCGACCCGCGTGGGCTGGCGGGGCGTAGTCTCTAGGCGCTGGCAGGGGTAGGGGGCCGTGTTCGGGATTGGCGGACCAGAGCTGATCGTCATCGCGGTACTGGCGCTGATCTTGGTAGGCCCGGAGCAGCTTCCCAAGGTGGTGAAGACCGTCGGGACCGGGCTGCGCGATCTGCGCCGGGCCGCCAACCTGGCCCAGGCCGAGTTGCGCGAGACCATGGATGAGCTGGTCCGCGAGGTCGAGGCCGACCCGCCGGCCGCGAAGGGCGCTGCTGCTGCCGCGGCGGCGGCGGAAGAGGCCAGGCGCAAGGTGGCCGAGGCCGTGGCGCAAGCCAGCGTGCAAGCACAGGTCGCGGCCAGGCGCAGCGATGGTCCACCGCCGGCGCCCAGCGGCGCCGGGTCGACAGAAACCGGCGTCTCGGCTCCGGCCGCCGCCGAATCGGTCGACGGCCCGGAAAGCCAAGGCGCAGCGGCTGCGGTGTCTGGTACCGCCGAAGCGACACCCGTGCGCAGCTTCTCGGACGCGGCCGCGGCGAGCCAAGACCGGGCCCGCCGACGTCGGGAGATCGGCGATCTGCTGGCGGCCGAGGCGGCCAAGCTCCAACAGCAGCGCGCATTGTCTGGCGAAGCCGAGATCTTGGCGCCGTGGACGTCCGAGGCGCCGCCAACGCTGCTGCCGGCACGGAGCGCGGCGGTCGAGGCTGCGCCGTCGCCAACAGCGTCGACCGAGGGCATCCCTTCGGCGGAGCGCGGCGCGCTGCCCGGGAGCGGCGCGTTGCCCGTGGGGGTCAGTGGCACCGTGCCGAGGCGCGCGGCGGTGGCACGGCACGGCAGCCCAGCGGCGGCACTTGCTCAGGCGGCTGCAGCGCAGCCAGCGGCGCCAGCGAACCTGGCGCCCGCGGACCGGCACGCCGATGACGTGGCGGCACCCTCGGCGCCGAGCGCGCCAGAGGAGCTGGTGTGAGCGCCGCGTTGCCGCCACCGGCGCCGTCTTCGCCGGGCCACGAAGACCAGGAGCTCGAGAGGAGCGCGATGCCGTTCCGCCAGCACCTGGTGGAGCTGCGGTCGCGGATGCTGCAGGCCTCGATCGGCTTGGCGGTCGGCTTTTTCATCGCTTGGAGCTTCCACGTCGAGCTCTTTGAGCTGCTGTCGGCGCCTATCCGCGACGCGATGGCGGACAACGGTCTGTTCGCGATCAAGGCTTTGCAGATCACCGAGAGCATCTCGGTCTACATGCGCCTGTCGCTGGTCGGCGGCCTCTTCTTGGCCAGCCCGTGGGTGTTCTGGCAGATCTGGGCCTTCGTCGCGCCGGGCCTGTTGCGCAGCGAGAAGCGGCTCGCCGTGCCGATCTTGACGGCGTCGGTGCTGTTCTTCTTCGCTGGGGCGGCCTTCTGCTACTTCGTCGTCCTGCCCTTCATGACCGACTTCTTGATCAAGATGACCATCGAGGCCGACGGGCTGACCCTGGAGCCGACCCTCCAGAGCACGACCAGCTACGCGCTGTGGCTGCTCCTCGCGTTCGGGCTGGTCTTCGAGCTGCCGGTTTTCATGTACTTTCTGACAGCGCTCGAGCTGACGACGGCGCGCTCGCTGCTCGCCTTCTATCGGTATTGGGTGGTGATTGCCGCGATCATCGGCGCGCTGCTGACGCCAACGCCCGACCCGATCAACCAGCTGCTGATGAGCGGCCCGCTGGTCGTGTTGTACGGACTCGGCATCGCCATCGCCTGGGTCGTGGAGCTCGATCGCCGGAGCGGTCGCCCCTTGCCGGTCCGCGGCGCGCTGGCGCTCCTCTCGCTGCTGCTGGTGGCCGGCTGGGCTGGCGCGCGTCAGGTCGACGCCACCCGGCGCCGTGAGCCGCTCGCCGATGTGCCGCGCGACGCTGTCCAGCTCGTCGGGGTGCACACGCCGACGCTCGACAAGCTGCAGCAGCTGGCTGCCGGCGACACTGGCGCCCAGGGCCTCGGCGCGCTCAGTCTCGTGCCCGGGCTGAAGCTGACGGTCGAGGGCCCTCAGCTCTACCTCGTGCGCTTGGCCGAGGGTGTGGTGCTCATCGTCCCTATGAAGGGGGCCGACGCCGTGCCTGACCAGGTGGCGACCGCGTTGCGCACCAGCCGGCTGCAGCACGCCGGGGGCCCATCGACGGTGTTCACGCTGCGCGGCGAGCCGCGGCGGCTCCGAATCACGGCGCCTCAGCCCGATCTGCTCTGGGTGGGCCACGAGACCGCGGTTGCGGCGCTGGCCGCAGTCCGGGCTGGCGATCGCCCAGCGCTCAAGGACGACGTGCACTTCGCCGAGCGGCTGGAGGAGCTGCGCGCAAGCGGCCCGCTGTGGGCATTGACGTTGGCTGAGGCTGGGGTGGCCGGCTGGCTCCCTGGCGCCGCGCTGGCCGATCGGGTGCAGCGCGCGAGCGCCTGGATCGACGAGGACGGCGGCCGCGTGCAGCTGCGCCTGGAGTGCCGCAGCGACGCCGACGCCCGCAGCGTGCGTGACCGACTCGCGGTCTGGCTCGCCGAGCTTCGCGACGCTCAGCAGCAAGCGCCCGCTGGCGGCGCCGACGCAGAGCGCCTGGACCTCGTGACGCGGCGCCTCGCGGCGGTTGCGGGCCTCTTGGCCCGGGTCGGCGAGTCGGCGGCGCGGGCGCTACCCGACGGCAGCAGCGAGGCGCTGACCCTGCTGGCCGCTGCGAACGACGCCAGCCGCCTGAGCCGCGAGCTGCGCGGGCCCGCGCCCGCTCGCTCCGCCGTACCGGCCAACGCGCTGGCGCGCCTCGGCTCGCCGCCCCAGGTCGGTGAGGTCATGCTGCGCGGCGCGACCCTGACCTGGCGCGTGGAGGGTCAACCCGCCACCTTGCTGGCTGCACTGCTTGCGCCCTCACGCGAGGCGATCGACGGCTCGGCGGCGGCAGCGGCGCTGCAAGGCGGAGTGCAGCCGCCCGAGGCGATGGCGCCCGAGTCGCCCCAAGTCGAGGCCGGTGGCAACGAAGGGCCCGAAGCAGCGGCAGCAGCGGCGGCAGCTGCGGCCGGGGCGGCAGCGGCGGCAGCGGCGGCAGCGGCCCCCCCCGCTGCGATGGCAGCGCCGCCGGCGGAGCCGGGCATCGGAACGCCGCCGGAGCCGGGCCGCCTGCCGCAACCGGAAGGGGCTCCACCGCCGGCGCCTTTCCCGGGCGCAGCGCCGACCGTGGCGCCCTAGTCGCTTCCGCGAGACCGTCCATCGAAGGGCCCGACGTCGCCGTTGGCTTGGCGACGTTGAATCAGGCTTGCAGGTACCAGCGCACAGCGCGGCGCAGGCCCTCTTGGAAGTCCACCGCCGCACGATAGCCCAGGTCGCGCTTGGCAGCGGCGATGTCGGCCTGGCTGTGGCGGATGTCGCCGGCGCGCGGCGGCCCGAACTCGGGCTCGATCGCGGTCCCGAGGACGGTGTTGATGCCCGCGACCAGGTCGAGCAGCGTGTAGCGCCCTCCGAGGGCGATGTTGTAGACGCGGCCGGGCGCGGCCTCCGCCGTCAGCGCCAGCAGATTGGCTTCGACGACGTTATCGATGTAGCAGAAGTCGCGGGACTGCATGCCGTCGCCGAAAATTCTGGGCCGCTCTCCCCGGGCCATGCCGGTGACAAAGCGGGGGATGACCGCAGCGTAGTCGGAGTCGGGCGACTGCCTTGGCCCGAACACGTTGAAATAGCGCAATGCGACGGTCTCAAGGCCGTACACCTGGTGCCAAACCTTGCAATAGTACTCGCCAAAAAGCTTGGCGGCTCCGTAAGGCGACATCGGCTGCGGCGCCATCGTCTCAACCTTGGGCAGCACCGCGGTCTCGCCATAGGCCGATGAAGAGGCAGCGTAGACCAAGCGCCGCACGCCGAGGGCGCGTGCCGCCTCGAGCACCTGGAAGGTGCCGTGGACATTGACGTCGTGGCTTGCGCCGGGGTCAGCCACCGATCGCGACACCGAGGGCAGAGCGGCCTGATGGAGGACCGCTTCGCAGCCCTCCATCGCGGCGCGGACGGTCGCAGCGTCGCGGATGTCGCCGCGTACGAGACGCACGTCGTGCTCAATCCCCTGCAGGTTGACGAGCCTGCCCGAGGACAAATCGTCGAGGATGACCACCGCGTCGCCCCGGGCGAGCAACGCGTGCGCTAGGTTGCTTCCAATGAAGCCGGCGCCGCCGGTGATGAGGATCTTCGCCACGTCGTCCCTCGCGTCAAGATCGCGGCCATGCGCCTACGCGATGGGGAGGCGCCGAGCTGCGCCCGATCAGTGGTTCATGTCGTCGAGGAATTCCTGGTTGCTGCGGTACTTGCGCACCTTGTCGAGCAGGAACTCCATCGAGTCGACGACGTTGAGCGGGTGCAAGAGTTGGCGGAGCAAGTAGACCCGGTTCAGCGTCCGCTCATCCATCAGCAAATCTTCCTTGCGCGTGCCAGACTTGTTGATGTCGAGGCAGGGGAAGATTCGCTTCTCCATCAGCTTGCGGTCGAGGTGGATTTCGCAGTTGCCGGTGCCCTTGAACTCTTCGAAGATCACCTCGTCCATGCGCGAGCCGGTGTCGACCAGCGCCGTGCCGATGATGGTGAGGCTGCCGCCCTCTTCGATGTTGCGGGCCGCGCCAAAGAAGCGCTTGGGCTTGTGCAGGGCGTTGCTGTCGACGCCACCGGACAGGATCTTGCCACTCGGCGGCACAACGGTGTTGTACGCGCGGGCGAGGCGGGTGATCGAGTCGAGCAAGATCACCACGTCGCGACCATGCTCGACGAGGCGCTTGGCCTTCTCGATGACCATCTCGGCGACCTGCACGTGGCGGCTGGCCGGCTCGTCGAAGGTCGACGAGATGACCTCGCCCTGAACGGTGCGCTGCATGTCGGTCACTTCTTCGGGCCGCTCGTCGATGAGCAGCACGATGAGGTAAACCTCCTTGTGGTTGGCGGCGACCGCGTGCGCGATCTCCTGCAGCAGTACGGTCTTGCCGGTACGCGGCGGAGCGACGATCAAGGTGCGCTGGCCCTTGCCCTGTGGGCAGAGCAGGTCGATGACGCGGGTCGTGAACGAGCGGCTGTCGTACTCCAGCGACAGACGCTCTTCGGGGTAGAGCGGCGTGAGGTTGTCGAACAAGATCTTGTTCTTGGCGCGCTCTGGCTCCTCGAAGTTGATCGAGTCGACCTTGAGCAGAGCGAAGTAGCGCTCGCCCTCGCGCGGCGGCCGGATCTCGCCAGCCACGGTGTCGCCGTTGCGCAGGCCGAAGCGGCGGATCTGGGATGGCGAGACGTAGATGTCGTCAGAACCAGGGAAGTAGTTGTAGTCGGGCGACCGCAAGAAGCCGTAGCCGTCGGGCAGGACCTGCAGCACGCCTTCGGCGAAGATCGCGCCTTCGCGGTTGGTTTGGGCCTGCAGCAAGGCAAAGATGAGGTCCTGCCGGTGCATGCCCGCGGGCTCTTCGATGCCGAGCTCGTTGCTCAGGTCCACCAGGTCGGCCATTCGCATGTGCTTAAGATCGTTCAAATTCATGCTAATACCATCTCACAGGCGCCGTAGATTGGAGTGGCGCGATGACGGCCTTCGGACCGGGGAGGACCGACGAACCGGGGGGAGCGGGGGGACAGCTAGCCGAACGGCCGCTGTGGCGGGGCCGGCAGCCTGTGACGATCCGTGCTCGTGGGCCGAGGGGCCGAAGTTGGATCGTCTTGGTGCCAGATGCGCGGAAGTTAGTGGCGTCCGGCCGCTTTGTCAAACTGCGCAACCGCCGCGCGAGGGGCGAGGCGCGGCAGGCGGCGGGGCCTAGTCCTCGCGGTGAAGGCTGCAGGGCTCGTGGCAGACCGGCAGCCGCGCGCAGTCGAAGCGCAGGTGCTCATCGGGCGCCAATTGCTCGGCGACCACCGCCTCGATGGAGCCGGGTGGCAGCAACGCGGCCAGACGGCGGGCGATCTCGAGGAGCCTGGCGGTAGAACCCGAGAAATGCGAATCGATCCAGCGCATACGGTAGGCGAGCAGCCGCATCGACCGCGTCGGCACCGCCGCGATGTCGGTGTGCGAGGGCCGGGTCCACAGCCCGAGCCGCACCATCTCGCGCACCAGCCAGAACGCCGCAGTCGCCGGCGCGCCGCGCAACAAGCCCTGCTGCAAGGTGCCGATGAGCATCTCGGATTGAGGCGTCTCCGTCAGCACGGTCGGCAGGTCGGGCCGAGCTGCCAGGGCGCGGCCGCCGATGACCGCGTCCAACAGCACTGCCCGCAGCTGCTGCGCCGCAACGTCAGGCGTGCCGAGCGCCCAGCGGACCACAACCTCGGCCAGCGTCTCGGGGCGCTCGTAGAGCATCGCCACCGGGCCCAATCCGCCGGCGCGCTCGACCAGCAGCTCCGCCAGGGAACCATCCGGGCGGACCGCGTACAGGCGGGCCAGCAGCGCCGCCAAGAACAGGTGCCGCGCCGGCTCGTTGGCCGCCATCCGCGGCTCGAGGCCGAGCGCGACCAAGGAAGATCCCCCTGCTGCCACGCCGCGCTGGCGGCCCAGTTCGCGCAGCTGAGCGACGGCCTCGGCGGCGTCCACCGGCTCGCGCAGGCAGCCGACCTCGAGGCGCGCCTGCGCCACCCAGGTGCTCGGCGCGACGGTCGAGCGGTTGCGGAGGGGGGTGGCAGACCCGGCGGACCCTGTGGCCCCCGCGACGGCCGGCACCGCAGCGGCAGCGGCGCGGGCGCTGGTGGTTGCCGGCGCGGGCGCGTCTGCCCGGGCAGTGGTGGCGGCAGCGCTGCGCGACAGCGGCGGCGCGATCGGCGCGTCGGGCGCGTCGCCGGTGGGCTCCTGCAAGGCGTCGACGTAGCGGGCAAAGGTCGACTCGTCCACCGGAGGCGCTTCGGGTGGCAGGTCGAGGCCCTCCTCGTCGGGCTCGGGATCGGCGGCCTTCGCGGCTGGGCGGCCTGGCGCCTTGGCGGCGGCGACAGGGGTGGCAGGGGCGGCCGGCGTAGGCGCAGCGACTGGCGCGGCGTCGCCTTCGCCGTCGTCGCCGTCTCCTGCGGCGGCTACCGCGGCCTCGTCCTCGAGGAATTCGTCAACGTCGACACCGCGCAGCCGCGGGACTGCCTCCTTGCCCAGATCGGTGAGGCCCCAGCGGATGCCGATGAGCTTGATGCGCCCGCTCGCGACAGCCCACTTGATCCATGCCTGGAAATCGGTGAGACGAAGATGCTTTCCCGGGTAGACGTAGCTGGTCAGCATTCGGTGCAGCTCATGCGTCGAATGCAGTCGCCCGCCGCCCTCGCTGTCGAGCGCCTCCAACACATATTTGCACAGCAGCGTGTTCTCGTCGTAGAGCCGCTTGTAGAGATGCGACTTCTGGCCCTCGGCGTCGTCGATGGCGAACATCTGGGTCGCCCACTTGCCCAGGCTGACCTTGCTGCCCTTGGTCTGGACGTCGACGAACTCCAGCGCCACCGGCACCGCCTCCTTGTCCCAAGCGCTCTGCTCGCGCAGCCACTCCCGCAGGTCCTTGGAGGAGGGCGCCGTCCGCTGGATGTGGCCAAATAGCTTGTTCACGAACGGGATCATCTCCTGCTCGCGCACCTCCGGGAAGCCCGCGTACTCGATCCGCTGCACCATCGTCGCGCCTCCCACCCGCTCGCTGCGGCCGGTCCGGATGGTAGGTCCAGGCCCAGGGCTTGGCAATCTGCGGCGGCTCGGGCCTGGCGGAAGGCGGCGCGAAGTCCGCGAGGCGGCATGGGGCGGTGCCGTCGTGGCCATTGCCCCTGGCGGTGGCGCGGTTGACCCCGCCGCGCCAGTCCCCTACGATCCCGGACCGGGTCTCGGGCAGGAGGGCACGCGTTGAATTGGGGCGAAGCGAAGCCGGACGAAGTCGAGCGCCCCGTCGCTAGGTCCGCTCACGCGACCTTCATCGCAGCGCGTCGCCGTGGCGGTTGGGCGCTGCTGACGCTGGCCGCGCTCCTCGCCACTTCGACGTTGGCCAACCCAGCCTTTGCAGTGCGCAAACGCAATGACCGCGATCGCATCTGGGTGATGCGCGTGGAGAGCACGCAGCTCGACGACAGCGCGCGCAAGGACTTGACCCAGACGCTCAGCAACGCTGCCAATGCCTACAAGCACTTCGAGGTGATGACCTCCAAGGTCGACCCGGTCGAGGAGATGTTCGAGTTCGAGTGCACCGAGGCCGGCGTCGACTGCCTGACCAAGATCGGCCGCAAGCACAAGGTCGACAAGGTCATCTACTCCGAGGTGTCCAAGGACGGCGAGGGCAAGCTGGAGTGGTCGTTGCGGGTCGTGGGCTTGGAGCCTGTACCCCGGGTCGAGCAATCGACGCGGCACCTCATCGAGGGCCAAGACGCGACCAAGATCGCAGAGAAGGCCCTGCTGGTGCTGGTCGGCCCAGTCGATCTGCCGAAGCGGGGCGACGCCTCGCTTGGGACGTTGGCGGTGCGTCTGGCCGGCGGCGGTGTCGCGCTGGTCTACGTCGACGACAATTTGCTCGGTCGCACCTCGGTGGGTGGCCTCACGGCCCAGCTGCCGGCCGGCCGCTACCGGCTGCGCGTCGTGCGAGCGGGCTACCGGGAGTTCCAGACGATCGTCGTGATCGCCGCCGAGAAGGCGACCGAGCTGGCGGTGGCGCTTGAGTTGGCCCCTGAGCCGACACGGCCGCCGCCCGGTGCCCCGACCAAGGACGATGGTGTGACCAGCAGCCCCTGGTTCTGGGTCGGCGTGGGCGCCGTTGCGCTTGCCGGCGCTGGCGTCGCGGCGTACCTGCTGACGCGCGGCGACGAAGCGCCCGAGATCGGCAAAGCGACCTTCACCTTTGACTCATCGACCGCGCATCTCGATCCCATTTTTGGTGCCCGATGAAGCGCGCGCTCCGACGCTTTTTCGAGGCTGGGGCCGCCGTTGATGGTGATGGGCTGTACGAGCGCCACCCAAGCGCGCTGCGTGGGAGCTCACTGCGTACATCTGCGGTGCTGGTCACGGCGTTGCTGACGTCGGCACTTCTCGCCACCGGCTGCGCGCAAGGCGAAGACACCGCCGGTGAGACCGGCCTCGGCGTCATGCGGCTGGCCCTCGGCGCGGCGATCCCAGGCGCCACCCATATGCGGGTCGACGTCTATCACGGGCCGCTGGTCAACGCCGCGGCGACGCCGAAATACGCCTTGGCGTGCGGCCCCTACCTCGACAGCGGTGGCGCCCCGCTCAACCCGTTCACGCTCGACAAGCTCCCGGCGCGCAAGGACTACGCGGTGACGGTGCGCCTCTTCAGCGATGCGGCCTGCACCACGGAGGTCTTGATCGCCTACCGGGCCGAGATCGCAGTGCAGGCGGACGCGGGCGACGCGGCGAACAACCCCTACTACCTGCAGCCGGCGATGCTCGGCGCTTTCGCCGGCATGGCGGTGGCCAGCGACAGCGTGCGTGCGGAGGTGGCCAAGCGCTCGTGCACCAGCGACGCTGAGTGCACGACGGCGCACCCGGCAGCGGTCTGCGCCGGCAACAAGTGCGCACTGGAGAGCCTGTTCCCGCTCAACGGCGGCGCCAGGCGCGGCCTCCCAGCCGTGGTCGGCCTCGCCGATGGCAGGGTCGCGATCCACGGAGGCGCCTCGGTGCAGGGCGACGGCAACCTGTGGGCGGCGACCTCACAGCGCGTCGAGATCTTCGACCCCAAGCTCGGTCGCTTTGAGCAGCCGGCGGCAACGATCGGTGGCTTTGAAGACGCGGCGCGCGTAGCGCTGGCCACCGCAAGCTCAACAGAAGCCGCAGCCTTCCTCGTCGGCGGCGGCAGCGCACGCATCGTCCTCGGCCGCGAAGGCGCCAAGCTGCGCACGGGCCTCGACGACGCGACCTGCGGCGCCGCCAGCGACTGCCCGATGAGCGCGAACGTGTACCGCGTTGACGTGCAGGGGCGGCAGGCGACCTCGGCCGCGCTGCCGGCGCCGCGTGCGCTGCCGATCGTGGCCCAGGTCGTGACGGCGCAAGGGCCGCGGCTCTTGGTCGCCGGCGGCGCGACGGTGCCTCTGCCGAAGTCGGGCGACCCCCGAACCGGCGATTCGCAGCTTTGCGCCCTGGATGGCAAGGTGGCGACCTGCACGGCTTCCAAGGCGCTGATGCAAGCGGGCCGCGCCGGCGCTGCCACGCTGTGCCTCGACGTCGCCGAGCTCTCGCCGCACGGTTGCAAGCGGCTCTTGGTCCTCGGCGGCCGGGCGAGCAAGTCGGCGCAGCTGGCGGAGATCTACCACGCTGGCAACGACGCTTTTGAGCCGGTCGCCATCGGCCCCGGCATCAACCCCGAGCAGCTCCACGGCGGCAGCCTGGTGCGCCTGGACGACAAGCTGGCGCTGCTGATCGGTGCCACATCGACGCCTCTCTTCCTCGACCCGTCCGCATCGACGGCGCCGGGGACCTTGGCACCTCTGCTCATCACCATTGACGAATCGACGAGCCCGCTGCGCCTGACGCTGGCTGAAGCCCCTCTCGGCAGCTTTGGCGGCAGCGACGGCGGCAAGCGCGCCTTGCCGGCGGTGCTGGCCCTCCCGGCGCGAACGGGCGCCGCGACAGAGATTCTGGTCGCTGGCGGCATCGACGCGGCCGGCAAAATCTTGGCCGATGCCCTCGTCTTCGACGCCAGCGGCACGGCGGTGGCGCGTGTGCCGCTCGAGGCAGCTCGCTATGGCGCGCGACTGGCCGCGATCGGCGGCAGCAGCCCCTTTGGCGGCTGCGCGATGCTCGTCGGCGGCTTTGGTGCCGGGTCTGGCGCGGCCAGCAAGGACGAGGCCCTGGCGCATATCGAGATTTACTGCCGCAAACCCCTCAAGCCCTGAGCCAGCGTGGCCCACATGTCGGCGCGGGGTGCGGCGTGGCTGGGTGGCGCGCTGGCGACCCTGCCCTGGCTGCTGACGTCCGCGCCGGGCGCAGGCTTCTACGACGCAGGTGAGCTGGCGGCGGCGGCCACCGAGCCCGGCGTCCCGCACCCGACCGGGTTTGCACTGCTCTTGCTGCTCGGCCAGCTGGCCCAGGCCCTGCCCTTTGGCACGCTGGCCGGCAAGATCCACGCCATTGGCGCAGCGGCCGGCGTGGCGGCTGCGGCGCTGTGGTGGTGGGCCGGGCAGCGGGACAGCGGCGGAGCGGCGGGGCCGCCCATGGAGACCGAGCATCGGCCAGCCTGGACGCTGATGACGACCGCGGCGGCGGCGCTTATCGCCGTGTCGCCGCCGCCGCTCGCCCTGCACCTGCGACAGGCGGAGGTCTATCCGCTCTTGCTGCTGCATGCCGCGGCGGGCTTGTGGCTGCTGCTCGGGCGCCGCGGGCCCGTCCGGCTGATCGGGGCGGGCCTGCTGCTTGGCCTCGCCTGCGGCGTGCACGCCGAGGCGATCGTGCTGGCGGCTGCGATCGGCACCTACGGCCTGCTTTCAGGCGACGCCGGCGGCCGTGGCCAGCGGCTGCGGGCCTGCCTCGGCGCAGCAGCGGCGGTGGTGGCGGGGGCGCTCTGCGTGGTCGCTCTGCCGCTGGTCGCGAGCCGACGGCCGCTCCTCGACTGGGGCGGGGTCGACTCGGCCACGGCGCTGTTCAACCACGTCAGCGCCGCCTCGATCCGCGCCGCCTTCGCCGACCAGATCGGCGCCGCACCCCTCACGGCGGCGAGACAGCTGACCCTGATGATGGCGGCGGAAGCCTGGCCGTGGCTGGTGGCGGGCGCCCTCACCGCGGTCGCAGCGCTGCACGCTTCGGCCGGGCAGGCGCGGCGACGCTTGGTCGCGGCGACGCTGGCTTTGGCGCTCATCGACATCGGCTGGGCCGTCTTCATCAACCCGATGGGTGTGCGCGACGGTCAGGTGGGCCTGATTGCCCTCTTGGCGTTCGGCGTCCTCGCTGGCGACGGTGTGGTCCAAGTGGCGCGCGCTGCGGCGCGCCGTGGGGGAATGGGCCGGGCGCTGGCGGTCGCGGGGCTCGGGGCTGTGGCGGCGGCGGCCCTGTACGGCTCGCTAGCCGTGCTGCCGACCGCTGCGCTGGAGGGCGCCGCCCGCCATGCCGACGCCATGCTCGACCCCTTGCCGCCGGCGGCGCTGGCGATCGTGGCGCACGATCACACGGCGTCAGCGTGCCTCTGGTTGCAGGCGGCCGAGGGCGCGCGCCCTGACGTCCGCTGCCTGCCGGGCGTCTTTGCGCGCGATGCGCGGATGCTGCGGCGGATGGGCCTGCGCCTCCAAGACGCCCCGATGTTGGCCTCGGCGACGCTGCTGGCTGCGGCCAAGGACAGCCGGGGGCGTGCTGCGGCCCTCGGCGCGCTGCTGCGACCGGCAGCGGCCGCTGGCGTGCTGCGCTGGGAGCCGGGGCTCGTCTTCGAAGACGCTCAGGTTGCTGGCGCGCTGCGGCCGGGCTGGCCCTTCGGCGCCGTTGCGCTGCTGCCGCAGCCCTTGACCGCGACCGTCGCCGACGCCGAGGCCGCGGTGGAAGCGATGACGCGCGCATGCCGCGGTTGGGGCGAGCGCTGCGCCGAGGGCAGCCCCCTGCAGCGCCACCTCGCCTCCCTGCAGGCGCTCTGGGCGACCTGGCTCTTGCCCCGCGCCCCGGCGCCGGCTGCGGCGTTGTTGGAGCGGGCCGTGATGGCGGGCGCTGGTGGCGCGCAGCCGCTGCACAACCTAGCGCTGGCGCGGCTCGGCCAAGGGCGGGCCGCCGAGGCGCTCGGGCTTGCGGAGCGCGCGCTGGCGCTGGAGCCGGGCTACCTGCCGGCGCACCGCAGCGCCAGCCGCGCCGCGTTGCAGCTCGGCCAGGCGGACCTGGCGCTTCAGCACGCCAGCGCCAGTGGCACCGATGCCAACTGGCTGCGGGGCTTGTCAGACGCGGCGCGCAGCGGCGGGCAGATGGCTCTGGCTGCTGAGCTGGAGGCGCTGGCCGGGGAGCGAGACGCGCGGCGGCCCGGGCCCTAGCCTTCAGCAACAGGTCACTCGCTGGGCTAGCGTCCGATACGGCCGAAACTGCGCTGCAGCTCGACGACCTTGCCGAGGATGACGACGTCCTCGGCCCGCAGGCGCAGCGGTGCGAAGTCGGGATTGGCCGGCCGCAGCTCGACGACGGCGCCATCCCGGTGCAGGTGCTTCACCGTGGCCTCGTCGTCGAGCAGGGCCACGACGACCTCGCCGTCGCGGACATCGACCCCGCGCCGGACAATGACGACGTCGCCGGGCAGGATGCCCGCGCCGACCATGCTCTCGCCGCGGACCCGCAGCGCGAACAGCTCGTCGTCGGGCGCCGCCATGCGAGTCGGGATCCGCTCGACGTCCTCTTCCAAGGCCAGTGTCGGCGCTCCGGCCTGCACGCGGCCCAGCAGCGGCACCAAGCGAACCGCCGTCGACGGCTCGCAGAGCTGGTAGCCGCGTGCCCGGCCGCGGACCTTGCCCGGCGTCTGCTGCAGCCGACCTTCGGCGGTCAGCGCCTGCAGATGGACCTGCACCGACTGCGCGGCGCGCAGCCCGAGGGCATCGCGAATCTCCCGCACGGACGGCGGGTTGCCCTCGAGTAAGCGAGCCCTGACGTAGGCGAAGATCCGATCTCGCGTCGGCGATGGCCGCGCCGGCGACACCTCGGCGCCGGTGTCAGCGCGATCGCCCCGGCTGGCGGCTGAGCGGCTCGATGGCGTTAGGGCGGTTCTGGGCGGCGACATGCGTCCATCCGGCGCGCGTCGGCGCGGCGTGGGCGCGATCGTATGGACAGTTGTCTGTCCTGGCAAGGGGCACGCTTGCGCTGGACGGCGCCGGCGGCGACACTGTGTGGCGCGCGCAACGCGGCGGCGGCGGCCCAGCGGCGACGGCGGGAGGACCCTTGAAGGAGCGCGGACATCCCGATCGCGCCGCTGCCACGACGGCGGAGGACCTGGTCGCTGAGTGCAGCGGCAGCGGGCCGTGGCCGACGATGGTGCCAGGCCAGCTGCAGGACTGCGGGCCGGCCTATCGGGTGCTCGATGCCGAGGGCAGGCGCCTGCGGCCAGCCCCGCCCGAGCAAGTCACCGAGGAGACGGAGCTGGCGCTCGCGCTGTGGCGCCACATGGTGCGGCTGCGGATCATCGACGAGCGCATGCTGGCGATGCAGCGTCAGGGTCGCATCGGATTCTACGGCGCAATCACCGGTCAAGAGGCGGGTGTCTTCGGTGCGGCGGCGGCGCTGCAGCTGCGCGACTGGGTCCATCCGGCGCTGCGCGAGGGCGGCATGGCCCTGTGGCGCGGCTTCTCGCTCCGCACCTGGCTGGCCAACTGCTTCGGCAACGTCGAGGACACCTGCACCAAGGGCAGGCAGATGCCCTGCCATTACGGCTCGCGGGCCCTGAATCACGTCACGCTGTCGTCGGTGATGACCACGCAGTTTCCCCAGGCCGTGGGCACGGCCTTCGCGATGGCGGCCCGCTGCAGCGACGCCGAGGACGCCACCGGCGACCGCCCGGTCTGCTTCGCGGCGATCGGCGACGGCGCCACCAGCGAGGGCGACTTCCACGTCGCGATGAACATGGCCGGCGTGCTGCGACCGCGCGGCAAGGGCCTGCCGCTGGTGCTCTTTTGCGCCAACAACCAGTGGGCGATCAGCACGCCGTACGAGCGCCAGACCGCGGCGCCGACGCTGGCCCATCGGGCGATCGGCTATGGCCTCGGCGCAGCGCGGGTCGACGGTAACGACGCGTTGGCCGTCTTTCAGGTCGTGGCAGAGGCAACGCGTCGGGCCAGAGTCGGCGAGCCGCCGGTCTTCATCGAGGCGATGACCTACCGCGTCGGCGCCCACACCACCTCCGACGACCCCAGCCGCTACCGCGACGAGCGCGTCACCGAGGCATGGCGGGCCCTCGATCCCATCACCCGGCTGCAGCGCTACCTGCTCGCCTGCGGTCAGTTGGACGAGGCGGCCGTGGAGGCACACGCCCGCGCCTGTGACGAAGAGGTGCGGACAACCCTGGCCAGCGTCGAGGCGCTGCCACCGGTGGCGCTGCACACGCTCTTCGACGATGTCTACGCTGAGCTGCCGCCACACCTGTTGCTGCAACGTCAGGAGGCCGAGGCCGCCGCTGAGGCCCTCGCCGCCGCCGGCGCGCGCTCCGCCTGAGCCGATGACGACGCGGCGGCGACGCTGGGCGCAAGGTGGCGGTCGGTCCCTCGCGCTGGCGCGGGCCTTGGCGTCGCTCTGCGTACTGCTGGCGATGCCGGTGCAGGAGGCCGCTGCCCACGACGGCGGCCTGCGCTGGCGCACGCTGACGGCTCGGCGGGTGTCGGTGCATTTCCCGGCGGGTTACGAGGCCATCGCCCGCCACGCGGCGCGCAGCGCCGAGGATGCGCTGACGACGCTGGCGGGCGTGCTTCCCTATGAGCAGCCGCGGCGGCTGGAGCTGACGCTCGACGACTACGGCGACGACAGCAACGGCTGGGCCATCAACTTTCCATACGATCACGTGCACCTGAACGCGGCACCCCCGCGCATCGGCAGCGACCTCGAGGGCAATGGCGACTGGGTGCGGGCGCTCGTCTTTCACGAGATCGCGCACATCCTGCACATGGGCCAAGCCAGCGGGCCGGCGGCGTGGGTCAACGCCGTCCTGGGGCGCACCTACCTGCCCAACGCGGAGCTTCCTCGCTTCTGGCTCGAGGGCCTGGCCACCTGGATCGAGACCCGCTACGTCGGCGGCGACACCGCGATGCGGAGCCCGAACGGCAGACCTGCCCGCGGCGGCCGGGTCGAGGGCAGCGTCTTTCTGGCCCGCCTACGCGCCGCCGCGCTCGACAATGCCTGGCCGACGCCGGAGCAGCTGACGGGCGCGCCGCTGCATTGGCCGCGAGGCCGCGGGTGGTATGTCTTTGGAAGCTGGCTGCTGGACCACCAGGCGCGCGCCCATGGCGCCGAAAAGACCACCGCCTTCGTCGCGGCGTTCGGCAAGCTCGTGCTGCCCTTTGCCATCCAGTCGCTGTACCGCCAGGTCTTCGGTTGCTCGCTGCACGCGATGTGGCGCAGCGCTGAGGCCGAACTGCGCGCGCGCCAGAGCGTCGAGCAGCGCTGGCGGGGCCTCGGCCTGCAGCCACCGGTCTCGGCGGCCGACCTGCTCTCGATGCCTGTGCCCGAAGCTCGCGGGACTGCGGGGGCGGCCAGTGCGCTGCAGATGCTACGGCCGCGGCGCGTCAGCCTCGACGGCGAGGGCAAGGGCCGCCTACGCGCCCACCCGGACGGCGCATCGGTGGTCTTCGCCGCGGCGCCGGCGGACGAGCTGGCCCGCATCGAGCGCCTCTGGCCCCAGAGCGGTCGGCGCCAGACCCTGCACGTCTGCGAGGCCGATTGCGACGACGCGATGGTCACGTCAGATGGCCGGTGGTTGGTCTATGCCGCGACCCGACCGCACCGCATGGTCTACCGCCGCAGCGAGGTGTTCTGCGCGCCCCTGGCCGACGACGGTGGGGCTGAGACGGCGCTCCAGCGGACCTTTGGCGCCCGGGCCCGCGAGTTGGCGCTGGATCCTAGCGGGCGGCGCATCGCTTGGGTCGGCCTCGACCGCGGACACACCCGCATCGACGTCGCTCCCTTCGACTGCGAAGGCGCCGACCGGCTGCGGGCGCGGACGGTCCGCCAAGCCGCGTCGCCAGCGCAGCTGCTCGGCACTCCAGCGCTGACCGACTCAGAGACGCTCTTTTACACCGAGGGCTGGGCGCGCGAGCGGCGACTGTGGCGGCTGGACCTGGCGGCACATCCGACGGCGGCGCCGACCGAAATCCCTCTGCCGACAACCGGATGGATCGGAGACCTGAGCGCCCACGTCCGCCGCGATGGCCCGCCGAAGCTTGTCGCCGTCGTCGAGCGAGGCACTTTCCGCGACGCAGCGTCGCTCGACCTCGACGCCCTGGCAGTCGGTTTCGTGTTGCGCAGTTGGACCCCGACCGGCGTCTCATCGGCGGCCATGCTGGCCGACGGGGCCGTCGTCACCGCCGAGCATCGCGGCCGCGGGATGGAGGCGTTCCTCTGGCCGCCACTGGACGCGACGATGAGCAACGCACCGCCGCCGCCGGCTTTCGAGTCGGCGGTAGCGAACGACGCGCCAGCGGAGCCCTACGCGCCGGCAAGCGAGCGTTGGCGCGAGGCAGACTACAACGCGCTGCCGACCCTGCGCCCCTTTCGCTGGCAGCCCATCATCGAGGCCGGCGCGGTCGGGGCGCCGCTCGACCCAGCAGCTTTCGTCGTCGGCACCGATCTGCACGGGCGCGATGCCCTCGGTCTGTACGGATTCGGCCTGCAGCTGCGCAGTGACCTGCTCTTGCAGCGACCGACCGCCATTCTGAGCCTCAGCAGCGAGCGGTGGCGCCCGCATTGGGGTCTGCTGCTGGCCACGCTCCCGAGCACGGCCTGGGCGCGGCGCGGCTTTGTTTCCTACCCCTTCGCCACGCGGGTGTCGTTGCTTCGGCTGTCGACTGCGCTGCAGCTGCCGGCGGCGCGCGGCGGCCACCAGCTTGGACTCGCCTTGCGCCTCGGTCGGTCGGACTTCGAGACCGAGCTGGAGGCGTTCCGCGCGCGGGTCCTGCCGGACGAGCCCTTCGGGCCGGTCTCAACGCCTGTGCGGCGGGTTGGAGCGGGCGACGTCTCGGCCTCCATCGGCTGGGCCCGCTCCGAGCGCTACCCCGACTCTGCCGTCTCGGAGCGCGTTGCCGCCTGGACCCTGGCAGCGACTTGGGACGAGCCGACGCTGGGCGCCCCGTCGCGCAACTTGCGCCTCGACCTCGACCTCCAGCGCTCTTTTCGACTCGGCCAGCACCGGGTCCTGGCCCTGCGGGGCCGCCTCGGCCATGGCGCCATCGTGCCGAAGGGCGCTGTGCCCTACCAGGTCGTCGGCGTCGGGCCGAGCGACCTGCAGGCGCTGGTGACCGGCGTCGGCGGCGGCGACTTCGGCGCTGTGCGCGGCCTGCTCGATCCGAGGCGGGGCGAGCGCCTCATCGCCGGCCGCTCCCTGGCGTGGGCGTCGGCGCAGCTGCACCTTCCCTTGCTCGACATCGGCCGCGGTTTTGACACCTTGCCGCTCTGGCTCGGTCGCCTGTGGTGGACGCCTTTCGTGGACGCGGCGGCGGCGCTGGCCGGCGAAGAGTCCGAACGCCGTGAGCGGTCGACCACTTCGGGCGCGCTGTGTTCGCTCGGGGCGGAGCTGCGGCTGCAACTCGACGTCGGTTACGTCGCGGCCGGAAGTCTGCGCTTGGGCGCGGCGGGCATCGTCGGCGGCAATGGCGGCTGGAGCGCCTGGCTGCGGCTTGGCGACTGAGAGCGATGATCGCGGGCGTCCGGCCAGTGGTCAGCCGTGGGCCTAGCCCGGCAGCGGCCCCATGGGTCTCCGTGGCCGCGTCCGCAGTGTCCAGTTGAGGCGATCTCTGGGCCGACCACAGCTACCGCGACAACCCGGTGCGGCGACCGAGCGGGCGAGTAGGACGGGGCTGGCACGGCAGTGGAGGGCGCGGGCCGAAACAGCGGACGCGACGGCGAAAGCGCGACTGCGTTGGCGCGACAGCGAAGGGGGCGACGCCAAGGGCGCCGGGAGCGCGAGCACAGGCCGCTGTCGACGCAGGTGCAGCGTCAGCTGGCCATCGCTGCGCCCTTGGTGGCAGCGGTGACGGCGCGGGCCAAGGCGCATGCCCGGAGGTGCCTGATCCCGGCGTGAAGCCAGTCGACAGTTGACCCCCACCCCGCCCACCCCTAGACTTTCGGCCCCCGTCCGCCGGTGATCTGAAGGTGGCGGGGCGGCACCACAGGCGGCGCCGTGGCTGAGCGCGGCGAGGCTGGCAAGTCAGCGTCCGTCAGAGGCCGCCACCGCGGCTGGTGCAGGAGCACAGATGTCATTGAAGCAACGGATCGAGAGCGGCGAAGCCCGGGTGGCCGTCATCGGCCTCGGCTACGTCGGCCTGCCGCTGGCGGTTCGCATCGCCGAGACCGGGATGCGCGTCGACGGCATCGACGTCAACGTCGGTCGAGTCGCCCGCATCAACGCCGGCGTCAGCGAGATCGGCGACGTGCCGTCGTCGGCGCTGGCGCCGCTGGTGGCGGCCGGCATGTTGCGGGCGCACACCGACTTCGCGGTCGTCTCCGAGGTCGACGCCGCGATCATCTGCGTGCCGACGCCGCTCAACAAGACCCGTGACCCTGACGTCGGCTACATCGTCCGCGCGGCCGAGCAGATCGGCGCTCACATGCGCGCCGGCCAGCTCTTCGTGCTGGAGTCCACGACCTATCCGGGCTTCACCCGCGAGGTGCTGGCGCCGATGTTCGAGACGGCGTCCAACCTCAAGGCCGGTAGGGACTTCGACGTCGCCTTCTCGCCCGAGCGCATCGATCCCGGCAACGACCGCTACGGCGTGCGCAACACCACCAAGATCGTCGGCGCGATGACGCCGGACGGCAACGAGGCCGTGGTGGCGCTGTACGGCCGCTTCATCGACAAAGTGCAGGCGGTGAGCAGCCCGGACGCTGCCGAGATGGTGAAGCTGCTCGAGAACACCTTCCGGGCCGTGAACATCGGCCTCGTCAATGAGCTGGCGGTGATGTGCCGGCGCCTTGACCTAGACGTCTGGGAGATCATCGACGCGGCGGCGACCAAGCCCTTTGGTTTCATGCCTTTCTACCCCGGACCAGGCCTCGGCGGGCACTGCATCCCCATCGACCCGCTCTACCTGAGCTGGAAGATGCGTGCCCTGAACTATCAGGCGCGCTTTATCGAGCTCGCCGACGCCATCAACACCGGGATGCCGACCCACGTCGTGCGGGTGGTCCAGGACGCCCTGAACGATCAGGGCAAAGCGATGCGCGGCGCCAAGGTGCTGGTGCTGGGCGTCGCCTACAAGGCCGACATCGACGATTTCCGCGAGTCGCCGGCGATCCCCATCTTGAACCAGCTGGTTCAGAAGGGCGCCGCCGTCGATTTCTACGACCCGCACGTCGCGCGCTTCGTCGAAGAGGGCCACGAGCACGTCGGCATCGAGGACCTCAGCCAGCTCGGCTCGTACGACGCGGTGGTGATCATCACCAACCACAAGGCGTTCGACTGCCAGGACATTGTCGACCGCGCCCAGTTGGTCATCGACACCCGCAACGCCACCAAGAAGGTGACGCGCGGCCGTGACAAGATCGTCAAGCTCTAGCCGCGGCAGCTCTGCGGCTCGCAAGCGCGCGGGTGGCGCTGGGCGCCCGGGCCCGGCCGCTGCCGTTCCGCGTCCGGTCCAGCGCTCCGAAGCGCTGCTGCGCTGGACGATCGGCCTCGCCGTCGGCGCCGCTTTTACCTGGCTGGCAGCGCGCAGCTGGCCCCTGGACGCCGTGGTCGGCGGCTCGCTGACGCTCGAGGCGACGGCCCTGGGCCCCGCGCTGGTCATGCGCAGCGCGGGCGGACCGGTGTCGTGGTCGGCGTCGCTGTTGCACTTACTCGGCTACTTTCTGGTGCAGTTCGTCATCCACGCTTTTCGGGTCGTGCGCTGGCAGCCCCTGGTCCGGCCTTTCGCCAAGGTCCCGCTGGCCATCCTGAACCGCGACGGCGCCATCGGCTTCATGGGCGTGTTTCTGCTGCCGTTGCGGCTGGGCGAGTTGGTGCGGCCGGTGCTGCTGGCGCGCGACGCCGGCATTCCGTTCGGCACGGGCCTGTCGCAGATCGCGGTCGAGCGCATCGCCGATGGCCTGGTGGTGACGCTGTTGTTCTTCGCGGTACTGGTGCAGGTCCCAGCGGCAGCGCTGGAGCGAGCGCCCGAAGTCCAGGTGGGGGCCTATGCGGCGCTGCTGGTCTTCGCCGGCGCGACGGTAGCGCTCTGCCTGACGGCTTTCGCCCGGGGCCTGACCATCCGCTTGATCGATCGCACCTTCGGCCGCCTGTCCGGCAAGCTCGGCCAGCGTCTGGTCGGCCTGCTGACCGCCTTCGTCGACGGCCTGCGCCTGCTCGGCAGTCCCCTTGCGGTGCTCGGCTTCTTGGGGCTGACCGCGGGTTACTGGCTGGTCAATGGCGCTGGCTATTGGCTGCTCGGGCTCGGCTTCGGCCTCCAACTTTCGCTGGTCGGCGCCTACGCCATGATGTGCACCCTCGTCATCGGCATGATGATCCCGAACTCGCCGGGCAACGTCGGCAGCTTCTGGTACTTCGTCTTGCTACCGGCGGGGCTCTTTGGCGTGGACGGTGGCTCACCGCGGGCCGTGGTCTTCGCCCTCGCGCTGTGGGCCATCCAGCTGCTGCAGGTGACGCTCTTTGGCCTCTGGGGCCTGTGGGCGCGCGGACGCTGGCTTGCACGCGGCGGTTAGCGCACGCCAATCCACATCCGGTTCTGGCCGCTGCCGATGGTGCCCTTGTTGAGGCCGGCGGCATGGCCGAAGCCGACGTTGCCGTTCTCGATGGTCGGCACGTTGTCGAAGGGCCCAAGGCCGCCGCTGATGCCGGGATCGTCGAAGGGACAGCCCTGACCGTTGTTGGCGCTCCACGCCGGGCCATAGCTCGGCTCGGGGTCGAGATCGTTGCCGCAAGTCAGCGGAGCGGCGTCGTGGTCGGCCGGGCTGAGGTAGAGCCGCGTGCTGCACAGGTTGCCGCCGACCACAAGGGTGCCGGCCGCCATGGCGTAGCCGTCGGTCTCCTTGATGTAGCAGTGGGGCCCGCCGACGGTCGCGACGACGCCGGCGAGGGAAGCCTTGCCGTCGCCGACGCCGCCATAGGCTGCCCAGACCCCAGAGGGGGCGTGGACGAAGAGGATGTCCTGCATCGAAAGCTGGTGGTAGAGCGGCGACTTGTAGTCCTTGGTCAGGGCGGCCAGACTTCCGAACGTATTGTTGTTGCTCGAGAAATAGAGGCGGTTGTTCCACGTCCAGGTCGCCTGGGCATCGTCGGACACGACGGCGATGAGCGTCCAGCCGCCGCCATGGGTCGACATCTCGCAGACGGCCTGCAGCTTGGCCACGGGGCCAGCGCCGTCAGGGTCAAGCCAGTACGTCCCCGACTTGGTCGCCGGCACGGCAGCCAACAGCGCGGCGCAAGACAGCGCAGGCTTGGCGTCGGTGCCGAGATCGCAGACGCCCTTGCTACAGGCGCCGCCGCTGCCGCAGCTGGTGCCGTCGCTGACCGCCGTCGAGGTGCACTTGGCGTCGCCGCCGCAGCTATCGGTGGTGCAAGGGTTGCCATCGTCGCAGCCGCCAGCGCCCTTGCAAGCGCCAGCGGCGGTGCAGGTGTCGCTGCTGGTGCAGGCGTCGCCGTCGCTGCAGGCGATCGGCAGGGAGCGCTCGCAGACGAGGCAGCCGAGGACTCCGGTCGCGCCGGCGTCGTTCCAGGTACCTGCGACCAGCATTTGAACGGCGTCCTCGCTGTTCAGGTAGTCGTTGGGCTCATTGGGCGACCAGTTCTTGTAGCCGTAGGGGGTGCCGTCGAGCCACTTCCAGGTGCCCTCGACCTCAGCGTCGGTGAGGCCGATCCAGGGGAGGCCGCCAGGGCAGACGCCGTCCGCAACCTTGCGCACGGCGGCGTTCTCCTCGGCCGAGGCGATGCTGGTGAGCGTACCGCCCCAACCTTGGCAGACGGCGCTGGCCTGGCTGAAGGTGGCGTTCTGCGTGAAGCCGCGGTAGCAGCGGCCGCCGAAAATCGTGCCGTCGCATGCCTTCTGCGCCACGCCGGGCGCTGGCGATGTCACGCAGCCTTTGGCGGCGTCGCAGACGTCGGTGGTGCAGACCGAGGCGTCGTCGCAGACCTTGGCCGGACCGGCGGTACAGGTCCCGGCCTTGCAGGCATCGCCCTCGGTGCAGGCGCTGCCGTCCTGGCAGGCGGCGGTGTTGGCGCTCCAGGTGCAGCCGACCTTCGGGTCGCAGGCATCGTTGGTGCAGATGTTGGCGTCGGCGCAGCCATTCTTGCCCTCGCTGATGAGCGGCTTGCCGGCGCACTTGCCGGCGTCGCAGGTGTCCTTGTCGGTGCAAGCGTCGCCGTCATCGCAGCCGAGGGTGTTGGGCTTGGCGGTGCAGCCGGTCTTGCTGTCGCAGGCGTCGTCGGTGCAGGCGTTGCCATCATTGCAGGCCTTGGCCGGCCCGGCCTTGCAGCTGGCGAGAAAGCAGGTGTCCTTCTCGGTACAGGTGTCGCCGTCGTCGCACGAGGCCGTGTTGTCCGTGGACACGCAGCCCTTGCCCTCCTTGCAGCCATCGTCGGTGCAGGCGTTGCCGTCGTCGCAGCTGTTGACGCCCTTGCCCTTGCAGTTCCCGCTGCCGCATACATCGCCGACCGTGCAGGGATCGCCGTCGTTGCAGGCCTGCTGGTTGGCGTCGTGCAAGCAGCCATTGCTCGGGCTACAGCCATCGTCGGTGCAGGGGTTCTTGTCGTCGCAGTCGGGTCCGCCGATGCCCTGGCAGGTGCCCTTGATGCAGGTGTCATTGCCGCTGCACGGGTTGCCGTCGTCGCACTTGGCGTCGACCGGGGTGTACACGCAGCCGACTCCCTTACTGCAACTGTCTGTGGTGCAAGGGTTGTTATCGACGCAGGCGGAACCGCTGCCGGCCTGACAGGCGCCGTCCTTGCAGGCGTCACCGGCTGTGCACGCGTCGTTGTCGTCGCAGGGGACCGTGTTGTTCGAGAACTTGCAGCCGGTGGCGATGCAGGTGTCCGCGGTGCAGAGCTTGCCGTCGTCGCAGAAGGCCGGCTTGGGCGTGTGCGTACAGCCTTGCTTCGGGACGCAGTCGTCCGCCGTGCAGTCGACGCCATCGCTGCAGCTGGCCACAGGCCCAGGCGCGCACTTGCCGCCCTTGCAGGCGTCGTCAACGGTGCAGGAATCGCCGTCGCTGCAGGCGCCGAGCACGCTCTCGTGCTTGCAACCGTCGGACCCACCGGCGCCGATCGCGCCATTGCAGAGATCTGCGGTGCACGGATTGGCGTCGTCGCAGGTGCCCTCATCGATCTTGCCGTCGCAGTTGTCGTCCGCGCCGTTGCACTGCTCGACAGGCGGTTGCGCCGGCACGCACACGACTGCGGCGTCGTTGCCAGCGTCGCCAGCGTCCTGCGACCCGGCATCGCCCGCGTCCGGCTGCCCAGCGTCGCCGGCAGCGTCTGGCTGTCCGCCGTCCGCGCTGGCGTCCTCCGCGTCAGGCGAGGGCCCACCATCCCCGGCGGTGTCGGGCTGTCCGGCATCCGCGCCGGCGTCCGCAACGTCCTGCACCGGTCCGGCGTCCTCGCCGGTGTCGGGCTGCCCGGCGTCTGCGCCTGTGTCTTCCGCGTCCACTGCCGGCCCTGCGTCGCCGGCCGCGTCCTCGCCATCCGCGGGCTGCACGGCGTCGTCGCCATCCGCGGGCTGCGCCGCGTCGTCGCCCGCGTCGGTCTGTCCGACGTCCTGGCTGGCGTCGTCACCGCCATCGGGCTGCGCGTCGCCGTCGCCGGCATCGGTCGTCACGGCGTCGTCGGTCGCGACAGCGTCGTCGATCACGTCCGAAGGGCTCGTCTCGCCCACCGCGTCGCCGGCCGCGCTGTCGTCGCCCACAGCCGCGTCAGCATCGGTCTCGCCGCTGACGGCGTCCTGCCCCGCAGCGTCCGGACCGACGTCGCCGGACACCCCGCCGTCAATACCGTCGAGGGTCTGGCCATCGCCGTTGCCGGCACCGCCCGTCAGCACCGGCTCGCCGACGATGGCGTCGTTGCCACAGGCCACCAGCAGAACGCAGAGCGCGGCCCATGGGATGCTGCGCCTGCTGTCGAACTGATGATGGCGCATGGCAAACCTCCGGCCGCGAGGCCACTGAGATTTTAGCCCATCCCGGGCGGCGCGAAAAGGGCGCATCCGCACGCGGGGCCGGCACCTCACGCGAATTCACAGCGCAACCAGCCGACCCCACCGGGACGCGATCGGGCTCGGGGCTGGGCAACGAATGCGAGGCGCACGTCTGTCAGCGGGTGCGCGCCGACAGCGGCTGCGTTCACGGCGTGCGACGGCCGGCGAGCAGCCACTTGAGCGCCGCGTCGCGGAAGGCGTCATTGATCCCGGGGATGTGCTTGGAGCCCTTCATCGTCCAGAGGCCGACTTCGACGCCCTGGGCACACGTCTTCCAGCGCTGCTCCGCCGTCTCGGCGCCGGTGACCGCGCTGTCGTAGTCGAAGGGGCCGCCGGCGAGAGGCTCGCCCTCGCAGGCGTTGAGGTCGCGCCAGCGCTGGACGGCCTGCTGCGCCGAGGGAAAAAGCGCCCCGCCGTCATAACCGATGGTCGCGTCGTTGGTGCCATGGATTTGCAGCACGTGGACGGGCCGCGACGGGGTGCAGAGCGATGCCTTGCCGACCACGGCGCCGGCGAGGCTGGTGATGCCGGTCACGACATCGCTGGCTTCACAGGCCATGCGGTAGGCCATGAAGCCACCGTTGGAGTGGCCGAAGAGGTAGACCCGCTCAGGGTCGACGGCAAACGACTTGACGGCGGCGTCGATCAACCCGCGCAGGTACGAGACGTCGTCGATTTTCTGACCGTAGAAGTCACAACAGGCGTCGGTTGCGTTCCAGAACTGGTTGTTGTTAGGCGCCATGGTCCCCTCGGGGACGACGAGCACGAAGCCTTGGCTGTCGACGCGCGCTGAGAACCCGAGGTAGGCGTCCTGGACGCCGCCAGACGCGCTGTAGCCGTGCAGCAGGATGACCAGCGGATAGCGCGTACAGCCGTCCCAGGCCTTTGGCAGAAAAACCGGCGCAGGCCGCGCGCCTCCGAGCTCCTGCGGCGCCGACGCGCGGGGGCTTGGCGTACAGGCCGGGGCCGCGTCCGAAGTGGCGGCATCAGCGTCGGCAGAGGCCGTGTCGCCCTCGACCGCGTCGCCTTGCGCGGAGTCGTTGGCTGCGTCGTCATTGGCGGCAGCGTCAGCCTCGGCGTTCTGGTCCGTGGCGGCGGCGTCGGTCACGGCGACAGCGCCGGCGCCAGCGCCGGTCCCGCAGCCAAGGCCGGGAACCAGGATCGCACCGACCAGCACCCACACGCGCAAGGTACCCATCATCGCCTCCGCGCCGCCGAGTCGCGACGAGCTGCTCTCAACGCCTGGCTCGCCCGATGGCGACGGACGCTCACCCGCGGCGCAGTCTACGCTGATCCTCGCCTCCCGACGATTGCGGCGGAGGGCACTGCCCCGGCCGCAACGATCACCAGCCCCGGGCCTTGCGCATTCGCTGCAGGTAGGCTTGTACCCCGGCCTCGATCTCCTTGCGGACAAACGACTCCGCCACCGTCGCCAGCAGGCGGGGCACCGGGACCTCGGTCTCGATGGTCTGCTGGTAGTCGATCTGGGTGCCGCCGGGCGCCTCTACGAAGCGGGCCTCGCCGCTGCTCCATAGGTTCTGACTCTCGATGGTGCTCCAGCGCAGCGACCCGGGCGTCCGCTGGTAGCGCACGGTGTACACGGCCTGGTAGCGCACGCCGCGAAACCCCTTCTCCTGCAGCGTCAGCTGTATGGTGTCGGGATCCAGAACGTCCGCGCGCTCGATTGGCCCGTAGTTGCGGATGATTTGGTCCAAGTCGCCGAAGTGAAGGGCGGCGACGGCCGGAGAGACCGGAACGGTGAAGCGTTCGCGGTGGCTGCCCGTGAAGCGAGTCATCGCGTCCTCCTGCGCGGATCGACGACGGCCGCGAGCCGCTCCATCGTCGCCCGAATGTGCTCCCACTGCTCCGCGGGCCCGGGCGCCGTCGCGGCCAGGGTGTCGAGTTCGGCCTGCAGCGAGGCGCGGGCGGCGGCGTCGAATGCTGCGACGGCGGCGGGGTCGTTGGCGTCGGCCCCCTCCGGCGGCAGCACGGGTCGGCCAACGCGGTATCGAAAGCGCACCGGCAGCGGCAGGTGGGGCCAGGGGCCGACGGTGAGGCCAAAGGGCAACGAGAGGTGGATGGGCATGACTTCGGCGCGAAAGGCCCGCCGAATGCCGAGCGCCCGCGCCACCTTGGCGCCGCTGCTGAGCACGACCAGCGTCTGATGGCTGCCACAGTGGGCGATCGGCACGATCGGCACCCCGGCTGAGAGGGCCAGGCGGGCGTACCCGGTGCGGCCGGCGAAGGTGACGCGGTGGCGCTGCTCGAAGGTCCGCCAGGTGTCGCGGTCGCCGCCCGGATAGACCAACAGGTCGCGGCGATGCTCGGCCAAGATCTTGCGGCCCATGTCCGGGTTGGCGCGCAGGGCGCCAAAGCGCGCCATGGTGCGGCCGATCGGCCCACCGATGCGGAAGATCATGTCGTGGCCGAGGGCGTGGATGGGACGGCTGTGGCCGTGGCGGAGGGTCCATGCATAGCCGAGGCCGAAGCTGTCCGGAACCGTCGTGCCGCCCGAGTGGTTGGCGATGAAGAGCGCAGGCGAGGGCGGCAGACGCTCCCAGCCTTGAAAGTCGACCTCATACGGCCCCCCGGGCTCGAATAGCGGCCCCAGCCAGCGCATCGCCTGCTCGATGATCGCGGGGTCTATCAAGCTGGGATCTTCGCCCCAGGGCGGCTGTTCACCCTCCCGACGCTCAGGGACCTGGCCGAAAATCGACATCCCCTCGCCTCCCGCCCCGCTGGCACGCGCTGCGCGCGAACCGCTCTGGCCTCAGCCCCCTCCCAGCGCCCTAGGTGCCCGATCCCGCCGATAGGGGCGTGCGGGCGTGCAGACAGTGCCGCGACTGTCGCCCGGCCGTCCAGCGGAAACGCAGACGTCAAAGCTCCCAGTGGCCACCTGTCGCTCGGCGCACCCAGAGACGCGGGCGTCGAACGACCCTCGGTGCGGCGCGGCCGCGGCGGCCGTGGCTTCGGCATTCTGGGTCATTGGTGTTGCAGAACGGGCCGCTAGTCTTGCAGAAAGCGCCCCATCGCTGCCAAGACTGGGCGGGGGCGCTCTTGCGGCGGCGCGTGTGCGGTGTCTTCGACGACGTGCAAGGTCGCGTGGCTGCCAAGGCGCTGCCGCAGACGGTCGCCGATCTCCAGCGGGAAGATCGCGTCGTGGCGGCCCCAGATCAGCAGCGATTGGTGCCGGGCGCAGTCGATGGCCGGCACTTCGCCGCCGAGTCGGGCCAGCAAGTCGTCGATGAGCGCGCGCTTCTCGGCGCGCTGACCGAGGTAGTGGAACCGATGGACGTCGCGCAAGATGAAGTTCGGCACGGGCGGCGGTCGATGAAAGCCCACCGCGATCAAGCGGCGCATGCCGTCGACGTCGCTGGGTAGCAGGAGATCGGCTGGGTGGTCGATGGCGAATCGCTGGTGCAGCCCGGCCAGGTCCTCGGCGCCGAAAACATCGCCGGGCGTGCCCATCAGCACCAGCCGATCGACGCGCTCGGGCTGCTGCGAGGCCAGCGCCCAGACCACGAGGCCGCCATAGGAGAGGCCGACGGCGTCGACTCGCCGGCCCACCGGCAGCTGCGCGTCGAGCAGCTCGCGGATGGCGTCGACCTGGCCCTCCAAGCTCGGTGCCCGCGATGCGCCATGGCTCTGGCCGAAGTGCAGAAGGTCGGGGATGAAAAGCCGGTGGCTGCGCGCCAGGGTCGGCGCGATGGCGAACCACTGCCAGAGCGCGTCGGCGCCGAAACCGCCCATCAGCAGCAGCGGCCGTCCGACGCCACCCGTCCAATAGGCAAGCTGCCCACCCTCGGCGAGCGGGTGGATGCGCTGTTCCAGGCCGGCGCGAGCCATGCGCCGTCGCAAGGCCCCGTCGCGGAGCTGGGCCGGACCAAAAGCGGCGAGGCGCTCGGCGCTTGTGCGACGGGGCTGGGGCTCGACGTTCAGCATGGCTCCTCGCGCGGGGACGCGGCTGCGCCGTCGACCGCGAAGCTGCCCGGCAGGTCGGGCCCGGCGGGCGCCGAGCCAGGGTATCGCTCGGCGTGGCTTCGGCCAGGAATTCGCTGTGAAGCGGGGTTCACGAGGCGCTGCGGGCTTGCGGCTCGGGAGCGCACCCGAAAGTCTCGGACGGGCCCAATCGCCGGAGGCGGCGGCAGCGCCGGGCGCTCGGCCTACTCGACCGTCACGGACTTCGCGAGGTTGCGCGGCTGATCGACGTCGGTGCCCTTCAGGTCAGCGACGTGGTAGGCGAGCAGCTGCAGGGGCACCACGGCGACGATCGGCGCGGTCCACGTGGTCGTCGCCGGCAAGGCCAGGAAAGCGTCGCAGCGGGATTCCAGCTCCAAGTCATCGGCGTCGCCGACCGCCACGACCGGGCCACGGCGAGCTTGAATCTCGGCGAGGTTGCTGGCGGTCTTCTCGTAGCTCGGCCCGCGCGGGCAGACGACGATGGTCGGGGTCTGCTCGTCGATGAGGGCGATGGGGCCGTGCTTCATCTCGCCTGCGGCGTAGCCCTCAGCGTGGATATAGCTGATCTCCTTGAGCTTGAGCGCTCCCTCCAGCGCGATCGGGTGCAGCAGCCCTCGCCCGAGGTAGAGGGAGCTCTGCACGTCCTTGAAGCGGCGCGCGATCGCTTCGACGCTCGGCCGCGGGCTGCCGTCGGCGCGGACGCCGCCGCTGGAGAGCTCGATGGCCCGCGTCACTTCGCCGGGCAACTCGACGAGCGCCGTCAGCAGCGCGCGGGCGCGGTGTTCGTCGAGCCGGCCGAGCAGGCGCCCGAAGTGCACTGCGATGAGGTAGAGCGCGACCATCTGCGTGGTGAAGGCCTTGGTCGAGGCGACGCCGATCTCCGGCCCGGCGTGGGTGTAGACGACGTTGCCCGCCGTGCGCGCAATGGTCGACCCGATGACGTTGACGATCGCCGCCGTGCGGGCGCCCTGCGCCTTGGCCTCCTGGAGCGCCGCCAAGGTGTCGGCGGTCTCGCCGGACTGCGAGATGGCGAGCACCAAGGTGTGAGCGTCGAGCACCGGGTCGCGGTAGCGGAATTCGCTGGCGAGATCGACCTCGACCGGGAGCCGGGTCGCGGCCTCGAGGTAGTGCTTGCCGACGCAGCCGGCGTGCCAGCTGGTGCCGCAGGCGACGATGACGATGCGGCGCAGGCCGGCGAGCTCCTCAGCGCCGATGCCGAGGTCGTCGAGGTAGCAGCGCCCGGTCTCCAGGCTGACGCGGCCGCGGATGGTGTCGGTGATCGCGCGACCCTGCTCGTGGATCTCCTTGAGCATGAAGTGCTTGAAGCCGCCCTTCTCGGCGGCCACCGGCGACCACTCGACCGTCGCCACCGGGCGCTCCACCGGCGTGCCGTCGGCGAAGCGTTGAATGCGGAAGCCCTCGCGCGTCAGCTCGGCGAGGTCGCCGTCCTCGAGGTAGATGACCTTGCGTGTGTGCTGCAAAATCGCAGGGATATCGCTGGCGGCGAAGCTCTCGCCGTTGCCGACGCCCAAGATCAGCGGCGACTGCTGCTTGGCCACGACGACGTGCTCAGGCTGCTTGCGATGCACCACCGCGATGGCGTAGGCGCCATGGACGCGGGTCGTCGCCGCGCGGACCGCCTCGACCAAGGTGAGGCCGGTCGCCACGGCGCGATCGATGAGGTGGCTGAAGATCTCGGTGTCGGTCTCGCTGGAGAAGCGGGCGCCGTCGGCCTCGAGCTCGGCGCGCAGCCGCAGGTGGTTCTCGATGATGCCGTTGTGCACCACGGCGATGTCGCCGACGACGTGGGGGTGCGCGTTGGGCTCACTGGGCCGGCCGTGCGTCGCCCAGCGCGTGTGACCGATGCCGGTGGTGCCCGGCACGGGCACCTGCGCCAGGCTGACGTCGAGGTTGCGCAGCTTGCCGACGGCGCGGCGCAGACCGATCTCGCCATCCTGCAGCACCGCCACGCCGGCCGAGTCATAGCCCCGGTACTCGAGTCGGCGCAGGCCGTCGACGAGGATGGTGGCTGCCTCTTGTGGGCCGACGTAGCCGATGATTCCGCACATTCCGCTTCCTCCGACGCGCTTCTGACAGGCGCGCGATGCCGTGGGTTGCCAGGTGGGGGGCCGGCGATCAACCGCAGCGAGGGCGCCGACCTTGGCGATTGGGGCGCGCTCCCGGGCGCAGCCCCGTTTCGCCACGCCCCCGCGGCATCGCGAGGCGCGACAACGCGGCTGGCGTCGCCGGCGCGCGGGGCAGAATGGCAGAGCCGGCCGCTGGCGCAAGCTGGCGCCTTGTGGCGTGGCCTGCGGCAACGTGAAGGGGCCGCTCAGGGGCCCGAAGGGCGGCCTCTCGCTGGGAACTGACGCGTGATCGTCGCATCATCCGCCCTGGCTTCCCTGGACGCCGCTGGCCGCCTTTTCGGCCTGCTTGGCCGCCTTGCGCGCCACCCAACCCTCGATGTTCTGCTGGGGCGCCCGCGACACAGCCAGCGCGCCCGCCGGCACGTCGCGCGTCACCGTGGTGCCGGCGCCGACGTAGGCGCCATCGCCGAGCGTCACCGGCGCGACGAGCTGGGTATCGGAGCCGATGAAGACGCCGGCGCCGAGCACGGTCTTGAACTTGTTCTTGCCGTCGTAGTTGCAGGTGATGGTGCCTGCGCCGATGTTGCTGCCGGCCCCGATGTCCGCGTCGCCGATGTAGGACAGGTGGCTGGCCTTGGCGCCGGCGCCGAACTTGGCCTTCTTGGTCTCGACGAAGTTGCCGACCTTGACCTTGGGTCCAAGCTCACTGCCCGGGCGCAAGTGGGCGCAGGGGCCGACGCTGGCGCCGGGGCCGATGCTGGATTCGCTGGCGATCACGTAGGGCAGCAGGTGAGCTCCCGCCTCGACCTTGCAGTCGCGCAGCACGCAGCCGCGTTCGATGACGACGTCCTCGCCGACGACGGTCTGGCCGCGCAGCTCGACGCCAGCGCCGAGGGTGGTGTCGCGGCCGAGCTGCACCGTCGACTCGACCCAACAATCGGCCACGCGCTCGACGCTGACGCCCTCGGCCATCCAGCGGTGCAGGATCCGCAACCGCAAGATCTCACTCGCGTCCGCCACCTCGGAGCGGCTGTTACAGCCCAAGATCTCCTGCCAATCGGCGGCGCGCGACACCACGGCGCGCAGCCCGTCGACGCGGGCGATGGCCGGCAGGTCGGTCAGGTAGAGCTCGCGCTGGGCGTTGTCGTCGGAGAGCCGCGACAGGGCGTTGGCCAAGAAAGCAGCGTCGACGCAGACCATGCCAGCGTTGACCAGGCGCACTGCGCGCGTCGCCGCGTCAGCGTCCTTGTGCTCGATGATGCGGGCGATGGTCTGGCCGTCGGCGTCGAGGACCACCCGGCCGTAGCCCGTCGCGTCAGGCACCTCGGCCGCCAGCAGCGACATCGCCGCCTGCCCGCGCGCAGCGCAGAGGTCGAGCAACGTCTGCAGGCGTAGCAGCGGCGCGTCGCCATAGAGCACGACCACCTCGTCGACGTCCTGCAGGTGTGGCAGCGCGAACTGCATGGCGTGGCCCGTGCCGCGCGGATCGACCTGCTCCACCGCCACGCGCGCCCGCCCTCCCGCCGTCGCTTGCAGGTAGGCCTCAACCGCGTGGCGCTCATGGCCGGTGACCACGACGACGCGGCTGGCGCCGAGGGCGGCGTCCTCGGCGAGGCGCAGGACGTGCCCGAGCATCGCTTCGCCCAGGACCTCGTGCAGGACCTTGGGTTTGTTGGACTTCATCCGCGTGCCTTTGCCGGCGGCGAGGATGACGACGGCTCGACGTGGCTGGGTGGCGGTCATTGGGCTCCAGGTGGGTGCGGGTAGTGGCGCGGGCCCCCTCGGCGGCGGCGCGCGCGGAGGGTGGCAGAGTCGGAAGGGAGTGCAAACTTCACGCACGGCGGCCCCAGGCAGCAAGCGACGGTTCGACAGGGCCGCGGTGGGCCTATTCAGCCATCGGCGCGAGCGGCGGCGGCAGGGGCGGGGCAGCAGCCACGACGGCGGCAGTGGCCCTCGCCGCGCGCAGGGGCGCCGGCCGCTTCGACCGTCGGTGACGGGCAGCCAAATGGCGCGCCCGGGGATGAGTTGACGACGCGGCACCGGTCCGGCGACCCTCGCCGTGGGGCCGCGCAGGTGCCCCGACGAGTCACGCAAGGGCCCTAGGAACTCGCGCGAGGAAGCCAGCGTCTGTAGGGGCGGGCGGGCTTCCGGACCTGCAGGGTGGCCCTCTTTCTCGGCGACAGACTGCGCCAGCCCTTCCGGCGCGACCCGCGGCGGCTTGGAGGTTCGATGGCCAGCGCCACCCGCGAGGACACCTTGGCCGGCCCCGGCGCCATCGACATCGCCATCGAGGCCGCGCCCCTGGCGGCCCGTGAGCGCCTGCGCCTGCTGCGCGAGCTCATCGCGGCGGAAGTGCCCAAGGCTACCGAGCGCATCGCGTACGGCCTGCCGACGTGGCATCAAGGCGAGAACCTTGTCCACATCGGCGGATTCGCCGGCCACGTCGGCCTCTACCCCGGACCTGAGGCGATTGCGGCGTTCGCTGGCGAGCTGACGGGCCTGCGGACCAGCAAGGGCGCCATCCAGTTGCCCCACGATCAGCCGCTGCCGCTCGAGCTGGTCCGGCGCATCGTGCGCGCGCGCCTCGCCGCTGTGGCGTCGAAGCCGCCCAAAGCCAAGCGGGTTGGCGGCGCCGATGTGGCGACGAGGGACGGGTCCAAGGCGCCAACCTGGCGCGATCCCGGGCCCGTCCGGTTTACGGCGACGCTGCAGCGGGCGATGACGACCGGCGCTGCCTGCTTCGTGCTGTTTCCAGAGGACCTCAAGGCCACCTTCGGCCGGGGCAACCTGGTGCCGGTGTCCACGCTCTGGGATGGTCGCGTGAGCTATCGCGGCTCGCTCGCGATGATGGGCGGCCCCACGGCGATGCTGCTCTGCCGCACCGACGTGGTGACGGCCCTCGGCAAGGGACCAGGCGACAGCGTGGACGTCGAGGTGCGGCTCGACCTGACGCCGCGGCCCATCGACGTCCCAGCCGCGCTGCAGGCAGCGCTAGACGCCTCGCCCGAGGCGGCTGCCGGCTGGGCCTCGCTGTCCGCCTCGTGCAAGCGCGAATACGCGGACCACATCGCGGACGCCAAGCGCGATGCGACCCGCGAGGCACGGCTGGCTAAGGTGCTGCCGCTCATCGCGGTGGGGCGCAAGTTGAAGCCTTGACTCGCCTGGGGCGATCCAAGGGCGCCGCAGGGTTCGGCAAGCCGCACGGCCAGTTGAAGGGATTTGACAGCTTTCCGCAGCCGCGTAGCCTCCTGTTCACGGTCGGTCAGCAGCCCGCCGTCGATCCGGACCCATCGCGCCATTCGGCCATGCCGGGCGGCGAAGTGCGCGAGCCCAATCTGGGCGCAGCGAAGAGGACGCCTCGATGCACGACCCCCACGCCCTGCGCGATGCGCTCGCCGGCCTCCCCGAAGACATCCACGGCTCGCCGCTGCTCAGCGCCGACCTGGCGCCCGTCCCCGCGGCCAAGCGCGTGTGGACGACCTACAACTACGCCGCGCTGTGGATCTCCATGGCGCACTGCATCCCTACCTACACCCTGGCGGGCGGCCTCATCGCCAGCGGCATGAACTGGTGGCAGGCGCTGCTGACCATCGGCCTCGGCAACCTCATCGTCCTCGTGCCAATCCTGCTCAACGCCCACCCAGGCACCAAGTACGGCATCCCCTTCCCGGTGCTGGCGCGGGCCTCGTTTGGCACGGCCGGCGCCAACCTGCCGGCCATCTTGCGCGCCTTGGTCGCGTGCGGCTGGTTCGGCATCAACACCTACATCGGCGGCGAGGCGATCAAGACCTTCATCGTCACCTTCTGGCCCGAATACGCCAGCCTCGGCGGCGGCATGGCCATCGCCGGCCTCAGCTTGCCGAGCGTGCTGACGTTCCTGCTGTTTTGGGGCATGAACGTCTTCATCATCTACCGGGGCATGAACGCCGTCCGCGTCTTTGAAAACTGGGCGGCTCCGATCGTCCTCATCCTGGCGGCCGCGCTGCTGTGGTGGGTGGTCGATCGCGCCAACGGCGTCGGTCCGCTCTTTGACCAGCCCTCGAAGTTCAAAGACCTCAGCGCCTTCTGGCCGGTCTTTGTGCCGTCGCTGACCGCCATGGTCGGCTTCTGGGCGACGCTCTCGCTCAACATCCCCGACTTCACACGCTACGGGCGGGGACAGCGCGAGCAGATGCTCGGCCAGACGCTGGGCTTGCCGACGACCATGCTCGCCTTCTCGACCATGGCGGTGGTCATCACCTCGGCGTCGCAGGCGGTACTGCCGGGCGCGAGCCTGTCGGAGCTCTGGCAGCCAGAGTTCCTGCTCGGCCAGATGACCTCAAGCACGCCGCCGAAGGGCCTCACGGCACCGCTCATCGAGTCGGGGCTGACGCGCGCCGTGGTCGCCGTCGTGGCGGTGTTCGGCATCGTGATCGCGACCCTCTCGGTCAACATCGCCGCCAACGTCGTGAGCCCAGCCAACGACTTTGCAAACCTCGCGCCGCGCAAGATCAGCTTCCAGACCGGCGGCCTCATCACCGGCCTGCTCGGCATCGCCTGCATGCCCTGGAAGCTGATGCAGGACCCGGCGACCTACCTCAGCGGCTGGCTCGGAGGCGTCTCGGCGCTGCTCGGCCCGGTCGCCGGCGTGATGATCGCGGACTACTTCCTGCTGCGGAAGACCGAGCTCGACGTGGCCGAGCTCTACCGACCGGAGGGCCGCTTCGCCGGCGTCAAGCCGCTGGCGCTGGTCGCACTCGGCGTCGGCCTGCTGCCCAACTTGCCGGGCTTCGCCAAGGGGATTCACCTGCGCAGCGGCCCGCCGGACGTGTTCGACGACCTCTACGTTTACGCCTGGTTCACCGGCACGCTGCTCGCCGGAGCGGTCTATTACCTCGGCGGCCGCGGCAAGGTGAACCCCGGCAGCTAGTGCAGAGCTCTCGGGCACATCTGCGCGCCCTGTCGCAACGCAAGCGGCCTCGGAGCTTGAGCGGCGCCGCGCCACGGCGACCCATCGGTGGCGAGCGCTGAGGCAGGACCCATCAGCTCAACCGCCGTCCGCAGTGGCGGCCTCGGCACAAGCGAAGAGCGCGGTCGCCTAGGCCGGTGCCCCGCGCGGCGCTGGGCGGCGAATTCCGGTGCGAGACGGCGGCGGTGGCGCTGGCGGCGGGGCCATCACGGGCGCCTCGACGGAGCTGCTGGCGAGGCCCTTGCTGGACGTCTTGCGCACGCTGGCCGCGGCCTTGGCACCGGCGGTGGCGTTGGCCTTGGTGGTCGCGGCGGCCTCATTGGGAGCCGCGGCCGAACGCGCCTTGCCGGTCGATTTGGCCGCCGTTTTGCCTGTCGACTTGCCCGCGGCTTTGGCCGCTGTCTTGACGGCGGGGTCCGCTGAGGCTCGCGTCGAAGCCGCGGTCTTGTTGGCTGGCTTGGCCGCCCGTGCGCCCTTCTTGCCCTTGACCGGCTTGCCGTAGTCGGCCATGCGCTGGACGGCCCACACCAACTCGACGTCGTCGCCGTCCATGCCGCGGGGCAGGCTGGCGTTGACGGCACCGTCGGTGAGGTAGAGCCCGAAGGGGCCCTTCATCACGCGCATCTCCAAGCCGGTGGCGGGGTGCGTTCCGACCAGTTTGCCAGCCCGCTCTTCGGCGGCTTTGGCGATCCACTTGGCGGCGGTCTCCGCGTCGAGGTTGTCGGGATCTTCGTCCTTGAGGTTGCAGTGGGCCTTGCCATCGGTGACGTAGAGGCCATAGCGCCCCTGCCAGAGCGAGATCATCGCGCCGTCGGAGGCCCGAACGCCGATCTCGCGCAACATCTCGCGCCCGCCTGGCGCCCTCGGTTTGTCCCAGTGCGCGGCGGCCTGCTCCAGCGTGACATCGACGGCGAATGTGCCGAGCGGCAGGGAGCGCGACTCGGCACCGACCTTGAGGTAGTCGCCGTAGCGGCCGACGTGGGCCTCGATCGCCTGCTCGGTGCGCGGGTGCTTGCCGAGTGCGCGCGGCAGCGTGAGCTGCTGCAGGGCGCGTGCGATGTCGAGCGTCTCGGGTGCCATGCCCTTCGAGAGGCTGACGATTTTGGGCTTGTCGTCGTCGCCCCGCTTGAGACCGAGCTGCAGATAGAAGCCATAGCGACCGTTGCGGAGGAAGACCGGCGTACCATCTTCGGCGTGGCCGAGCGGCGCGTCGCCGCGCTCCTTGGCCTCGAAGAGCTCGATCGCCCGGGCGACGGTCAGCTCGTCGGGCGCCTGCTCCTCGGGCACGGTGGCGGTGCGTTCACCGCAGCGGGCGAAGGTGCCGAAGCGGCCGATGCGCACCTCGACCTTGTCACCGCCGTGCTCGCCAATGGTGAGTCCGCTGGCGACCGCGGGATCGATGCGGTCGCGCACTTGACTGAGCAGGTGGGTCAAGCCCAGGACGTGGCCACTGCCGGCATCGAACCCGTCGCGGTAGAAGCTGCGCAGGTAACGGGCGCAGTCCTCCTCGCCACGGGCGATCGCGTCGAGTTGCGCTTCCATCTGGGCGGTGAAGGCATAGTCGACGAGCTGCGGCATGTTGCGCTCGAGCAGATCGGTCACGATCATTCCCATGAACGTCGGCACCAGCGCATTGCCACGGCGGAACGCATAGCCGCGGTCGAGCAGGCCCTGCAAAATCGCGGCGTAGGTGCTGGGGCGGCCGATGCCCTTCTCCTCGAGGGCGCGAACCAGGCTCGCGTCGTTCAGGCGGGCGGGCGGCCTGGTCTGGTGTTCGCGGGCCTGGAGCGGGTCGTCGCCGTGCCATTGCAGCGCCTGGCCCTTCTCCATCGCGGGCAGGCGCCCGGCGTCCGACTCGTCGTCCGCCTCGCCGAATGCCGCCAGGAAGCCGTCGAAGCGCACAATACGGCCGTTGGCGCGCAGGGTCGCCGTGGGGCCGCGCGTCGGGGTCAAGGCCACGTCGACCGTGGTCTGCTCCAACTGCGCGTCGGCCATCTGGCAGGCCAAGGTGCGCCGCCAGATGAGCTCGTAGAGCTTTCGCTCGGGATCGCTCAGGTCGCGCCCGAGCTCTTCGGGCGTCAGGAAGCGCTCGCCCGCGGGCCGAATCGCTTCGTGGGCTTCTTGGGCGCCGGCGCTGCGGGTCTCGTAGACACGCGTCGCCTCGGCCAATCGACGTTCGCCAAAGCGCTCGCGCACCGCCGCCTGGGTGGCCGCCACCGCCTCGTCGGCCATGCGGGTGCTGTCGGTACGCATGTAGCTGATGAGGCCCTTCTCGTAGAGCCCTTGCGCCACGCGCATCGTCTGCTGCGCCGACATCTTGAGCCGACGGTTGGCCTCTTGCTGCAGCGTCGAGGTGGTGAACGGCGGCGCTGGCTTGCGCGTCAGCGGCTTGACCTCGAGCTCTGCCACACGCAGTGCCGCGCCTCGCATCGCCTCAGCCAGGGCGGCGGCCTTGGCGCCGTCCAGCAACAGGCCCTCGTCGCCCTTGCGGATGCCGGTGGTGGCGTCAAAGTCGCGCCCCGAGACCACGCGCTGGTCGCCAACGCGCCACAGGATCGCCTGGAACGACTCGCTGCCGACCGAGAGCTGGGCCAGGAGGTCCCAGTAGGCGCTCGAGCGGAAGGCGATGCGCTCGCGCTCGCGACTGACCAGCAGCCGCAGCGCCACCGACTGCACACGCCCGGCGGAGAGGCCCGGCTTGATCTTGCGCCACAGCACCTCGCTGACATCCCAGCCGTAGAGGCGGTCGATGATGCGGCGGGTGCGCTGGGCATTCACCAGGTCCATGTCTAGCGGGCGCGGGTTCTCGAGGGCAGCCTGAATGGCGCGCTTCGTGATCTCGTGGAACACCAGGCGACGGACCTCGACCTTGGGCTTGAGCTCCTCGAGCAAGTGCCAGCTGATCGACTCCCCTTCGCGGTCATCGTCCGTCGCGAGGTAGAGCGTGTCGACCCCGCGCAGCGCCCGCTTGAGCTCGTCGATCTGCCGCTTCTTCTGCGGCGGGACGCGGTAGACCTCTTCCAAGGGCGCGAAACCGTTGTCGACGTTGACGCCGTACTTGACCCAACCGGCGTCGCGGCGGGCATCGCCCTCGTCGAGCTCGCCGCGGCGCGTCACCAGGTCGCGGACGTGGCCGACGCTGGCCTCGACCTCAAAGCCGTCGCCCAGGTACTTGCGGATCGTCGCGGCCTTGGTCGGCGACTCGACGATCACCAGCGCCCGCTCTTTGGGGGATCGGGCTTGCTGGGTTGCGGTTGCCGCCTTCATTCAATGTCCTTCTCTGCCGCCCGCAGTCCGGCCGGTGTCGCCAGGTGTCGGCCGTAGCGATCCATCACCACGAGGCCCTCAAGCGCCAACTCCAGCAGCAAAGACACCATCGCCCCGCGGGCTTCGACTGGCGCCACGGCGGCGGGCGAGAGCCCGTGCGGGTGGCTGCCGACGACGGCCTGCAGCAGCGTCCGTTGCTGCGCCGTCAGCTGCACCGGGTTCGACAGCGCGGGAAGCGCGGCCGGATCGGCGGCGTATCGTTGCCAGCCGCCAGCGCCCGCGTCAATGGCGCCCACCCTCGCCGCCGCGTCTTGCTTCGCCAATGGCGCGCTGCGGGTCCGCGCCTCGCGCCCCGCCAAGGGCCCCTGGGGCAGCAGCGAGCGCTGCGCGGGCTCCCCGCCGACCGCCGCAGGTGACGGCGCGGAATCGACGAGCCCTGCAGACCGCAAGGCCGCGAGCCAGCGCAGCAGCGCCTCTGGCGACGCGACACAGCGGGCACCGCCCTCCAAAAGCGCGTGGCCGCCGGCTGCGTTGGGGCTCCGCGGCGACCAGGGCACCGTTGCGACAGGCAGCCCGATCGCTCGAGCCCGCCCGGCAGCGTGCAGCGAGCCGCTGCGATCGCTCGCGCAGACGACGAGCAGCGCGTCCACGGCGGCGGCCAGCGTCACGTTGCGGGCGCGAAAGGCGGCCGGCTGCACGGCAGCACCATCGACTGCGGCGGCGAGCAGCCCGCCCAGATCGCCGATACGGTCGAACAGTGCGGCGTTCTTGGCGGGGGTCGCCGGTGTCATCCCTGCTGGAAGTACGGCCACCGTGTGGCCGCCGGCGTGCAATGTAGCGCGGTGAGCGATGGTATCGACCCCATCGGCTCCGCCGCTCCACACGGCCCAGCCTACCTGCACCGCAGCTTCAGCGAGGGCGCCGGCAAGCGCCGCCTGCTCCCCGGTTGGGGCCCGCGAGCCGACGATCGCCAGCCGGGCCGTGGCCTCGGCGCCGCAGCTGCCCCGCACAAAGAGGCTCCGTCGCCTAGCGTGCCCGCGGTCGCGCCGCAGCCAGCCGAGGGCGAGGGCCTCTTCGAGCGAGATCTCAATGCTTTGCTCCACCGCCGGCGCGTCGTCGCGGCGTGCTCCGCCTTGTCCCATGGCGCCCCTCCCGGCCCCCGTCTCTGCGACCTCCAACCGAGGCCGCAGTGGGGTGCACCAAGGCAAGGTCGCTCGCAGCGCGGAGTCGGCGCGCAGGCGGCCGCGATCGGGGTCTGCGCCAGCCGGGCGGGTCGCGGCTCAGCTGCGGCGCCACAGCCGGGCGGCGTAGAAGCAGTCGACGCCGTCGCGCAGCGGGTGGCTCCGCAGGTCGCCGACCTCATCGCGCATGTCCGCCAGCCATGTGGGCGCAGCGTCCGGTGCGTCCGGGCGGTGATCGCGCTCAAACTCAGGATGAGCGCGGAGAAACTCCTCGACGACGTCGGCCCCTTCTTCCTCGGTCAGGGTGCAGACCGCGTAGACCAGTCGCCCGCCGGGGCGAACCCGCGACGCTGCGCTGCGCAAGATCGCCCGCTGGAGCAGCGCCAGCCGCACCACGTCGGCCATGGTGCGTCGGGCCGCGATCTCCGGTCGTCGCCGCAAGGTGCCGAGACCGCTGCAAGGGGCGTCGATCAACACCGCGTCGTAGGGTCCAGGCGCCAGCGTGGGCCGCATCGCGTCGCCAGCCCAGGTCGCTGCCGCCTGCAAGCCCGCCAGCCGCAACAAGGCCTCTGCCTCGGCCAGCTTGCCGTCGTCGACGTCGACCAGGTCGACGCTGGCGCCGCTTGCGCAGAGAAAGAGCGCCTTGGCGCCACGGCCGGCGCAGAGGTCGAGCACCCGCTCCCCAGACTGTGCCGCCAGCCACTCGACCACCGCAGCGCTGGCCCCATCCTGCGCGATCGCAGCCCGCCTGGCGTGGAGCCGGCTCTGCCAGAAGGGCCCCGAGTGCAGCACCAAGGCACCCGGAATGTCGCCAACCCGCGCCACCTGCACGCCCTCGGCCGCCAGCTCGGCGAGGACCCCGGCCCGCGCTGCCGGGATCACGTGCAGGTGCGTCGCCGGCGCCTGGCAAAGCGCCGCCAAGAGCGCGTCTCCGTCGACGCCAGCACGGCTTGCGAAGGCCCGCACGTGCAGCGTTTGCCACGGTGGCAGCGCTGGGGGCAGCGAGGTGCGCCAGGGCGCCTCGCGCGCCAGCCGCCGCAGCACCGCGTTGAGGTAGCCGATGCGCCCGCGCGGCACGCGCCCCTTGGCCGCCTCAATGGTGGCGTCGATGGCGGCAAAGTCGGGAATTCGGTCCAAGCCGCTCAGCTGATGCAGGCCGACGCGAACGGCGCACAGCGTCGCGACGTCCAGTCCATGAAGCCCCTCGTGGCTGACGGCGACCGCCCAGGCGTCAAGGCGATGCTGCAGCCGCAACGCTCCATAGATGAGCTCCGTACACAACCCACGATCGGGTCCCGGCAGCGGCGGGTTGCGGTCGAGCGCGTCGGCGACGGCCAACTGGCTGCGTGCCCCGCGCTCGATGGCGATGAGGGCATCGATCGCCCGGCCGCGGACCTCAACGCCAGCGTCGTGGTGCGGGGCGCGCCGCAAGTCCCTAGACAGAGAGGCATCTTCGCTGATCGCCGCGGGAGCGGCCGGAGCGGATGGCAGCGGGCGAGACATCGGCCTCCCATAGCGCTAGCGTGGAGCCGCGCGGCGGCAGGCTCCGGGCTGGTCGCTCGCGCTGTCAAGCGCCGTGACCGACCTCGTGGCGGTCGGCGCCGACGGATGGTCACGATCGAGCGAGGGCACCGCGATGGCGGACGCGACGGCAGACAGAGGGCAGGAGCCGGGAGGACGTCGGGCGCTGCTGCAGCGCTTGTTGCCACCGCTCGGCACGGCGCTGCTGGTCGGCTACATGCTCCACAGCACCGACCTGCCAGCCGTCGCTGCCGCGCTCCGACGCGCTGACCTTGGCCGCGTTCTCTCCGTGATCGTGCTGGGGACCGTCAGCGCGTGGCTGGCCGACAGCGCCTGCCTCGCCTGGATCTTGCGCCGAACGCTGCCGACCGCGGCCGAGGCACCCGGGCTCGGCCTGCGGCCCCTGGCCAAGCTCAAGGCGGCGAGCTACGTCCTCAACATCGTCAACTACAACGCCGCGACGCTCGGCATGGCCTATGTCGTGGCGCGGCGCGCCAGCGTCGGCTTCCTCGAGGCCACCGTCGCGCTGGCCGTGATGTCCTGGCTCGACCTCGTGGCGCTCGCGTCGCTGCTCACCCTGGGCCTGCAGGTCGCGCCCGACCTCATCGCCGCGGTGCCGGGCCTGCAGGCACGGCTGCAGTGGATCGTGCTGGCGGTGATGGTCCTCGCCCTCGGCAGCGTGCTGATCCTGCAGTCCAAGGCGCCGATTCCGAGGCCGCTGCAGCGCCTGCGCAGCTGGTCCTTGCTGCGGCCCCTGGCCTCGCTGCGTCCGCAGTCGATGATCGCAGGCGTGCTGCTGCGCGCGGCGTTTGTCTGCATCTACGTGCTGATCCACCACCAGCTGCTCGAGGCATTTGGCCTCGCGCCCTCCCTGGCGGCGCTGCTGGTGCTGGTGCCGGTGCTGACGGTGGTCGGCGTGGTGCCGCTCTCGATCTCGGGCATCGGCACGACGCAGCTGCTTGCCCGCGAGCTCTACCGCGGCTTTGCCCCGGCCGGGGTCGACGCGGTGCCGACGATCGATGCCATGACTACCGTCATGATCGTGGGCTTCATCGCTGGGCGGCTGCTGGTGGCGCTACCCTTCTTGCCAGCGATCGGCCGCGAACTGCGCCTTGGCCCCCCAGATGCGAAGGCGTCGGCGGCGGTCGACGGCGACGAAGCGGCCTGAGCGTCCCGGCTAGAGGAACGTCGGCGGCGCCACGAGGCTGCTGAGGGCGGCGCTGTCGAGCTCGCTGATCACCGAGATCAACGTGCCATCGCGAAGCGCGTGCAGGACCTGGAAACCGACGACATGGTCGACCAGCGTCCCGCCGCTGGCGCCGCTCGGCTCGCCCGGGCGCTCGGTCTCGACCTCGGGATCTTCAAAGGGCGCGTGGCCGGCGCCGCGCAGGTGCTGCACCACGGTCATCGACTTGCCATAGGCCACGTAGCTGTAGAGCACGACAGGACGCCCCGCGAGCTGCGACAGCCGGGCGCCCTGCAGCTCAACGCCAGCGCCCTCCGGCACCGGCGGCCCCTGCACGCCAGGCAGCCGCGCCCGCAGCCAGTCGCGCACCGCGCCGACGTGGCCCTCGACCTCCAGCGGCAGCGGCGCAGCGTGGGTGCGCACCAGCGCCCGCAGGTTGGCTGGCGCCCGCACCGCGCCAAAGGGGCTGGTGCGGGTCAAGAACGTCGAGTCCACAGCGCCGCTGAGCACTTCGGGCACACCGAGATCGTCGGCCTCCTGCGCCAACGCGCCATGCGCGGCGAGACGCACAGTGGCGTCGTGGGCGTCGCGGACGGCTGCAGCCTGCCGACGACGATCGACCGCGGCGCGGGCCTCAGCGTCCAACGAAGGCCCCGCGGCGCCGGCCAACACCACGTCGTCGCCCGCGGCCTGCGGCGCCACAGGGCCCGTCGCCCGCTGCCACGCGCCGCCAGCCGCCGTCGCCAAGCCAGGCCCCAGCGCCATGCTCGGCAGCTCGGCGTCTTGCCCGCCGCCGGCCCAGATCCAGGTGCCGACGCCCGCGGCAAGCAATAGACCCGCAGCCAACGCCAGCGGCGCCTGCTGCCCCATGTCGGCGATACGGCTCCGGCTCGACTGACACGCCTGCAGCCGCGCGGTCACCCGCAGCCGCGTGGCCGCGTCGGCCGGGACCTGACAGAGGTTGCGGCGCAACACCCGACGAAAACTCGCCCCTTCCTCGATGCGACATCGACAGCCAGCACAGGCTGCGAGGTGACAGTCGAATTCGGCGCGCTCACGATCGCCGAACTCACCATCGAGGTAAGTGAAGGCGTACTTTTGCACATCCTCGCAATTCACGGTCATCCTCCTGCTCAGCCAACCCAAACCGTCTGCCAACTCAAACGACCTCTCGGCGGGTCGACGTCTCAGCCGGCCTGGCGCTTGGCGCGCAAGCGAAACGCGTCGAGGGCCACGACGCCGTCATCGTCGACGGGTGGACGCTCGATGACGCCCTCGGTGATCGCGTGCTCCATCAGCTTGCGCTGCATGGCGCGCCGCGCCCGGTAGAGGCGGCTCATCACGGTGCCCACCGGGCACTCGCAGACTTCGGCGATCTCCTTGTAGGAGAAGTCGTGGAGGTCGGCGAGCAGCAGCACGGTCCGGAAGTCGTCCGGCAGCGAGTCGAGCGCCGCCTGCATGTGCTTGGACATGAGACCGTCGAGCACGATCTCCTCAAGCGGGCGGTACATGCCGGTGTCGCTGTACGACTCTGCGATCTGCCACTCGACCTCGGGCAAGGCGTCGGTCTCGACCTGCGGTCGCCGCTTTCGGGCGCGCGCCACGTTGTAGAACGTGTTGGTCATGATGCGGAAAAGCCAGGCCCGACAGTTGGTGCCTTCTTCGTAGCGGTGCCAGTTGTGCAGGGCCTTGACGTAGGTCTCCTGCAACAAGTCCTCGGCATCCTCGCGGTTGCGCGACAGGTGCATGGCGAATGCGTAAAGCGCGTCGAGGTGCGGCATCGCCTCTTGATCGAAGCTGGCGCGTTCGCGGCGCTTGCGGAATATCTCGAGCATGGACTGCGGCTCCTTCCTTACGCCGGGCGATGAAGCGACCGGCACCCTCCACGATAGAACGCCCCACCCCACCGCGCCATTCCCGGCCATGGCGCAGCGCAGTCTGGGGCCCGCAAAGTGCCACGACCGGTCGACGGCTCGGCCTGTTCGGGTGGGTCTGGCAGCCACGCCCACCGGGTGACAGGTTCGGCGCGGCATGGCAGCGTCGCGCCCGGCGGACGGGCGTGCAAAGGAGGCGAAGATGCAGCGATTGACGGCAGACGAGCGGACGAACGTCCTCGGGCCCCTGCTGGAGCGCGGCTGGCGGCTGAGCGAAGGGCGCGATGCGATCGAGAAGCGCTTCTTCTTTGCGGACTTCGTCGCCGCATTCGGCTTCATGGCCCGCGTCGCGCTGCGGGCAGAGGCGGCCTCACACCATCCGGAGTGGTCCAACGTCTACCGCACCGTCGACATCGCGCTCTCGACCCACGACGCCGGCGGCCTGACCGCGCTCGACGTCGCCTTGGCGCAGCAGATCGACGCCGAGGCCGAGGGCGCCACGGTAAGCCAAAGAAGCTGAGGGTTCAGAACCCGGAGGTCTCAGGACGGCGGTAGCGCAGCAGGCGCGCGGCGACCTTGAGCTCGTAGGGGTGGCGGTACATGCCGGCGTCCCAGCGCCAACGGCCGAGGGTCTGCAGCGCACGTCGACGCAGCCCCCGGTTGCGGGCGTCGGTCGAGGTCGGGAACGCAGCGTTCATCGTCAGCTCGAAGCCACGGATCTGCTCGCGCAGCGCTGCCGAGATCCAGGGCATCGCGTCGGAACGGCGCTGGGCAAAGCCCTGCCACTCCGAGTTCAGCCAGCCGTCGAGCGTGGTCGGGAACGCGAAGCCTGTCTTGCGCGCGCTCTCCAGTAGCGTGCCCTCAAGCGGCACCGGCGTGTAGAGGTAGAACACCACCTCTGTCGCAGGGTTGACCTCTTTGACCTTCCGGACGAAGGCCAGGGTGCGGGCGACGTCCGCCTCTGGATCGGGCGGGCTGCCGAGGACGAACGAGTACTCAGGCACGACGCCGAAGCGCGCCATCCGCTCGGCCAACTGCAACGTCGACTGCGCAGTCTGCTTGCCGCCCTTGTTCATGCGCGCCAACGTCGCGTCGTCGCCGGCCTCGGCGCCCATGAACACCATCGCAAGGCCCGAGTCCGCCATGGCCCGCCAGGTGTCGTCGTGCCACGCCAGCATGGTGTCGATGCGGCCCTCGCCCCACCAGCGCACGCCGAGATCGGCGATGGCGGTGGCAAAGGCCCGACAACGCTTCTCGGCCACGAAGAAATTGTTGTCGTAGAACTCGATGGCATTGGCGCCGAAGTCCCGCACCAGCGTCCGCACGTCGGCGGCCGTGCGCTCCGCCGAGGCGGCCAGCCAGGCGCCGTCGACCATGTTTACGACCGCACAGAAATTGCAGAAGAACGGGCACCCGTAGCTGCTGTGGTGGCCGATGGTCCGGCTGCCGAGGAAGGTTGGCCGCAGGTAGCGCGCCATCGGCAGGCGGTGCCAGGGGAAGGACGGCTGCTCGCCAGGGTGCGGAATCTGCGGCATTCCTTCGTCGACGCCGCGCCCCGTGCTTGCGTCGCGCCAGGCCACGCCCTGCAGGCCACGGCCATCACCGCCGGCGGCGAGGGCGTCGCAGAGCAGCAGGAAGGCGCGCTCGCCGTGACCGCGCACCACGAAGTCTACCGCATCGTCGGCGAGAGCCACCTCTGCGTGCTGGCTGGGAAAATAGCCGCCCCAGACGATTCGGAGCTTGGGGTGCGCCGCCCGTAACCGCCGCGAGGTCGGCACCGCGTCGGCGAGCTGCGGCCCGGGCATGACGGTGATGCCGACGAGGTCGGCCTGTCGGAGTCGAACCTCGGCGTCGAGGGCGACGAAGGGATCGCCCTCGACGAGGTTGCCGTCGACCAGCGACCAGCCGTGGCGACCTTCGAGCAAGGCCCCCAGCGCCAGCAGCGAGCAGGGCGCGATCGGCTTGCGGCCGGCCGAGCTCGGAGGGTTGTAGAGGACGACGTGCATTGTGGGGGCCGGCTTTTCGCTAGCTCTTGCGTGACGGGGCCTTGGGCTTGGGTGCCGTGCCCCTCTCGACCGGAGCTTGGTCGACCGCCAGGGTTTGGTCTTTCGGTGTGATCGTGGTCTTGCTGGCAGGCCGCTCTGCGGGGGGCGAAGGGGGTGCCGACTGGACGAAAGTCGGCGGCGGCGGCGGCGGCACGAAGCCCGCAGTGGGCATGGGCGGCGGCGGCGGCGGGACGAAGCCGGGCGGCGGCGGAGGCCGGTCGAGCGCCGGCATCGACGTCGCCCGCACCCGCACGTTGCCGGTCGGCGTGCTGACCTGGCCGGTACCTGCGTCGCGGTGGGCCTCGAAGAAGACGATGCCGCGCACTCCAGCCAGGCGCCGCGCCGCCTCTCGCAGCACCGTCTCGACCCGGTCCCGCATCGATTCGTGATAGGTCACCGAGAGCGAAGACATGGCGAAGCGGTCGAGCATCGGCATTTCAGCGGCAGCCTTGAGGTAGGCCGACGCCTCATGGCAGGTCGCGAAGCGGTCTGCGGGACGCTTCTCCGTCGCCCGCAGAATGAACTCGACCAGATCTTCCGGGATACCGGGGCGCTCGCTGCGCGGGTCCGGCGTCGGCGTCGACATGTGGTGTTCGAAGAGGTCTTCGATGGTGTCGGCGTCGAACGGCAGGGTCCCAGTCACGAGCTCGTAGGCCAGGATGCCGAGGCTATAGAGATCGCTGCGGCCGTCGAGCTCCTCGCCTTGGATCTGCTCTGGCGACATGTAGTAGGGCGTGCCGAAAACGCGCCCCTCGCCGTCGCTGCCGCCCGAGCGCGTGGCGATGCCAAAGTCCATCAGCTTGACGCGGCCGTCGGTGCGAAGAAAAACGTTCTCAGGCTTGACGTCGCGGTGGACAAAGCCGTGGTCGTGCGAATAGGCGAGCGCGTCACAGATCTCGCGCAAGATGCGGCGCGTGTTCTCCCAGCTCACCGGCTCTTCGCCCTGAACGAGCTCGTCGAGGAGCTCGCCGGTCAGCTTCTCCATCACGATGAAGTGCGTGCCGTAGGCCTGCTCGGTGTCGAGCACGCGCACGATGTTCTCGTGGTCGAGCATCGCGACCAGCCGCGCCTCTTCCGCGAAGTGGTCGGCGAACCCAGCGTCGAACACCAGGGCGTGACTCAGCATTTTGAGCGCGACGGGGATGCCGAGGGACGGGTGGCGCGCCTCGAACACCGTCGCAACGCCGCCCGAACCCAAGCGACCGCTGACTTCGTACTTGCCGACCTTGCGGATGCCCTGCACCTGCATCAGCCGCTCGCCGACCAAGCGCGTCAGGAACACCGCGGTCGAAGGGTGGCGTCCGAAGAGCTCCTTGACTGCGATCTTGTCGATGCGCAGACAGACGCAGCTCATCTCGGCCACGACGGTTGCACTGCGCGGCTCGCGCGTAATCAGTGACATCTCGCCGAAAATCGCGGGTGCGGCGCTGGTGCGCTCAAAGACGACCTTGCCGTCGGCGCCGCGCACGATGATGCGGATCGTGCCCTCGGCCAGCACGAACATCTCTTCGCCGTCGTCGCCCTGCTTGATGATCTCGTCGCCAGACGCGAATGCGGCCACCTTCATTGCGGCGCGGAACTGCTCGCGGGCCGTATGGTCCATCCCGGCGAAAAGCGGGAGCATCTCCCACCCGACCGACAGCGCTGCCGTCGGCGCGCTGACCTCGGCGCCCACGGTCGGCAGGTCGTTCTGGCTCAGACCCTCGAACTGGGTGGTGGCCGTGAAGTCCTTGTGGGGGTTCGACATCATCACTCCAGGCACCGGCGAACTGCGACGACCCAGGGCCGCACCGGCGCCGGCAATAGACCGCAGCCCGGCGGCTTCTGCAAGCCCGACGGCGTGGTTATGCCCGCAGGGTGGCGACTCCGAGGGGCCTTCATGCTACGCTACGGGGCGGCGCGCGATCTCGGCCGTTCGGGGCTGAGGCCCGCCGGGCCGGGGAAGCATGGCGAACATCGGCTACATCCAGGTCGTCCGCCACTGCAACCACTTCTGTGGCTTCTGCAGCAACCCGACGACGCCTTACGTCCACACCTTCGACACGATGAAGGTGCTGGTCGACGACTTCGTCGAGCGTGGCTACTTCGGAATCATCCTGACCGGCGGCGAACCGACGCTGCACCCCGAGCTGCCGATCATCTGTCGCTACGCTCGGGACCAGGGCCTGCACGTCCGCATGATCACGAACGGCTGGCGCCTGGCGGACCCGGCATTCGCCCGCGAGATGGCCGACGCCGGCCTGCAGCACGTGCACATCTCGGTCTACTCGCACCGCCCCGAGGTCGAGGAGAGGCTGCGGGGCGTCGCCAAGACGCTCGACAAGGCCTTTGCAGCGGTCGACAACGCCAACGCGGTCGGCATCGCCGTCAACATCAACTGTGTCATCAACAAGCTGAACTGCGACCACCTCCACGAGACCATCGAGCACTGGATCGCCCATCACCCGCACGTCCGCCACTTCGTCTGGAACAACCTGGACCCCTCGATGGGACGCGCCGAGGTGAACCAGGATCAGTTCCTGCACCGGCTTTCTGACTTCGAGTGGTCGCTGGCCATGGCCTGCCAACGCCTC
>CANLIC010000009.1 GCA_947491025.1 Myxococcales bacterium
CAAAGTCCGGAGCGAAAGACACCCTCACCCCCTCACCCCCTCTCCCGTCGGGCGGGAGAGGGGCGACATGACAATGAATTCAGTGCCCCCCTCTCCCGCTTCAGCGGGAGAGGGGTGCCGCGAAGCGGCGGGGGTGGGGGTTGTCGGCGCTGACGTCGACTTTGCGACCGCCCTGGGGCACCACCCCGGCGCATTCGCCTAGAAGTTGCGCTGACGCCAGCTCCGTCGCTCGGGTCGCCGTCCCGTCCGCCGAGGTCGCTTTCGGCGTTCGAGGCCGACAGCCGGTCGTCCTGGCTGGCGTTCAAACGCGCCGGGGCGACTTGCCAGGCGCGTCGGGGCCGTAGGGCTCAAGGGTCTGCAGGGCGAGCACGCAGCGCCGCAGCACGGCTTCGCCTTGGGCGGTCCGCAGCAGCAAGTGGCCAGCGTCAGGAACCCGCACCTTGAGCCCTTGCGGCCCGAGCAGCGGCGCGAGCAGGCGCTGAGCACGTTCGCAGGGGATGGTCGCGTCGGCCTCGCCGTGCAGCGACAGAGCGGGCATGGCGAGGGCCGTGCGGTCGGCGAGGACCTCGTCCATCAGGGCCAGCAGGGACCGTGCCGCGCGCAGCGGAATCGCGCCGTAGGCCGGCGGTCGCAGGCCGCCCGGCAGCCGCGGATCGCCCTTGCCGACGCGCCGCGGCCAGCCCAGACGCGACGCGGCGCGAACAAAGGCGTCGACCTCAGGGGCGAGCGTCATCGCAGGGGCCAGCAAGAGCAGCGAGCGGGGCGGCGGCTGTCGACCGCTGCGGGCGATCTGCAGCGCCAGCAGCGCCCCCATCGAGAGGCCCGCGATGTGCACGCGGTCGCAGCGCGCCTGCAGCCAGACGTGGGCTTCGAGCGCCGAGGCCAGCCAGTCAGGCCAGCGTTTGTCGGCGAGATCATCGACGTGGGTCGCGTGGCCGGCGAGGACGGGCAGCGCGACGCTGAAGCCGAGCGAGCGCGCAGCCTCAGCGAGGGGGCGGACCTCCCAGGGCGAGCCGGTGAAGCCGTGCAGGACCAGGAGTCCGGCGCGTCCGAGGTCCGCGGCAAGCGGCTCGCAACCGACGATGGCGCTGGCGCTCGGGCGCAAGCAGGCCGGCAGGTCTTGCGATAGGGACGGAGACTGCATCGGTGGCCCAGCCTCCCGTTGCTTGCCGGCGCCCGATGCCGGCGAGTCGACCGAGGATGACTGGCTCGGCCGATGCTGCCAAGACGGCGCACAGCGATCGCCACGGGCGTCCGCCGGCATCCACCGCGGGGCCCGCGCCGGGTCGAGGCGGGGCCATGCCGCGCCGGCACCTGGCTTGCCCACCGATACCACCGATCTCGCGTGGCGACGCGGGCCCTCACGATGGGGGTCGAAGGGCGCCACTTCTGCAGCGCCGCTGCGTCGTTTCCCTTGTCCGCAGGCCACCAGATCGCTATCGTGCGCGTTCTCGCGCGCCAGGGCCGCCCTGCCCCGGCGCTTGTGCTTCGGAGAGCCTCGATGTTGCGTCGTGTTCCCCTCGCGCTCGGCCTCGTCGCCGCGCTCCTGCTCGTGTGCTGCAGTGACCCTGCGACGTCCTCGAACCAGGGCTTCACCCTGCCAGGCGGCGGCAACGGGGGCGGCGGCAACGTCGGCCAAGACGGCGTCGCGGTCGACGCGGAGGGCCAAGACGGCGTCGCCGGCGGCGAAGACGGCGCAGGGGGCGGCGGCGAAGATGTCGACCCCACGGGCGGCGGCGACGCAGGCGGTGGCGGTGGCGGCGGCGACGGCGGTGGCGGCGGCATCCCGGCCTCGAAGTTTGTCGGCTACGCCTCCAAGGAGCTGCGCCTGCGCATCGTCGGTCCGAGCGGCCGAGGCCACGCCGTGGTGTCGGGCGCGGTGGTCGACGTCGCTGGCGTGCTGTTTGGCGACGCAGACGAGGTGAAGTGGAGCCTCTCGAACGGCGCCGGCGGCAGCTGCTTCGGCTCGCCCTTCTTCCAAACCGGCAAGGTCGAGCTGCTCCCCGGCGACAACGTAGTCACCATCACCGCCAAGAAGGGCGACAAGGTGTCGAGCGACTCGCTGACCATCACCTACAACCCTGTGTTTCAGTTCGCCGATCGCCTTCGCGCCGAGCCACGCGTCGTCAAGGTCGGCAAGGGCGGATCGGTCCACGCTACCCTGAACCTCGGCAAGGCGACCAACTTCGTGCCTGGCAGCCTCAAGGTGTTCCGCGTCGACGAGTCTGGTAACCAGATCGCGACCTTCGGTCCCATGGCCGACGACGGCAACCTCGCGGCCAGCGGCGACGAGATCAAGGGCGACGGCATCTACTCGCAGAAGTTCAGCATCAACGACTCCCAGCCCGGTGTCGGCCGCATCCGCGCCAGCCTCCTCTACAAGATCGGCGCCAAGCAGTACGCGGTCTTCAGCGATGTTGCGCTCATCGATATCGTCGCCGACATCCAACCGGGCACCTGCAACGCCGAAGTCGCCCTGCTCGGCGCCGCCCAGCAAGCCGCAGCTGCTGCCGGCGGCGCAAAGGCCGGACGCGACGCCGCCCGTGCCGCGCTGCTAGCCGATGGGCTGGTCGCGCAAGCGGAGGAGTCGGCGGATGGCGGCGGCGTCTGGGTTCACTTCAAGTCGGGCCTGCTGGGTCTGGTCGATCTCGGCGCAGCGGGCACCCGCGGCGGCGCCGGGCGCTTTGATTCGGTCGAGGACCTGGCCGCCTCCGGGGACCAGGGCGCGGCGATGACGGCGGCGATCTCGACCGTGCGCGTCGAGTCCAAGCGTGCGCTCTTGCTCGATCCCTCGTCGGCGGATTTCGGCGCCAATGAGGTCACGGCCGCCCGTCAAGCGATGGACGACAACGCCTGCCCGGCCTACACCCTCGAAGGCGGCGTTCTGCAGGGCGCCAAGGCCCACCTGGGCTGGCTGCGTCGCGGCTACGAGTATGGGATCATCGCCCTGGCGGCGCACGGTAGCGTTGGCTTCGACGCCTTGCCCGATGACGTTCGCGCCAGCTTCGGCTGGGTCGGGCGCGGCAGCGAAGAGGTGATCTGGACCGGCCACGCCATCGACTGCAACTACTTCACGGCGGCGGCCGCTGGCCAGACCTGCAGCGAAGACAAGCCCTGTGGCCCCGAGTCCGACTGCTTCCTCAACAAGTCCGGCGGCACCGGCGTCTGCGTCGACCACCTGACGGCCGACCTTCGCCGCGGCCGCGTCGTACTCGGCGCCCATGGCCGCTATGGCATCTTGCCGTCCTTCTTCAAGCGCCACGCCGTGCGCAACCTCCCACGTTCCTTGGTCTACCTGGGCGGCTGCTCGTCGCTCTGGAGTGGCGCGCTCGCCTCCGAGCTCTTTGCCGCCGGCGCCGCGGCCGTCGTCGGTTACACCGGACCTGTCGCCAACGCCTTCGCCACCAAGTGGGGCACGACCTTCTTCGCCAATATCGTCGCGCAGAAGCAGCTCTCCGGCGTCGCCCACATCCAGATCGAGGATCCTGAGCACCCGGGCAGCCACTTCCGGCTCGTCGGCGCGCAGAACCTCGACGCCGCATTCTCCGACCTCATCAACCCCTCGTGGGAGACCGGCGACATCACGGGCTGGATCCGCACCGGCGATGGTCGCGTCATCGCGCGCCTCGGCTCGACGGTGCCGGTGGGCGGCAAGTTCATGTCGATCCTGTCGACGGGCCTCGGCTACACGGCGACAACAGGCGGCTTGGAGCAGAAGTTCTGTGTGCAGCCGGGCCAGAAGAGCCTGTCGTTCTGGTGGAAGTTCTACTCCGAAGAGTTCAAGGAGTTCTGCGGCAGCCAGTACCAGGACAGCTTCCGCGCCGAGCTCATCGCCAAGGCCGGCAAGAAGACCATCGTCGACGTCAAGGTCGATGACCTCTGCGACAAGGGCTCGTGCAGCTTCGGCGCCTCCTGCGGCAGCCAGTTCAAGGGCCTCGACCCGGCGGACGTGAGCTTTGACCAGAACGGCGTCTTCTCGACGCCTTGGGTGCAGTCCAAGGTCGACGTCGCGCCCTTCGTCAACAACGGCAACGTGACCCTCAAGCTCTTTGCCACCGACGTCGGCGACTCCATCTACGACAGCGCGATCCTGGTCGACAAGATCGAGTTCGAGTAGCCCTGCCCGGCCCCGAACGGCTCCCTAGCCGGCCGGCCTACCGAGGTCTGCCCATGCGCGGCTTCATTCTCGCTGCAGGCCTCGGCACCCGGCTGCGGCCGCTTACCCAGCTCGTGCCCAAGCCGATGGTCGCCGTGGCCGACATGCCCTTGGTCGAGCGCGCGGTGCGCCAGCTGGCGGCGGCAGGCGTGCGGGAGATCGGCGTCAACGTCTATCACCAGCCCGAGCCCATCCTGTCGCACCTCGGCGACGGCAGTCGCTTCGGCGTTTCGCTGCGCATCTTCGACGAGCGCATCTCGCCGGCCGGCGCGGAGGGTGCCGGCGAGGTCCAGCGCGAGCCGCTGGGCACCGGCGGTGGCCTGAAGGCGGCCGAGGCGTGGCTGCGCGAGGGCGGCGAGAGCTTCGTGCTGGTCAACGGCGACGCCTGGCACAGCTACGACCTCGGAGCGGTCTGCGCGGCCCACCGCAGCGACGCGGTCGCGACGATGGTCGTGCACGTCGATCGCCGCCGCCCTGAGCTGCACACGCTCGAGTGCCACCCCGATGGCCACATGCCGCGCTTCCTGGCGCGGGTCCCGATGTCGGTCGACGAGCTCGAGGCCCACAGCCCCGGCTTCCTCGGCATCTACACCGGTGTGGCCGTCTTCGCGACGCGCCTGCTCGACCGCCTGCCAAAGGGTCGCGTCTCGGGCCTCGTGCTGCACGGCCTGCAACCGGCGCTGCAAGGCGGCGAACGCATCGACTGGCTGCGGCCCGAAGGCCTCTGGGTCGACTGCGGCACGGTCGAGGAGCTTCAGCGCGCGGACATCTTCGCCCGCTCGCTGCGCTGTCTGCCGCTTGAGCGGGCACTCGCCGGCCTCGCCTAATCCCCACGCTGCGGGTGTCGGCTCCGACCCGGCGAGTCCGCGCTGGCTGTGGCCACGGAAGCCGCGCGCCATCCTGAAATAGCCCTGCTATTCCCAGGGCTTCAAGTCTTGATTCGGCCGAAGCGCCAGTGCCAGCGCCAGATCGGAGTGCGATTTGGGCGGTAGGGTCCAGGGCCGTCGGCCCAGCCTGACGGGCGGCTTGCCGAAGCTCCGCGCCTACTTCAGGCGGAACTCCAGCTCAGTGGTGCCGATCGAGATCTTGTCGCCATCCTTCAAGAAGATCTTGTGGATGCGGCCGCCATTGACCAGGACGCCGTTCGTGGAATTCAGGTCAGCGATCTCGTAGCGCATCTGGTCGATTTTGATGGCAGCGTGGCGACGGGACACGGAGCCGTCCTCGATGACGATGGTGTTGCCCTTCATCGAGCCGATGGTCGTGACGTCGTCGATAAGCGGGAAGGTCTCGCCTGCCAGCGGGCCAGCGCGGACGTGCAGCTTGCCGCGATCGGGCCCGTCATATTGCTGCCGCACCTGCTGTTGAGCCGCGCCGCCGCCGCTCTTGCGCCGCGATAGCCAGACGATGAAGCCGATGAGCAGGCCGACGCCGAGCAGGCCACCGAGGATGATGCCCGCCCACTTGAGGAGCGACATCCAGTTGAAGCCCTTGAGCGGCAAGCGGAAGTCGTTGTAGCTGGCCTCCTCGATCGCGCCGTCCTTCATCTTCACTTTGAGGGAGACGACGTAGTTGGCGAGGTCCTTGCCCTTGACCCGCTCGCCGTGGTCGGGGAGCGAGGCGAGCGGCACCTTGATGATCAGCTGCTTCTTGATGCGCGTCGCGAGGCCGTCCCAGACCGACGGAATGGTCGAGAAGTCCTTCTCATCGATGCGCTTGTAGATACCGCCAGAACCGTTGGCCATGACCTGCAACATCGAGAGGTACTGCTGGTCGTCCGCCGAGAAGCCGATGGCGTGGATGCGGATCTTGTACTCGCCGTACTTGCCCAGCATCGCCTCGATCTTGTTCTGCAACTTCTGCTTGCTGGTCTGGCGGTCCTTGCCGTCGCTCATGACGACCAGGAAGCGCCGCCGCGCGCTGCCGAGCTTGTCGAGGTTCGACACGAAGTAGTCGAGGGACTTGTCGACGGCGCGGACGATCTCGGGCGCGAGGTCCTTCTTCTTCTCTTTGTCGCCATGGATCTCAGTCGGCTCGAACTCAGAGCTCGGCACGATCGCGTTGGCGGCCGCCTCCTTGGCTTGCTTGAAGTCGCTGGCGAAGGCGTAGATCACCTCGTGCGGGCTGCCCTCGCGGTACATGAGCACGGCGATCTTGTCGTTGCCCGACAGCTTCTGGATGAACTGGGCGGCGCCCTCCTTCTCTTGCTGGAAGGTGGAGTGGGCCTCGTCGGAGTTCTGGACGTGATAGGCGTTGGCGCCGCTCATGAGCACGACGACCGCGATCGGCTCCTGGGACTTCTCGGAGGTCTCCAGGGTGATGTCGAGCGTCTCGAGCTTGGCGCCCGAGGCCAGGATCTCGAGGTCCTCGGGCTTGACGCCTTCCATCGGGACGCCGCGCTCGTCGAGAATGTCGGCGTGCAGCGTCAGCGTGTTGGTCTTCTCGTCGAAGTCGACGTGCTCGATGAACACGCGGTTCTCGGCGAGGGCCAGCGCGGGCGCCAGGAAGACCCAGGCGGCGAAGAGGGCCACCACCAGAGGCCGCCGACGGCGCCATCGGCCAAGAGCGAGGGTGGAGGCGCGGCGCTGTGCGCCGCAGGTGACCATGCGGTTCGTCATCGCTGCTCCATGCCGCGTCGCGGCACACCGGCGGGGCCGATCGGCCACGGCATCGTTTGTAGCATGGTGCGATTGGGGCGGGTAGTACCCGTGGCAGCAGCCAGCCCGGGCGCCAAGGTCGGCGGCCGGATCACAAGCGACGCTGCGCTACTCAAGCGACTTGAACTTGAGCTCGCTGCGGCCGAGGCGAACCTTGTCGTTGTCGATCAGGTCCTCGCGCGACACCTTGCGTTCGTTGACGAAGCTGCCGTTGGTCGAGTCGAGGTCGACGAAGGTGAACTCACCGTTCTCGTGCCGAATCACGGCGTGGTGGGAGCTCAGGTAGGGGTCGGTCAGCACGATGTCGCAGTCGGCCGCGGTCCCCATGGTGTTCTTGCCGTCGACCAGACGGAAGTCTCGACCGCGCAGCTCGCCGTTGAGCACCACGACCCAGCCGACCACAGGCTTGAAGGTCTGGGTCTGAATCGCGTTGAGGTCGATGGCCACTGTGTGGTCGGCCCCAGCGTACCCACCCTGTTGCGCCGCAGGCGCAGGTGCATCGTCCTTCTTGCGCGAGAACCAGCTCATACCGTCTCCCTTCTCTGCCTGTGCTGGCGCGGCTTGAGGTTTCTTGGGTGCTGCGGCTGCGCCGCCCTGTCGGGCCTGCTGAACGCCCTTCTTGGCTGCTTTGAGCGGCGCGTCGACGGCGTTGTTGAAGGTCCCGGCGGCCTTGCCTTTGACGCGCGCTACGGCGCCCACCTGCTTGGCCTTGACCTGATTGACCGCCCCGTCGACCCGTTGCTGCGCCAGATTCTTGAAGAAGTCAAAGACCATCGCTGCCTCGCCGCGGTGCCTAGCGTGTCACCGAGTCGGCCCTCTGCCGAGTCGCCCCCTCCGTCGTTCCGCCCACCACCTTGCGCCGAGGCGTCGACCGCGGCCGGGTTCCCTTCCTGAGTCTGGCACAACCGAAGCCCCTAGATCAAAGTCTTTAACCAAAGCTCCGTCACGCACGCGTCACGGCTGACGCCAAGCGCCTGCCCGACCGGGCTATCGCTTGCGGCCACCCGCGCCCACAGGCTGGAAGGCCCAGAGCTTGAACACGTTGATGTCGCGGTCGGCCGTAATCGGCTTCATGCGGATGCGAGCGGTGACCTCGCGGACGTGCTCGGCGGGCACCACGTAGACCCAGTTGCGCCAGCGGAACTTGCGATCGGAGCCGGCGCAGATGCAGTTGGGCAGACGGCGGTCGTTGGACTCGACCTCGGCCTCCCAGTCGCCGTGCACATAGTCCATACGCCAGACGATGTAGACGTCTTTGCCGGGCTCGACGTGGCGCAGCTCGAATTCGACCTGGCCGCCCTCGAAGGCGACGCCGGTATCCTCGACGACGACGCCGTCGGGGTACTTGAGCTTCTGGCGGGTGCGGTACTTGTCGCGCTCGCCGCTCACCTTCCACTGGTGGTCGCGCTCGCTGTCGGGATCGAGCGGATCGACCATATCGATGAGCACCATGTCGATGCCTTCGATGTTCATGTTCTCTTCGAAGGGCTTGCTGCGCACCTTGATGTTCTCGATCACGGCGTTGGTGTCCGTGCTCGGCGCGACCTCGATCTTGCGCTCGCGGCGCAGCGACTTGTCGAACATCACCTCCATGAACTTGTAGCACTCGGTCTGGTAGCCGAGGAGCTGGTTCAGGAAGTCGAAGGTGAAGCTCGACTCCTCGTACTTCTGAAGCGCGATCTCGACGTGCTTCTTGAAATTGGCGAAGTCGCGCTGGCTCGAGATCTGCGGGACGTTCTTCTCGATCTCCTCGATGAGCGACCACTGGTGGTTGAGGATGATGAGGTAGAGCTTGAAGACGTTGCGCAGGTCGACGAGCTGGCTGTGGAGCAGCATCTCCAGCGTGATGAAGGCATGCAGCACGTCCGAGGCCGGCAGGATGCGCATGTCATGGTAGAGATAGGCGTAGATGGACTTCGAGCGCCGGATCATCTCCAGCAGCTCCCAGAGCGTCTTCGGATCGATGAACGAACCGACGCAGCCTGCAATGGGGATGAAGCGGAGATCGATCTCGTTCTCGGCCGGATGGAAGGGGTCCTTGGCGTCGGTCACGCGCTTGACGTCTTTGGTCAGGGCGATGCGGCAGAGCTCGATCTCGCTCTGGACGTCGGGCTCGGTGACCGACCACTCGACCTTGCAGCCCTCCGTCACGCGCCGGTGGCCCTTGTGGTCGAGGTTCTCCTTGTAGCTGATGAATTCGCTGAACTCCTCGATGTAGCGCAGCGCCAGATACACCGTGGCCGGCAGCTTGAAGTCACCGGGGTTGAGCTGCTTGATCTCGGGCTGCCACTGGAAGATGTCGTTGCCCTGCCCGTCGATGGCGTAGCCGGACTGGACCTCGACCGCGAGCTCGCCGCGACCGCGCCCCGAGACATGCAGGCCGCCAAGCGCGTGCGGCACGATGCCGGGGCCGTGAAACATGCGGTTGTGCAGCTTGTGCTTCTCGACGTGGTACGCCTCACCGTCGTTCCAGTCTTTCTCTGTGGTTCGAAAACCACGAAAGAAGTTCAGCCGCTTGAACGTCTTCAGCTCGTTGCCCGCCATCGCCTCTCTCCCCTGCTGGCCGCGCGTGGCCGACCCTCGGCCTGTCCGCGTTCCCGCGGCGCTGCGCTTCCGCTGCTGCCCGCTGTTGGCTATCGCTTGCCCGACCGCGGCGCCGCTGGCGGCTCTTCGCTCGCATGCCCGGCGCCGACCTCGGCATCACCAATGGTCATGAATGGACCCCAGTCGTCGATCGCCTGGGTGGACTCGAACCGCAAAAAGTAGTTGGTATGCGCTGGCTTCTCCGCCTGAATCACGCGATGGATGCGGATGATCAGCTCGTCGCTGACCTCGCTCGCGTTGAGCGGCAACTCGACCACGAAGCAGTGGTTGAGGTTCATCGGCGGCAGGATCGTCGAGCTCTCGCCGATGGTGGAGCTCACCTCGACCCGGAAAGCGCCGGCCGGCCACTCGTTCTCGCTGATGCGCGGCTTGACCCCGACGTAGATCTCGAGCAGCAACTCGAGCGCCCTGCGGGTGCCGCGGATCTGGTAGAGCGCGGGCGCCGAGCGTAGCCAGCGCCGCTTCTTGTCATCGGGCCAGTCGTCCTCGAGCTGCAGCGCGATCCAGGACGAGAGCCACGGCAAGAAGGCATCTGGCGCGTCCGAGGGCCGGAAGAGCAGGTGGATGTCGTCGACCTTGTCGCGCACCGAGTCGTGAATCTGGTGGAAGATCCAAAGCAGATTCTGCAGAAACGAGTTCTCCTCGTCGGCGGTCACCTGGTAGATCTGCGGCATGAAACGCAGCCAGGACTGCTTGCTGACCTGCAGCTCAATGGGCGTACTGGAGTCGACGAGGAGGCCACGGATCGGCTGTTGGCCGACCACGGTGTTCTCGGCCTCGTAGGCGATGACGTAACGGGCGGTGGCCTCGGCGAATCCCGCCTGGTCGAGGACGATGCGGGCGTCGCGCAGCAGCAGACCATGGACGTCGGGCACAACGAGCTTGCGCGGGCGTTTGCCCGGGCTGCGCGTACCCTTGCCGGCCAGATCACTCATCCACCCGCCTCCCTGCGACGATCCATGCCCAGCCCTTGGCTCTTGGGCCTTCGCTTCGCCCCGCTACGCAATGCGCTCGTGCGCCTTCTCGACCACATCGACGCGCAGGCAATGCACCAGCTCGCCAGCGCCAAGTTTCAGCTGATCGACCTCGAGCTTGGTGCGCTCGTCGATGATGCGGACGCGGTCGACGAAATCGACGCCCGAGACCTCTTCGACGACGTGGTAGAGGTCGACTCGGTAGACGGCGCGACCAAATGGCCACCCATCGCGCGCCTTGCCGCCGCGGAGCGGGTGCAAGAACATCCGGACCTTGCGCTGGATCTCACCCTTGACGCGATCCGAGGCGGTCGCCTGCAGCAGGATGATCTCGACCACGATCGACAGCTCGCGAAAGACCGGCCGCGTGACGTGCAGCACGGTGGTCAGAAGCTTGCGGTCGGCGAGGTAGTTGCGGACCTTGCGCAGCAGCTCGGTCGACGCGATCGGTTTCTCCATGAAGTCCGGATGGTTCTCGGCCACGCGCGGCACGACCACCACCGTCACCTCACCTTCGCGGTTGGCCGTCGGCAGCGCGCAGACCCGCGCCACCGAGGTCGAGGCCTCCCGGGCCAGCCACTCGAAGTCTTCAGCCGTCACCGCGCGGCCCTTGGCCTTCAGCGAGTGGGGCCCGCGTAGCTTGGCGTCCTCGACGCTCTCGAGATCAGCGCCGCCGGCTGCGGCGTACAGGTTGCGCACGCTGTCCACGTAGCTGACCGACTGCAGCAAGACACTGATGGCGTCAGGCGGCACGTTGCCGGCAGCGCCGCCGCCGACCTGGTAGCGTGACGTCACCACGTTGCGATCGCCTTTGGGCGGGACCATGCCGCGGATGCCGTCGCCAAAGCGGATGCGGCCAGTCACGAGATCCTTGGTGTAGTGGCGGCTGGTCGGCCTGGAGGCGAAGAGGCTGTCGACCTCGTGCCAACGCACCTCGACGCCGTCGCCGTCGGGCCCCTCGCGCACGCAGTCGTCGCCTTCCTCGTTCAGCAGCTGTTGCAGGTCGGGCCCGCTCGGACGCTCACGCTCGCGCGCCCACACCTGCTGGCCGGGGAGCACCGGGCCGCGGACGAACGTGAAGGTCTGATTCGGCGTACCCTGCGAGGAGCCCAGGATGGTGTTGCCGTAGCTGGTCAGGTTGTCGGCGTAGACGCTGTTGAGGATCATCGCCCGCAGCTGCGGCGGCTCGTCGTAGCCGCCAAACTCGAGGCGCGCCCGCAGCCAGTACAGGTTCTCGCCGTAGCGCTTGTTGGCGCGGTGGTCGGTCGGGCCGACGAGCTCCAGGAAGCCCGACTGCTGGAAGCCGTGCGTTTGGTCCCGCACAGCCAGCGTCTGCCAGTCGCGTCCGGTCCAATACTCCCAGGCGATGACCTGCTCGCTCGGGCTCGAATCGAGTTTACGGGCGGTGTCGCCGGGCCCAGCGCGCAGCCTCCGACCGGGGCCTGCGTCCTCGACCAGGTCGAAGTAGAGCAGGTTCGCTTCGTTGGGAAAGGGCTCCGAGAAGCCGAGGTAGAGCGTCGGGCTCTCTTCGGTCACCGGCGTGAAGGGCTGGAACGGCTTCATCGCCTCACGGGCCAGCGAGGTGTGGTCGGTGTAGACGAAGTCGTTGTAGGCCAGCACCAGCTCAAAGGGCTGGGCGCGCTCGATGTAGCGCAGCGTGACCAGGCGCAGGGTCGGCGGACGCAACGGCCGCGTGTCCTTCCAGACCCAGCGGTCGTTCTCGAGCTCGTAGGAGCCTGGGACGCCGTAGTCGCCGCGCTCGATGCGGCCGCGGATCCACAGCCCCTCGTTGCCATTGACCGCCACCGGCCGCATGTCCTTGGGCCGCGTGAAGCTCACCGCGCCGGCCACGGTCAAGCAGGCCGTCTCGTCGCGGAAGCCATGGCCGGGGTCTTCGACGTCGTAGTCGCCGAATCCCGACTTGCCCAGCAGCTTCCAGCGCTTCCCGTTGTAATACTCCCAGGCGACGACGAGGTCTTCGGACGGCTGACCGCGCGGCACCACCGCCTGGTCGGCCAACTCGATGTCGACCCGAATCAGCGCGTCGACGTGACCGAACACCGCGTCGCTCTTCACGTACATCGCGACGTCGACCTTCGGCTCGCGCGAGAAGGGCTGCATGCTGCGGTCCATCTCGAGCTTCAGGAACAGGTCGCCGTCGACGCTGGCGAACGCGGCCTCAGGCAGCTCGCCCTCGCCGATGAGCTCCAGGCGCATCGACAGGGTGTCGGTCAGGGTCTCATCGGCGCCGTGCGGTACCTCGGCGAGGCGGCCGCGGACGTAGAATCCGGGCTTCTCTTGCACGGTCGTGCCGATCATCTGGACCGGCCCGATGAGCGCGACCTCGTTGGCTGCGGTCTCGATCGGTGCGTCGGCCAGCTCGCGCCAGCGCTCACCGTCCCAGTACTCCCACTCGAGCAGGTCCACGAGCGGCGTGAAGCCCTCTGTCGTGCTGGTGCTGCCGATGGTCAACAGGCTCGACTCGTTGAAGGCGTGCAGCCGCGGGTCAGCGAGGTAGAGGTAGCGCTCGACGGCGCGAGCGCCTGCCCACAAGGGCACGCCACGGCTGCCGACGCCGAGCTGCTCGGTGTTGTCCGAGAACGACTCGTGGTGCTGACTCATGCACTTGACGAGCTTGTTGTTGGTGACGACGATGTCGCGCAACGTCTCGAAAGATTGGTAGCTGCCGTCGGGGCCCGGCTTGGTCGCGGTGCGGGTCCCAGAGGGGATCAGCACACGGTCCGCCTTCGGGTTGATGCCGAACTGCAGGACCGCGCGCGCCGGCTGCGGCGAGGTCAGGCTGATGCCCATGAGCTCGAGGAAAGCGAGGAAGTTCTTCTCCGGCACGCGGTTGAGCCGGTAGAGCGTCATCTCGGTCATCCAAGCGAATAGCTCGATGAGCGTAATGCCGGGATCCGCCGGGTTGTGGTTGGTCCACTCCGGCGTGTACTGCGGGATGAGGCGGACCGCCTCCTGAACGATGTCGTCAAAGGAGCGATCGTCGAGGTTCGGGCTCGGGATCATAGGTCTTGCTCCCTGCGAAGGTAGAACGGATACACGAGGTTGTGGTCGACGTTGGTCGACCGGATCGTGTACTTGACCGACACCTGCATGATGTTCTCACGCTTGCCGTCGGGCGTGGCCATCACGCGGATGTCCGTGATGCGCGGCTCCTGCTTGATCAGCGCCTCGCGGACGTAGAAGGCGACCAGGCCGCAGGTGGCCTCGGAATTCGGGTGGAACACGAACTCATGGACGCGGCTGCCGAAGAGCGGACGCATCACGCGCTCGCCCACCGCCGTGCCGATGATGATGCGGATCGCCTCCTCGATGTTGTCCGGTCCCTCGCTGGTCGCGATTCCGCCTACGCTGTTGACGCCGAGCGGGAAGCGCAAGCCACGGCCGAGAAAGCTCTTTTGCGCCATGTCTCCGGATGCCCCCCCGTCCCGTCAAGGCCCGATGCGGCGCCCTCTCGCCAGGTCAGCCCAACATGCCGTCGAAGCGCAGGCCGCAGCCCGTGCAGCGGACGTGCAGCCAACCGCGATCGTCTTCGTTGCAGTCGAGTGCCTTGTCGCAGCGCGGACAGCGGTGGCCGTCGACGCGTCCTGACGCGACGTCGGTGAGGACGTCGGCCAGCGCCATCATGGTCTCTTCGTCGTCCCAGGCCCCTGCGCCACGGTCGTCGAACGATGCCAAGGTCGCCTCCATGGCCGCCGCTCCACCCAGGCGGAGCCGCCGCGGAAGTGTCCGGCAGGGTCGGCGCCCTGTCAACCGAGCTGCGGCATCAAGGCCGATTCGGTGCGACTTGGAAGGCCGTCGGCCACCGGCGCGACGCGCCATCTACAGCGCTTTGCGTCAACCTTTCAGAAGGTTACAAGATAGGCGCCCACACCCCATCCCGATGCCACGCACTGACCGATCGGTCAGAAAACACGGCGATCGCGGAAGGCTCAGACGCCGTGGGCGTTGCGCGAGAATCCGATGGTCACCCGGTAGCCATCCTCAGGGCGGTAGCTGTGGGTGGCCGAGGTGATGAGGTACTTGCCGCTGAAGACCTTTCCGAAACCGGAGAACTCGACCGTCGCGCCGGGAACCGCCTTCGGATCGCCCTGGATCGTGACCTCACCGGTCACGAAGTCCATGGAATGCTGGTCAAACAGCGACTGCGCCAAGGTGTCTGCCTCTTGCTGCGTGTTGACCGGTTGGTCGGTGACCACGTAGGTGCGGCCGGTACCGCCGGAGTTGTAGAGCGCCTTGTTGGTCGCGGTCCAACCCGGCGTACCGCCGAAGGTGTACTTCGACGACTCACAGACGCCGACGATGTTCTTCTTGGTCCAGGGGTCCCAGGAGCGGACCTCGACGCGGGTGTACTGCTGCACGGTGGAGAGGCGAAAGGCGGCGTTCAGCAGCGGCTGGCCATCGCCCGAGCGCTCGCGCGCGACCTGAATCGCAGCCTCTTGCCCTGGATCGGGCTGCTTGAACTTGACCTTGGCGAACTCCTCGGAGTCGGCCTTGTACTCAAGCTCCGCACCGAGCGCCTGCAAGATCTCATAGTCCGAAGCGTTCAGCTGCGGAATGTAGTGGTGCTTGACGCTGCCCGAGCCGATCTCGTCGGCCGACATGCCGTCGGAGCTGCCGCCCTTCTGCGCCTTGGCATCGCCGATGACCTGCCGCACGGCGTCGGTGGGCGCCGTCTGCGCCTCCAGGCCGTCGCCCCAGGTGCGCGAGCGCTGGCCGCGCGTCAGCCGGTGAAGCTTGTGGTAGCCGGAGATCGTAGTCCGGTAGCCGGCCTCAACGTCAAAGCTCGGCTCGATGTAGGCGATCTCACCCACGCACAACACGCCATGCTCGGCCAGACCGAGGCCGATCTCGACCTTGGCGCCTGGCTTGAAGCTGTCGATGAGGTTCAGTTTCTCCAGCGCCATCATGTCGTATTCGACGCTGAACATATCCGGGCTGTCCAAGCGCAGATCGACTTGAACACTGAGCAACCCGTTGCCGCCACGCGTCTCCAGCTGCTCGCCGGCGTCGGTGTTGATCTTGGTCGAGTCGGCGACCTTGATCGTGAGCTCTGGGGCATACTTCTTGTCTTCGGCCATGATTCCCTCCCTCAGGATCTCGAAGCGGCGACCGCAGCCGCGGCTACTTCAAGATCGGTGGGATCAGCAGACGCGAACCCGGCATCAGCTCGAGCGGGTCGTCGACGCCGTTGGCGGCCGCGATGCGGCGCCACTCGCCGGCATCATCGTACTCCTTGAACGCGATCGCTTGCAGCGTGTCGCCCCGCTGCACCAGGTGCACGTGGGCGGTGTCTGGGCTCGACTTCACCGACTTGGCCGGAGCGTCGTCGGGGACCTCGGTCAGCGTCAGCTTGCACTTGGCCCGCACCGGCACGCCGTTCGGCAGGAACATGATGTAGTTCACGTCCAACGCCGTGACGTGCCAGACGCCGGTGTTGATCTTGCCGTTCTCGCTGCCGAAGCCCTGGCCCCACACGAAGTGGACACGCGGCGGCCGGTGCAGCGCCTCTGCGACGACGATCAGCTTCTCAAGCTGCGACACGTGCTTGGCGTAGACGCTGATGCGCTCGTCGAAGGTGTCGAACAAGATCTCGCCGAACTCGAGCTTCAGCGAGTCGCCGCCGTTGAACTGCAGAGCCGGCGCGTCTTGCCCCGCCTGGCGCTGCTCCTTCGGCTTGAGGGTCTTGGTGACCCGCACTGCCTCCGGATTGAAGGCGAAGGCGACCTCGGCTGGGACGCCGGCCTTGTCGGCCTTGTGCGCAACGAGCTTGGCCATCTCGAAGTTGCTAGACATGGATCCCCCTTCTCTCACGCTCGCGCTTGATGCGCACGAGCACCGATCGCGCGATCTTCATCGCCAACGCCTCAAGCTCCTGCTGGCCGGGCGTCCCTGCTTCCTTCCGTTCGTCCGCTGTCGCGCCCATGCCAGAGCCGGCGCCGCCGCCTCCGCTGACGTCGTGGCCCGCCACCGGCATCGCCATGGTGCCGTTCGCGCCACTGGTCGCGATCGACTCCGACATCGGCTTGGCCGCCGCCTGCGCCACCACCGCGCGCGCCGCTGGGGCCACGAGTGGCAGCATGTTGGCGCCAGGCGCTGCGGTCACCGACAGCACACGCGCCATCGACGAGGCCTTGGAGATCTTGGCGCTCGCCGTCGCGCTGGCATCCGGGCCGCGCGCACCGGCCACCGACTGTGCGACCGTGGCGGTCGACACAAAGCGCAGATCGCTCGTCCGCGCCGGCGGAGCCCCAAAGGCCTGCTCCATCGAGGTCGAGCCCTGCGGCTGCAGCAGCTCGGTCGGCGCCTGGCCCGACGGCATCAGCCGCGTCGTACGACCGGCTCCAGACGCACCGCCGCGGCGGGCGTGGATGGCTTCCCCAAGCCGCTCGGCGCGACGCATCGTGCCCGTCGAGGAGTAGCCGCCGCCGTAGAGCGAGTCGATCGGATCCTGCGCGCCCATCCCGAGCAACGCCCCGCCGCCAAGCGCCGAGCTGCCGTAGCCCACGCTCGAGGCGCCGACGCGGCTGCCGCGGTTGATGCTGCGCAGCAGACCATCGCGGCCACCGCGCCGCAGGGCATGGTGCGTCCGAGCGAGGCCCACCGGGGCAAAGCGGTGGCTGCGGACCGCGGTGCTCGCGCGCGGACCGGCGGCTGCCGTCGAACCCGCAGCGGCGCCGTCGGCGACCTTCGCGCCAGCGCTCGAAGCCTTGGCACCGGCGCGCCCGGCGCCTTCAGCCGTCGCCGGCTCCACACGGCCGAGATCGAGCAGGGTGGTCTCTGCATCACCCGTGCCGCGCATGGCCCGCAAGGCGGCCAGGGCGCCGAGGCCCTCGAACACCAGGCGCTGTTCGCCGGAAGCCGCCGCGCGCTCGCCAACTGCGCCAATCGTTGCGCCTTCGACGCCGAGCGTCCCGGCCCGGCCGAGACCGCGTCCGAGCCCAGGAGCCGCCTGCGCGTCCGTGCCGGGCTGCAGCCCGATGCGCTCCGCCGCAGCGATCGTCGAGGCCGTCGGCGCCTGGCGCGTCTTCTCCGTCGCACCGAGCCAACGGGCGAGGAAGCGTCCGGCGACGTCGTCACCGCCGGTCACATCGCCCTCGCCAAAGAGCGCCAGGGCGGCCTTCAGCGCCGGGGGCGCCGAGGGGGTCAGGAGCGCTGCCGCCAGCGCGCCAGCGTTCGGCCCCGCCCCGCCACGCTGCAAGGCGCGCAGGAGCTGACGGTGGGCATCGGCGGCCTGCCGACCCGGTTGCTGCGCCAATGCACGTGGCGCGGCGGCTGCCTGCGGCGTCGCAGTCGGTGTCCCCTTGCCAGTGCGGCCGCGACGGCCCGGCTTGGCGCCCGGCAGCGAAACAGGCGGCGCGTCGGCCGCGTCGGCGCCGAGATCGAGCATGGCGCCAGCGCCGGAATCGGCGAGCTGCAGCGCACGCGGCGAGCCGGCGAAGGCGCGCTGCAAGGCTCGTGCACCCAGCCAGGGCGAGAGGGCGTCAACCTTGCCCCCGCCGAGCGCCTCGAGCACGGCGGCCTGGTCGGCTCCCGGCAGCGCCAGCGCAAAGTCGAGCGGCCGCATCCCGGCAGTGGAGGTCGCGGCGAGCCATGCGGGCGGCGCGCTGCGGGCTCCGACCCCACCCGGCGCTGCGCCGGCGGCAATGCCTGATGCGGTCAGCGCCGAGGCTGCGGCGGTAGGCGCTGTCCCAGCCGCGGCGTAGGCGCTGCCGGCGGCAGAGGCCGGTCGCGCCGCCAGCGGGCCGCGGACGAGCCGCTCGCCAGCGGCGCCCAGCGACGCCAGCGCAGCAGCGACGGCCGGCAGCTTGGGAACTGCCACCGCTCGTGGGCTGGTCGTGGTGCTCGCGCTGCGGGCACGGGCCATGGTCTGGATGGCAGCCACGGTCGGCTCTGTGAACGCGTCCGCACCGAGCTCAAGCCAGTCGCCCGCGCCCGCCGCCTCAAGCAGCGGTCCGCGCAGGGAGGTCACGCCAGCGGCACCGAAGGCCTGCAGCGGGGCGCCGCGTGGGCTGCCCAGCGTTGTCGAATCGGCGGGTCCGGAGGCGTCGATGAGGCCAGCGCGACGCAGCAATGCGCCACCGGCGGCCACGCCAGACGTCGGCGCGGGGGTCGCGCTGGTCGAGAAGCGAGCGCCCGCCAGCTCCGGGCGGGCCCATGCGGCGTGCGGCAGATCCGGGGCAGGCGGCATGGGCTCAAGGCCGAGGGCGACACGCTCGCCAAGCCGTGCGGCCCAGCCATAGGCCGTAAGGCCGGCGCCACCAGCGATCTGAGAGGCCTGTGCGGACGTCTGCGCCGGCGCCATCGCCGAAGCCGGCGTAGCAACCCCGGCTCGCTGCGTCGTCGGCAGGCGCAGGTCCGCTGCAGCCGCGCTCGCCGTCGGACGGCCCAGGCGCGTCGAGGCCACTTGAGCTGCTTTGGCAGCCGTCAGGGGAGCGAGCCAGGCCGGCGTCGCGGCGCCGCGTCCCGCCACATGGCTGCCGGACGAAGCGCGTCCCGGTGCTGCGGCGATGGCCTGCGGCTCGACGTTCTCGGCGCCGAGATCCAGCCAAGCGCCGGCCCCACCCTCAAGACCACGGTATCCCTGGACACTGGCGGCGGGTGTGCCGCGCAGCAGCGCCTCGCTGGCGCCCAGCCATGCGCGGGTCGAGCCGGCGTCGCCGGCCATCGGGCGAAGTGCGCTGAGGGCCTGGCTCTCAGCGAGCGGCTGCAGGGCGCGCAGGGCGCTCGGCAGCGCCTCACCGCCGGCGGCGGAGCCAGCCCAGGTCGCGAGGCCCGTGGCGGCACGCTGTAGCAAGCCCGCGGCGCTCCGCACGGCGCCCGTCAAGGCTGGCAGCGGTCCCGACAGCGGTGCGGTCGCCCAGGACTGCGTACCTGGGCGCGCCATGGCGTCCGCGCCCATCGGCGCGCTCGTCGTCATCATCGCCGCGGGCGTCGCGGGCGTCGCCATCATCGCCGCGGGCGTCGCGGTCGTCGCCATCATCGCCGCGGGCGTCGCGGGGCGGTCGACCCGAGCGCCATGCGGCCGCGCCAAGGCGTTCAACGCGACCTCGGCGGTTCGGCGGGCCCGGCTCTGTGGCGCCATGGCCAGGGCGGCGCGGGCAGCCGCGGTCGGAGCGCGCTGCGCCGTGGCCGCTGCGGTTGCTGCGGGGGCCCCACGTCGAGCGACGGCGCCGGCGGCGGCCTCACCGGTCGCGGGCGACAACGCCGCCTCAAGGCCGGGCACCAGCAGCGCGCGCTCGGCACCCTGCTCAGCGAGCCGAAGCGCACGGCTACCAAAGTGGAAGCTGCCGGCCTGCGCCACGCTGGCATCCATCAGGCTAGCTGGGTTGCCGGCGCTAAAGGTCGCGGGCATGCCGCGCGCAGCGGCGCTGTCGCGCAGCACCGCCAGGGTCGCGCGCAGGCCGTCGCCCCCGAGCTTCTCGGATCCAAGGGCCGTTGCGATTGCGTTGGGGTTCGTCGACCCCAGGGCCGAGGCCGGGGTGGACCTCGCAGCCCCGGTCATGCCGGCGTCGGCGCCGATCAGCGCGGCATCGCCAGGCGCCGTCCGGCCCACCTGGGCGGCCTCGGTGCGCATGGCCTGCAACGCACGACGCAAAGCCGCCAGCTTGCGTGCCTGCATCGGCGCTGCAGCGCTGGTCGGGGCGGCCTTCGCGGCCGCGGCAGCTTCGGCGCGGGGCGCGGCGGTGGATGGCTTGGCTTGGCTCCGCTTGGCGGCCACGGCCTTGCGGATAGGACGGCTGCGGCCAGCGCTGGCGGCGAGCGCCGCCTCCAGGGCGGCCTCCTCCTGCTCGAGGACGATTTGGACGAGGTCGGCGACCTCACCGACGGCGAGGCTACGCAACTCGGGGCCGCCGGCCCGCGACAGGCGCGGCGAAGCGGCCAGCAGGGTGGCGATCTGAAAGGCGTCGCTGCTAAAGCTGGCCGGCAGCGCGGCGCGACCCGCCAGGCTGCCCAGCAGGACGCTGGAGCCCTGGCCGATCGAGGTGGTGGCGTTGGCGTGGGCGAGCATGGAGTCGCTGGCCCAGCGCGCCATCAAGCCGTGGTGCAGCGTCAGGACGCCCGGCTCGACGCCGGCAGCGCCTACGCCCACCGCACCCTCTGTGGGGTCGGCTGGCCTGCTCTCCGGGTTCTTCGCGGTCGGATCCGCCACGGGGCACCTCGCGCTGGTCTCAACTCTGGCCTGCTGTCACGCTGTTGGAGGCGCGCTGGCGTCTCCTGTCCTCAGCGGCGCCCTGGCCTGGGGTGACCATACCCCAGCCCCGGACAACCGCCGCGTATCAGCCAGCCTTGTAAACGAAGTAGTCGTACGCCATGCGGATCTGCTCGAAGCCGACCGCGCTGGACATCGAGTTCAGGGCGAGCCCCGAGTACTCGGTGATGAAGGCGTTGAAGATCTGGTACTCAGCGATGGGCTGGTAGCCACGGTTCAGGACGGTGATCGACAGGTTGACACGTCCACCCTTGGCGCCCTTGGTCGACCCAGCCAGCGAGTCCTTGATCATGTCAAAGAACTCGCCGTTGCTGGCGAACCAGCCGCGCTTGAGCGTCAGCGGCTCGAACTTGCCGGGGCCACGCATGTTGTGGCTCCACTCGTTATTGCCGCCCGACCGAACCGGGATGGCCTCGGCTTTCCAGGAAAGGCCACCGATCTCAGCGAATTCGGCGTATTGCGTGCCACCGATGGCGACGGTGAAGGCGTAGGCAACATCGGGGTCGCCCTGCCGCACTGAATTCGCGCCCTTGGACTTGCCGCCGCCGCCTTTGGACTTGCCGCCGCCGAGCGAGAGCGAGACCGAGGCGCTGACGGAGGCCGGGCCGATCTTGGCGCTGGCGCTGGCGCTGAACGAGCCACCGAAGGCCGCTGGGCCGGTCGGCAGCGCCTGGTCGGCCAGGATCGGCGCGGGCACAGCCGCTGGCAGGACGATGAGCTCCCCGCGGGTGGCCGAGGGCTCGGCGTCCACCCACCGGCCGTCCGTAGCAGAGGCCTGTGCGATCGAAGACTTCTGAGCGCTTGCGCCCGCCGCCTTGGTGCCACGCTTGCCGGTTGCTGGTGCCATCTGCTGCCTCCCGTTCCGTTCTCTGCCGTTCTGCGGTCGCCTGTTGGGCCGCGGAATTCCATGGTGCTCGGGTCCGCCGTGCCTGTCGTCCCGGGGGTCAACCCTGTCGCCCCTGGGTTCAACTTCGCGTCAGGCGGCCCGATTCTCGCTCGGACTTGGACTCGCCTAGGACCCTTCGTGCCGCAGACTCCGCTGGGGAGCCTTGCCTCGAGCCTCTGCACGTCTCGTGCCATTCACCCGCGCTCGCCGGTCGAATTCGCGACGCCGTGTGCGGGCCGCAGGGTTGAGGCGCGGCGACCACAGCTCAGGTGCCGTCGCCGCGTGCCAGTGCGTCGACCTCTTGCGTCACCCGGAGGCCGATGTACTCAGCGGGCCGGAAGGGCGCCAACCAGACGTCAATGTTCACTTGTCCGCGGTCCTGTGCCCCGGGCGGATTGGTCTCGCTGTCGCAGCGGACGAGGAAAGCCTCCTCCTGCGTCGCGCCCTTCAGGTAGCCCTGGCGCCAGAGCTGCTCGAGGAAGAAGGTGGCGTCGCGGGCGATCGTGCGCCACAGCGAATGGTCGTTGTTCTCGAACACGACCCACTGCAGCCCGACGTAGAGGGCACGGGTGATGGCGACGAGGGTGCGCCGGACGTTGACGAAGGCCAGGGCGCCGTCGGCCGATGCGGTGCGCGCACCCCAGACCCGGATGCCGCGTTGGGCGAAGATCTGGCTGCAGTTGATGCCCTCGGCGTTGAGCATCGCGATGTCTTGCTGCTGCAAGAACAGCTCAAGGTCGACGACACCTTCAAGGGCCTCGTTGGCGGGAGCGCGGAACACGCCCTGCATCGAGTCGCAGCGGGCGTAGATGCCGGCGACGTGGCCGCTCGGTGGGACGGGTTTGCGGTCGCGGCTGTTGGCCGGGACCACGTAGGGGTAATAGAACGCCGCGAACGAGCTGTCGAAGAGGCGCCGCCACTGCATCGCTCCGCGCGGGTTCTCGCCGGGTGGCAAGTCGAGGATGGCGAAGCGGTCCTTCTTCTCCTCGCACTGAGCGACCATCGCCGCCTGGACGATCTCCATGTCTTTGGCTGACTTGAAGCCTTCGGAGCGCTGCAGGCACCACGGCAAGTCGGGGGCGACCAGCAGATCGACCTCCTCGAGGTCGGCGATGCCGGCGAGGCCGTAGCGATGGCCCGGGCCGAGGTCTGCGCCGATGAAGTCCTCGGCGGTGATGGTGTAGAGCCCGTCGGTGCCGCCGTCGAGCACAGCCCGCTGCACGGGCACCGGGAAGTTGTCGGGCGTCGCCGTCATCGCGTCGAGGTTGGCGACCTCGATGAGGCGTGAGCGGCGGTTGATGACCCGCTCTGCAAACTGCGGCGACTGGCGCGCCAAGTTCAGGCCGCGAAACACCTCGCGGTCGCTGTGGGTCTCGATCGTGAGGTCGAAGCCCACCGGCTCCACCAGCGTCGGCGCTGCGGAGCGGAACTCGTTTTCGAGCGGCTCGCGCTCGTTCCAGAACAGCGTTCGGCCGTCGACGCGCTGCAGGACGCGGTAGGTCGCGCGGTCGTCATCGTGGATGCGGACGAGGGTACCCCGGGCGAAACCGTAGGTGCTCTTCACCAGAACGCTGGCGTCGCCGACGTGGGCGTCGACGGTCAGAAAAGTCTCGATCTTGGCTGGCGGCAGCTCCACCGACACGCGGATCGCGTTGCCCCACATGCCTTCGGAGATCGCTTGGACTTGCAGGGTGTTGGAGCCGGATTTGTCGCGCAGGCGCACGCTGGCGCGGGTGGCGATCTCCTTGCGTCCACGCTCAAAGAGGTGCGCGATGCGGACGACGTAGCACTCCTGGCCGCCGTTCAAGAAGAAGCCGTCGATGGCGGCATCTAGGTAGGAGCCGACGTCGAGGTTGCCGAAGCGGGCGCGAAACTCGCCGTGGCTCGTGACGCGGAGCGGTTGCGCGGTCGGCCCACGCTCGGCGAGGCCGAAGAAGCAAGGGATGCCCGAGGGGAGCAGGCCGATGGGCGCGGCCCGCGGCGCCTCGCGCTCAATGAAGACGCCAGGCGGTCGGCTCAACACCATGCGCTCGCTCCTTGACCCGCTCGCTCCACGACTCGCCGGGGCCCGCTCCGCGTTCTTGGGTCTGCGCGGATGGGCAGTTTCCCGTTGCGTGGCCCCGACACCTGTTCGCCTACTTGCGCGACTTGTTGATCTCGCTGTTGATCTCCGAGATCTCGCGCACCCATGTCTGCCGCTCTCGGTGCTCCATCTCAAGGATCTCGTCGAGCGGCCAATGGAAGTGGTAGGCGATGTAGGCTACCTCCTGGTACAGGCGGTCCAGGGGGTAGCTTACGATTCCCCCTGGCCACCTCCGGTATCGACCTCAAAGTTGTGCCCGCACTCGGGGCACTTCACCTTGAGCATCGAGGTGCCTTCCTCGTTGATCCGCCGGTAGAAGTCCTGGAGGTAGGCGAGGTCGACGGAGAACATCGACTCGATGATCGAGGGGTTGATGCTCTGCATCGTGCCCAGCTTGCTGATGACACGCGAGAGCAGAATGATGACGAGGTAAGCGCGGTTGTTCTGAACGCGGTAGTCCTGCAGCGGCAGGATCTCGTCCTTGGCGGTCGCTAGCCGCATGACGCCCTTCTGGTGAACGACGCCGTCCTTGTCGACGACTCCGCGCGGCAGCGTGAATTCGAACTCGGTCTTGAAGGACATGTGCTGACTCCCCTTGGTTGGGCAGGCTGCGGGCCGAAGGTGGGCGCTGTTGCGCCGCGTCGGCCGCGGGAAGCGACCGGGGCGCTGGTCCAACTGCGCTGGGCAGCCGGGCCAGCGCCCCGGCATCGAAACCATCGCGCCGCAAAGCGGACGCGTGTGGCGGGCGAACGGCCTTCAGAGGCGCGCTGGCCAGGGCCTCCGTCCCCCGACCTCGTCGCCGGGGCCGGGGGACGGAGGCGCAAGAGACTACTCGGAGACGTCGCCGCCGGCAGGCATCTGGCCGATGCGGAAGATGACAAATTCGGCCGGCTTCACGGGGCACATGCCGATCTCGCAGATCATCTGGCCAGCGTCGATGACCTCGGGCGGGTTGGTCTCGTCGTCGCACTTGACGAAGAAGGCCTCCTCGGGGGTCTTGCCGAAGAGCGCGCCCTGGCGCCAGAGGCGGAGCAGGAAAGCGCCGATGTCGCGGGTGACGCGCTTCCACAGGCGATGATCGTTCGGCTCGAAGACCACCCACTGGGTGCCGAGCTCGATCGACTGCTCGACCATGTTGAAGAGGCGGCGGACGTTGACGTAGCGCCAGCTGGCGTCGGACGAGACCGTACGGGCGCCCCACACGCGGATGCCGCGGTTCGGGAACTCGCGGATGCAGTTGATGCCCTTCGGGTTGAGCAGGTCCTGCTCGCCGCGGGTGATGTTGTACTTCAGGCCGATGGCGCCGCGGACGATCTCGTTGGCGGGGGCCTTATGCACGCCGCGCTCAGCGTCACTGCGGGCGTAGACGCCGGCCATGTAGCCGGACGGCGGCTGGAAGATGTTGCCCTTGAAGGGGTCGTAGACCTCCACCCAGGGGAAGTAGTAGGCGCCGTACTTGCTGTCACGCGGCTTCGGCAGCTTGTCGACGCCGCCCTTCTCGATGACCTCGGGGCTGTCGAGGATGGCGAAGCGGTAGCGCATGTTCTCGCAGTGGGTGAGCACCGCGTCCTGGATCACGGGGTCGGTCTGGCCGGGGACGCAGACGACGTTGACCTCGTCGATGTCCTCGAGCGCCTTGAGGCCGGTGCGGGTGCCCGGGCCGTTGTCGCTGCCGATGTAGAGCGCGGCCTTGCTGGCCGGCTTGCGGCCCTCGGGCGCGTTCTTGGTGGCGTCCTCGAAGGTGCCGGTGTTGAGCACGAAGCAGCGCCCGCCGCCGTTGTTGAAGAAGCCGTACACCGCGTGAGCGAGGTACTCGCTGTTCTGGAAGTCGCCGAAGTGCTTGGTGTACTGCGACCAGTTGGTGCAGAGGATCGGCTCGTGAACCGGGCCCACACCGCACTCGCCGAGGAAGGCGACCGTGCTGGTGCCGACCATCTCGAGCGGCTTGGTACCGCGATCCACTTCCTCGACGTAGACACCAGGTGACAAGTAGGACGTAGCCATGCTGTCTCTCCCCTCGCTGCACGTGCGCCTCGACGATGTTCCCCGCGCAGGCGGGGCGACGAGGCGCTGGTTGAACCCAAGACCGCGGCGGCGGCGTGAAGCCTCAGCGCTTCACGGCGATGTCACGGCCGATGACCCTCCTGACCTCCGACGAGCGGCGATCGGACTCGACACGGAACCGGATGAAATAGAAGAGCGTGGGACGCAGCTCTTCGTTCATCGAGCGCCAGAACGACATCGTGTCGTTGGCGTCGGCCTGCAAGTTCGGATAGACGTTGACCTTGTCGTCCGGATAGAACGAGTCGCCCTTGAGTTGGCTGCCCTCGAGCAGCGTGTTCTCGAGCAAGGTTTTGACCACCAGACCGAGCAGCAGGTTCTCTTCGTTGGGCGAGTTTCCCCAGACGGAGATCGCGAAGTTGGCGGTCAAGTAGACCGGCCCATCGCGATAAAACTCGATGACGTTGCCTTCGCGGTCGTGCGTCGACACCAGGGCGTCGCTGCGCTCGCGGTAGTTCTGGGCGAAGCCGACGTGGTACAGAAAGACGTTGACCGTCGGCAGGTTCTTGACGTTGTCTTTCTTTGGCTTTTCGGTGCCGACGCTGACCGTGGTGAAGCCGGAGGACTTGCATGCCTCCTTGAGCAGCTCTTTCAGCGTGTCGCTCAGATCGCGGATGACCTCGAACTGGCTCATCGCGCTCCACCCGCTTGCGGAACCGCTGCGTCGAGGTCGCGGCCATGCTGCCGTCCCCACGCGGGTCGCGCTGCGCCCGCCATCCCTGCCGGTTGTCGCCTTGGCGACGACACCGACTCGTCGGCGACCCTGGCGCGGGCCAGGGTCTCGCCTCTCGCGCGTCGTGGCGGCCTTCGGGCCATCACGGCGCATCGACTGGCGGCTCGCAGTTAGGCACAGCAAGAGGCCGGCTGTCAATCGCGGCCCTGCGTGCAACCCGCCAACTGCGGCGGCAACCCGGCGTTGATGTTGCGCTCCGGAGCCCCTGCCGGGGCACGCAAGTCGCCCTACCGCGGCAGGGCCGGAGGCGGATGCAGCCCTAGGAACCTGCCGTCTCTTGGACCCTTGGGCAGGGGAAGCCCTTGAGGATTCCTGTTGGCCCCGACAGCGATGGCTGCGGCGCCAGAAGCGCGCCGTCGGAGCCGCGATGGGCTCACTGGCAGACGGTGCAGGTGGACCCGATGCACTTGGTCGACAGGCCGCCCGTCGGGGTGCAGCAGTCGCCGAGGCTCTTGCAGAGGCTATCGCACCAGCAGCCAAGGGGGCTCTGACCGCCGCAGGAATTGTTGCAAGGATTGTTCAAGGGGCAGTTGTCGCCGCCCTTGCAGTCGTCGTCCTTGAGGTTGCAGTTGACCTCACTGGCGCCTGGGTTCACACCGAAGTCGCTGTCGACGCAGTCACCGGCGAGCTTCGCGGTGTACTTGTCCGCTGGCGTGCAGAGCTGCTGGCTGTTGCTGGCGACGCCGTATCCGTCGCCGTCACCGTCGAAGTAGTAGGTCGTCTTGCCCGCGGCGCCGTCGTCGGTTTGACCGTTGCAGTCGTCGTCCTTGTTGTTGCAGACCTCGTTGGCGCCAGGGAAAATCGTCGGCACGAGGTCGTCGCAGTCCCCGGCTTTTTGCGCCTTGTGCTGGCCGGAAGGTCCGCAGAGCGCCTGCCCTGAGCTGGGGAGGCCAAAGGTGTCGTTGTCCTGGTCCTTGTAGAAGACGGTCTTGCCGACGCCCTCGTCGGTCTGGCCGTTGCAGTCGTCGTCGACGTCGTTGCAGAGCTCCTTGGCGGCTGGCGAAACCGGCGGCATGGAGTCGTTGCAGTCGCCAGCGACCAAGGCGCTGAAGGGCGCCAGCGGCTTGCAGAGACACTGGCTGACCCCCTGCACGCCATAGCCGTCCTTGTCGGCGTCTAGATAGTGTGGCGCGCACTGCAGGGCGCCCGGCTCGTCGGTCAGGCCGTTGCAGTCGTCGTCCTTGCTGTTGCAAGCCTCTTTGCCGCCGAGCACGATCTCCGGATCCTTGTCGTCGCAGTCGCCGCCCTTGAGCGCGAGATGAGGCGCCGTCGGGCCACAGAGGCACTTGGTGGGCGAGAACGAGTCGCCCTGCCCGTCCTTGTCGAGGTCGACGAAGTAGGCGTTGCAGCCGGTCGAGAGCGCCGGGTCGGTCGCGCCGTCGCAGTCATCGTCCTTGCCGTTGCACGACTCGAGGGCCGCCGGCGAGATCGAGGACTTGGCGTCGTCGCAGTCGCCAGCTTTGGTCGCGGTGTAGGGCGACTTGGGCTTGCAGAGGCAGGCGTTGTCACCGGGCTTGCCAAAGCCGTCTTCGTCGACGTCGGCCCACAGCGTCGTGCAGCCGATCGCCTCGGCTTCATCGATGCTGTTGTCGCAGTCATCGTCTTTGCCGTTGCAGGCCTCGATGGCCTTGGGCGAGATGTTGGGGTCGCCGTCGTCGCAGTCGCCGACCAGCGACACCGGGTGGTTGGCGCTCGGACCGCACTGGCAGCTGGCGTTGCCGAACTTGCCGTAACCATCTTTGTCGGCGTCGCCGTAGTGGTCGACGCAGCCGAACGCGCCCGGCTCATCGGTGGTGCCGTCGCAGTCGTCGTCCTTGAAGTTGCAGCCCTCGGTGGCGCCCGGGTGGATGGCGTCGTCCTTGTCCTGGCAATCGCCGCCCTTGGTGGCGCTGTAGCCCTTGGCGGCACCGCAAAGGCAGGCGCTGACCGAATTGTCGCCGTAGGTGTCGTTGTCGAGGTCCTGGAAGTGGGGCTTGCAGCCGCTGGCGTCCGCCTCGTCGGTCGCGTCGTCGCAGTCGTCGTCTTTGCCGTTGCAGAGCTCGGCGGTCTTGGGGCTGACCTCTTTGTCGAGGTCGTTGCAGTCGCCGCCGACGGCCACGGGGTAGGCGCCGCCGGGTCCACAGACGCAGGCAGCGGCTGCGGCGTTGCCGATGCCGTCGCCGTCGACGTCCTGGTAGTGGGGCTTGCAGCCGATGGATCCGGGCTCGTCGGTGACGCCGTCGCAGTCGTCGTCCTTGGTGTTGCAGACCTCGGTGGCCGACGGGTGGATGGCGAGAACGAGCGGCGCGCAGTCCGCGCCGTCGGGCGTACCGTCGCCGTCGTCGTCGAGGTCCAGGCAGTCGGCCGTCAGGTCGAGGTCGGTGTCGGGGAAGCCCTTGTCGCTGACGCCGTCGCAGTCGTCGTCGAGGCCGTTGCAGATGTCTTCGGCGGGCGTTTTGGCGGTGCAGCCGGCCTTGAGGCCATCGCAGGTGGTGACGCCCTTGCAGGTGCCGTGCGCGTTGGCGATGTCACAGGCGACGCCAGCGAGCCCTTCGTCGGCGCTGCCGTCGCAGTCGTCGTCTTTGCCGTTGCAGGTCTCGGCGTCTGGCGTCTGGGCGCTGCAAGCGAGCGTGCCGCCCTCGCAGGTGGTCTTGCCCTCGCACTTGCCGAACTCATTGGCGCTGGCGCAGTCGTCGCCGGCGGCGCCCTCGTCGGTCTCACCGTCGCAGTCATCGTCCTTGCCGTTGCAGGCCTCGGCGACGGCGACCTTCGCATCGCAGGCCGAGAGGCCGCCCTGGCCGCAGACGCGCTTGCCGAAGCAGGCGCCGACGGCGTTCTGGGTCAGGCACGGGGTCGAGTCGCCGGCGAGGATCGCGTCGGCCGAACAACCGCAGATGCCATCGATGCGCACGCACTGCTTGGCGCTGCCCTTCTCGCCCTTGCTCTGCTTGCAGGTGTAGCCGGCGGGGCAGTCGGCGTCGAGTTGGCAGAGGCCGCCACAGAAGGCGCCGTCGAGACCATGAGGGATGCAGAGGGCGTCGGGAGCGAGGGCGCCGCAGAAGGCGTCACTGCCGCAGGGCCGGCACAGCGCCTTGAGCTTCGGCATGCAGACGAACACCGTGTCCTGCGCTGGGGCAGCCTCGCAAGCCATGCCAGACGGGCAGCAATCCAAGCAGGTGCGGGTGCAGATCTTGCCGGTCGGCCCGTCGACGCAGACCAAAGAGTCGCAGTCGGAGTTGTTGGCGCAGGCCGCGCCTGCCTCGCCCTTGCCTGGCTGCGCGGCGAACTCGCAACCAGAACCGGCGCGCCCGGCGTCGGTGGCCTGACGCTCGCCATCGGCTGGTTCGGTGTCATCGTTGCGCGAGCCGCCACCGGCGTCGTTGGAGCCATTGCCGTTGCTGGAGCTGTCGACGTCGGGGGTCTGGCCGAAGGGATCGTGTTGGTCGAAGGTCGTGAACAGATCGTCGCTGCCAGCCGGGATCGCGCCATCACCGGCAGGCGTCTCACCGCAGCCCGCGGCCGAGGCGAGCGCCCACATCGCAGCGAGGGCAGGCACGACGCGGCGGCAGGTCAGGGGCCGATCGCGCAGCGACGGAGCGCAGCAGGCCGCCGGCGTCGTCGCTTCCTGACGGCCCCTCTGGTCGCGTTGCTGGCGCTGCGCGATGTCCTGCCAGGGCATGACGGGCCTCCCGCGGCCGCACAGGTCGGCAGCCTCCGCACGATGATGCCAACTACAAGGCCGCTTTTCAAAATTCGCCGCGCTCTCGGGCGAATTTCCGGGGGCTCGCAGGGGCCAGCGCACCGGGCTGCCCTCCCTGCCTGCCGTCAGTAGCGGAACAAGGACGCGATTTTGGCGTCGGGGCCGAGCCGATCGCGACCGCCGAGGAAGCCGAGCTCGATGACGAACGCGAACCCCACGACCTCGCCGCCGGCGCGCTCGATGAGACGCTTGGTGGCCGCCGCCGTGCCGCCCGTGGCCAGGACGTCGTCGACGATGACCACGCGCTCGCCGGGGGCGACGGCGTCGATGTGCATCTCGATGACGTCGGTGCCGTATTCGAGGGCATACTCCTCGCGCACCGTCTTGTACGGCAGCTTGCCGGGCTTGCGGACCAGCACCAGCCCTTCGCCGAGGTCACGGGCGAGCGGCGCGGCGAACAAGAAGCCGCGCGACTCGATGCCGGCGATCTTCTGCGGCTGCCAGGCGGCAACCGCCGCGGCGAGGGCCTCGGTGATGGCGCGCAAAGCAGGGCCGTCGCCGAGCATCGGCGCGATGTCCTTGAAGGCAATGCCCGGCTTGGGGAAGTCGGGGACCGTCCGGATGAGGGACTCGGCGCGCTGCAGGCTCATCGGCTCTTCTCCTAGGGGCTGGCTGGTTTGGGGCGGGCGCGGAGCGTCGGGTCGACTTCGCCGTGCGGGGCCTCGAGGGCCAGGGCGTCGGCGAGCTTGCGCAGGGCCGGGCGGTTGGTCAGGTCATCGTCGAGGGGCGTGACGCTGACGAAGCCTTCCATCACCGCGTTGCAGTCGCTGCCGGGGATGTCTGGCATCGAGACGCTGCCGCCGCCGATCCAGTAGTAGAGCCGGCCGCGTGGGTCGTTCCGCTCGTGGACCTCGTTGCTGTAGTGGCGCGCCCCGACGCGGGTGACGCGCAGACCCTGCCACGGCCCACGGTCGATGGCGGGCAGGTTGACGTTGAGCGTGCGGCCGTGCTGCAGCGCCAGCGGCACGATGCGCTCGAGCAGCGCCGGTAGGTGGGCGCGCAGGCCCTCGAGTAGCGCTTCGTCGCCGGTGCAGTGCGAGATCGCCACCGCCGGGACGCCCCAGTGCGCGCCCTCGAGCGCGGCGGCGACGGTGCCCGAATACATCACGTCGTGGCCGAGGTTGGGGCCCGGGTTGACGCCCGAGAGGACGAGGTCCGGTTTGACCTGTAGCTGGTTGATGGCGAGGTGGACGCAGTCGGTCGGCGTGCCGTCGCAGGCGAACCAGCCCTCGCGCACCGGGCGCAGACGCAAGGGCCGATAGAGCGTGATGGCGTGCGAAGAGCCGCTGCGCTCGGTGTCGGGCGCCACGACGAGGACCTCGCCGAACTGTGCCGCCACGTCGGCGAGCAGGTGCAGGCCCGGGGCGTGGATTCCGTCGTCGTTGGTCAAGAGCAATCGCATGGCTGCGCAGCAAAGCGCAGGACGGCCGCGCTGGCAAGGTCAGGGGTCGAGCCGGGCGTGGGAGCTGCAAGTGGAGGCCGGTCGATCGGATTTTTTGCGCCCCCCTGCCACCCGGCTAGGGTCGGCGCGGGGCCCTTCGACTCACGTGCAAGCCCCTTGGGGACCGACGATGGACGTCGCAGAAATGCGCCAGGATCTGCTGTTCTGCCGGGCTTGCGGCAAGCATTTCCGCGGCATGCGGCGTAAGTGTCCCAACGACGGCGGCGTGCTGGAGTTGGTGCGCCCCTTCGAAGGCAAGACCGGCGATCGCGTCGACGACCGCTACGTGCTCGAGACGCGGCTCGGCGTCGGCGGCATGGGCACGGTCTGGCGCGCCTCCGACTCCGTCAGCGGCAAGCAGGTGGCCCTCAAGCTGCTCAACGCGCGCTACGCCACCCACGCCGCCAGCGCCAAGCGCTTTCTCCGCGAGGCGCGGCTGATGCGCGGCGTCGTCCACCCAGGCGTGGCCGCGCTGCACCGCTTTGGCCCGACCAGCGACGGCGCGCTCCTGATCGAGATGGAGTACGTCGCCGGCGAGACGCTGCGCGATCGCGTCGTGCGGCAGAAGTCCGGCTTACCGATGGATCTCGGCCTGCGCGTGCTCGATGGCCTGCTGGCTGCCCTCGCCGCCTGCCATGACGCCGCGGTCGTCCACTGCGACATCAAGCCCGAGAACGTGATGCTGGTCGAAGGCGGTGCGCCGGGCCAGATCAAGCTGCTCGACTTCGGCATTGCCCAACCGCCCGGACCGATGGAGCACGGCGAGGACTTCGTCGTCCTTGGCACGCCGGCGTTCATGAGCCCCGAGCAGGTGCGCGGCAACCCGCTGGACGGTCGCGCAGACCTCTACCTGGTCGGTTGCCTGACCTTTGAGCTGCTCACGGGTGATCCGCCGTTCACCGCGGAGTCGCCCATCGAGCTCTGCCAGCACCAGGCGCTTTCGCCGCCACCGACGCTGCAAGAGAGGCTGCCGGGCGCCACCCTGCCGCCTGGCCTCGAGGCTTGGGTGGCGTGCTTGCTGCAAAAGGACGCCCAGCGTCGGTTTGCCTCGGCCCGGGCGGCGCGCGAGCAGCTCCGGCTGATTCGGCAGGCGATGCGTGACGCCTCGATGGGCCTCGTGCCCGGCACGGCGCGGCCGACCTCGCAGGGGCGCCTCGTCCACCGCGATCCCGTCGCCGAGGTCATTCGGGCGCCGCGGCGCCCGGAGAGCGCCCCACCGCTCGCCGTGAGCGTCGAGGCGCCACGCAGCATCCGCGCGATCTTCGAGGTGCGGCAGAGCGAGGGCAGCGGCACCCAGTACGGTCCGCGCGCCATCGGCGAGATCGCTGGCCACCTGATCGCCGGTAGCCTCGATGAGCTGAGCCGCCTCGGTGGCGTCGTCCGCAACGCCGGCGGCGCGACCTTCGATCTCCTGTTGCCCTGCGGCGCCGATGAGCGCGGCATGATCCACCACCTGCTGGACACGCTCGGCCGGATGCAGCTGGAGTTGTCTCGGGTCCCTGAGCCCGAGCTGACGCTGCGGGCCGTGGTGGTGGGCGACGCCGACGGCACGCCTGGCGAGGTCGAAGGGCGCCCCCTGGCCGAGGTGGCGGCGCTGCTCGAGGTCGGCAATGGCAGCGTCCGCATCGACGACCGCATCGCCCGCTGGGCCGGCCGACGACCCATCGTAAAGCTGGCGCACCCGACCGGCGACGACGCCATCAGCCAGCAGGCGCTCTACGCGACGACGTTGATGCCGTACTGAACGCGGGCTCGGGTCGGCAGGCAGGGGCGGCCCAGCGCAGCGCCTGCAGCGAGCCGCACCGAAGCTACCGGCCACTCGCGCCGATGCGCCCGCGAGGGCCCCGCTCCTCGACCAAACGGCCCTCAGGCCACCTGCCCCAGGGTGCTCTCGAAGCGACGGCGTGCGCTGGCCGTGGCGCGGCGTGCGCAGGCTGGAAGGCGCCCCGGCACATGCCGACACGCGGGGCCGCGGCGGCCAGCGTGTCGAGGTGGCGCAAAAAAGCCGAAGGCGCCGAACCCTTGCGGATTGGGCGCCTTCTTGGCGGAGTGGACGGGACTTGAACCCGCGACCTCCGGCTTGACAGGCCGGCGTTCTAACCGACTGAACTACCACTCCAACGTCCGTCCGCGTGCCGACCGAAGCTGGCTCGCGGACCTCCCATCGCTCAACTTCGCCTCCGGCAGGACCCGCGGCGCCGGCCGGGGCCAGGGCCCAGGCGGCGACCACGCGCTGAAGCGGGTGGGCGCAGCAGGGATTGAACCTGCGACCGGCGGCGTGTAAAGCCGTCGCTCTACCGCTGAGCTATACGCCCTTGGCGCTGGACCGGGCTGGTCGACCTGTCGAGTCGCCCAGGATGTCCCGGTCTGCTGGTCGGTCGACGCGCGCGGCGCCAACCTCTCCAGCGGCGGCGGACTCTAGGGGAGGTCCCGACGGGTGTCAAGACGTCAGCCGCAGCCAATTCGCGACACGGCGTTGCTGCCCAGCGAGATGCCCGCCACAACTGGGGAGGGTCGGGGACCGCCAGCAAGCACGCCTAGTTCTGTCGCCGACCGAGCCCGCCATTCGGCCGGCGTCTGCGAGTTCGAGCCCACCGCGTCCGCGCCCAAAAATGCCGGCGGCGGCGAGGGTTGCCCCTCGCCGCCGCCGGTTTTGACCTCGGGAAGAAGCCCACGCGAAACTACTGCGCGGCCTTGTAGCCGGTGATTTCGGCCATGAAAGTCTCGAGCGAGAGCGCGACCGAGATGGCGTCCGGCGTGTTGTCACCGTCGGTGTCGATGTCCGGCTTGAGCACGCCCGCGATCAGGCTCTTGATGGTGGCCTTGTCGAAGCCGGTCTCGGCGAGGACCTCGTCCGGGACGGCGTCGATGGCGGCGCTGAGATCCTCCTCGGCGATGACGCCGCAGAGCATGCCCTTGCTGGTCTTCCAGCCGGTGGCGTCGGTGACGTCGGCGGAGATCTGGGCGCGGCTGATGCGGAGCTTGAGGTCGATGCCGACGACGGGCAGGGTCAGGTCGAAGTTCTGCTTGTCGCCGCCGGCCTTGAGCTTGCCGTCCTTGACGGTGGTCGGGTCGAAGGTGACCAGCGCCGGGCAGATGCCCGCGACCGCAGAGAGCTGGTTGTAGCTGGCCTTGTCGACCAGGTACTTGCAGTCGCCCTGCTTGGTGGCGTCGCAGTCCTTCTTCACGGCCTCATCGATGGCGCCGAGGAGCAGGTCGCAAGTGAACTTGGTGCCGTCGGCCTTGAAGCCGTTGGGGGCCAGCATGATGACGATGCTGCCTTCCTTCACGGCCTTGGTCAGGGTGTCGTTGATCGCGGCGTAGAGGCCGACGATCTTGCCGAGCACGTTGTCCGGCGAGGCGTCGTCGTTGAGGTCGCAGCCTTCCTTGTCCGTGAGCAGCTTGAGCGCGCTGATCTTGTTAATGTTGGTGTTGGCCTTGAAGGTGGCGACGTCCGGCACGTTGCAGGCCGGCTTGATGCACTTGCCCTTGCCACCGTCGGCGGCCTTGTCGCAGATCTCGTCGGTCTTGCAGCCGTCCTTGCAGGGGATGACCTTGTCCTTGCAGACCTTGGTCGCGCCCTCGGTGACGCAGTCCTGGTTCTCCTTGCACTTGTCGCAGGGATCCACCACCACCGCAGTGTCCTTGGTGTCGGTCGCGTCGCTGGTGGCATCGCTACCGCCGCCGCCGCCGGCCGTGTCCTTGGCCGCGCCGCTGTCGCTGCCCGCGTCTGCCGTGCCGGTCGTGCCGCTGTTCCCAGCCTCGGCACCGCAGCCGGAGACCACCAGCGCGCTGCACATAAAGAGGGCCGCAAGCCCCTTGCCGAAGATCCGCATCATCGTCGCAACTCCTGAAGTTGCCGGGGGGTTCGTCCGACCGGCGCTGGTCTTGGCTCGCCTGTGGTTTGCTGGATCCCGCCACCCGGCGAGGGACCACAGAGGCGACCCGAAGGGGCCAGAACCGTAGCAGGATGACGCAGGTGGGTCAAGGGATTTCGGAGCGCCGACGCGGCCGAGGGGGAGGTGGCGTTGACGTCCCCGAGGCCTCGACCTACGCTCAGCGCGCGAAGGCGTGGCGCAACCGGCGCCGAGGCGCCCTGACCGAGACCCGTTGGAGGCTGACGATGGCGACCTGGAAGTGCGACGTGCGGATGAAGTTCGGCAAGTACTCGGCCCACGTTTGGAAGGCCACCGAGCGCGAGTCGGCGCCGATCGCCGGGGAGCTCGGCTCCGCCAAGGTCGCGATCGACAAGGTGCTCGAGGCCGTGCAGAAGGCCGGCTACGCCGAGGGTGACGACGAGGTGATCTTCCGCGACACCTCGTACGCCTCGCTGACCGAGCTGCGGCAGAACATGAGCCGCGCGCCTTACTGACGGAAAGCGTGTTGCAGCCAACGCCGACGATCCGCTGTGCGGGCGGCTGCGGCTAGCGATCGCTCCAAAGGAGGACTGTCGCCAGTTCGCCAACCGTCGCCGCGGCGGCTTGAGGCGGCCGGCAGATGAGCAATTCTCCACCCGCAAAGTGGGCCAGGTCGGCGGAGCCGGCCGTGGCGACCGCCGCGATCGAGGCCTGGTCATTGGCGTCGACGCGCCAGGTGGCGGCGAGGTAGGCCTCGCGATCGCCGTTGGCGGGAATGGGTGTCGCCAAGGGCGCTTGGAGCTTGACCCAGCCGCCGGTCGCGGCGCCGGCGATGCGACGGAGTGCGGGGCGCACAAAAAGCTGCGCGGCGACGAAGCTGCTGACCGGGTTGCCGGGAAGCGCGAGCACGAGGCATGGCCGCCGACCACCGGCCGCGGGCAACTCGGCGATCAAGATCGGCTTGCCGGGCCTCATCCGCACACGGTGGAGCAGGATTTCGGCGCCGAGGGCGCGCAGGGCGGCGCCGACCAGGTCGTAGTCGCCCATCGACACACCGCCGCTGAGCACGAGCGCGTCGCAAGTTTCGGACAAGGCGCGCAGTTGGGCCTCGAGCTCGGCGCGGCGATCGGCGGCGGCGCCGGCGTGGACGACTTGGACGCCCCACTGCCCCAGCAATGCAGCGAGCATCCAGCGATTGCTGTCGCGCACCTGGCCGAGGCCTGGGCGAGCGCTGACGGGCACGAGTTCGTCGCCGGTCGGCATCAGCCCGACGACGGGGCGCCGAACGCAGGTGACCTCCGCCGCGCCGAACGCGGCGAGCACGCCGATGCGGGCGGCGTCGAGGCTGGCGCCACGAGCGACGACCACGTCGCCGGCGCGCACCTCTTGGCCCTGTCGCGCGATGTGCTGGCCTTCGCGCACGGGCGCTGTGGCGCGGCGGGGCGCCGTGGGGCCGTCGTCCTCGAGCGTCGCAGGCGCGACCTCCTCGAAGGGCACCATCGCGTCAGCGCCGGGGGGCACGACGCCTCCGGTCATGACGCGGACGTAACCACCGGCAGGGACCACGCCGGAGAAGGCGGCGCCCGCCCGCGACGCCCCGGCGAAGAGAAGCGAAGGCGCATCGGGGCCACAATCGGCGCTGCGGACGGCGATGCCGTCCATCATCGCGCGATCGAAAGCCGGCTGATCGAGGTCGGCGGTCACGTCGGCGGCCAGGACCCGGCCGAAGCAGGCGGCCAAGGGCAGGCGCTCGGTGTCTTCCAAGGGCGCGCAACGGCCGAGGAGCAGGGTCCGGGCGGCGGCCACGTCGAGGGTAGGCGGCCCGAGCGGGCGTTTGGGCTCGGAGTCGTGCGTCACGTGCCCCCCGCCGCGGCCTGGCGCCGCCCATCTGCAGCAGGCGTCGCTGCTGCCGTCACTTGTCGGTGAAGCAGCTGGTCGACTGATTGCCGCAGTACATGCCCTTGATGACCTGGACGCAGGTCGAGAGGTCATAGGGGAACGAGCAGCCGGCCGCCTGCGCCTCGGGCGTGCCCATGTGCTTGGCGACGCAGCCTTCGTAGTTGACGAACGCGTCCTGCGAGCTCGGCTTGCCCTTGGTGATGCACTGGACCTGACAGGAGAACGGGCTGCCGGCGCCTTCGCACTTTTCGGCCACGCAGTTGTCGACGGTCTGGCAGGTGTCGGGGCCGCCGGTGCCGTAGCAGCCTGCAAATGCGCTGCCGCACTTCTCGCCCCAGCAGGAGGTCGGGTTGATCGCCTGCTTGCAGGTCTCCTTGCAGGTGTCGAGGGCGAGCGATGCGGCGCGGCCCTCTGGGCTGCTGAGGGCGAGGCAGGTCGAGGCGCAGGTGTTCGGTTTGACGGGCAGCGATTGGTGGCAGTGGGCGATGCAGGCCTTGGCGGGCAGGCAGCCGAGCGGGGTGCCGCCGACGCAGGCGCTGAGCTCGGAGTCGCAGGCCTTGGCGACGCAAGCTGCCCGCTCGGCGGCGTTTTCGGAGGCGGGGCAGGCGGCGGCGCAAACGCGCAACTTCTGCGCGACAGGCAGCGCCTCCTTGGAGGCATTCTGGAAGCAGCCGGCCTTGCAACCGGCGTCGCCGTTGACGCAGGCGCCATTGCACAACACGGCCTCTTGGCAGGTGGACTCGCCCTGGCCGAAGCCGATGCAGGCGTCGAGCTTGTCGAAGCACTTGGCGAAGTCGCACTCGATCTCGGCGAGCGCGCCTTCGGTGACGGCGCCACAGAGGTCGACGTGGCACTTGGCGACCGCCTCGAACTTGGCGAGGTCAGCGGCGGACGCACCGGCGCTGCACTTGGCGGCGCAGGCCTTGTCGCCAGCCGCGCACTTGGCGGCGCAATTGAGGGCGGCGCTGCAGGTCGGGCCAGCGGGCGTGGTGTCGATGGGCGTGGTGTCGGGGCCTGGGGTGTCGGCGACCTCGACGCCGGCGTCGCCGGCACCCGTGTCGCTCACGGCGCCGTCGCCGCCCGTGCCGTCGCTGGCGCCGGTGTCTGCGGCGCCGTCGGTCTGGCCGCTGTCGCTGGCCGCGGGCTCTTCCTTGCCGCCGCAGCCGGCGGCGAGCAGGCCGAAGGCCAGGGTGCAGGTCAGCGAGATCAGAATGGTACGAGACATGGCCTCTCCTCTACGCGGCGCCAGCGCCCGGTCAAGGCGGGCGAGGATAAGGCCGCCCGAGCCGGTGTCAACGCGGGGTTGGGCGAGGGCGGCCATGACGGGCCCGCAAAGGCGCGGACAGGTGGGGACCGTGGCCGGTGCGAGCGCGCAGTGAGCGAGCAGCGCTCAGGTCTGGTCGAAGGCCTGGCTGAAGAAGAACGCGATCTCGCGCGCCGCCGATGCCGCGCTGTCGCTGCCATGGACCGTGTTGCGGCCCTTGGACTCGGCGTAGAGCTTGCGGATCGTGCCGTCGGCGGCCTGGGCCGGGTCGGTCGCGCCCATCAGCTCGCGGTTGCGGGCAATGGCGTTGTCGCCCTCGAGCGCCAGCAGCAGCACCGGCCCGGACGTCATGTACTCCACCAGCTCGCCGTAGAAGGGGCGCGCGGCGTGCTCTTGGTAGAAGGCGCCGGCCTGGGCGGTGCTCAACTGAACCAGGCGGGCCGCGGCGATGCGCAGGCCTGCGGCCTCGAACACCGTGAGGACGTGGCCGATGTGGCCGTTCTGGACGCCATCGGGCTTGACGATGGAGAGGGTGCGCTCGACTGCCATGGGGAGCTCCTGGGTGGGCCGGATGCGGCCTTGAGGGTGAGGACCTGGGCTGCGGCGCTGGGCCGCGGAATGCGCAAGGGGCGAGGTGGCGGGGTCCGCCTCGGGTGGCGGCTAGCGCAGCTCGATGCCGCGGGCACGGGCCGCCTGCAGCAAGGTCGCGGCCATGTCGCCGGGCGTCGGCGCCACAGCGATGCCAGCGGCCTCGAACGCCGCGATCTTTCCCTGGCCGGTGCCCTTGCCGCCCGAGATGATGGCGCCGGCGTGGCCCATGCGACGTCCGGGCGGGGCGGTCAGGCCAGCGATGAAGGCGGCGACGGGCTTGTCGCTCATGTGGGCCTGGATCCAGGCGGCTGCGTCCTCTTCGGCCGAGCCGCCGATCTCGCCGATGATGATGACGCCGTGGGTGTCCGGGTCCTTGGCGAAGAGCTGCAGGGCGTCGATGAAGTCAGTGCCCTTGATCGGATCGCCGCCGATGCCGATGCAGGTCGATTGGCCGATGCCGAGCGCGGTGAGCTGGCCGACCGCCTCGTAGGTGAGGGTGCCGGAGCGCGAGACGACGCCGACGTGGCCAGGCTTGTGGATGTGCCCGGGCATGATGCCGATCTTGCACTGGCCGGGGGTGATGACGCCCGGGCAATTGGGGCCGATGAGGCGCGAGCCGCGGCCCTGCAGGTAGGTGCGGGCGCGCATCATGTCGAGCACCGGGATGCCCTCGGTGATCGCCACGATGAGCTCGATGCCGGCGTCCGCGGCCTCCATGATGGCGTCCGCGGCGAAGGGCGGCGGGACGAAGATCATCGTGGCGTTGGCGCCGGTCGCCGCGCGCGCTGCGGCGACGGTGTCGAAGATCGGCACGACGTCGTCGAAGGTCTGGCCGCCTTTGCCTGGGGTGACGCCACCCACAACCTGGGTGCCGTAGGCCATGCACTGCCGGGTGTGGAAGGCGCCGGCGCTGCCGGTGATGCCTTGCACCAGCAGGCGGGTGTTGCTGTCGACGAGGACGGACATCGCGGGCTCCGTGGGGTTCGCTGGGCGGTAGGAGGTGGGGCCGGGGACGCGGCCGGGCGCTGCGTCGGTTAGCGCGCGAGGTTGGCGGCGTAGGCGCGGGCCGCGGCGACGGCCTTCTGGGCGCCGTCCTTCATGTCGGTGGCGGGTGTGATGGCCAGGCCCGACTCGGCGAGCATCTGGCGGCCCAGCTCGACGTTGGTGCCCTCGAGACGCACGACGAGGGGCCGATCGAGACCGACCTCCCGCGCCGCCGCGATGACGCCGGTGGCGATGGTGTCGCACTTCATGATGCCCCCGAAGATGTTGACGAAGATCGCGTGCACCCGGCTGTCGCCGAGGATGATGCGGAAGGCCGCGGTCACGCGCTCAGCGGTGGCGCCGCCGCCGACGTCAAGGAAGTTGGCGGGCTCGGCGCCGTAGTGCTTCAGGATGTCCATCGTCGCCATCGCCAGGCCAGCGCCGTTGACGAGGCAGCCGACGTTGCCGTCGAGGTGCACGTAGTTGAGGTCCCAGCGGCTGGCCTCGATCTCGCGCGGGTCTTCCTCGTCGAGATCGCGCAGCGCCTCGATGTCCTTGTGCCGATGCATGGCGTTGTCGTCGAAGGTGATCTTGCCGTCGAGCGCGAGGAGGTCGCCGCTGCCGGTGACGACCAACGGGTTGATCTCGACGAGGCTGCAGTCCTTGGCGACGTACAGGTTGTAGAGCGACTGCAGGAAGCTGCCGCACTGGCGCACGGCCTTGCCGCCGAGGCCGAGGGCGAACGCGACGGCGCGGGTCTGAAAGTCTTGCAGGCCGACGCGGGGGTCGATCCAGACCTTGAAGATCTTCTCGGGCGTGTGGTGGGCGACATCCTCGATGTTCATGCCGCCTTCGGTCGACGCCATGATGACGATCTGGCCGCGATCGCGATCGAGGAGCATGCCGAGGTAGAGCTCGCGGGCGATGTCGGCGCCGCCCTCGACGTAGAGCCGCCGCACTTGCTGGCCCTCGGGCCCGGTTTGGTGCGTGATGAGCTGCATGCCGAAGATCCGCTGCGCCTGCTCGCGTACGGCCTCCATCGACTTGACGACCTTGACGCCGCCACCGAGGCCGCGGCCGCCGGCGTGAATCTGCGCCTTGACCACGTAGACGGGGCCGGGCAGCCGCTGCGCCGCCTCGACAGCCTCTTGAACGCTGAACGCCGCGTGGCCCTCTGAGGTCGGCACGCCAAAGTCGCGGAAGAGCTGCTTGGCTTGGTACTCGTGGATCTTCATGGTCCTCTCTCGCCGGTGCCGGTCGCAGGGGTCACGCCTTCGGGCAGAGTTGCTGGCTCTGCCTCGCTGCGCGGCCGGCAGGTACCACGGATGACGGGCGCCGGCAATTGCCGAGAGCGTGTTGGCGGTGCAGCAGCCCATGGCAGCGCCTTGCCCTTGACGGCTCGCCCCGACACCATCGGCACGGCGAGGCGGGCAGCGAGGTGGGCGAGTGGCGACGCGGGGCTGGCGATGAAGATGCGGCTCGGGCAGATGGTGACGACGCGGGTGGCCTCGGCGCGCGCGGCGATCGCACGGCGACTCCCGATCCTGAGCGCCTCGGTGCGCATCGCCATCGACGTCGAGCTGGCCGATCGCGCCGCAGCGCTGGCCCTCTTCGCCATGTTGGCGGCGGTACCGGCGCTGCTCGGCGCCCTGTCGGCGGCCGGCTACCTGATCCACCGCCTGGGCGGTGTGACGGCCTGGCTCGGGGTCGGCGATCGCGACGGAGCAGGCGCGGCGCTGCGACAGATGCTGGCGGCCCTGCGCAGCGCCTTGCCGGGCGTGACCTGGGATCCGTCGACCCTGGCAACGGCGTTGGTGGAGAACCGCACCAGCAACGGCGTGCTGGGCTCGATCGGCGCCTTGGTGGTCGGCGTCAACCTGGTGGCGCAGCTCGATCGCACCATTCGCCTCGTGCTCGGCAGGCCAAGGCGCTCGGCGCTGCGCTCGGCCGGCGCGATGTCCCTGGTCCTCATCGGCGTGTCCCTGCTGGCGCTGATGGCGTCGTTCATCGGCCCGCTGCTCGAGTGGGGCGTGCGCGTCGTCGCCGGCGGATTCGCCAAGCTCTCGCTAGGCTTCGTCGACTCGGTCGCGCTCGGCGTGGCCATCGGGCAGATGTTGCCCATCGCGATCGGATTTTGGGCGATCGTGCGTTGGAGCGCGGGCCGGCCGGCGCCGCCGAAGCGGGCGCTGTGGGCCGTGGCCTTCACCTTTTCGCTGCTGTGGTTCTGTGGCCAGCGCGTGTTCTCGCTCTACGTCAGCGATGTGGTGCGGCTCGACGCGATCTATGGAGCGCTGACGGGCGTGCTGGCGCTGATGTTGTGGCTCTACTATGCGTCGTGCGCCCTGCTCTTCGCGGTCGCCGTGCTCGCCGCGCTTGAGCGCCACCGCGACAGCGCGGGCGCGTAGACCCTGGTTGCTGGCGGCGGGCGAACGCCGTAGCGTGCCGCCGCCAATACCGGCGCCCCACGGCGCCGGGAGCGACCAGAGATGAGTAGCCGGTCGATAGCGGCCGGAGACGAGCGACGAGGGCCGCGGCGGCTCACCAGGGCCGCAGCGCCGTGGACGTGGGGGAGGCGAGGATGGCAGGGCGCACCGCAGAGGAGCAGACCGCATTGCCGGCGTGGCGCCGCAGTGCCCACACCGATCGCCACGGCATCCGGCTCTACAAGGAGTACTTCAACTTCGGCTCGGCGCATTTCTTGATCTTCGGCGACGGCAGCCGCGAAGAGCTGCACGGCCACAACTACAAGGCGACGCTCGAGCTCGACGCGCCGCTCGATGAGGCGCACCTCGTCGCTGACTTTCTTCTGGTCAAGCCCTTGTTCCGCAAGGTGTGCGATATCCTCGACCACCGCACCTTGTTGCCGTTGCGCAACCAGCACCTGCGGGTGGAAGCCGGCGAGCGCGAGGTGACGGCGCGCTTTGGCGCCGACGGTGCCGATCGCTATGTGGTGCCGCGCCGCGACGTCATGCTGCTCGACATCGAGAACACGTCGAGCGAGCTGCTGGCGCGCTGGCTGCTCGAGGCCTTCCTCGCCGAGCTCGCCACCGCGCTGCCGACGCTCGCGATGGACCGGATCTGCGTGACGGTGCAGGAGTCCCCTGGGCAGAGCGCCCGCATCGAGCGCCGCTGGGACGTCGATGGCTGAGCCAGCGCCGGAAGGGTCCCTGCCCCCGCACACCGAAACTGCCGCGCACAGGTGCCACGCGCCGCTCGTCGGGGACGCTGTGGCGTGGCTCGGCGCCGGCCTGTCTGCTGCGCTGTGGCTCTTCTTCGCGGCGCCGGTTCCTGGCTACTTCGACGCCGGCGAGCTGGTGGCGGCGAGCCGAGAGCTCGGCGTCATCCACCCGCCGGGCCATCCAGCGTGGCTCTCGCTGGCTGGATTGCAAGAGGCGATCCCGTTCGGGCCGGTCAGCGCCCGGCTGGCCTGGTCGAGCGCCCTCGCCTGCGGTGTTGCGGTCTTCGCCGCCGTTCGTCTCTCGCGGCGGCTGTTGGGCGCGCTTGGCCTGACGGCAGCCGCGCAGGAGGTCGGCGCTGGCGCCAGCGCCGTCGTACTGGCAGCGTCGGGGTCGCTCTGGCTCATCGCCACCCGCGTCGAGGTCTACGGCCTCGCCTTCTGCTGCAATGCCGTCGCCCTCGCGGCTGCCGCGGCGGCCGGCGACGCCTGCAGCGAGCTCAACGCGGCCCTTTCGCCGGCCCCGGATGTCGCTGCACGGCAGCGAGCGCAGGCGCGGCTGTGGATGGCGCTCGCCGCGCTCGCGGTGGCGCTCGGACTGCTCAACCACCACTACGTCGCGCTGTTCACCCTGCCCGCCATCCTGGTCGCTGGTTGGCCGGCGCTGCGCCGCGGCGGCGTCGGTCCGCGCGCCCTGCTGACCCTCATCGTGTGCGGCGCGCTGGCCGGCCTCGGCTACCTGGCGTTGCCGTTGCGCGCGGCCCAGGACGTCGAGCTGCGTTGGGCCGACCCCATCGACTGGCGAGGCCTCTGGGACCACGTCCGCGCGGCCCACTTCACGCAATCGGTCACCGAGGCAGGGGTTTCGCCGGCAGAGAGCGCGGCGACGATGCTCGTGGGCCTCATCGAGCGCCTTGGACCGGCGCTCGGCGGCGTTGGGCTCGCTGGCTTGCTGCTGGCGGCGCTGAGGCCGCACCGGCTCGTCGTTGCGGCCTGGCTGGCGCTGCTCGGCGGGCTCGGCACCAAAGCGCTGATGCGCGTCGACTTGCGCACGCCCGACGATCATGGCTACGCGCTGTTGGCGGTCTTGGCCCTCGCACTCGGGGCGGCGGTGGTGGCCGGCGGCATCGCGGCGGCCCTGCTGCGGGTCCAGCCGCGCCTGCGCTGGCTGGCGCTGGCGTTGGTCCTGGCGCTTGGCGCAGGTCAGATCGCGCTCCATGTCGGCGATCCCGACGCAGCACCGTGGCGGCAGCGCGGCGCCGATGCCGTGGACGACGCCATCCGCACCAAGGTGCCGCCTGCCGGCTTGTTCTTGCCGGTCTACTACGGCACCGCCTTCCAAGAGCAGGCGTTTCGGCTCGCCGAGGGTCGCAGGCCCGACATCGTCGCGGCGCACCTCAGCTTCCGTACCAACGACAGCGACGGCGGTCGCGGCTTTGCACGCGCGTTCACCGCCAGGCATCCCGCGGACGCCACGCTGGCCCGCGCGGCCCAGGCGCTGGGCCAGTCGCCGATCGGCAACCTGCTTGCGCGCAGCGAGACCTCGCCGGTGGTGGTGGAGCATGACCCCGACCTTCGACTGCCTCCCTCCGTGGTGGACGTTGGTGCCATCGGCCATCGCCTGCTGCCTGAGCGCGACCGCAAGCTGGACTACAGCCCAGGCCAGTTGCGCGCCAAGGCCGCGATGGAATGGGACAAGCTCGGCAAGCGACTCGGCGACCCCAAGCTGCTCGACCATGGCCTGCGCTCGGCGCTGCTCTGGCAGCACGCGCTCGACGCCGCCCATGCACTGCGCCGTGGCTGGCGCGAGACGGCCCGGGACGCGCTGCAGCGGGCACGGACGATCGCGCCGCAAGATCAGGGCGTCGCGGCCCTCGACGCCCGCCTGCGCCGCCTCGACGATGCTTGGGCGCGCGGCGATGGCAAGGGCTACCGCGAGCTGTGGACCAGCTGGGCCAACCTGGATCTGACGGCGCTTACGTCGGGCCGCTGAACGCCGTTGGCCGGCGTCCTCCGGCGATGAGGCCGGTCGCGACATCGAGGCGCACGACGAAACCGCGGCTGATCGCGCCATCAAAGGGGTCGTCGACGTCGACGCCTTCGCGACCAGGCGCCGCGATCTCCTGCCAGAACGGGACGCTGCGGCTCAACGCCGAGAGTGCCGGATCGCCACCCTGCCCGGCCGAGGCGTCGCCTTCTCCCGCGCCATCGCCGGCTGTTTTGGCTCCAGTCGGCGGCGGCGTCTCGGCCAAGGCGAGCAAAGACAGGCGGTACGCCGATTCGGCCCAGGAGCGGGTCGGCACCAGTTCGGCGAGCGATCGTTTTCCATCCCCGAGCTGAAGCGCCGCGAGATCGCCGATGAAGCGCTCGAGGGCGGTGAACTCAGGCAGCTCGGGCTCACCGCGGCCGGCGATCTCGGGCGCGCCCTCGGCCCAGCCATAGCGGGCCATGTCCGGGGCGCGGCTGGCGCCGTGTACAAGCTCGGCCTCGGCCTCCAGGACCAGGTTGTCGCAGAGGGCGAAGGTCGGCGCCACTGGGACCGCGACGAGCGACTCGCCGAAGTCGGCGAGCATGTCGACGTCGCAGCGCATCAGGAACTGCGTCAGGTCGACGATCGAGAGGCCCGAATCGCCAAGCGCGACGCGCTTGTCGGCGAGATCGCCGAGCGCCCGCTGCAGCGCGGCGTGCCAGCGGTGAAGCTCGGAGAGCTGTTGGCCCACGGCTTGAGCGACCCGGTACGCCTCGGTCTCTGCGAGGTCGATGTCCTCGATGGCGACGCGGGCACGGCGCGCCCAGGCGAGGTTGCGGTCGATTCGCTGCCGGGCCTCCAAGATCCGCACCTCGGAGTGGCTGCTGAGCGCGACCTCGGCCTCGTCGGCGATACGGCAGAGGTTGTGGCGCAGGTGGCGCAGCGCCGGCGCAGCTTCCGCGCCCAGCTCGCGGGAGAGCTGCACCGACAGCACGCCGAGCGCGAGATCGCCCTGCATCGGCCGGACATCGGTGAGGCGGCGCAGCAACGGGTAAACCGCCTCGCCGCGATCGGTCAGGCGGTGCTCGCGGCCCTCGAGCTCGAGCCAGCCGCTCCGCCGTAGCCCGCGCAAGACGACGCCGAGGGCCTCGGTCGCCAGCCAGCCAAAGTGGCGCACCAGCGAGTCGGGTTCCCACCGCGGCCGGTCGGACTCGGCGATGTCAGAGAGCACCGCCATGCGCACGACGAAGTCGGCCTCGCCGAGGCGAAACAGCTCGCGCAACATCGTGAAATAGGGCAAGCCGCCCGCCGCCGCTTCCAGCGCCGGGATCTCAGTCGCGGGCATCTGGCCGGAGAGCAAGGCGTCGAGCGCCCGCGCGGGACGGTCCAGGGCCTCGTCGGACTCCGGCAGCAGCAGCAGGTGACTCGAATCGGCGGGCTGGCTCATGGAGCCTGCCTAGCAGATGCGGGCGGTGGCGGCTACCCTCGGTGTCCGCGGCGGTTGGCGCTTCAGCGGTTGCGCCGGCTGGGGACTCGGGCAACATCGCGGCGCGCGGCAACATTTGCGCCGACCTGAGCTTGGGGTCCATGGACGAGAGCATCGATAGCGCGCGGCGCCGCAAGGCCGAGCATCTGCAGCTTGCCGCCGACGATCCGCGGTCGCAGCAGCCGGGTCGCGGGCATGGCCTAGATGCCTATGAATTCGAAGCGCTGTCGCTGCCCGAGCTGGACCTCGACGCCGTCGACACGCGCGTCCAGTTGCTAGGTGTGGACCTGGCCGCGCCGCTGCTCGTCGGGGCCATGACCGGCGGAAGTGCCGAAGCGGGCGCGGTCAACCTCATCCTGGCGGCAGCCGCCGAACGGGCCGGCGTCGCCTTCTGCCTTGGCAGCCAGCGGCCGATGATCGGCGGCGATTCCGAGGCCGTGAGCAGCTTCCGCCTGCGCGACGTGGCGCCGTCGACGCTGATTTTCGGCAACATCGGCGCCATCCAGCTCCGGGATGCCGTCGAGGACGCCGAAGCGCAGGGCGACGGCGAAGCCAGCTCCGGCGCCATTCTGGACTGGCTGGCGCAGCAGGTCGGTGCCAACGCCATGATGGTCCACCTGAATCCGCTGCAAGAAGCCGTCCAGCCTGAAGGCGACCGCGACTGGCGCGGCGTCTACGAGGCGCTGGCGCGCGCGGCCTCGCAGTGCACGGTGCCGGTGCTGGTCAAGGAGGTCGGCGCCGGCTTGTCGCTGCCGACGCTGCGTGCCCTCTCAGCCACTGGCATCGCGGGCGTGGAGACGGCGGGGGTCGGTGGCACGTCCTGGGCCCGCATCGAGTCGCTGCGCCACGGCGCCCGCTCGCCGCGCTCGATCGCCGGCCAGGTGCTCGCCGACTTTGGCACGCCGACAGCGGCCAGCGTCCAGCTCGCGCGGTCGATCTTTCCGGGCCGTATTGTCATCGGCTCGGGCGGCCTGCGTGACGGGCTGCAAGCGGCCAAGTGCATCGCGCTGGGCGCAGACGCGGTGGCGATGGCGTGGCCCTTTCTGATCGCGGCGCGTAGCCACCGCGATCCGTCGGCGGCCGTGGACGCGGTCGTCACCGAGATTCAGGGGGTGATCGAGACGCTGCGGACGACGATGTTTCTGGTCGGTGCGCCGACGGTGGCCCACCTCGCCACCACGTCGCTGTGGCGCGACAGCAGCCGCGTCTGGGCGCAGGCGGTCCGTCCGGGCGGCCGCGGCGCCGACGACGGCTGGGACCGTACGTGATCGCAGCCGCTGGGGCGCGCACCGGCCGCGGCCAGGCCCATGGCAAGGCGATCCTCATCGGCGAGCACTGGGTCTTGACCGGCTGCGAGGCGATCGCGCTGTCGCTGACGGCGTGGTGGACCCGCGTCGACTGGAGCGGGGACGGACCGCTGCATCTGCTCACCGAGGACGGCCAGCCCGGCGACGCCAAGAGCCTCCAGATGCTGGAGCAAGCCGCCGCGCAGCTGGAGGTGGCGGCCCAGGGCACGGCGCGGGTCACCTCGAACCTGCCGATGCACCGCGGCTTCGGCTCCTCGGCGGCCTTCGCTGTCGCCGCGCTCCGTGCGCTCGCGGCCCGCCAGGACCGCAGCCTTGAGGGCGACGCGCTGCTGCAGGCCGCCCGCTCGGTCGAGGCGATCGCGCATGGCCGATCCTCGGGCCTCGATCCGGCGGCCGCGATGTCGGGAGGCGGCGCCGTGCTTTTCGCCGAGGGGCGGCGCGTCGGCGAAGTCGCGATCGGCGCGGCCTTGTCGGAGGCCCGTTGGGTGCTGTGCGACGTCGGCCGCGCACCACCGACGGCAGAGGCGGTGGCGATCGCGCGGGCGGCACGGGCGGCGATGGGCACAAGCCAGGACGCCGCCTTGCAACGCGCGACGGCGGACGCAGCCCAGGCAGCCGCCTCAGCGCTGCGAGACGGCGACGGCGCGGGCCTCGGCGCGGCGATGAACGCCGCCGGCGACGCCCTGGTGCCGCTCGGGGTGGTGAGCCCCGCGATGCGCCGCGCCATCGACGCCCTGCGCGCCGCGGGAGCGCTCGGCGTCAAGCAGTCCGGCGCTGGGCTTGGCGGCGCCGTTCTCGCGCTTGCGCCCGACCCGGCCTTGGCCGCAACCTTGTGCGCCGCGGTCGCCGACTGCACCGCCGAGCGATGGGTGCTGCCGGTGGTCGAGCCGACCGCGGCGACGCCCTTGGAGGCAGGCCCATGACCCATGACGACGACAGAGGCCCGGCGCCGATGCCGAGCGGACGCCCTTCAAGCGGCGCGATCGTGCCTGAGGGCATGCAACGCTCGGCAGCGTTCGCGCCCATCAACATCGCGCTGTCGAAGTACTGGGGCAAACGGGACCACGAGCGCAACCTGCCCTTGGCGCCGTCGGTGTCGGTCTGCATCGCTGAGCTGGGCACGTTGACGATCGTGGCACCCAATCAGGACCTCGACGGCAACGTCATGCTCATCAACGACAAGCCGGCCGATCAGAAGGCGCTCGTGCGCGTCGGCCGCGTCATGCGCGCGGTGCGTGCGCTTGCCGGAACTGAGGTTCGCGCCGGTGTGCGGGCCGTCAACACCGTACCGACCGCGCAGGGCCTGGCCTCGAGCGCCTCGGCTTTCGCCGCGCTGGCGCGGGCAGCAACCGCTGCCTACGGTGTGGACCTCGACGACAGCGAGTTGTCGGGCCTCGCACGGCTGGGCTCCGGCTCGGCCTGCCGCAGCATCCACGGCGGCTTTGTGCTCTGGCAGCGCGGCGAGTTGGACGACGGCAGCGACTCGATTGCCGAGCAGATCGCCACCGCCGAGGACTGGCCGCTGCGGGCCGTCATCGTCCACATCGGCGAGGGTCCGAAGAAGACCCCGTCCGGCGAGGGGATGCGCCTGTCCGCGGCGACCTCGCCGTTCTTCTCGGCTTTCATCGACACCTGCTTCCGCGACGTCTCGGAGTGCCTGGGGGCCATCGCTGGCCGCGACTTCGAGCGCCTTGGCGTCGTCGCCGAGGCCAACTGCCTCGCGATGCACGCGACGATGCTGGCGACTCGGCCTGGCCTTCTCTATTGGCAGGCGGCGACGGTCGAGGTGATGCACACGGTTCGGCGGCTGCGGGCCGCCGGCGTGGGCGCCTTCTTCACCATCGACGCCGGACCCTCGGTGGTCGTGATCTGCGAGCCAGGCGCCGTAGACGCCGTGAGCACGGCGGTCGGCGGCATCCCAGGCGTGGTCAAGCTCACCCGCACCCGGGTCGGCGGCGGCGCCCACCTGGTGCCCAACGGCTGAGCGATGTCGCCGGCAACAGGCCTCACGGAGGCGTCGGGCAGCGTCCCCGGCAAGCTGATGATCGCCGGCGAGTACGCCGTGCTCGATGGCGCCCCGGCGCTCGCGGCCGCGGTCGGAATCTTGACGCGATGGCGCTGGCGATCAGGCGACGCCGCGATCGAGCTGCAAGCCTTCGGCGGCCGATCGCGCTGGTTGCCGGCGTCCGAGCCAGCGCCGGCGGGTCTTTTCACCTTCGTAGCAGCGGTCCTGGAGGCTGCTTCGGCGAACGGAGTGGCCTTCGCCGGCACGCTGAGCCTCGAGGTTGCGGCCGACGTCGGCGGCGCCAAGCTCGGCCTCGGCAGCAGCGCGGCGGTGGCGGTGGCAACGGCCCAGGCGCTGGCGGCGAGCCGTGGCGAAGCCTTCGACGCTGGCTGGTTGGCCCTCGCTGACGTCGGCCACCGCAAGGCGCAGGCCGGGCGCGGCAGCGGCTACGATGTGTTCTGCGTCGGCGGAGGCGGGCTCGGCGCCTTTGTCGCGGACGCGCCGCGCTGGCGTCCCGTTCCCTGGCCGGACGGCCTGCACGCCGTCGCCCTGTTCTCCGGCGCGTCGGCCGATACGCGGCGCGCCCTCGGCGGGGCGGTGCAGCGCGAACCGGCAGCGGTCGCGGGCATCGGCGACGCTTCGCGGGCGCTGCTGGACCTGCTGCAAGGCGCGCCGGCGCAGTCGCGACCTGACACGCATGCCGTCGGGGTTCTTGCGGCGCTGCAGGCCTGCGAGCGCGCTTTTGCGGCCTTTGCGGCGGGCCAGCCCTTCCTGGAGCCGCCCGCGTTGGAGCCGCTGCTGCGGCGCATCGCGGCTGCTGGCGGGGTGGCGCGGACCTCGGGCGCTGGCGGCGGCGACTGCATGCTCGCCTTCTTCGCCGGCGCGGATGCCGCGGAGCGCGCCGAGGCGCTGGCCATGGCGCACGAAGCCAGCGGCGGTCGGGTCGCGGCGCGGCTGCCGGCCGACCTGGCCCCGGTCGCCGGTTGGGCTGCGGCGCCTTCGGCGAATCCCGACCTCGATGATCGGCTGGCGGCGGCGCGCCCGATCGCCGAGGCCGCGGTGCTTGCGTTGCGGTCGCGGGTGGCCGGCGAGACCCTGGCCCCCCGCGACGCCCAGGCCTCGCTCGACGACATGGTTGCAGAGGCCTTTGAGGCGGGCGGCAAGCGTCTGCGCGCGCTGCTGCCGATTACCCTCGTCGAGGCGGGTGGCGGCGATGTCGCCGCGGCTTCACGACTCGGCGCCGCGATCGAGTGGGTCCACAACGGCACGCTCGTCCACGATGACATCCAAGACGGCGACCGCCTGCGGCGTGGCAAGCCGACGCTGTGGACCACCCGGGGCACTGCGCAGGCGATCAACGCCGGCAACGCCTTGCTGGTGGCGCCGATCTTGGCGCTCTGCGAGGACCGCCTCCAACCCCACGGGCTTGGGCCGCGCCTCTCGGCCATGCTCGCCGCTGCGCTGCTGGAGACCATCGCCGGCCAGGTTGGCGACTTGGACGTCCACGGCAGCGCCTCTGCCGACCTGGCGCGCCTCGAGGCGGTGGCGGCGGCCAAGACGGCGCCGCTCTTTGGCGTGGCGATCGCCGGTGCGGCTCTGCTGCTCGGCGTCGATCGCCCTGACGCGGCGCGGCGGACGGCGCGGGCGCTTGGGGTGGCCTTCCAGCTGCGCGACGATCTGCTCGATCTGCTCGGCACCAAGGGCCGCGGCGCCGCCGGCGCCGACTTGCGCGAGGGCAAGCCGACCCTGCCGCTACGGTTGGCATTGTCCGACGCGCCGCTGCCTGTTTCCGCGGGCGTCGAGCGCACCCTGGCCGCAGCGTTCGCCGCAGGTCATGGCGGTGGCGCGCCGGTCCAAGACGACGAGATCGCCGCCCTCTGCCAGCAGCTGCTCGACCTCGGCGCGCTCGAGCGGGGCCGCGCCCACCTCGAGGCGCTATTGGCCGAGGCCCGGCTTGGCGCCGATGAGGCCTTGCCACCCGCTGCAGCGGCCATCCTCTGCGCCTTTGTCGATCGCCTCGCTGTGCTCGATGGCTGAGCCCGACAGCGAGCCCGAGGCGCTGGCGCCACCGGACGCCGACGACCTCGGATCGCCAGGGGCGCCCAAGGTGCGCCTGCAGCCGCCCGGCGTCGCCTTCACCGTCGAAGGTTGGAGCATCGCGGGCATCGAGACATGGCTCCGTATCCCGGAGTTTTCGCTGGCGATTGACGTGGGGCGCGTCGCCGCCCCAGCGCTGGCGAGCCGCCACCTGGCGCTGACGCACGGGCACCTCGACCACGCCGGCGGCCTCCCTGCGTGGCTCGGTCTGCGACGGATGGGCGCCATGCCGCCTGCGCGCGTCTACCTGCCGGCCGAGATGATGACGGAGATCAAGACGATTCTGGCGGCGTGGGAGCGCCTGCAGGGAGTCGGCTTCGAGGTCGAGTTGTTCCCGGCGCGGCCCTTCGACCGCTTCTCGCTGGGCAGCGGCCGCAGCCTGGTCGCGCTGCCGGCGCACCACGGGGTCCCCGCCCTCGGTTGGGCGGTCATCGAGCGCAGGGCCAAGCTGTGCGCGGAGCTGCTGGGCAAGACCGGCCCGGAGATCCGGGCGTTGCGCGAAGCTGGCCACGTCGTCTCGAAGCACGAGGAGGTGACGCTGCTCGCCATCAGCGGCGACACCCGGGCCAGCGCCGTCGACGAGGCCCCTGCGCTTCGCGACGCCCAGGTCGTACTGCACGAGGTGACGCTGCTCGATGATCGCCACCCGCCGGCCCTCGCCCACGCCGGCAACCACACGCACTTGCACGACCTGCGCGGATCAGCGGTGGCGGCAGAGGCCGGCTGTTTTGTGCCCTACCACATCAGCCAGCGCTACGGCGTCACCGAGGCGCGCGCGCTGCTCCAGGCCGAGCTCGGGCCGCGCTTCGGCGACCGCCTCTTGCCGTTGCTGCCAGCACGCGACCCACCGTCTCGGCGGCGCAGCGCGGCTCTGGCGGCAGACAAGAGCTCGTGTTGCTAGGCACGACGCTGCGCCCAGCCGCCAGCACTGCCAAGCGCGCAGGGCGGCCGTGGCTCTGCGGTCACGCGCAAGGTCACATCCGTCGCCGCGATGAACGGCTCGATAGGCGCGGCGACGAGGCCGGTGAGGAGCGCAACCACCGCGACCGCCCGGGCGGCTTGAGCGATGCAGCGACCGAGGGCGCGGGGAAAAGCCCGATGATTCGTGGGCCTGCAGACAGCGGAGCGGCGAGCGCTTATCGGACGCGAGCTTAGCCCTTCCAGCGGATGACGCGGCGAGGCGACACCGTGTCGAGGATGCCCTTCAGCTTGACCGCTGGCAGGGCTTCGCACTCGACGTGCTGGTGAACTTCCTCAAAGGTCGAGGGCGAGAGCAGGACCTCGCCCGGGCCAGCCTGACCGCAGAGTCGGGCAGAGAGATTCACGCTCCGGCCGAGCACGGTGTAGGACAGGGTCTGGCTGCTGCCCATGTAGCCCGCAATGAGTTGACCGGTGGCGATACCGATGCCGACCGCGATGGGATCGAGGTCGAGCGCCATGCGCTCCTCATTGAATTCCGCAATCGCGGCCTGCATTTCGATGGCGCAGTGCACGGCGCGCATCTCGTCCTCGTCGGTCGCCAGCGGCGCGCCCCAGAGCGCCATCACCGCGTCGCCGATGTACTTGTCGAGCGTGCCCTCGTGCTTGAACACGATGCTGGTCACGCGCTCGAAGTAGTCGTTCATCATCTCGACCATCTCGGCCGGTGGCGTCCGCTCGGTCAGGTTGGTGAAGCCGCGCACGTCGCTGAACAACACCGTGACCTTGCGCAGCTGGCCGCCCTTCTCGATCGGCAGGTCGCCGGAGACGATCTGGTCGACGAGGTTCGGGCTCAGCATGCGCGACAGCGACTCACGGGCCTGAGTCTCTTCCTTGATGCGCTGCTGCATCAGGACGTTGTCGATGCTGATCGCGGCTTGTCGGGCCACAGCGCCGAGCGCCGACAGGTCCTTCTCGGTGAAGAGGCCGGTCGAGATCAGCGAGTCGACGTGGAGCACGCCGAGCACATCTTCGTTGGCGATCAGCGGCACCGTCATGCTCGAGCGGATGCCCTGCAGCACGACCGAGTGGGCGTGGCCGAAGCGGGCGTCCATGCGGGCGTCGGTCGAAAGCACGGCCTCGCGCCCGGTCACCGCCTGCCGCAAGATGCTCGACGGCACACGCACGTCCTCGGTGGTGCCCTCCCACCCGACGCCGGGGCGCACCTTGACCTGGAAATTGTGAAGGCGATCGACAACGTCGATGTCTTGCTTCGCCTTGCGATCGACCATCATCACGACGCCGCGATCCACAGGCAGCCACTCGAAGATGCGCTTCAAGATCCGGTCGACCATGCGGTCGATGGATCGCTCGGCATGCAGATCGCCGGAGAGCGTGTAGGCGAGCCGGAGCTTCTCGTAGTCGTTGCGGAGCGTGCGCTCGTCCGCGACAAGGTCCACCGGCGCGAAGTCGCGCAGCAGGTCGAGCTGGACCGTGGCGTGAATGCTCGCCGGTGGCTCTTCTTCGACCGGCGGCTTGGCCGGCGCATCGGCCACGGCGACGTAGCGCCAGCTCGTGCTGCCGATGCGGATGGTGTCGCCGTCGCGGAGCTGCTGGTCGCCCTCCACCAAGACGTCGTTGCAGTACGTGCCGTTGCGACTCTCGAGGTCGCGCAGCGACCAGATGTTGGTACCCGGCTTGCGGGCAAAGATCGCGTGCTCTTTGGAGACGAGGCGGTCGACGATCTGCAGGGTATTGGTCGGCTGCCGTCCGACGTTGGTCACGTCGCCGAGCTCGATCTCCTGCTGGCCGGGCCCGCCGCCTAGCCGGATCAGTCGTGCACTGCCTTTGACCATCACTTCCAACCCTTGCGTCGCGTCCGTCGTGACTGCGCGCCGACCCAACTGACATGCCGGCCCAACCGCCGCCGAACATGCCCCTGGCTGCGTCCGCGACACTAGCACGGCTCGCGCCCCTTGTCATGCGGTCTACACATCGGGCCGCGTTGAGGCGACACTGCGCTGGCATGCCGGCAACCAAGCGGCTGCGACCGGGCGCGCCAGCGGGGCCGCGGCCAGGGCCGGTGGAAGGCGACGAGGTGCGATGGCACGGGCCGTATGGGCATGGATTGCAAGCCGATGGCGCCAAGGCGATCTCGCTGCGCCGGGCGTGATCCTGGCCGCCACCCTGCTCTGCTGCGGCCTGCCAGGTCTCGGCGTCCTCGACTTTCACGCCGCGCTCCTGCTGTCGCCGTTGATCGGTTGGGCCGCCGGCGCCCACGTCCGCCGCCAGCGCAGGGGCGCCATCGACGCAGCCGCCTGCCTACGGCGGGTGCTCTTGACCACCTTCGGGCCAGCGCTGCTGCTTTGGCTCAATGCGCTGCGCGTCCCAACTTGCGCCGTCGGCACAGGCTGGCAGATCTGGCTGATCGGTCCTGGCAGCAGCGCCATTGTCGGTGCCTGCATGGCGACGCTTGCGGCGCGCCTGATGCCCCATCGCGCCACACTGGGCTGGTGGCTGCTGGCGATCGGCTCGGCTTTGACGCCGCTGCACGCATTTCTGACCGAACCGACCGTGGCCACGTGGCACGAGCTCTTCGGCATGATCCCGGGCTCGATCTATGAAGACGCGCTCGGCCCGGACGCGCGGACGCTGGCCTTTGTCGCCACCACCGCGCCGTTTTGGCTTGGCGCTGCGGTGTGGGCACTGGCCACGACGCAGGTGCGCTCCGCCGCCTTGCCTCGGAACCTCCTGCTCACGCGCGGCCGGCTCGGCCTGATGCTGGCGGCGACCGCGCTCGGCGTCGGCTGGGTGCGCGGCGGGGCAGATGGCTGGCGGGTGCGGCGGGCGGATGTGATCGACGCGCTGCCGATCGCCGTCGAGTTGCGCCTGCGCGACCGCATTCCGACCGACGGCGGCGCCCCGCAACGGCCAGAGGCAGAGGGCCGGCCCGACGTGGTGCTGCGGATGGCCGCGGCGCCGGGGTGGCGGCGCAAAGCGCGCCTGCTGGCGGAGGACACCGCCGTGCGCTGGCACCAGCTCCGGAGCTTTCTGGGAGCTGTTCCGGATGCGACGATCGAGGTCTTCGTCTACCTCGACGACGACCACAAGCGCCGGCTCATGGGGGCCCACGGCGTCGAGATGGCGAAGCCCTGGCTCCATCAGGCGCACCTCGTGGATCCGGGCTACGGCGACACGACGTTGGCCCACGAGCTGGCCCACGTGTTCGGCGCAGCGCTGGCGGGTGGCCCCTTCGGCGTGCCGATGCGCGCCGGGCTGCTGCCTGACGCCGTCCGAATCGAGGGACTGGCGGTAGCGGCCGAATGGCCTGAGCTCGACGGCCTCGATCCGCACGCCCAGGCGGCGGCGATGGAGAGGCTGGGCCTGCTGCCAGCGGTCGAGGCGCTGCTTTCGCCGATCGCCTTCGCGGTCGAGAGCTCGGCGCGGGCCTACACCGTCGCTGGCTCCCTGTTGCGGCACGTCGGCGAGACCTGTGGCCAGGCGGCCCTGCAGGCGGTGTATCGGGGCGAGGGCATCGACCCGGCCTGCGGCGTCGGCGAGGGCGTGACGATCGCGGACTGGCGGGCGCGGCTGGCGGCGTTGGCGAAGACGCTGGCGCCGGCGGACGTCGAGAAGCTCGCGGCGCGCTTCGCCTCGCCAGGGCTGCTGCAGCGCCCCTGCCCTCTGGAGACCGGCCGCTGCCGGGAGCGGGCGCAGCGGGCCCACCGCCGCAACGACACGGCGGCGGTCCTGCGCGAGTGGTCGACGCTGCATGATGCGCTGCGCGCCCACCTCGGGCTCGGCGTCCTGCCCCTCGGCCTCGATCTCGCGCTCGCTGGGGCTTTGGCGGGCGCTTCAGACCTCGCGCAGGCTGAGGCGCTGCTGGTGACGCGCCTCGGCCGAGCGCCGCGCGATGTGGATCGGGCCGCACTGCTGGCGGCGCTGGGCGACGTCGGACTCCGAAAGGGCGATGTCGCGGCGGCCCTTTCCCGCTGGAGGGAGGCTGCGGCGCTGCCGCGCGGTGAGGCGGCTGCCCGCACCCTGGCCGTCAAGGCGGCGCTAGTCGAGCGCGACGCCGGCCGCCGGGCCGTCATGGACCTCTTCGCCCTCGGCGCCCCCTCGCTGGCCTTCCGCCCCCGTATCGAGGCGCTGCATGCGGCGCTGCCGGACGCAAAGGTCGCTCGCTACCTCTGGGCGCGGATGCAGCTCTTTGGCGTCAAGGCGCCAGCCGCGGTCGCCGCCCTCGCCGAGCTGGCCGGCGACGTCAGCGTCGATCGCTGGGTCCGCCGCGAGTGCCTGCGGCTCCTGGCGCTCCACGCCGCCCGTGCCGGCGCCTGCGATGCCCTCTTCCCTCTGGCGCAGGCCGCCGGCGTCGATCTCGCCGTGCGCGCCTGGCACGAGGCCCTACAGGATCGCTGCGCGATCGTGCAGCGGCTGGGCCCACCTCGCCGATGGCGACGGCTCCCGAGCTGAGCGCGTCATCAGCGCAGCCGGCCTTGCAGCGGAAGCGAAGGCCCTAGTCGTCGATCGCGAGCGCGTCGAAGATCGACTCGAGCGCAGCGCCCAAGCGATCGCCAAGGTCAGTGGCGGCGAAGGGAAACAGGTAGGAGGGCAGCGGCAACCCCGGCGGCTCTTGGGCGTCGGCCTGCCAGCGCGACAGGGCGTCGTCGTCGGCGAAGATGCGGCCGGCGGCGATGGCCTCGCTGGGATAGGTCGTGCCCGGCCACGCCGGCAAGAACATGGCGAGCGTCTCGGGGGCTCGGGTGTGCACGCCCTGGCTGTCGCAGTGCAGTTCGACCGTCGGCGCGCTGTCGCCGCCACCGCTGCAGCGGCCGCGGAAGACGCCGGGCCGGCCGAGCCCGCGGGCGACGCCGAGGGCGGCGAGCGGACCGACCAGATGGACCGCCGAATGGCCCTCAGGGTGGAAGCGCCACGCCGTGGGCCGCGCGCTCAGGCAGCCGGCAATGTCGAGGATCTTGCCATCGAAGAGGGTCAACAGCCCGCTGCGAGCGAGCTGCTCGACCTCTTCGCGCAGGCGGTCGACGTGGAGATCGGCGTGGGCGGCGACTTGTTCGACGACTGCGTCTGGGCTCGAGATCCAGCCACGGTTGACGAGGGACGCAGCGGCTTGGCTCAGCAGCAGCCGCCCCGCCGGGCTCGCCTGGGCAGCGGCGGCAATGAGCCACTCCGCCGCCTCAAGACCGGGCGCGGCCTGGCTGAACGTTGCCGAAAACGGCGTGCGATCAAAGGCGTTCGGCACCGCGATCTCCGCCACTCTGGGGCGCGAGGCCCCGGCACGGCTCAGCCCTTTGTCTGGGCCTTGTGCATCGCCTTGGCAAGGCGCGAGATCTGGCGGCTGGCACGCTTGGCCGGGATGACGCGGCTGGCGCCAGCACCGGCGACGACGGCCATGGTCTCGGCCAGATCGGCGGAGGTGGCCTCACCGGCCTCGATCTTGCTGCGCAGGCCCTTGACGGTGGTGCGCACGACCGACTTGGTGGCCCGGTTGCGCACGCGCCGCTTCTCGGATTGACGGGCGCGCTTGGCTGCAGACTTATGATTCGCCACTTTTTCCTCTCGACTGCCCGGGCCCCATCGACGCCGGGTGTAGGGCCTGCCTCGGCCCCAGATGCTCGTGCTGCGCCGCTTCGGCGCGCTCGAAAACTCCTACGGCGACGATGCCGCGGGGGCGCGCGTTTTATCGGTCTGATCGCTCCGCGTCAAGGCGCGTCTTCGGCGGCGCGGCCCAAAGGGGCCTGATGGAGTCGCCTCTGGCGGATCCACGTCCGCCGAATCCGCGTCAGACCGAGATCCGCCATCGCAGAGCAGATCCCCAGAAGGGTCAAGGCGCAGCGTCGGCGGCGCGGCCCGTGGCGACCACCGCTCGCCGACACTGACCCTCGCGGCAGCTCAGATCGTCTGGGCAGTTTTCGGCGCCGTTGCAGGCGAGGACCATGCAGGCGCCCTGTCGGCACCGACCACTGGCGCAGGCGCTGGCGTCGGCGTCGCTGCACGTGGCGCCGAGCTCCTTCTGGACATGGATCACCGAGCTGACACGGCTGCTGCGTCCGGCGTCATCGACGACCTCAAGCTGCAAAGCGAAGCTGCCGGCGGCCAAGAAGGTGTGATCGAGGGTCGGCGATGCGGTGTCCACCGCGACCGAACCATCGGCGACTTGGAAGGAGAAGCGGACGATGCGCGCGCCGAGCTGCCCCTCTTCGCTGGCGACCGCGACCGCGGTAGGCGACGCCGAGAGTCGCACCTTGGCGCCGATGACGGCGGCCTCGACGTGCTCCAAGCCGGCGATCGGCGGCGCGAGGGCGTACGACGGCTCGTCGGTGCAGGCGGCAGCGCCGCAGATCAGCAACAGGGCGCAGAGACCGCGCCGCAGCACCCGGCCGGGACCTGCCGCGCCGCGCAACAACGCCTGCTCCGCTGCGCTCAGCGATCTCGGCTCGCTTCCAATTGTCCGCATGACCCCTCCGCTCGTCGCTTCAGGCGACGACGTGCCCCACGAGGTCGTAGTCGTGGGCCTCGGTGATCTCGACTGTCCGCAGCTGTCCGCGGCCGATGTCGTCGGGCGCGTCATTGATGTAGACGACGCCGTCGATCTCCGGGGCCTGGCCGCGGTGCCGACCCTCGAGCAGGAGGTCGGTCTCGGCCGAGAGGCCGTGGACCAGCACTTCCAGCCGCTGGCCGACGCGGGCCTGGTTGCGGGCACGCGCGATGCGTCGCTGGGCTTGCAGCAGCGTCTTGTGGCGCCACGCCTTGACCGCCTCGGGCACCGGATCGGTCATGCGCGCCGACGCTGTGCCGTCCTCGCTGCTGTAAGCGAAGGCGCCCATGTGGTCGAAACGCCAGTGCTTGACGAAGTCGAGCAGCGACGCGAAGTCGTCCTCGGTTTCGCCGGGGTGGCCGACCAGCAGGGTCGTGCGCAGCGTGATGTCGGGCATCGCCGCCCGCAGGCGCAGCAGCAGGCCTTCCATCTCGGCGCGCGAGGTGCGCCGGTTCATGCGCTGGAGCACGTTGTCGCTACAGTGCTGCAGGGGCATGTCGACGTAGGGCACGCAATTGGGGCTCTCGGCCATGGCCGCGACCAGCGAGTCGGTGAAGTTGTGCGGATACGCGTACATCAGCCGCACCCAGCGCAACCCATCGACCTGTCCCAGGCCTCGCACCAGCGCCGCCAGGGCGTCGGGCTGGCCGATGTCCTCGCCGTAGTGGGTGAGGTCCTGCGCGACGAGGCAGATCTCCACCGTGCCGCCTTCGACCAGACGACGGGCCTCGGCTACGCAGTCTTCGACCGAGCGCGAGCGCTGTTTTCCGCGCAGCTTGGGGATGATGCAGAAGCTGCAGCCCTGCGAGCAGCCCTCCGCGATCTTGAGCCACGTCGAGATGCTGCCGGGCGCGATCCAACGCGGCTGGAGGTGGTCAGCGATGTAGGTCGGCTTGCCCTTGCGGCTGCCATCGGCGAACGACGCGGCGCCGCTGACCGCACCTGCCATCGCCGCACCGCCCGGTTCGAAGCCGAGCGCTTGCAAGATCTGCTGGTACTCACCGGTGCCGACAAAGAGATCGACCTCAGGCATCTCCTGGCGCAGCTCCGGCGCGTGGCGCTGGCTGAGGCAGCCGGCGACGACGAGGCGGCTGCCGGGGTTGCGCGCCTTGACCTCGGCCAGCTCCAAGATCGCGTCGACGCTCTCGACCTTGCTGGCCTCGATGAAGGCGCAGGTGTTGACCAACAGGACGTCGGCGCCGTCGGCCTCGGCGACCAGGTGGAGGCCCGCAGCCTGCAGGCCGCCGACCATGAGCTCGGTGTCGACTCGGTTCTTTGGGCAACCGAGGCTGACGACGTGGACCGTGCGCTGCGCGACGCCAGCGCCCGCTGACGGCTCGTCCGCTGCGCCGCCGCTCACCGACGTCTGCACCGACGTCTGCACCATCGTCCCCATCGTCCTCTCCACAAGCGCTCGCGTCAGAACACGACCGCAACCTCTTCGCCCGCCATCTCGAAGATTCGCGACATGTCCGCGTCGTCAATGACGTAGCTGCCATCGGCGTCAAAAAGCTCATCCCACGAGGCGCTCGGGAAGAAGTTGCCCTTCCACACCACGCGCCGACCGCGCCGGAAGGCGCACTCCATCAGGTCGACGCCGTCCACGAGCCCGTCGAGCGTCACGTCGGCGCCGTCGATGATGACGAATTGCCGCAACAAGGTCCTATTCACGTCCGGTCGCACAATCAGCGGGCGCTTGCTGAGGGGCAGCGTCACCACCGTCACGAAGCCGTCGAGCGGCGGCTCAACCTCTACGCTGGTCTCCTGCACCTCGCCGTCGGCGAAGGTCAAGCGCAGGGGCAGCCGAAAGCGCATCGGCACCTTGGAGAGCTGGGCGACGCGCAGGCGCAGCGTCAGGCTGCCATCGGATTCGGTGACCATCCGCGCCGCCAGCTCAACCTCAATCGAACCGGTCTGTTGAAACCACTGCTTGAAGAACCATCCGAGGTCCCGCCCGGACGCCTTCTCGACCGCCGCGCGCAGGTCGCTGACGCGGGCGTAGTCGCGGCCGAAGCTGACAGCGAATGCTGCCAGGCCCTTGGCCAGCACCGCCTCACCGACCTCGTGGCGCAACATCTCGAAGACCGCCGCGCCCTTGTGGTAGACGATCTGCACGTAGGCCGGCGATTGGTAGACCGTGGCGCTGGCCAGCGGGCGATCGTTGGCCGGCGAGACGGTGTAGACGTAGCTGAGGTTGTCTTCGACGAGCTGGGCGCGGCTCTTGAGCGTGTGCTCGGTGTAGAGGCACGACGAATACTCGGCCAGAGACTCTGAGAGGCAGACGTCGGCGGTCGCCATCGGTCGCGCGTAGTTGCCCCACCACTGGTGCGCGACCTCGTGTGCCGCAAGCTCATTCCAGCTCGTCCAGCCGCCGGCGCCGGCCTGGGCTCCGAAGATATTGCGCAGCATGAAGATGCCGGACAGAGGCGCGTAGCCTCCGCCGAAGTTGTTGGCGACCTGGATGATCGAGAGCCCTGACCACGGAAAGGCACCAAAGCGCTGGCCATAGAAGCCCAGCATCGAGTCGACCGACGACAGCAGACCCTTGGCTGCGCCCTGGTAGGTGCCGAGCGTGAGCAAGCGGAGCCACGGCACGCTGGAACCTAGCTTGGGGCCCGTGCCGGTGATGGCGTACTTCGCGATCGAGAAGCCGCCATGCTCGGTACGCTCGGTCTGCTCGAAGCCCCAGCGCAGCCGACCATCCGCGAGCGGGACGGAGCCAAGCGGCGTGCCGGGCGCCGCCGCGACGCGGTCTGCTGGCGTCACGATGTGCAGCGTCGAGGTGTGGGGTGCGTGCAGCGCGGTCGCGTGGTCGAAGAAGAGACGGAAGAACAGGACCTGCCAGAACTCATTGTCGAACGTGCAGGTGCGCAGCAGGGTTGTCTGCTTGTTGCAGTCGAGCGTCGCGGTCCAGCGCGCCCGCACGACCACGACGTCGCCGACCTGCAGCGGCGCGGCGGGCTTGATCTGGACCACGCCGATCTGTCCGAACTGCTCACCGTAGGTCGCCTTGGCCGGCAAGATCGCGCCACCGGACTGGACCTCTGCGACGAGCGACTGGATGACCACTTTTTCGCTGCGCAGAGACAGTGACGCCAGCCCGCTCTCAAGCACCGTCAGTGTGGCAGTGACGTCGACAGCGAGCCCGGGGGTCTGCGGCGCCACCTCGACCGTGACCACCTGGTGCTCCACGCGAAATTCCTGCTCGAAGAGCGCGCCGAAGTTGGCTGCGGTCGCAGAGAAGGCCGTCGCGGCCCCGAGATCGGGAAGGCCATGGTGGTGGCGACCCTCGGCTTCGGCGCGGTGCATCCGCATCCGCTGACCAAAGGGCGTGTCCTCCGAGGCGGGTCCGAGCACGCGCGCCGCGGGTGGAGCGGGAGGCGCAGGGGGAGGCGGCGATGCGGCAGCGCCGCGGCCCGCGAGGCCAGCACCGACGACGACGAGGGCGAATAGGCCCAAGATCGCCGCCTCATCGGCCGACCGAGCGAAGCGCCGCGCGGGGAGCCTGATCCGCGCGCTCATCGGGCACCTCCGCCGCGCACGATCAGCCGCTGCCAGCCGAGCTTGAGCACGGCGTAGTCGGCGCTGCGTGCCAAAGCGCGCTCGGGATCGAACTCGACGACGGCGTCCTCGGCCGTCAGCTTGCGCAGGACGATCGTGGCCCAGGCCTGATCGCCGACCTTGGCGCCTTGCAGGGCGGCGGCGTTGCTGCCGCTGGAGCGAACGCGGGTGCCGCCGAGCAACACGCGGGGCCCGACGATGACCGCCATCGTGCGAGGCTCCCACGACGTGTCGCCGAGCACCGGGTGGCCGTGAACGGCCTCAATTGCCAGCAGAGCCGGATCGACGCGGACGTGGGCCGCGACGCCGAAGAGGTCCGGTATGTCGCGCAGGCCGACCTGCACTTGCAGCCGGTCATCCTCGATCGACAGGACGGAGAGGGTGACGCGCGGGCCAGCGTCTGGCCCCTCGACAGTGGCGGAGATCGCGCTAGACCCGGTGCCCAGGTCGTCCGCTGCCGAGCCTTGGCCGTCGGGACCGGCGCTGACGTCGAGCGTAGCAGCGCCAGCGGCAGACGGTGGGGCGGCGACGAGCTGATCCTCAGTGCAGGCGGCGGCACACAGCGCAGAACACAACGCGACGGACAGCCATGCCTTGATGGAGAGGCGACCACGGCGGAGCGCTCGCTGGTGCATGGGCCGTGTCCGCTTCGAGTTCAATGCCTTGCCTCCATCGCCGCGACACCCGGCGGGTCCGCGCGGGCGCGAGAGGATAGTGGAATGGCCGTCGAAGGCCAGCGAAATCGGCAGCAGGGGCGAGCGGCCTCCCACGCGCCATCCATGGCAGCGGCGAGCGGGTGTTTGGCGCGATGCAAGAAGTCGTTGATCTTCGTCGAGCCGTGCGGCATCGAAGGGATGGGGTCGACGAGGGGGCGAGGCGCTACCCGGACCCCGCGAACGAGCGCGAACGGCACCGGACAGCGACGCGAGGCATCCATGATGGGATCGCAGCTGCAAGACGAGACGCAGGCACGGCTCGAGCGCGAACGCGCCGACGCCATGGACGCTAGCCTCGTCGCGAGCTTTCAGCGTGGCAACGCCCACGCGCTGTCGGAGCTGTACCGCCGGCATGCGCGGCGTGTTGAATCCGTCGCGAGGCACGTCGTCGGCCCCTCCGACGAGTTGGAAGACATCGTCCAGGAGGTGTTTATCGAGCTCCAGCGCTCGCTCGGCCGCTTCCGCGGCGAGGCCCGCTTTACGACCTGGCTGCATCGGGTCACGGTCAACGTCGCCCTGCAGCACCTCCGCCGTGGGCGACGCAAGGGCTGGCTGCGCTGGCTCGGCCTCGACGACGCGCCCGCCGCCTGGACGCCGCGCGCCGCCAACCTGGAGGCCACGGCCGAGGCGCGCGAGACCGTGCGTGCGCTCTACGAGGCCCTCGCCGAAGTCGGCGAGAAAAAGCGCGTGGTGTTCACGCTGTACGAAATGGAAGGCATGGCCCTGGAGGAGATCGCCGCCACGGTCGGCACCTCGGTCAACACGGTGAAGAGCCGCCTCTTCCACGCCCGCCGCGAAGTCTTTGGCGAGCTCGACCGGCGCGGCCTGCTGCCGAGCCACACGCTGCAGGTGATCAAATGAGCGCCAATGACCTCCATCGCCGCCCCGAGGCCGACGCCGCGTCGCGCCATTCTCCGTCACAGGTGACGCCATGAACCGCCCTCCCCTTCTTGAGACCTTGCCCGGGCGCCGCGCTGGCGCCGGCGAGGCCCTCCTGTTGCCGAACGGCTGCGTCGATGACGCAGCGCTGCAGCGGCTGGCCGACGAGCGCGACGACCTCGGCTCCGATCCGCGGTCGGCGCTGCTCGACCACGTCGAAGCCTGCACGGAGTGCGGCGCGCGTTGGCTGCTTGTACGTCGCTTTCGGACGGCGTTGCTGCGCAGCCGAGTGCCCGGGCTGTCGACGGAGCAGTGGCGCGCGCTCGACGAGCGCATGGCGCTGCTCGGGAGCGAACCGGCGCCACGTGCGATTTCCCTCGGCGCCCGCGCCTACTGGGGCCTGGCGGTGGCAGCAGGCACGGCGGCGCTGGTGGTGGGTGGCTGGCAGTTCGCTGGTGAGCGCACCGCGGCGGCCGACGGCGGCCAGCTGGCCGAGGCGTCGGGAACCGGCACCGCCGCCGAGATCACGTCGAGACTGCGGGTTCGCGGTGACGTCACGGGCCTGCAGGTCGACGTTGGCGACGGCCACTGGCAGGCCCTTCGCGAGGGCAGCGCCCTGCCCCCAGGCACGCTTTTGCGCAGCGGAGCGGCCCCCGCGGCGTTGGCGCTAGGAGATGGCGAGCGGCCGAATGCGGTCGAGCTCGGAATCGCTGCCGAGACGGAGGTCGTCGTCGAGCAGGCCAACGGCTCTGACGTCTTCGTTCGCGTGCGGCGGGGCACGGTCGAGCTGGCCGTCGCCCATCGTCGCGCCGATCAGCGCTTTGCGGTGCTCGCCGGTGGACACCGGGTCTGGGTGGTCGGCACCCGCTTCTCGGTGCACCACGGCGCCGATGCCTCGGTCGAGGTGCGTGTCTTCGAGGGCGCGGTGCGCGTCGACGCTGCGGCCGGCGCCACATCTGCCGTGGCCGAGACGACCGTCGTCGTGCGCGCCGGTCAGCGCTGGCGCGTCCGCGGCGGCCAGGTGGCGTTCGGGCCGATGGAGGCGGCTGAAGGCGCAGGCGATGGCGCCGCAGCGACGCCCGGCCCGCTGGGTGCCCTGAGCGCCGAGCCCAACGATTTGCCAGCCGCAGGGTCGCCGACCAGGGCGGGCCAACGGCGGGCGGCTGAGGGTCCTCGGCCAGCCGCCGCTTCGGCCGAGTCGGCAGTTGGCGCCGGGGCCTCACCGAGCCGCAACTCCCAAGCTCCCGGCGCAGGGGTCGCCTCGCAGCGCGTCCAGTCCGGTCAAGAGCCGCGGCAAGCCCTACCCGACCGCCGCGCCGATGTCGCGCCGTTGCCGCCGACCGCGCCAGGTTCCGCGGCGCGCTCGTACGTGATCGAGCTGCCACCGCAGGCCATGACACCTGAGGAGATCGCGCGGGCGCGGGCGTTGGAGCTGCACGACGCCCCTCAGAAGTCGAGGTCGCCGGCGCCGCCGGTCCAGCGCGAAGCACCGACGAGCAACATCCAACGCTGATCGAGCGCTCCCTCGACGCCTTCGAGCCGAAGGGCGGCCCGCACGTGCAGCGAATAGGTGCGGTTGGGCCGGAAGTGCACACCGGCTTCGGCCCGCGCCAGCCAGCCAACGCCAGCGCGTGAAAAGCCAGCCCCGCCGCTGACGCCGAGCCATGGGCAGTACGTCAGCGCATCGAGCGCCGCGCGGACACCGAGGCGCGCGCCAACGCCGGCCGTGTCTTGAACGCGACCGGCGAGGCCGAAACGCACGTCGATTGCGGCATCGAGGGCGAGGAGATCGCGCCACCAATGAGACCCGCCGAGGTCGAGGCCGAGCCGCTCGAGCCCAGTGTCCACGCCAGCGGCGACGAAGACCTCGCGCTCGCCTTGCGCGGCGTTGGCGATGCCGGGCGCGAGCAGCGAGCACAGCGCTAGCAGCGCGCCGAGGCGCGGCAGGCCGCCGGCACGACGGGCACGGTCAGGGCGCATCGACCAAGGCAAAGAAGGCCTCCTCACTGAGGATCTGCGGCTTGCCGACCGTGGCAAAAGACTTGCGCGCTTTGGCCAGCTTCGACGAGGGCGGATCCGCCGCCAACTCGTCGCCGCCGACCACCAGCATCGTGGTCTCCGCGGTGACCGCAGCCCCGGCCACGCCGCCAACCCGGACGACCAGCTGCTGGGCGTCGCGGCGGCCCATGCGCTCGAGCTTACCCGTAAAGACCACCTGTTCGCCGGCGAGCTTGCCACCGCCGCCGCCCGTCCGCTCGGCGTCGACGATTTGAATCTGCTCCAGCAGCCGATCGAGAAGCGGGGCTGCGTCGTGCAGGCCGGCGACGATGCGGTCGGCCGTGAGCGCGCCGAGCGAGTGCAAGGCGGCGAGCTCGGCAGCGGGCAGGCGTCGCAGCTCCTCGAGCGTCCAGCGGGCGGCCAGGAGGTGGGCGGCGTGCTTGCCGAGCGAGTCGATGCCGAGGGAGACCAGGAGCGCAGGGAGCGTCACCTTTCGCCGAGCATCCAGGTTGGCGCACAGCCGGGTCGCCAGAGTCTCGCCCATGCGCGGCAACCGCTGCAGCGAATCGGGCCGCAGCCGGTACAGGTCGGCCGCGTCGTGGACCAGGTCTGCTTCGATGAGGGCATCGAGCAACTTCGGCCCGAAACCATCGATCTCGATCACCGCGGTGTAGTGAAAGAGCTGCCCACGCAGGACCGCCGGGCAAGCCGCCGGTTGGCTGCAGTGCAGGGTTCGGGTGCTGGAGGAACCCTCGGTCTCACGCACCGCGGTCGGCCTCCCGCAGCTAGGACACGCGTCTGGCGGCAGACAGGCGCCGGCACCGCCACCGAGGTTGGCCTCGACGTGAGGGATGACGCCGCCGCGCCGCGTGAGGCTCAGGCGATCGCCGAGGTGCAGTCCGAGCTTCTCGACGGTCGAGAGGTTGTGAAGGGTGGCGCGCCCAACCATGGCGCCCGACAGCTCCACCGGTTCGACCAGGGCCACCGGGGTAATCGTGCCGGTGCGCGACAGGCTCCACTCGAGGTCGAGCAGCCGGCTCTCGCCGGTGTCGCCTTGGAGCTTCCAGGCCACGGCCCAGCGCGGGTGGTGCGCGGTGCTGCCGAGGCGACGCTGCTCGGCGAGATCGCTGATCTTGAAGACGACGCCATCGATCTCGTAGTCCAGCGTCGAGCGCTGCGCCTCCCAGCGCGCAAACACCGCCGCGGCCTCGTCTCTGCTGCAGCGCTCGCCCGGCGCCGGATCGAAGCCGAGCGCCCGCAGCCGCACCGCCTTGTCCGCCTCATCCTCGACCGGCAGCCCAAGCAGATCATAGGCGAAAAAGGCGAGGCGCTCCGGCGGCACCCCGGCCTCCTCCTTGGCCTTGAGCACGCCCGCAGCGACGTTGCGCGGGTTGGCGAAGAGGTCGGCCACCTCAGCAAAGGCCGAGAGCGGCAGCACGACCTCGCCGCGCACTTCGACACCGGCTGCACCGACACCCGCGAGCGCCGCAGCGGGCAGCTGCTCGGGCACCCTCGGTACCCGCCGGACGTTGTGCAGCACGCTCTCGCCGCGTTTTCCATCACCGCGGCTGCCGGCGGCCATGAGTCGGCCACTGGCGTCGTATCGAATCGCCACCGCCGCGCCATCGATCTTGGGGCTGGCGACGAGCGCTACGTTGGCGTCCCCGAGCCACTGGGAAAATCCTTGTACATCATAGCACTTGCCAAGAGACAGCATCGGCACGCTGTGCACGACGCGCCCCTCCTCGTCGTGCGGGTCGCTGTCGCCGCCGGCGTCGGTGGCTGCACCTTCCTGCGTCGCAGCCCGCCCGCGGGCACCGCCGATGGCCTGCAGCGCGGGCGCCTCGGGCCAGCGCTCGCGGAGCCGCTCGACCAGGCGGTCATAGGTCTGGTCGGGGACGAAGGCGTCTTGGTGGTCGAAGTAGGCGCGGTCGCAGGCCTCGACGGCGGCGGCGAGCGCAGCCGGATCCGGCGCAGGGTCGTGGAGCAAGGCATCGATGTCAGCGGCGCGCAAGGCACTCCTCCTGCTCACCGGTCGCAGGGCGCCGGCGCGCTCGCTTCCTACCACGATCGACGCCCGCTGGCACACCCACCTCGCGCCGCGGTCGAGGGATGGGAGCCCAAGCCCTTGCCCTTGTCGCCGCTAGTTGCTAACGTCCTGCCGCTTGGCGAGGTCCCCGTAGCTCAACCGGATAGAGCATTCGCCTCCTAAGCGGAAGGTTGCAGGTTCGATTCCTGCCGGGGACGCCCCCAAGTCGGCCCACGCGGCCGACGCTATGGCCCCCCTCGCACGTCCAAGGAAGTTCCTCACATGACATCATCTTCGGCCGCCACTGGCGACCAGCCCCGACGCATGCCTGCGTTCGGCAGTATCATCGACCTCACCGCTCAGCTGCCGCCGCCACCCGACCACGTCGAACGTCTGGCGCTCGCCGCCGCCGAGTTCTCTTCGACGGTGCCCTTCGCTGACCTGCCGCTCCCCCTCGAGATTCGCCGCGCTATCGACGACTTGGGCTTCGAGCGGACCACACCCATCCAGTCGGTCTGCCTGCCGGAGGCGCTGCGCGGCCGCGACATCCTCGGCCAGGCCCAGACCGGCACCGGCAAGACGGCGACGTTCTTGATCACGGTGTTCAAGGAGCTGCTGGAGACGCCCCGCCGCCACCCGACCGCGCCGCGCGCCATCGTGGTCGCGCCGACCCGCGAGCTGGCGCTGCAGATCACGGAGGACGCCGAGTCGCTTTCGCGCTGGACCGACCTCAACACCGTGGCGGTCTTTGGCGGCATGGACTGGGAGAAGCAGGCGCGCAAGCTCGGCGAGCCCGTCGACCTGCTGGTGGCGACGCCCGGCCGCCTGATGGACTACGCCAAGCGCGGCATGGTCTCGCTGGGCAACATCCAGGTCGCGGTCATCGACGAAGCCGATCGCATGTTCGACATGGGCTTCATCCTCGATGTGAAGTGGATCCTCGGCCAGTGCCCGGCGGACCGGCAGACGCTGTTGTTCTCGGCGACCTTTCCCTTCGAGGTGACCCGCCTTGCGCAGCGCTTCCAGCGCAACCCGCTGGAGGTCCGCATCCAGCCCGAGCAGATCGCGGCGACGACCATCGAGCAGATCCTCTACCACGTCGCGGAGTTCGAGAAGCTGCAGCTGCTCCTCGGCCTGCTCGACATGCACAAGCCCAAGCGCTGCCTGGTGTTCATCAACACCAAGCGGACCGGCGACTGGCTCAACTTCAAGCTTTGGAACAATGGCTGGGAGTCCGGGTACATCAGCGGCGATCTGCCTCAGCGCAAGCGCATGAAGTTGGTCGAAGACTTCCGCGAGGGCAAAGTCGAGGTCATGGTCGCCACCGACGTCGCCGCGCGCGGCCTGCACATCGACGACATCGAGCTCGTGGTCAACTTCGAGCTGCCGACCGACGCCAACGACTACGTGCACCGCATCGGCCGCACCGGCCGCGCCGGCCACGCCGGTCGCGCCATCTCGCTGGCCGACGAGCGCCTGGTGCAGCATCTGCCCGAGATCGAGCGCTTGCTCGGCCACCAGATCACCGCCCGCGTGCCCGAGGACGACCAGTTCCTGCGCGATCAAGCGCCCTCGTACCGCGAGGTCGTGCTCTCGCAGCGCCCACGCGAGGCCCGCGGCGGCAGCCGTGATGGCCGCGGCGGCAAGCGCAAGGTCGAGGTCTGGTCACCGCCGACACGCCGTGATGACGACGCCGGATCCAGCGACGAGACCAGCAGCCGCCCGGCGAGAGGCGCTGGCGTTAAGGCAGCGGCGGCTCCGGCCGTGGCGCCCGCGATCGGCGCCGATGGCACCGCAGCCGCGCCGAGCAAGCGCAAGCGGCGCCGCGGCAACGGCCCACGCACCGGCGAAGCTGCCGCCACTGGCGAGACGGACGCTGCGGCGAAGGCGACCGAGGGCGGCGCGTGGCGTGACGACGACGACGGCGACAGCGACGGCGGCGACGAGGGCACCGAGGCCAGCGGCGGCGAATCCGATGCCACCGGCGGGACGGAAGACGGCACGGGTGCCCAGCGCAAGCGCCGGCGCCGCGGCGGGCGTCGCCGCAATCGGCGCCCCGGCGAGGCTGGCGCCAGCGGTGAGTCCGGCGGCGCTGAGGCTGGCGGTGCAGAGACCGGCGGCAGTGCCGACTCCAGCGGCGGCGGCGACGACGCCTGAAGTGCGCTTGAGCGCGGTGCATGACGCGCCGCGTGATGCGTGCGGCGACGCCTGAAGCTCGCGGCGCTGCGACGCGTTGATCCAATGGCCTCGACGGCGTAGGCTCCCCGTGGCGCAGGGCCGCAGGGTGCACGTCGACGTGCGTTCACCTGCCATCGCCGGCCATCGCCGGGCGGCGATCGCCCTCCTCACGCGCGGCGCCCTCGCCGACGCCGGAGCCCATCATGAATCGGACTTCGCTCCTTGCCCGCCTGGCCCTCAGCCTCGCCGCGCTCGCCGTTTGCGCGCTGCCGGCCCTTGGCGGCGCACAGACGCCCGCGCCGGCGCCGGTCGCACCCGGAACGCCGCCTGCGAAGTTGGCGCCCGAGTTCGTGCTGAAGATCGCGTCCGTCGCGCCAGACAAGACGCCGTGGGCCGAGCTGCTCAAGCGGTACAAGAAGCAGGTCGAGGCGCGCTCGAACGGACGCATCGGGGTCAAAATCTACCTCGGCGGCCAGCTCGGCGACGAAAACGAGTCGCTCATCAAGTGCAAGCGCGGCCAGATCCAAGGCGTCGGCGCCTCGACCGGCGCGATCGCTTCGCAGGTGCCCGAGATCAATGTCCTTGAGATCGCGTTCTTGTTCCGCAACGCCAGGGAGGCAGATCACGTGATCGACACCGTGCTCAGCGAGCCGATGTCAGCGATCATGAAGGACTATGGCTTCGTTCTTGGGTTCTGGAGCGAGAACGGCTTCCGCCACTTCGGCACCAAGGACAAGTTCGTCAAGAAGCCCGCTGACTTGAAGGGCAAGAAGATGCGCAGCCAGGAGTCGCTGGTCCACCTCGAGATGTGGAAGGCCCTCGGCGCGTCGCCGGTGCCGGTGCCGACCACCGAAGTGTTGACCGCGATGCAGCACGGCACGGTCGACGGATTCGACCAGGCCTTGCTCTACACCATCGCCGCCAACTGGTCGTCGAGCATCAAGTATTACACGCTTTCCGGCCACATCTATCAGCCCGCGATCATCCTGTTCAACAAGGCGTGGTTCGATAAGCTGCCGCCAGATCTGCAGCAGATGATGCTCGAAGAGGGCCGCGCCATGCAGGATATGGGTCGCAAGAAGGTCCGCAAGATTACGCCGCAGTTGCTGGAGCTGGTGAAGCAGCAGGGCGTCGAGGTCTACGAGCTGACCCCTGCTGAGCAGTCGGTCTTCGAGCGGGCAACGGTCGGCGTGCGCGCCGCCTTCCGCCGCAGCGCCGGCAAGCGCGCCGCCGAGCTGCTCGACAAGGCCGAGGCCGCGCTCAAGGCGATGCGATGAAGCGGCGTTGCCTCGGCTTCGCATCATTGCCCCTTCGCGGTGAGACACCATGAAAGCGCTGGCAGCCACCATCGGACGCGCTGACCGGGCCCTGTGGCGTGTAGAGCGCTGGCTCGCCGGCGGCCTCTTTCTGGCCATGGTGCTGGTCGTGGCCACCTCGGTCATCCATCGCGTCTTTTCGCGCGAAGAGGGGCGCCTCTCCACGCTGCTGCTCAACGTGCTGCAGCGTCTCGGCGTGGCGGCGGACCCGGCGACGGTGCACGGCAGCGGCTCGCTGGCGATCAACCTCTCGCTCGGCGGCTTGGCAGCCGTCATGGCGGCGCGGACGCTCAAGCCCAGCGGGACGGCGCGTGAGCTGGCTGGTGTCGCGGCGCTCATCTGGGCGGGCGGCGTCGGGCTGGTGGCGGCGATTTTGGCGCTGTTCCCGAACGGCCTCGTCTTTGGCCCGGCGGTGGCGCTCGCCTGCATGCTGTGGGTCGGATTCCTCGGCGCCAGCATCGCGACCTACGAGAAGCGGCACCTCGCGCTGGAGGTCGCCGACAAGATCTGGCCGGCGCCGGCGCAGCGCTGGGTGCAGGGCGTGGCCGGGCTGCTGACCGCGATCCTGTGTGCGCTTCTGACCGCGCTGACGGCCATCTCGCTGAGCGGGCACCACGCGACGTGGACCATCAATCCCCTGGCTGGCCGGCTGCTGCCGACCGAGATCCCGAACTGGACGGTATTCATGGTGCTGCCCTACACCTTCGCGGTCATGAGCTTGCGCTTCACCGGCGCGGGCGTGTCGCGGCTCGCTGGGCTGCCGCCGCGGCCGGGCGTGGCCGCGATCCCGGGTGTTGGCGATGCCGCCCCTAACGCGAGCGCAACGGAATCGAACGCGGACGCCGGCGCGCCGTCGACGGCGGAGGCGGCACGATGAGCGCACTCTTCGCCAGCCTCGGCGCCCTCGCCGCCTTCGGCGCACCGCTCTTCGTGCTGGTCGGCGTCACCACTGCGCTCTGCTTCGTGCTGCTGACGCCAGACCACCAGACGCTCGAGAGCCTGCTGCCGATGGCGCAGGGCATGGAACAGCTGCTCACCAAGCAGGAATTCCTCGCGATCCCTCTCTTCATGGCTTCGGGCGCCATCATGACGGCTGGCGGCATGGCGCAGCGCCTGGTCGCCGTGGCCACCGCGGGCCTCGGCTGGCTGCCCGGCGGCCTGGCCGTCGCTGGCGTCTTCGCCTGCATGTTTTTCGCCGCGATCTCGGGCAGCTCACCGGTCACGCTGGTGGCGGTCGGCGCCATCTTGATGCCGGCGATGCTGTCCTCCAAGTACCCGGAAAACTTCTCGATCGGCCTGCTGACGACCGCCGGCTCGCTCGGCTGCTTGGTGCCACCGTCGATCTCGATGCTGATCTACGCCATCAGCATCAACTCGAGCTCGGCGCGCGTCGACGCCCAAGACCTCTTCCTCGCCGGGATGGTGCCGGCCGCATTCATCGGCGGCATGTTGTCGATCTACGCCATCTGGGTGGGCCGCAGCATCCCTGGCGGCCGCGACCCCTTCGACGGCAAGCGGTTCCGGGCGGCCGTCCGCGAGGGATTCTGGGCGCTGCTGCTGCCGGTGGTCGTGCTCGGTGGCATCTATGGCGGGTTCTACAACCCGTCGGAGGCCGGCGGCATCGCGGCGGCCTACGCCCTGTTCGTCACCACGGTGCTCTACCGCGAGCTCGACCTGCGCAAGCTCTACGAGACGCTGGTGGAGTCGGCGACGCTCATGGGCTCGCTGCTGCTCATCATCGTGCTGGCGTTCGGCCTCAACGAGTTCCTCGTCCTCATCGACGTCAGCGGCAAACTGATGACCCTGGTGCGCGAGCTTCAGCTCGGCCCGGCCGGCTTCTTGCTGCTGGTCAACGTTGTCCTCATCGTGATCGGCGCCTTGATGGACTCGATCTCGTGCACGCTCATTTTCGCGCCAATGCTGGCGCCGGTCGCCTATGAGGTCTACGGCATCGATCCGCTGCACTTTGGTGTGGTCTTCGTCGTCAACATGGAGATCGGCTACCTGATGCCGCCGGTGGCGACCAACCTCTTTGTCGCCTCAGCCGTGTTCCGCCGGCCCTTCGGGCAGGTGACGCGGGCGGTGATGCCGACGTTGGCGATGACGATCGCGGCGCTGATGGTCTTTATGTACGTGCCGACGGTCAGCAAGGCCCTGGTCAACATCACCCGTGGCCACGCCATCGCGGAGGCCTTTCCCTGGGACGGCAAGCCGGCGGAGACCGAAGCGCAGGCCGAAGTCGAGGCTGGCTCGGTGGACAGCGGCGCGGCGGCGGCGGCACCCGCGGGCGAAACGGTGGGCGTACCTCCGGGAGCGGCACCGGCGCCTGGCGCGGCCGGGCGCCCGGCGCAACCTATCGACCTCTCCAAGATCACGGCGGCCGCCTTTGAGGGCGACGACGACGAAGACGACGACAGCGACGAGGTGGCAGTGCCGGCCTCGGCGACGCCCAGCAGCGACTGATGGCGATCGCGAGGCGCGTTTGGAACCGTCGCCGGCTGGCCGGCGGAGCTCGCAGCACGCGGACTGGCCTTGACAGTGTGCGCGACGCGGCGCATGGTGCCGACCGCTTCGGCGCCTTCGGGTGCCGCAGCTCCGGGCGCCGCGCGCGACCGGACAGGCCAGGAAAGAGCGGCGACTCGAGCGAACGGCCCGGGTCCCACCAAGCGAAAGTGGCGGAATTGGTAGACGCGCTAGATTCAGGTTCTAGTGAGCATTGCGCTCGTGGGGGTTCAAGTCCCCCCTTTCGCACCCCTTGTAAAATCGATGCTTTTGACCTTGCGGCTTGCAACGTCCCGGCTCTTGCCGTCGCCCTTTGCGATGGCGCGACAGCTGCCGGTGCGTTTGGCCTGAGGTCGACGACTCGTCCGCGCCTGTCCGTCGGCATGCCGCGCCTAGGGGCCATTGGCCTCGCACCGCGCCTGCTTTGGGCCTTGCTCAGCTGCGTCAGCGTCGCCTGCCGCCGCGATCCCGCCGAGGAGCTGGCCGATCAGGGCATGGCGCACCTGGAGGAGGCGCTGGCGATGGTGGAGGCCCATGCGCCGAACACCGTCGAGCTGGCGACCGCGGCCATGCATTATCGGCTCAAGCACCGCGCGGCGCTCGAGACCCTGCGCAAGCAGGGGCCGGAGCAGCTGGCCGCGCTGTCGCCCGAAGTGCGCATTGCCTTCGAGCAGCGCTACCGGGAGCGGGCTGTGCCGCTGCAAGGTCGTCTCGAGGCCGCCGCCAAGCGCTACCCCGATCAGGTCCTCGCGATGCGCCTCGTACGGCCGCTCCTGGTCTCGCCGATTCGACCGGGCAAGGTCTGGCGCAATGGCGAGCCGCCGTGGATGCCCCCGCTGCCTGAGGGGATTACGCCTGGCGACGCCCCAGCACCTCCAGGCGGCCACGCCGGCCATGACCACGCGGGCCATGACCACGGCACGCAGGCCCCGCCGCCACCGCAGGCCCCGCTGCCGCCGCCACCGCAGGCCCCGCCGCCGCCGCCCCCGCCGCCGCTTCCGGCGCCGCCCTCTTCGGCGCCCCCGTCGCCCGCTGTTCCGCCGGCTCTGCCGCCACGATGAGCGCAACCACCGCTGAGCGCGCTGGCTTCTGGCTGCGCGCCGCGTTGGCGGCTGGCAGCGGCGCGCTGGTGTTCCTGGCCTTTCCGGACTGGAACATCCACTACCTGGCGTGGTTCGCGCACGTGCCGCTGCTGCTGGTCGCTGCCGACCGCACCCCGCGCCAGGCGGCATGGCTTGGCCTCATCGCAGGGACCATCACCAACTTCGGCGGCTTCCATTGGATGCCGTTGATGTTGCATGACTTCGGCCATCTTCCCTGGGTGGTCTGCTGGGCGATCTTGCTGCTGCAGGCGCTCGCTCAGGGTCTGACGATGGTCGTGGCCATGGCGGGTTGGCGCATCTTCGTCAACCTGGGGGTGCCCTCGGCGCTGGCCTGCTGGCTCTGGCTGCTCGCTGGCGAAGCCGCGGTGCCGATGATCTTCCCCTGGTTCCTCGGCAATGGCATCGCCGCCGAGCTCGAGATGGTGCAGATCGCCGAGCTGGGTGGCGTCTACCTGGTGTCGGCGCTGGTCTACGCCGTGAACGCCGGGCTCGGCGAGCTCGCCATCGCGCTCTGGCAGCGGCGAGGCCCCGCGCTCGGCTTCGTCGCGACGGTGGCGGTGGCGGCGGCGGCGACCTACGGCTACGGGGTCATGCGCATCGAGGCCATCGACGCCGAGCAGGCCGCCGCGCCGAAGCTGCGCATCGGCCTGGTCGAGGGCAACATCGGCATCTGGGAGAAGGAGGCGCGGCACCTGCCGGCAGACGAGCGCGTCCGCACACTGCGCAAGAATCTGCTCGTGCACCAGCGGGCGAGCGCCGACCTCGAAAAGCAGGGCGCGGAGCTGATCTTGTGGCCCGAGAGCGCCTACCAGCCCTATGGCGCGGTGCCCGTGGTCCATGGCCAGGACCGCTTCGCGCTGGTGGGTGGTGGCGGTCAGTTGCTGCGCCACGACGGCAAGGCCCTGTTGCGTCCAGGGCGAGCGGATGCGCCGCAGCTCTCGGGGACGCTCAGCGGCCTCTGCGCGCCGCGCGCCGACGTGCTGCGCCTCATCGAAGACGGCAAGACCATCCACACGGTCGCGCCCTGGTCGCGGTCGCAGGTGGCCATGCCGGCGGGCGAGGAGGCTGTCGACACCGTCAGCGTCGGCGTCGACATGGTGGGTGGGATGCGGCCGGGCTTTGTGCTCTCGGCCAGCGGCCGGATGTGGGCGCTCGATTGGCCCCAGGAGCCAGCGCGGCCAAGCGTGAGCGCCTCGCCTTGGCGGGGCGTGCTATCGCCGCTGACGCCCCTCGATGCCGCAGAAGGCGCCGCGACGCCGATGCAGGCCCGAGCCATGGGCGCCAACGGAGCGGGCGAGATCGTGGCCGTCGGCGCTGGCGGCCTGATTCTGGAGCAGGTCGGCCACGCCTTGCGCCGCGCCGTCTCGCCGACGCCCCTGGACCTGCACGACGTCGCTGGCGATTCACTCGGCGCAGCGCTGGTGGCGGTCGGCGCACAGGGCACCATCGTCAGCCGTGGCCCGGGCGGCTGGCGGATCTTGCGGCAAGGCGGCGCAGATCTCCGCGGCGTCTGCTTCGACGCCGACGGCGGTGTGCTGGCGGTCGGCGATCGCGGCGCAGCGCTGCGGCGTAGCGGGCGGGGCGCCTTCGCGACCGAGCCTCTCGGTGTCATCGCCGATTTCCGCGGCTGTGCCTTCGATCATGAGGGCGGCCTGCTCGTGCACAGCGAAGACCGGGTATGGCAGCGCGCCGCGAATCAGCGGGAAGTCCGGCCGGTGACCCTCGACGCCATCGGCCTCGGCAGCGCCGGCCTCATCTCGGTCACCGGATTCCAGCCTCAGGCGCTCTGGCAGATCCCGCGCCTCGGTCAGCGGCTGCCACCTGCGCGTTCGCCCTTGCCGCCGGCCGACCTGACCTACCCGGCCAACGTCGAGGCCGACGCCATGACCCCGGAGTTCGACCGCGCCACGCCGATGCGCGGCTTCAAGACGCCGCTGCTCTTCGGTGCCATGACCTTCGGCGGCGTGCTGCCGACGCGCAACGCGGAGTGCGAGGCCTGCTTCAACAGCGCCCTGCTCATCGACGGCGACGGCGTGGTGCGCGAGCTCTATGACAAGGCGTTCTTGCTGGTCTTCGGCGAGTACATGCCCTTCGGTGAGGCGCTGCCGGAGCTCTATGACCTGCTCCCCGAGAGCTCGCGCTTTCAGCCTGGACGCCGCACCGAGCCGCTCACCCTCACCCGCAAGGGCCAGCCCTCTGCGCGCCTCGGCGTGCTCATCTGCTACGAGGACCTGCTGCCCGCCTTCGCCCAACGGGTGATGGCCCACAACCCCGAGGTGCTCATCAACCTCACCAATGATGCGTGGTTTGGCCAGACCGCCGAGCCCTACCACCACCTGCAGTTGGCGCAAATGCGCACCATTGAGTACCGGCGCTGGTTGATCCGGTCGACCAATACCGGCGTCAGCGCCTTCATCGACGCGGCGGGTCGCAGGGTCGCCGAGACGTCGCTGCAGGGGCAGGAGACGCTGCTGCGCCCGGTGCCGCTGCTGCATGGGCAGACGCTGTACGCCCGCTTCGGCGACTGGCCGCTCTTTGCGCTGGTCGGCGGACTGCTGCTGAGCCTTGGACGCGCCTTAGGGGGCCGCAGCGCGGATGCCAAGGGCAAAGGCCGTCGCCGCGCCTGAATTCCGAAGCCGTTTTGGACCCAACTGGTTGAACTCAGCTCGGTCCGGACCTGCCCGCGGTGGCCGTAGTGGCGGGGCACAGCCTTGCGATCACCGAGCGCTGCTCGGGCAAGCGCGCCCCGCCGCGGTCCGCCCTGGCGCTGCAATGGATCGTTCCGTCCCAGCCTGCGTCGGCTTGGAAAATCTACTTCGCTGGCGGCGGGAAGATGTCGAACCAGGCGATGGCGTCGATCTCGAAGAGGCCCTTGGTCTTGTCGGGAATGGCGCCGCCTTCTGGCGCGGCGTCGCCGGCCTTGTTGGTGATGACAACAAAGAGCCCGACGCGGCTGCCGGTCGCGGGGACGCCGTTGGGAAAGAGGTCCTTGAGCGGGATGGCGGTCTCCAGGGCCTTGTTGGCCTGCGCGTAGAGCGGCGCGCCGTACCAGGCGAAGTCGGCGACGTTGGCGAGGCTTCGCCAGCCCGCGCTGCCGGCGTCGGCCGCCTTGCCGCTGGTGACGCTCAGCATCCCGATGGTGCCGAAGGCGAAGTCGGCGCCGAACTTGGCATCGCTGCAGGTGAACTTGGAGGAGACCGCGGCGTCCAACGCGCCCGTCTCATCCTTGAGGTCGGCCGGGTTCTTGACGCCCTTGCCTTCGCCATAGTCGATGTCGACGTAGCCGACGACGGCGTTCTGGGCCTCGACCGAGCCGCTGACGCCGACGTAGAGGTTTTCGCTGTCGTAGGCCACGTTGAGGGTGCTGATGCTGTTGCCGTCCCACTTTGAGCCGTTGGTGCACTGGCCGAGCGCGGTACCAAAGTTCCAGTCGAGCTCGACGTTGCCGTCCATCGTCGGCGTGTCGAGCGGCACCACCGCGAGTGGGCTCTCCAGCGTCACGGTCGGAGCGCCGGGCGGCGTCACCAGGACGTTGGCCGGCCGGGGCGGCAGGAACCCTTTGATGTCAGGGGGGATCGTCACCTGGATGCCCTTGCCGGGCACGACCACCGGATCGGTGCCGATCGTCGAAAAGCCCGGAATGGTGCTGACCACCTCGACCTTGGTGGCCTTGGCGAGGTTGGTGCCGAGGATGGTCAGCTTGCCGCCCTTGATCGGCAGCCAGGCTGGCTCGAAGCCGGTCACCTTCGGCGTCAGATCGGGCTTCTGGACCAGAATGCTGCCGAGCTTGGCGGTGTCCACGCCGTCCTCGCTGCCGTTCAGATCGCCGTAGACGGTCACCGCCGCAAAGGTGGCGCGGACGGCAAAGGCGTAGGCGCCGATCGGCAACACGCCGAAGTCGATGCCGTAGGTCTCCTCGCCCTTGATGGTGTCTTCGCTCAAGAAGGTCGCGGCCTTCCAGATCCAGGCGTCCTTGGGGTCTGCGGGGGTTGCGTTCGGCAGGGTGCCCTTGGGCCCGTACCCGAACTCGACCACCAGCCCCTCCGTCGGCCCCGACTTCTGGCTGAACGTCGGCACTTTCGCGATGGCTTTCAGGCCGTTGACCTGCTTGCCCTCTTCGACCGAGAACGCGGCGGGCTCGAGGAGCAGCGCGGTCGGCTTGGGCGCCGGATCGTAGGTGAAGCCGCCGGCGAGCTCAGCCTTGGTCCCGGCGACCTCGACCTCGACCTTGGCGGGCCCGGTCTTGCCCGGCGGTGCCAGCGCGGTCATCTGCGTCGCCGACACGACCTGCACCTCGGTCGCCTCAGCGCCGCCGACGCGCACGATCGCCGGGCTGGCAAAGGCCTTGCCGGTCAGCGTGAGTTTGGTGCCGCCGGCGATCGGGCCGCCCTTGGGCTCGACGAGGCTCAGCGCCAGCAGGTCGACGCAGACATCGACCTTGCAGGCCTGGCCGGCACCGCAGGCCGGCACACAGGTCTTGTCTTGGCAGACGCCACCTTTGCACTCCTGCTTGTCGCCGCAGGCCGGCTCACAGAGCTTCTCGACGCAGGCGCCGAGCTTGCATTCAAAGCCCGAACCGCAAGCCGGCTCGCAGGGCGCAGGCTGGCACTTGCCCTTGACGCAGACATTGCCCTTGTCGCACGCCGGCGTGCAGGGAGCGTCTTTGCAGCTGCCGCCGTCGCACACCTGGCCCTCGCCGCACGGAGGGCTGCAGGCCGGCTCCTTGGCCTTGCAGACGCCGTCGACGCAAGCCTCGGTCGCCTTGCAGGCTGGCTCGCAGGGCTTGGCGCCGCCGCTCGGCACCTCGATGGCGGTGTTGTCGAACTTGCCCTTCGAGTCCTTGGCGAAGATGACGGGCGCCGGAACCCAGGCGCCGCCCGCACCGGTGGCGGTGAAGGCGCTGACCCCTGCCACCTTGGCGGCCGTGCTGCCCTTGTACTCCTGACCCTCCTCGGGGAAGAGGTCGCCCGTGGTCGTCAAGAACACGAACTGGACCTTGTCGCCGGGATTGGCCAGTCCGTCGTGCTTGCCGAGGTTCTGCGACAAGCGGAAGGTCAGAATGTCGTCGCCGGCGGTTCCGTCGCCCTTCTGGCCGTCGTCGAGCAGCTGGACCGGCGTCCACATGTTCATCGTGCCCTTGACGTAGAACTTGTGGGTCTTGAGCGCCCATTTGCCGAACACCGGGTCGAGCTTGGCGGTATCGAGGCGAAGCTCGACATCGACGTTGCCATGCTTGGGTAGCTTCATGCCGGTGGCCGCTTTGGTCCCGGACTCGCCGGCAGCGACGGTGATCTGGCCGTTGGGGCCGATCCACATCCAGTTGTCGAACTCGTTGAGCGCGCCGTATTCGAAGGTCGTCGCTTGGGCCGACTTGAACTTCACGGCCGTGCTGAAGATGTGGTCGCCGGCCTTGGCGCCTTCATGCTCGTGTCCGCCAGCCGAGATCGGCCCGTCGTCGTAAAGCGGCGGATAGGGACCGTCGGTCGGCAGCCAGCTCGAGGCGTAGACGATCTCGTTGGTCTTGGCGTCCCACGAGAAGCTGCCGGTCCACCGGATGTCACCGTCCTCAAAGGTCTTGTTCTCTGAATCGTCCACCTCGAAGGAGAGCCAGACGGCGCCGGCCGCGACGGCGTCGACGGCGGCATCGGCGGGTGCGCCATCGCTTGCGCCGGTGTCGAAGACCGGTTGCAGGTCGGTGCCGGTATCGTCGGTGGTGCCAGCAGCGTTCTGCGGCGGGTCGCTGCAAGCGGCAGTGACGACGGCGAAAAGCGCGATGCCGAGCGCTGAAGCGCGGGCGACGGCGCGGCCGCGCCAGGGTGTGCGAGACATGTCTTACCTCGTCGCAGGCCCGCGCCAGCCGGACACGGCACATGCCGAGGAGGGCGTACGCGCTGCCTTCTGGGTCGGGCACGCTTCGGATCAGCGCACCCCGGGCCTGCTCACTTGATCGTCACCTCGTCGATCAAGATCGCGGAGTCGTAAATCGAGTCGCCGGTGTCCGTCACGTAGAACTTCAGGTCGGCGCGCTTGCCGGCGAAGGGCTCGATGTTCTTGCAGTCTTTCTGCCACGGCGTCGCGTACACGCCGCCCTGATCGAAGGACACGTCAGCGGGGTCGAGGGTCTTCCACTGGGCGCCGCACTTGCACTGCGCCGAGCCAGGGGTGCAGGGCACCTTGCCGTTGCCGCAGTCCCACGGGCAGAGCGGGTCGATCCAGACGTCGGTCAGGGTCAGCTGGCCCTGCTTGCTCGACAGCTTGGCGGTAAAGCGGTCCATGTAGGCAGAGCCGCAGAACTCAATGAACTCCTCCGAGTAGAACTTCCAGTAGAAGCACATCTCGGCCTTGCCGGGCTCGATGCAGAAGGGCTGCTCGAGGCTGCCGCTCTGGGCGGTGAAGCCGAGACCGGTCGAGATGATGCCCATGAACTTGCCTGCCACCGGGATGGTGATGCCGAGCCGCGAGATCACGCGACCGTCGCCGACGGCCTTCCAGCCGGTCGGCTTGCCGAGGTCCCAGCTCGAGTTGATGAGCGTGCCGTCGTTGGCGTTGGCCTTGCCGTTGCCGAGCCAGCGCATCGCGCCGCCGGTCGCCGGGTCGGTGTCGAAGGTGCTGACGCCCTGCAACACGCTGCTGGAGTGGTTGATGACCTTGTCGAAAAACTCCTTGCCGTGGCTCCAGGCGAAGGCGTTGGAGACGTCGCCCACGTAGCCGACGATGGCCGCCGCCTTGGCGCCGAGGAACTGCACGGCGACGCTACCGTTGGTCAGCGTCCGGCAAGCGCCGAGGTAGACGATCGACGCGGGCATGTCCTGGCGCATGTGGCGCTGATAGAAAGCCGGCAACGTGCCGTAGGTCTCGTCGCCGATGACGATGCGCCCCGACATGATGTCGCCTTGGGTGTGGTCGACGCAGACGCCGGAATTGGCGGAGGTCTTGATGCACTCCTGGCCTGGGGTGCAGGAGGCGTCCGTGGTGCACGACTTCGGCGAGGCCGAGAGCGAGCTGCAGTTGACCGCCTCGCCGCTGAAGAGGACCTCCTGGCTCCCGAGGTGCTCCCAACCGAGCGCCTGGCCGGTGGCCGGGTCCATGCCCTTGAAGAGCGTGGTGCCGTGGCCGCTGATCGCGATGATGCCGTATTGCCAGAGGTTTCGGTAGTAGGAGAGCAGCGCCTTGTCGCCGTTGGCAGCGTCGACCGAGAAGGGTGGGCACTCGCGCGCCGCCAGGGCGGTTCCGGCCCACTGCGCCTCGTCGCCCTCACCGGCCGGGAAGCCAGCCTGGAACTCAAGGGCGTTCGGCGCCAGCGCCACGCCGCGGCGGCTACCGACCGAGTAGGTGGGTAGCGCACCGCTGCTGACTTTGCCCGGAGCCGGCGCGGCGCCTGGCGCCCCACGCATGCCCTTGCCTGGCAGCTGCACGGCACCCAACCGGCCGGACTTGTAGCGGATCCACACCGCGGTCCCGTCCTGGGCGATGCCGGCCTGGTCGACTGAGGCGTCAGTCTTGACGGCCTGCAGGGCGGCCGCGGCGGCCATCGTTGGGCTGGCGCCGCCGGCAACAGCGGCGATGGCGTCGGCCTTGGCCTTCTTCTGCAGCCCGACGATCGCCTGGCACTCGCCCTGACTCAGGCGTGGGACCACGTCGACCTGGGTCAGCGGGGTGCGCGCGGTGTAGGACTTGTCGAGGACCGTCACCTGGGCCTCCACGCGGTAGTACATGCGCTTGGCGACATTGGGCGTCAGGTTGAGGCAGAGCGAGAAGTAGCCATCCTTCTGGATGTCGTCGCAGCTGCCGGCCTGACCGTTGTCGACCATCTTGCCGACATCTTGGATCTTCTTGCCGTCGGCATCGACCTCGACGAGCTGCACCGAGTCTGGGTTGACGGGGCCCTTGCCGGTCGCGCCCGACGAAGCCGCTGACAGCGGCATGCGGACCACCAGCTTGGCCGACTCTCCGACGAAGAGGACGTCCGGGGAGATTTGAGGCGAGCCCTCAAAGGTGAAGAAGGGGTTGTAGACGATGCGGATGGAGTCGGTGGCGACGACGCTGCCCTTCTTGGCGGTCACGGTGATGTGGTTGTCGCCTTCCTGCAGCTCGATGATGCCGGAGACCCACCAAGCGTCGAGCGGGATGGTGTCGTTCTTGCCAGCGGAATTGCTCCACTCGACGCTGTCGGCCTGGCCGAAGATGGCGCCCGCGAGCTGGGCGAGATCCGAGTCGCTCTGGGCCCAGTCGCGACCGGAGGGACCGAGGATCTTGATGAGCAGCTCGTCCGAGGCGAGGCCCTTGCTCTCGTCGACCTCCTTCGCGACGTCGCCGCTGTCGGCCGTGCCCGTGTCACCGGCCGTGTCACCGGTGTCGGCCACAACATCGGTCGGCTGCACGGCGTCGGTCGCCCCGCCGCCGGTGTCCTCGCCAGCGCTATCCTTGTCCGCGTCGTTGGGCGAGTCGACGTCGTTCACGGCGTCGTCGCCGTCGGTGCCGGTGTCCTCACCGCCGATGCTATCGACATCGACGTCGGTGCCCCCGCCGCCAGCATCCGCAGCCGCATCCCCGCCGTTGCCGCCGCTGTCGGCGGGCGAGGTCACGGGATCCTGGCCGCAGGCAGCCGCCGCGAGGCAGACCAACGCGATCGCCAGCGCGGTCCAGGGACGACCATCGACACGCGGCATCTCTGCCGATGCGCGGCCAGGACATGCCATCGCCTGCGTCAGGCTTTGCGAGGGGGCGGCGGCGATCACCAGGAGATCACGAACGTACATGGAGGCTCCGGCGCGCCGTGACGGGCGGCGAGGGGCTGACCGCCTGACACCGCGGGCGGGGCCAGCGGAGGACCGACGGGACAAGAGACAGACACCGGCTGCAACGCGTCGGATCGCCGACACGTCGCGGATCGACGAAGGGTAGCCCATCACCGGCCTCACTCGCAAGGGCCAGCCTGGCCGAACGTCCCGGTCTGGATCGGAATTGGGCTGCGATATTCCAGGAGAACCTCAGCGAGGCACCGGCTCAGCTGCGGTCGGATCACCCGGCGCCGCCGATGACCCACCATCGCTCGCCGACGTCGACGTCGAGGCGCCCGCGGCCGAGGTCCGTCGGGTCGTCGAATCGCTCGCCGTCTAGGGTATAGGGTCCATGCAGCCGCAAGCCGGTCGCCTCAGGAAAATCGCTGACGCCGGGGTGGCTGCCGCCACCGAGGAGCGCGGGCAGCATTCGGACCAGCGCGCCGACGTCGCTGGCGTCGACGACCCTGGCGTGAAAGCCCGAGGCGCCTGGCGCACGCCGGATGGCGGCGACGACGCCGGTGGCGAGGCTCAGGTTGGCGGTCACGGCGACCACGGCCGTGTAGCGATCGAAGTGGGCCACACGTGGCGAGGCCGCCTCGACTTGGAGGGGCAAACCGAAGGGGCCAAGCCGCCAGCGCTCGCGTTCAAAGAGGGGCGAGCCGATGGCTGCACCGCGAATCAACTCGCCGAGGAAGCGAAGCAGCCCGGGATAGCCGGCGCCGAATTGCTCGTAGAGCGTCAGTGCGTGGTAGACGACTTCGGAACCAAACACAAAGCCGTGGCGCAGTCCGCCTCCGCCGCGCACCGTCAGCGAGTCCAGTGGCCGCGACGGCAACGCTGCGAGCGGGGCGCCGGCGTGGTCGCTCACGAAGCGCTGAAGCGACCGCTCCGGGCGGACCTGGTGCCCGGTGGCGCGCGCCAGGATGTTCATGGTCCCGCCGCGCAGCAGCAGCAGCCGTGGCCGCGGTGCCGCGAGACCCCGCGCCGCAGCTTCAGCGTCGAGGGCGGCGAGGACGTTACAGGTGTGGTGCACGGTGCCGTCGCCGCCGGCCAAGGCGAGGACGTTGACGCCCTCGACCGCCAGCAGCTCTGCGACGGCGCGACGCAACCCGACGAGATCGGCGGTACAGCGCAGCGGCCAGGGCCCGGCGAGCGTGGCGCTCTCCCGCGCCATGCGCCCGCGGTCGGCGCGGCCGTTGGCCAACACCCCGAGCCGCACCGGCGCGCCGTCGGCGAGGGCGGCCCGTCGGGTCGCTGCGCCCGCTTCGCTGAGGAGATGCGCCACGGGGTCGCTGCGACCGGGGCCGCTGGATGCTCCGTTCCCTCCAAGTTGCCCTGTCTCGCGCTGCGGCACCGGCACCTCCAACTTCGGAATGGGTTCGGGTGGGACCACGGCCTCAGCGGCGGCGGCGGTAGCGGTGGGGGTGGCGGTGCCGGCGGTTGCGCGTGCGGCGACGCGCTTGGGCTCTGGTCGATGGCGACGCGTCTTGTGTCTTGGGCCTTGCGGGTGGGGGCGCTCGCTGCGGCTCTTGGCGACCGGGAGAGGACGTGGCGGCGTCGGATGCCGCGGGGCCTGATTCGGTACCACAGCCCTTCGCGGGGTGCGACGGCAGCTGGGGTGGCGACGTGTCCCTCTCTGTTGCGGGTTGGCCGAATCCGGTGCGGGTTGGCCAACGTCGGTGCGCGTGGGCCGGGGCGTGCAGCGTCGCCGTGGAGCGCCGCATGTGCGCCGGCAGTCTAGGCGTCAGCGGACGAGTCGGCACGCGCGTCCTGAGCCGCAAGGCCTGAGGAGGCCCCGAGTCCCGCCACGAGGCGTCCCAGTCGAGCGTTCGCGGAGCCCCAAACGGCGCCCTGCCGAGCCCCGCGATGCCGCCCCTTCAGCCGCAAAGCCCATGTACAGACGGACAGACACCGAGATCGTGCGGTAGCCTTGTCCACCATCCGGCGCCATGTTAGGCTCGTGCCCCGACGGTGTGGCTCGCCTAGAGCGCTGCCATTCACCCTTCGCGGAGTACGTGCGCCGCCTCAGGTTCGACCGCCCAGGAGACCACCCCGGCCCATGCTGCAGCTGTCGATCCAGGACTTTGAGGGCAAAGCCACGACGGTCCCGCTTGCCGACGGCGAGCTGACGATCGGCCGCGACGAGTCCAATGCGATCTGTCTGACCGAGCGAAACGTCTCGCGCCATCAAGCACGCATCTTGGTGCAGGGCGACCAGGCGTCGATCGAGCCCCTGCGCGCGACTTGGGGCACCCGCCTCAACCAGCACTTGCTGCGCGCGCGGGTCGAGCTGCGTCCGGGCGACGTCATTCAAATTGGCGACTACACGCTGGAATTGTTGAGCGGCACCTCCGGTGGCCGCCGCGACACCGCGTTGGTTGACGACAGTTCTGGCGGCTCCGGCCCCTCATCGCCGCCGCGCCACGGCGCCCCCGACAACAAGGGCGCAGTCGACAACCGCACCTCGATCGTCAACCTCGCTGACATCCAGCTGGCCACGAGCGCGCCCGGCGAGTCGACGCCGATCGCCGCCGCTGAGCAGCCTCGCCTGGTGGTCGAGAGCGACAACCTGCGCGGGCTGGAGCTGCGGGTCACGCGCTCGCCGACGACGATCGGCCGCGTCGCCGAGAGCGCTGACCTCGTCGTCGATCACCGCTCGATCTCCAAAGAGCATGCGCGCCTCACTCGCAAGCCGGACGGCACGTGGGAGGTGCTCGATCTCGGCTCCAGCAACGGCATCCAGATCAACGGCGAACCCTACAGCAAGAGCGCGATCCGCAGCGGCGACGTGCTCATCTTGGGTCACGTGGCGTTGCGCTTCCTCGGGCCGGGCGCGGCGACTCCTGCGCGCGCTGCCGGTGGCGGTGGCGGCGGCGGCAAGGGCCTGGTCGTCGCCGCGATCATCGTGACGCTGTTGCTGGCCGGTGGCCTGGCGGCGTTCCTGTTGACCGGTGGCGGCGACAAGCCCGTGCCCGAGGCGCCTGCCAATGAGGGCAAGGGCCCTGCCAACAACGGCGGCGGCCAGGCCGTCGTGGCGGCAGGCGAGGGTCATGTCGAAGAGGCACCCGAGGGTGTCGATGTCGCCGACAAGATTCGCCAGATCGAGAAGATGCGCGTCGCCGGCATGGTCCGCGAGGCGTTGGCGCTGGCGCGAGAGACCCAGAAGTCGGCGGACGGCAAACCGGAGCTGGCGCTCTTGGTGCGCAAGCTCGAGGCAGAGCTGGAGGCCATCGACAAGATCACCGCAGCGGAGAAGATCGTCGACGACGATCCGAAGCAGGCGGTCGACGCGATCAACGATCTCGGCGACTCGCTTGAGGAGGGCTCCGCGCTGCGCAAGCGGGCCGACGCGTTGCTCGCCAAGGCGCGAACGATGCTGGTCGCAAACCTGCTCGACGAAGCCGAGAAGCTGCTCAAGCGCAAGGAGGCTGGCGAGGCGCTGGCCAAGGCTGAGCTGGCGCAAGAGTACGCGCCAGGCAACGAGGACGCTGCGAAACTGGTGGTGAAAGCGAGGGCGATGCTCAAGGAGACGGGCGAGCCGGAGCCGGCCGTCGAGCGCCCTGCTGCCAAGGTCAAGCCGGATGCCCGCCCACGTGTCGAGACAGCGCCCAAGCCCAAGCCCGCGCCGACCGCCGAGGTGCCCGCTCCAAAGCCGGCCCCGACGCCCGTCGAGGCCGATCCGGCGCCCAAGCCCAAGCCCGCCGGCGACATGAGCGCGCAGGAGCACTACAACGCAGGTCGTACGGCAGGCGCAGCGGACGACAAGCAGGGCGCGATTCAGCACTTCCAGTCGGCCGTGAAGCTCGGCTTCAAGAAGGCGCACGGCCAGCTGGCGCGGCTCTACTTCCAGATGGGCGACAAGGGCAATTGCGCCAAGCACGGCAACCTCTATGTCCAGATGTACCCGGACGCCGCGGACGCCCAGGCCATCGAGGGCATGCTCGAGAAGTGCCGCTGATCCGGAGCGCCTCGCTGCGCCTGCTCGGCGCGTTGATCTCGATCGTCGGTGTGGTCTGGCTGGTCTTTCTGGCGGTGCGAGTCGCCCCAGGAGATCCGGTCGACGTCTTGCTCGGGGAGCGCGCCACTGCCGTTGAGCGCGCGACCCTGCGCCGCCAGATGCACCTCGACGGCGACCTGTGGCAGCAAGCGGGCGGCTGGATCGCCGAGTTGGCCGATGGCGACCTCGGCACGTCGATCACGGCGCGCGGTCGACCCGTCGCGGTGTCGACCCTGCTCGCTGAGGCCGCTCCACCCACGGTGCGGCTGGCGACGGCCGCGATCGCCGTCGGGCTGCTGCTATCGCTCTTGCTCGGCACCTGGGCCGCGCTTGACCGCAGCGGCGCCGGCGATCTCGTCGGACGCGCCTGGGCGGTGGTCGCGACCTCGACGCCGATCTTCGTCACGGGGCCGCTTGCGCTGCTGATCGGCGCCGTCGCCCTGCCCTGGCTGCCCTCGCCGGCCCACCCCGACGCCGGGGGCGACAGCGCCGCCGGGCTCTGGCTGCCGGCTTTGGTGCTCGGCGCCGCGTTGAGCGGCCGCATGTCGCGCTTGCTGCGCACGCGGCTGCGGCATGAGCTGGGCCAGGGACCGGCGCGAGCGCTGCTTCTGCGCGGCCTGTCGCCGACACGGACCGTCGTGGCACACCTGTGGCCGAACGCGCTGCTGCCGCTGTTGCCGGCGCTGGCACATCAACTTGGCGGCCTGCTCGGCGGTGCGCTGGTCTGTGAGGCGGTGTTTGGCCGACCGGGGGTCGGGACCTTGCTCGTCGAGGCCGTATTTGCGCGCGATCCTGCGTTGGTGCAGGGCGTGACCATCGCCCTCGCTGCGGGCTACGCGGCGCTGCTGGCCACGGTCGATATGGCCGTCGCGCTGCTCGATCCTCGAACCCGCGCGACGACCCTGGAAGCGACGTGACGCCGGCACCGACCTGGCAGCCGGATGCCAACGCCACCGCCTCGGATCCGACGCTGCTGGCACCGCTGCGCACGGTCCGCCGCTCGGGCTCCGTGCTGGCCGCCTGCCTGCTGGCTTTTTTCTCCGCGCCCTTGTGGTGGCCCGTCGACCCTGCGGCGGCCGTAGCCGTGCCCCTGCTCTCCCCCGGCTGGGCGCACCCCTTCGGCAGTGACGCCGAGGGCCGCGACTTGCTGGCGCGTCTGCTGGCTGGCGGCCGGCTGGCGGCGGTGGTGGGCCTCGGCACCGCCCTGTTGGCGGTCGGCGCCGGCGCCTTGCTCGGCACGCTGGCCGGCTGGCGGGGAGGCCTGGTCGATGTCTTGCTGAGTCGCAGCGCCGATGTCGCGTCGGCGTTCCCAGGCGTGTTGCTGGCGCTGCTCGTGCTCTTCGTCGCAGAGCAGCCGAGCGCCGCGACCGTCATCGTCTCGCTGGCAGCGACGGGATGGGCGAGCTCGTTTCGGCTGGTCCGGGGCCTCGTGCTTGCGCTGCGGCGGCGCGAGGACCTGCTTGCGGTCGCGCTCTACGGCACGTCGACGCCGCGGCTGCTGGCGCTGCACGTCGCGCCGGAGGTCGCAGGGCCGCTGGCTGTGCAGGCGACGTTCACTTCGGCTTCCGCGGTCTTGGGCGAGGCAAGCCTGTCCTTTCTCGGCTTCGGACCGCCCTCGGGCGCGAGCTGGGGCGCGTTGCTCGAGGACGGCGTCCTGTTGGCGCTCGGCAGTCCATGGCTGTTGTTGCTTCCGGCCGCGGCGCTCTGTGTGTGGCAGGCGGGCCTCCTGACCTTGGCCGACGGCTTGCGCGATTGGCTCGACCCGCGCAACGTTGCCGAGCGAGGCGCCGAGGCCATGGGCCAAGGTTCAGACGTTGGGTCTATGAACGCGAGTGGGGTCGTTGCGGGAGTCGCCAGCGGGCATCGCGGAACGTCGGCTCCAGCTTCAGACGACCAGCGTGGTCCTTGAGGGCGGGTGGCGACGGGTGGTGACGGCGCGGGTCGCCGCGGGCGGGCAGCGCGGGCGCGTCTGTCCGGCGACGAGGGGCTCCGAGGCAGCCTGCGGAGGTGCGTGGATGGCGATCGATGCACTGCGGCGAGCGGTGGCGACCCCACCGGTGCCGAGCGACGCGGCCGGGGCCGAACGGCTGGCGCTCGAGCTGCTGGTCGGCGGCTACGAGGGGCAGACGCTGCCCGACTCGATGGCACGGCGGCTCGAGCGGGGCTTGACCGGCGTGGTGCTGTTCGCGCGCAATTTCTCCAAGAACGACGTGGGCATCGACACCGAAGCGCTGCTGAGCCACACCGCAGCGATCCATGCCGCGGCGGCGCGCCAGGCCAGCACCGGCGGCTTGCCGGCGGTCTGCGCTGTCGATCAAGAGGGCGGCAAGGTGGCGCGGCTGCGGGCGCCCTTTACCCATCTGCCGCCGATGCGCTCCCTCGCCGGGCGTGACGACCCGTCGTTGACCGAACGCGTAGGCTGGCAGACGGGCCGCGAGTGCCTGGCAGCCGGCTTCAACGTCGACTTCGCGCCGGTGCTGGACATCGACACCAACCCCGACAACCCGATCATCGCCGATCGCGCCTTCGGCGACACGGCCGAGGCGGTCATCCGGCACGCCGGTGCGTTTCTGCGCGGGCTGCAGCGCGCCGGCGTGGTCGGCTGCGGCAAGCACTTTCCGGGGCACGGCGACACCCAAGTCGACAGCCACCTTGCCTTGCCCGTCCTCGACTTCGATCTCGAGCGCCTCGAGGCCGTCGAGCTGCGCCCTTTCCAGGCCCTGGCTGGCGAACTCGACCTCGTGATGACCGCCCACATCCTGTTTCGGGCCCTCGATCCCAAACTGCCCGCGACGCTCTCGCCCGAGGTGCTGCGCCCATTGCTGCGTGGGCACTGCGCCTTCAGCGGCGTTGTTGTCAGCGACGACTTGGAAATGCGCGGCGTCGCCGATGCGTTCTCGCCTGGGGACTGCGTACGACTCGGCTTGCGGGCCGGTGTCGACCTGTTCCTCATCTGCCGCGACGAGGCGCGGCTGGAGGAGGCGCAGTGCGCAGCAGCCAAGATCTTGCGCGACGGCGGCGAAGCGTCAGCCTCGGCGCGGGCTGCGATCGGTCGCGTGCGCCGACTGCGCTCGCGGCTGGCGTTGCCGGTGGCAGACCGCGATGCCCTGCGGTGCGTCCTTGGGGATGGGCCGGCGCTCGGCTTGCGTGAGGCGCTTGCGGTTGGCACCGTCCTTTGAGTCGAGGCCAATGCAAACGGCCCGGAGGTGGACTGTGATGGCAGCGTTGGACAAGGACCGCGGAGTCTGGGCCGTCACGAGCAGGGCGCCCACCGTCGAGCCGCGGCCTGGATCCGCCAGCTTCAAGGCGCAAGCGAAGGCCATCGCCGCCCTGCTGGCCCTTTGCTCAGCTTGTGGCCGCGGCGGTGAGCCGGCGCACGCCAGCGAGGGGCCCGCAGGCGCTGAGGAGCACGCCAGCAAGGGCAAGTCTGCGCCCGCTGAGCTGGCTTCGGCGGGTAACGAGGCCTTCGCCCCCGACGACGGCGCGCGCAAGCGTTCCGAGGTCGCAGACGAAGACGAGGGCGAAGAGTCCGAAGACGAAGACGACATCGACTTCTGGAAAGGCGTGAAGTTCGACGTCCAGAATTTCGACGAGGTGATCGACTACGTCACGACCTACTACATCGACGACAAGGTCGACCTGCAGCGCGCCTGGGTCGCCGCCGCCAACGGTGCGCTCGGTGCGCTGGAGCCGGACCTGGAGCTGCTGCCGCAGTCGTTTTTGCAGGCCCGCAGGGGCCACGTCGATGAAGAGGGGCGCCTCGACGGTCAGACTGAGCCTTTCGTCTGCGAGGGCGAGACCATCCCCGGCGTCGTGCTGCACCGCATTCCCGGCTCCGCTTGGTTGAAGCACCACCAGAAGAAGATGCCCGACCGCCGGCTGACTGACGAAGAGATCTCCAAGCTGCGCGCGGACGCCCGCGCCCGGTACGCCGCCTATCGCGCCGCTTGGACGCCGATTCCGTTCACGCGGAAGAACTTCCTCTGTGCGATCGCGCTGGTCGAGGCCCGACTGCCCGCAGCCCGCAAAGAGGTGCAGGCACGCCTGCAGGCACCGCTGCCACCGGTGGTGGCCGGAAAGCCAGCAGCGGAGGCCAAGGCGGCGGATGTCGGCTCTGCGAAGGTCAAGGATTCCGAAGGGGGCGCGGCACCGGCGGCAGCTCCCGCACCGGCGGCACCCGCGGCAGCATCCAGCAAGGCCGTGGCGGCGGCTGGCAAGGGTGCTTCGGAGAAGGCGGCAGCCGCGAAGCCGGCGCAAGCCGAGAAAGTGGCCCCGGCGGCGCCCCCCGGTCTCTACGACGAGCTGCCGATGGACGCTGACGACCGCAAGCGGGTGGTCATGCCGGACAGCCATCGGAGCTGGCTGGCGGCCTCCGCGGCGTACCTCTACGCCCTCGATCCGCACTCGGCCGTGATCGCGCGCAAGCAATGGGACGAGTCGACGCGCAAGACGCAAGACAGCTCGTTCGAGGGCATCGGCGCCGTGCTGACCCAGCGCGACAAGCGGACGATCGTCGAGAACCCGATGGAGGACCTGCCGGCGTGGCGGGCCGGCGTGCGCGCAGGCGACGAGATCTTGATGGTCGATGGCATCGACATCAGCGGCTGGATGCTGAGCCGGGTGGTCGACAAGATCCGCGGCAAGAAGAACACGCGCGTCGAGCTGACCCTGCAGCGCGAGGGCGAGCCCAAGCCGTTGGTCATCGGGATCGTGCGCGCTCACATCCCGATCAAGAACGTCAGCGGCAAGCTGCTGCCAGAGTACGAGGGCGTGGCGCACATCAAGATGTCGGGGTTCGTGCCGCGCAGCACCACCGACCTGCGCGCCGAGATCGAGGCGTTGGCGGCTCAGGCGCCAGGCGGCAAGCTCAAGGGCCTCATCCTCGACCTGCGCCGCAACTCGGGCGGCCTGCTCAACCGCGCCATCGACATCGCCGATCTCTTCTTGGAGCGCGGCCGCATCGTCAGCGTCAAGAGCCGCCACAAGGCGCGCGCTGGCAAGTCCGAAGAGGTCTACGACGCCAAGGCCGACAAGGACGACTACGACTTCCCGATGGTGGTGCTGGTCGACGACGGGGCCGCCTCGGCCAGCGAGATCGTCGCCTCGGCGCTGCAGGAGAACGGCCGCGCCCTGGTCGTCGGCCTGCGGACCTTCGGCAAGGCCAGCGTGCAGACGCTGTTTGAGCCGGCGCTGCACCTCGACTACTACGTCAAGCTCACCGTGGCCCGGTACTACGCGCCGTCGGGCCACACCATCCAGGTCACCGGCGTTCACCCCGACGTCGTCATCCCGCCCAAGGTCGACGGCAAGATCCCGGTCGGCTTCCGCGAAGAGAACCTGACCAACCACCTCGACCCGATCGACGCCCCCGCGCCCTCGCCTCTGGCACCGATGTTCAAGGCCCTGCAGGGCTGCGTCGAGTCGAGCGGCAAGGCGCGCAAGATCGCAACGCGTGAGCCCAAACCGCAGGTGGCGCCGGACTTTCAGGTCCTCTCCTCCGCCGATCACCTGCTCTGCCTGGCGCGGCTCCAGGCCGGCAAATAGCGCCCAAAGGCTTGGCTTCAACTCAGGGATGAGCGCTCTGAGCGGCGGCGCGGCATCCGCTCGCGGCGCCCGCCCTGCCACGTGGGCGGGCAGCGGGAGGGGCGGGGTTGGGCATTGGCGCCGATACTGGTACGGTCGGCCCAGGGTCGGCGCAGCCGGCGGCGCGGCGGACGCGTTGACGAGCGGCCTGACGCAGCCAAGGTGGGCGCGATGGCGGCAGGCGATCAGATGGGTTCTTCCAGCCAAACCGAGGACTTGCGCTCGCGACTTGAGTTCCTCGAGTCCCGGGTCGCGGCGCTTGAGGCCGCGCTGCAGGCAGGCACGACCGTCGAGACCGCTTCCGCGGCCAGTGCGCCTGCGCCGGTGCCGGCCAAAGCCAGCGCTGAGGCGCCTATGGCGTCTGTGTCGAGCGTCGCGGAGCGGACCCCGGTCGCGCCCCTGGCTGAGGCGCAGGCCTGCCTCGCCGCGCTCTTCGCGCTGGCCCTCCTGCCCGAAGCGATCGACGCCGAGGGCGAAGATCAGCGCTTCGCCGAGTTCCTCGAGCTGATCCACAGCGAGCGCAGGGGCACGCCAATTCTCGACACCAGCCTGAGGCAGTACGGCTGGCGCCAGCTCCGGCGCAACGCCAAGATCTACCTGCGCGACCCAGCCGACCCCAGCAGCTTCGACATCGCGCGTCGAGATCCCAGCGAGTTGTTGCCTGCCCACGAGCGCGTCAAGCTCTTCGTCAAGGCGGCGACGCGCATGCCGGCGCCGATCACCCTGCGGCGAGACAGCGCCTGTGGCGGCTCGTTCCGGGTCGAGGCGACATCTCTGTAGCGCTTGACCGCCTCGCCCCTTTCGGCTATTGAGCCGGCGCCCGCGAGGGCGGCATGGCCAAGTGGTAAGGCAGAGGACTGCAAATCCTCCATCCCCGGTTCGATCCCGGGTGCCGCCTCCAAGCTCCGGGACCCCGAGGATCGCGCCCGCCGGCCGATCCAGACGCGAGGCGGGTCCCACGGCGAGACCGGAACGCGCCCAGCGCGCGCCTCCACGCCGCCACGAGCCAGCGACGGGTTCATTCCCGCCGCCCCCCGGTCGAGCGCCTTGTGCGCACGCCGGGCCCAGCCTGTCCCCCGACTCGGGGTGCACGGGCCGCCGATCGACCTGCCTGCAGCCTCAAGGGTTCCCGGCAGTCGACCTCGCGCAGCGGGGATCGGCGCGTGGGGGCTTGTGCGCTCGTCGCGCCACCAGCCGGACGAGGCTGGGGTTCGGGGGGCGACGCGCTGAGCAGACCGAACGCGGTTGCTCAGCCTTGAGGCGAGGCAGGCAGGGACGCAGGCAGCAGGACTGGCACGTGAAGCGGAAGGCGGACAATCAGACAGCAGCGCGAGGCGCGACCGCAGCACGCGGCGACGTCGGCGCGCGCGCTGGCGCGCGGCCTGCAGGGGCACGGCCAGCGGCGGGGCCGAAAGCGGCCCGTCCAAGCGTGGCCCCCCGCCCAAACGAGGAAGAGGCGGTCGCGCCGCGGCCTCCGCGCTCGAATGTCGGCCTGGAGGCCGCACTGCAGGCGCAGATCGCGGGCGTGGTCGAGGCGGCGGGGCTAGACCTCATCGAGTTCCGGATGCTGCGCTCCGGGCGTGGCATTCGCCTGTGCGTATTCGTCGATCGCCTGCCGGGCAAGGGCCTCGTCGACATCGAGGACTGCGCGACGGTGAGCCGCAAAATCAGCACGGTCTTGGAGGCCGATGACCCGATCCCAGGCGCCTGGGACCTCGAAGTCTCGAGCCCGGGCAGCAAGCGACTGTTGCGCCACGCCGCCGACATGGAGCGCTTTGTCGGCGTGCGGGCTCGTCTGCAGCTGCAGCAAGACCTGCACCACGGCGGCGGCCGCGAGACCGTGGTCGGCGACCTGGTGGCTGTGACCACGACCGACGCCAGCGGCGCGTCTGGGGTTGCGGCGCCCGCTGGCGGCGCGACCGTGGCAGACACCACAGTCATCCTTGACGTCGGCGGCGGCCAGCAGCGGCTCATCCCGCTGAAGCTGGTGCAGAGGGCCCATCTGGACCCGACCTTCGAACAATGGGAGCAGCTCGGCCGCAGGGCCGGCATGGCAACGAGCATGGACGCAGACGCGGTGGCGTCTGACGAGACGGCGCCAGCGGGCGTCGCCGCGAAGGAGTGAAGGCAATGATGGCCGGCAGCCTCAACCAAATCATCGACCAGGTCAGCAAAGAGAAGAGCATCGATCGGTCGGTGCTTGTCGAAGCCTTGGAGCAGGCCATTCTGTCCGCGGCCAAGAAGACCTTCGGTCAAGAGCGCGAGCTGGAGGCGACCTTCAACGTCGAGACCGGCGACGTCGAGCTGATGATGTACCTCATCGTCGTCGGCGACGACGAGGTGCAGGACGCGGCCCGCGAGCTGGCGATCTCCAAGGCCATGCTGGTCGATCCCGATGTCCAGTTCGACGACGAGCTCGGCTTCCAGCTCTTCTACCTCGACAAGGATCGCGATCGCGCTGAGGAGGAGGACCGCAAGTACGGCGACATCCTCAACGTCAAGACCGCGCGCCAGCAGTTCGGCCGCATCGCCGCCATGACCGCCAAGCAGGTGATCATGCAGCGCGTGCGCGACGCCGAGCGCGACGTCGTCTTCAACGAGTACAAGGACCGCAAGGGCGAGCTGGTCACGGGCATCACGCGGCGCTTCGAGCGCGGCAACGTGATCGTCGACCTCGGCCGCGCCGAGGCCGTGCTGCCGCTGCGCGAGCAGATGCCGCGCGAGAGCTACCGGGCCGGCGATCGGGTCCAGGCGTACGTCAAGGACATCAAGCGTGAGAGCCGCGGCCCGCAGATCGTGCTGAGCCGGACCGACGATCGCCTGATCGAGAAGCTGTTCGAGCTCGAGGTCCCCGAGATCTACGAGGGCATCGTCCGCATCATGGCGGTGTCGCGCGAGCCAGGTGAGCGGGCCAAGATCGCGGTGGCTTCGCGCGACTCGGACGTCGATCCAGTCGGCGCCTGCGTCGGCATGAAGGGCTCGCGCGTCCAGGCCGTGGTCCAGGAGCTGCGCGGCGAGAAGATCGACATCGTGCCGTGGTCTCCGGACGTCGCGAAGTTCGTCTGCAACGCCATTCAGCCGGCTGAGGTCAGCCGCGTGCTGATCGACGAGGACAACCAGACCATCGAGTTGATCGTCCCGGACGACCAGCTGAGCCTGGCCATCGGCCGCCGCGGGCAGAACGTGCGTCTGGCCAGCAAGCTCGTCGGCTGGCGCATCGACATCCACTCCGAGGGCAAGATCGAGCTGATGAAGGAGGCCCTGGCCGAGGAGCTCATCGAGGTCGAGGGCCTCGACGAGAGCCTGATCGGCTACCTCTTCAAGCTCGGCTACCACAGCCCGGAGAACCTGCTGAACGCGCACACCGAGGACCTGGCGACGATCCCAGGCATTTCCCACGACATGGCCTTGGAGATCCAGCAGATCGCCTACGAGGTCAAGGCGCGGCGCGAGGAAGAGGTGCGGCGCGCCAAGGAGGACGAGGCGCGCGCACAGGCTGCGGCGCACGCCCTGTCGTCGGCAGTGGCACAGAGCGCGGCTGGCGAGGAGCGGGCTTCCCGCGCTTCGGAGTCGCCGTCGGCCTAGGGTGAATCGAGGCAGGCAGGCGCGGGGCCACGGCTTCGGGCACCTGCGAGGGTTGGCGAGCGGCGAACGGCGCCGGAACGCAGGCTGAGGGAGCAGATACGTTGGCGGAACTGTCCATGATGGTGCGGAGTTGCAAAGGGTGTCGCGCTCGGCGGCCGGTGCAGGAGCTTCTGCGCCTGCACTGCGTCGGCAGCGCCGTCTTTGCATCGCCGGCCCTCGATGGTCGCGCGGGCGCCCTGCGTGCCGGGCAGCGGCGGGCGGTGGCGCAGGCGTTGTGCGCAGAGCGAGTCGGCGCGTCCGCCGACGTCGGGCTCCCCGGACGCGGCGTGGTGACTTGCCCGCGCCGTCGCTGCGTGGAGTCGACGTTGCGCAATCGCCGCCTCGGGCTGCCGCTGGGTGCTGACGCCGGCGCGTTGCTGCTGCAGGCGGCAGAGGTGACGCGACGCTGGGCCGGAGCGCGCCGCGCTGGGCTCCAGCGCCGACGGCTGGATTTGGGCGCCGACGCGCGCCTTCTATCGATGCAGGCGCTGATTCAGCGCTTGTCTGACGACGCCGAGGGCCGCCATGGCGCCTCGGTGTCGACGTTGCCCCGCAGGGGCGAGAGGGAGACGAGACCGTGACGGTTTCGACTATGAAGATCGAGGACCTGGCGTCGGAGCTCAGGATCGAGACGCGCGACCTCGTGAAGCGCTTGACCGATCAGGGCAAGCGCTACTCAGCGATCTCACGCATCTCGACGGCCGAGGCCGATGAGATCCGTCGTATTTTTCGTCCGGCGGTAACGCGGTCTCGCGACACCGTTGCCACCGGCGTGGACAGCAGCGACAGCACCGTCGTCCGCAGGCGACCGCGGCGCGACGAGGCCCCGGCTGGGGTCGTCGCGACGCCGGCACCTGCTGGGGCGCCTGCCCCCGCTGCGTCCGCCCCGGTCCCAGGCCAGGTGACCCGCTCGTCGAGCGGCATGATCCGCCGGTCTGCCGCCCCTGGCCCCGAGCCGCGGGGCGCCGAGGTCCGGCCGCCGGAGCCCGAGCACGAAGAGGCTGGAGACGAGGCGCCGATCCCGCCACCCAGCCCAGTGGCCGCCGCACCGACGCACACCCGCCCCGAGCGCCCGACGCTGCGCCGCTTCCGCGCCGACGAAGTGCCGATGCCGCCCGAGCTCCAGGCGCGCCCGTCGTCGATGCCTGAGCCCGCCGTGGCGGTCGCCCAGCATGTCGCCGAGTTGTCCGACGATCCGGTGGCCGAGACCGAGCCGGCGGCCGCGCCCGAGATCCGGACGCCCACGTTCACGTACGAGGACGTCTCGGCGTTCGAGGCCGTAGCCCGGGCCCAAGAAGCCCAGGATCCCAACGCGCGCCACATCGGCGTGGCGGAGATCGGCCGCGCGCTCGACTCGACCGATCCCCTGCCCAGCCACCGCAAGGTGCCCCGCCTCATCCGCACCAAGATGCCGGACGCGCTGGTCAACATCCCGAAGCCTGTGGCGCGTCCCGTCGCACCGACGGTGGCCACCGAGGCGCCGCGTCCAGGCGTGGCAGGGGCCGCCCCGGCGGCGCCAGCGCCTACCGGCGACGATCGCCGCAACCGCAAGTCGGCGGAGGTCGCCGGCCGCGGCCGCAAGCTCATCTACGAGCGCAACCACGACCCGATGGGCGGCGACGATCGCCGACGCGGCAAGAAGCGCGGCAAGACCAAAGCCCCGCTGATGGCCACGACCATCACGGTTCCCAAGCAAGAGAAGCGCCACCTGCGCATCGAGGACACGACGACCGTCGCCAACCTGGCGCACCAGATGTCGGTCAAGGCCACTGAGGTCATCAAGAAGCTGTTTGAGCTCGGCGTGATGGCGACGATCAACCACACGCTCGACCTCGACACGGTGGAGCTGGTCGCTGGCGAGTTCGGCTTCACCGTCGAAAACGTCGCGTTCGACCTCGAGTCGTTCCTGCAGCAGCCGGTCGACACCGACACCGACGCCAAGCCGCGGCCGCCGGTCATCACGGTCATGGGCCACGTCGACCACGGCAAGACGACGCTGCTCGACCGCATCCGCAAGACGCGGGTCGCCGCGCGCGAAGCGGGCGGTATCACGCAGCACATCGGCGCCTACATGGTGACGACGCAGCAGGGGCGCAAGGTCGTCTTCCTCGACACCCCGGGTCACGAGGCCTTTACGGCGATGCGCGCCCGCGGCGCCCAGGCCACCGACGTGGTGGTGCTGGTGGTCGCGGCCGACGACGGCGTCATGCCACAGACCATCGAGGCGATGAATCACGCCCGCGCGGCGAAGGTCCCGATCATTGTCGCGGTCAACAAGATCGACAAGCCCGGGGCCGACGTCGATCGCGTTCGCCGCGAGCTGGCCGATCAGGGGCTCGTCGTCGAGGAGTGGGGCGGCGACGTGACTGCGGTCAACGTCTCGGCCAAGACCGGCGCCGGCGTCGACGATCTGCTCGAGACGCTGGCGTTGCAGGCCGAGCTGCTCGACCTGCGCGCGCCGACCGAGTGCGACGCCCGCGGCCTGGTGGTCGAGGCGCGCCTCGAGCGTGGCCGCGGCGCAGTGGCCACGGTGCTGGTGCAGCGCGGCACCCTCAAGAGAGGCGCCGTCATCGTGGCAGGACAGGTCTTCGGCCGCGTCCGCGCCATGCACGACGACGCTGGCGGCCTGCTCGATGAGGCCGGTCCCTCGACCCCGATCGAGGTCATTGGTCTGCAGGGCGTGGCCTCGGCGGGCGACGAGTTCTACGTCACGCCAGACGAGAAGGCGGCCAAGGCCATCGTCGATCACCGCATCGCCAAGGCGCGCGAGAAGCAGTCGGCGGTGACCGCCAAGGTGAGCGCGGACCAGATGTTCGAGCAGATGGAGGCGATCGTCCAGAAGGAGGTCAACGTCATCATCAAGGCGGACGTCCACGGCTCGGCCGAAGCCCTCAAGGGCTCGCTCAGCCGCCTCGAGCACCCCGATGTCCGCGCGCGCGTTCTGCATGCGGCGGTCGGCGGCGTGACCGAGAGCGACATCCAGCTGTCGGCGGCGTCCAAGGCGATGATCATCGCGTTCAACGTCAAGCCCGAGGCCAAGGGCAAGCGCCTGGCCGAGGACCTGGGCGTCGAGATCTTCACCTTCTCGGTGATCTACGACGCCATCGACGCCGTCATGGCGAAGATGGAGGCCCGCCTCGAGCCGATCGTCGAAGAGATCGCCCACGGCAAGGCCGAAGTGCGCGCGGTGTTCCACATCGCCAAGGCTGGGCATGTCGCCGGCTGCTACGTCACCGACGGCAAGATGCTGCGGAGCCACAACTTCCGGCTTCGTCGCGCGGATGAGGTGCTGTGGACCGGTCGCGCGGGCACACTCAAGCGCTTCAAGGACGACGTCTCCGACGTCGGTACGGGCTACGAGTGCGGCATCGCGCTCGATGGCTTCAGCAAGTACCGCGAGGGCGATGTCATCGAGTGCTTCGAGCTCAAGAAGACGCCGCGCAAGCTTGAGCTGCAGAAGGCGTACCGGCCGGCGCAGAGCGCCGAGGCCTAGCGGCCAAGCCGCAGACCCGGGCAGCGGAGGCAGCCGATGCGCAGGCGTCCAACCTTTACGCGCGCCGATCGCCTTGGAACGCTGATGCGTGACGAGGTCGAGCGCGTCGTCGACTTCGAGCTGACCTCGAGCGTCGCCCGTCAGGTGCAGGTTACCGACGCGGTGCTGGCGCCCGACCTTGGCCACCTGCGGGTGCGCTATGTGATGCGCCAGGGCGATGATCCGTCCGAGAAGGCGCAAGAGGCGCTCGACCGCGTCGCCGGCTACGTCGCGCGCTCGCTGGCCGAGAGCCTGCAGCTGAACCGGTCGCCCAGGGTCGTCTTCAGCTTCGATAAGGAATTCGTGCGACTGCGCAAGGTGCGGGCGCTACTCGACGCCAGGGCGGCGGAAGAAGCGGCCTCCGGAGCCACGCCGACGAGCGAGGCCGTACCGACGGCGGGCGCGGGGCCAGGCACAGACACGGCGGCCACCGAGCCCCAGGCGGCGCAGAACGGCGATGGCGCGGCGTAGGCCGGCAGCGATCCACGGCGTCCTGGCCATCGACAAGCCCGCGGGGATGACCTCGCGCGCGGTGGTGAACGCTGTCGCGCGCGGACTCGGCGAGCGCAGGGTCGGGCACTGCGGTACCCTCGATCCGATGGCCACAGGCGTGCTGGTCATCGGCGTCGGTGAGGCCACCTCCGCCATGCAGTGGTTGATGGTGGCGCCCAAGGCGTACCAAGCGGAGCTGCAGTTCGGTGCAGAGACGGACACCGACGACGCAGACGGCACGCCGACGCAGTTGGCGCCGACGCCGGTGCTGACAGCGGAGTCGTTGGCTGCGGCGCTGCCCGTCGGCCCCATCACGCTGCAACAGGTGCCGCCGGCGGTCAGCGCGCTGCAGCGCGACGGCGTGCGGGATTACGAACGCGCGCGACGCGGTGAGCTGATCGTGCGGCCGCCGCGGCCGGTGTTCTTGCGAAGCGCCGAGGTGCTCGCGGTTGACGCCGCAGCGGGGACGGCGACCGTGCGGGTCGAGGTCGGGGCCGGGTTCTATGTGCGCGCCCTGGCCCGCGATCTCGGGCGATCGCTCGGCAGCGCGGCTCACCTCAAGGCGCTGCGGCGGGTGCAGGGCAGCGGCTCGGACGTCGACGCGTGCTGGCCGCTGGCGACCTGGCAGGCCCTCTCGGACGAGGCCAAGCAAGCGACGCTGCAACCCCTCGCGACAGCCCTGGCCCCGGTACTGGCGATCTGCGAGGTCGAGCCCCAGGTGGCCCGGGCCTTGCGACGCGGACAGCGACCCGAGGTGGCGGCCTGGCCCGTGCTTCTCGATGGGCCGACACCCGCGCTCGCGGTGCTCGCCGATGGCGAGGCGGTGGCGGTGGTCGAGGCCGAGGTCTTGCCGACGGGTGGCGTGCGCCTGCGGACGTTGCGGGGCTTTGGTGTCGGAGCCCAGGCGGCGCCGGCGGACAAAGACCGTGAGCGCACCGACGATACCGAGGCGGCGCCCGATGACGGGGCGCTCGAGGATGGCGGATCGGCCCTTGCGGAGGTGGGTGCTGCACCCACCGGGACCGGCGACCCATGCGTGGCCATGTGCGACGCACCCGCGGTCGACGACGCGTTCGCAGGCGCCGCCCACGTGCCAGCCGTTTCGCCGTGACGCGCTCGAAGGCGCCAGCGACGACGGCATCCAACCGGGCCGCGTCGGTGGGTCGAGACCGGCCTTACAGGCGATTGCGCCTTGACACGCGCTACCCTACCCCCTACGCTGCCGGCCCTCTGCGCGTCCGCTGATCCGGCGCTGCGCGCCCATGAGAGGAAACTCGCGATCGGTCGAGGACATCGCCCGGAGCACAGTCGCAGCAAGGGGCAGTTGGCCCGGCAAAAGGACGGAAGATATCGATGGCGCTGCACGCACTGAAGAAGGCCGAGATCGTCAAGGGCAACGGCCTGCACGACAAGGACACCGGCTCGCCGGAGGTCCAGGTGGGACTCCTGACCGCCCGCATCAATGAGCTGACCGAGCACTTCAAGGTGCACGACAAGGACCACCACAGCCGCCGCGGCCTGCTCAAGCTGGTCGCGCGTCGGCGCCGCCTGCTCGATTATGTGCGCCAGGCGGACAACAACCGCTACAGGGCGATCTTGCAGGCCTTCGGGTTGCGCAAGTAAGCCAATCGCGACGCGGCGAGCTGGAGACGGCCGCCGCGTCGCCGCTTTTGGCCCCAGCCGAAATCGGCGGGGACAAGGGCAAGCCCGCGCGCTGGATCAGCGTGGGCGCGGCAAGGAGCGCCGCGCCGGTTGCGCGCGAGGCCATACCTCATCGACGCCAAGTCGGCGCAGGACAGCCAGCTGGCTGCCCTCGGCCGCAGCCCGGCGAGCGCGACCTCGCGCCTCTGGGCCCACCCAGACAACATCGCAGAAGAAAGCCAAGAAGGGGCCGCGACTGCGAGGCGGCCCATAGGAGAGTGAATCTATGAATCCCATCCGAACCTCCATCGAGATCGGCGGCAAGACGCTGACCCTCGAGACTGGACGCATGGCCAAGCAGGCCAATGGCGCGATCTTCGCCACCTACGGCGGCACCGCCGTCCTGGCGAGCGCGGTCTCGACCAACAAGAACAAGGTCGGCTCGCCGTTCTTTCCGCTGTCTTGCGACTACCAGGAGCGCTTCTACGCTTCGGGGCGCATCCCCGGCAGCTACTTCAAGCGCGAGGGGCGCCAGAGCGAGAAGGAGACCCTCGCCAGCCGCCTGATCGATCGCCCTGCCCGTCCCCTCTTCCCCGAGGGCTTCATGGCCGAGACGCAGGTCATCGCGACCGTCGTCAGCTACGACCGTGAGAACGACGGCGACGTGCTGGCGATGAACGCGAGCTTCGCGGCGCTGGCCATCAGCGACATCCCGTGGGCCGGTCCGGTCGCGGCGGTCCGCGTGGGCCGCGTCGACGGCACGCTGGTCGCCAACCCGACCAACGCCGAGCGCAGCGGCAGTGAGCTGGACATCATCGTCGCAGTCGGCCCCTCGGGCATCGTCATGGTCGAAGGCGAGGCCAAGTTCCTCGCCGAGTCGATCATCGTCGACGCCCTGCTCTTCGCCCAGGATCAGTGCAAGCCCCTGCTCGCCGCCATCGGCGAGCTGATCGCCAAGTCGGGCAAGGCCAAGGCGGCCTTCACGTCGCCCAAGCCCGACGCCGAGCTGCTCGCCGCCGTCAAGGCCGCTGGCTGGGACAAGGTCGCGGCCGCCGCGGCCATCCCGACCAAGATGGAGCGCTACGCCACGATGGACGTGGTCAAGGCCGAGATCGTGGCCACCGTCGCCGCTCAGTACCCGGGCCGCGAGTCCGAGATCAAGGAGATGGCCAGCGAGCTGAAGTCGGAGATCTGCCGCGAGCAGATCCTGGCCACCAGCCGCCGCATCGACGGCCGCAAGACCGACGAGGTGCGCCCGATCACCATCGAGCTCGGCGTTCTGCCGCGCGCCCACGGTTCGGTGCTCTTCACCCGCGGCGAGACGCAGTCGCTGGTCGGCATCACCCTCGGCACCGGCAAGGACGATCAGCAGATCGAGCACCTGCACGGCAACGAGTCGCGCCGCTTCATGCTGCACTACAACTTCCCGCCCTTCTCGACCGGCGAGGTCAAGCCGATGCGCGGCCCGGGCCGTCGCGAGATCGGCCACGGCAACCTGGCCCGCCGCGGCATCGAGCAGATCGTGCCGACCAAGGACATGTTCCCCTACGTCATCCGCTCGGTCTCGGAGATCCTGGAGTCCAACGGCAGCAGCTCGATGGCGACGGTCTGCGGCACCAGCCTCGGCCTGATGGACGCCGGCGTCCCGGTCTCGGCCGCGGTCGCGGGCATCGCCATGGGCCTCATCTCCGACGGCAAGCGCACGGCCGTGCTGAGCGACATCCTCGGCGACGAGGACCACTTCGGCGACATGGACTTCAAGGTCGTCGGCTCGGCGGCTGGCATCAGCGCGCTGCAGATGGACATCAAGGTCGACGGCCTCGGCCGCGCGACGCTCGAGCAGGCGCTGGAGCAGGCCCGCCAGGGCCGTCTGCACATCCTGGGCGAGATGGCCAAGGCGATCGACAAGCCGCGCGACGACATCTCGCCGTACGCGCCGCGCATCTTCACCATCCTCATCGATCCGGACCGCATCCGTGACCTGATCGGCCCCGGCGGCAAGCACATCAAGGGCATCGTCGCCGAGACCGGCGCCCAGGTCGACGTCAGCGACGACGGCCGGGTCGACGTCGCCGCCATCGACGCCGAGGTCGCCCAGCGCGCCATTGACCTGGTCCGCGCCTACACCTCGAGCGCCGAGGTCGGCAAGGACTACGACGGCAAGGTGGTGCGCCTCGCCGACTTCGGCGCCTTCGTCCAGATCGCCCCCGGCATGGACGGCCTCTGCCACGTCTCGGAGCTGGCTGAGGGCCGCGTCGAGAAGGTCGATGACGTCGTCAAGCTCGGCGACATCATCAAGGTCCGCGTCCTGGCCGTCGATCGCCAGACCGGCAAGATCCGCCTCAGCCACCGCGAGGCCATGGGCTTCGCTCCGCGCGAGGGTGGTGGCAGCAGCGGCGGCGGCGACCGTGGCCCGCGTCGTGACAACGACCGCGGCGATCGCGGCCCGCGTCGTGATGGCGGTGGTGGTGGCGGCGGCGACGGCCGCAGCCGCGAGCCGCGCGGCGGTGACCGCGACGGCCGCCGCAGCCGCGACATGCCGAGCAACTAAGTCCGCTCGGCCGTGAGTTGACGGCGGCGGGCGCGGCGGGGGCAATGCCTCGGTCGCGCCCGCCGCTGGCTTTTGGGGGAGGCAGGCGAGCGCACTAGCGATCTCGCCCGCAGCGCGCACCCGCAATCGCTGTCTCTTTGGGCCATCCGGCTGCGCGGCAAGGGTGCTGGCCCCGCATTGTCGAGCGCAGCGCCGAGTCAGCAAACGGCGCGCCCCAACGCGCTCAGGTCTGTCGGACGCCCGCGAGCCAGAAGGTGTGTAGGGCGCCCTTGCCCTTGACCTGGATCTCACCCCGCGAGGTGACGATAAACTCCGGGCCGAGCTTGGCGCGGGTGGCGGCAGAGATCTGCACCCGCCCTGGCTCGCCGTGGCTCTCCATGCGGCTGCTGGTGTTGACGGTGTCGCCCCACAGGTCGTAGGCGAACTTGCGCTCGCCGATGACGCCGGCGACCACCGGTCCGCTATGGACCCCGACCCGCACCTGCAGGTCGCCGCCCGCAGCAGCGTTGATGAGCGTCACCGCGTCGAGCATGTCGAGGGCGAATCGGCAGACCCGCTCCGCGTGGTCGGGCTGCGGCGACGGCAGGCCGGCCGCGACCATGTATGCGTCGCCGATCGTCTTGATCTTCTCGAGGCCATGGAGCTCGGCCAAGGTGTCGAAGCGGCGAAAAATCGCATCGAGGCGGCTGACCAGTGCCTCGGGCGTCACCTGGGCCGAGTAGGCGGTAAAGCCGCAGATGTCGGCGAACAGCACGGTGACATCGTCGAGGGAGTCGGCGATGACGCGCTCACCGCGCTCCAGCCGCCGCGCGATCGACTCCGGCAGCACGTTGAGCAGCAGTCGTTCAGCACGGCCGCGGGCCTCGGCGAGCTCCTGCATCTGCCACTCGATGACGCGCGCCTGCCAGAAGTCGTGGTGAGCGGTGGCATGGTAGATCCAGGCGCCGTAGACGCCGTACACGCCGCCGATCGCGCAGGTCGCCGACAAGAAGATCCACACCACGGGATCGCCATCTGATGCCATCAGCTCGGTCAACTGGACCAACATGAAGCTGCCGCCGGCACACCACAGCGCCTCGCGGACCGTGGCCCGACCGATAAGCGGCGGCAACGACATCAGCAGCACGACGAAATACTGATAGACAATGCCGACATTGCCGCCGACTTCGAGCCCGACCACCAAGTTTTGCAGGCTGCAGATCCACGCCACGGCCACGGGGAGCGCGGGCCGGATGCGCGGCAAGTACGAGCTCATCGCCAGGGCGAACAACGCGACGAGCCCAGCGATGGCAGCGCCGCGGGCGACGAGCGCGAAGCGGAGATGCTCGGCAGGCAGGACCAGCCAGTCGACAACGAGCAGGCCGGCGTAGACGAAAGCCGCGGACAGCACGTTGCGGGCGGCCTCGCGGGCGTGAATCGTCTGGTAGAGGTGGTCCTGAAAGGCGCGTTCCTGCGCCGAATCGACGAAGGTGGCCCACAACGGATCGAGGGGATAAGAAGCGGGGCCGCCGCTGGAGTGCGAAGCGTCGGCCAGGCCGAGGCGGCCGGCGAGGCCCCACTGGTTGGCGCGGTGGGCCAGCTCGGCGATGAAAACTTCGGAGATTCGTCGCTTGGGCGGCGTCTTGGGAGGGGACGACGCCAGCCCTGGCGGGGCGGGCGGTGGTTCAGGGACGCTCATGAGCCGCTAGCGTATCCCGTCGTAAGGGCGCCGTCACGCGCCATCGCAGCCACGACCGCGGCCTCAAAGCGAGCCGGATCGCCGGCGAAGCCGCGCATCTCGGGGCCATCGAGCTCACAGGCAATGCGGCCGCCGGCGAGGACGAGGCAGCGGTCGGCGAGTTGAACTGCGGTCTCAGGCAGGTGACTGGCGACGAGCAGCGCGGCCCCGCGGCGCCGCTCGGCCTCCAGGAGCTGGCGCAGGGCTCGGGCCGAGAGGATGTCGAGCCCGGTCCACGGTTCATCGAGCAGCACGATCGGGGCTTCGACCGCCATAGCCAACGCGAGGCCCACCTTTTGTTGGCTGCCCCCCGACAGGGTGCGGCAAGGCGAGTTGAGGAAAGCCTGAATGCCGAGCGCGGCTGCGTGGGCGGCAAATCGCTGCGCGGCGGCGGCGGGCAGCGTGCGAAGCGCGGCCATCGCCTCGAAGTGCTCGTTCGGGCTCAGCATCGGCGCCAGTGGCGGCCGCTGCGGCAAGGCGACCATGCCGCTCCGCGCGCGATCGGGTTGTGCTGCCAGGTCGACGCGTTGCCCGTCGACGCCGACCAGGACCGCGCCGGCATCGAACGCCACCTCGCCAGCGAGGCAGCCGAGCAGGGTCGACTTGCCGGCACCGTTGATGCCGAGCAGGAAGCAGATCTCGCCGGCCCGCACATCGAGATCGACACCGCGCAGCACCTCGCTGCGGGCGTAGCTCTTGCGCAGGCCACGCGCTGCGAGGCTGCGGTCGTTGGACGCGTCAGCCGCGTCGGACGCGGCTGGCGAGGGGGATTCTGCGGTCATGGGCTCCAAGTAGGCGGCTATCCCCTAGCGGGCGCCGACAAGGGTAACGCCGAGCGCGCCGAGCAGCGCCAGTCGGTGCAGCGTGAGCGCCGCCGGCGCAGGCAGCCCCATCAGCGCCAGCGCACCGAGGGCCAAGCCGATGGCGGCTCCGCCGATTCCGGGCAGGGGCGCTCCGCGGCTCGCGACGAGCAGCGCCACCGGCAGCGCCGCGACGGCGAGGCCGAGCTGGAGCCGGCGACGGGCTGCGGTGACTTGGGCCAGGCTTGCGCCGACCAAGCGCTCGACGGACGGTGCCTCGAGGGTGGGGTCGAAGGCGGCGGCGCGCAGCAGGGCGGCGGCGGCGAGGCAACCGGCGACGGCGGCCATGGCCCAGGCGGGCGCTTGGGCACCCAGCGCGAAGACCAATGCGCCAGCGACAAGTGCCGGGCCCATCAGCGGTAGTGGCCGGCGCCGAATCCAAGCCCGGCCGTACAGCACGGCCAATGGCGTGGCGCCGACCAGCCAGCGCGGTGGCTCAGGCCGGCTGTGGTCGAGCGTGAACGGCGTGGCGAGGGCCTCTTCGACGCGCAGCCAGCTCCGGTGGGCGTGCTGCGACAGCGTGTCGAGGGAGCGCCAGGCGATGAGGGCCATCGCCGCCAAAATCATCAGGGAGTACGGAATGACGGCCGCTGGGGCCGGCGGCGTGGGCAGGCCGCCCCAGAACGCCGACAGCGTGCCAATCGGGAGCAGTGCGCCGACGTATCCGAGCGTCGGGGCGTAGAGCAACGGCGCGAACCAGGCCGGCCCGTAGACACCGCCCGCAGCGGCGGCGACCTTGTCGGCGCGGCCGCTACCGATGCTGTCGAGCGCGTCCGCGACGGCCCACGCGCCAAGGCAGAGGGCGCCCGGACCGGCGATCGCCACCGCCATCGCCGCGCGCAGGAGGTGGTCGCGGCTGGTGGCGTCACCGTTGACCGACAGGGCCACCGCCGCTGCCGCCGCCGGGGCAGCCAGGGAAGCGAGGGCAGCGTGCAGAAGGCCGCGCTTGATCCAGAGAAGTGTGCGCGCCGACGACTCGCCCAGGGCCCGGCGCAAGGCCAACCCCGGCGGCATGCCGAGCAAAAATAGGGGAATGAGCGGCATCGGCACGGCCAGAAGGCCGCAGAGGACCAAGACGCGGTGCGGCAAGAGCGGCGCCGGCGTATCGGCGAGCGCCAAGGCGAGCGCGGCACCAGCGGCGGCGCAGAGACCAGCGATGGCGGTGGGCCGCAGCCACAGCGGGCGGGCATCGAGGGCGGCCGCGCCGCGGCCGATGACGTCGGCCACGCTACACGACCTGAAGGGCGGCGCTCGGCGAAGCGGCGGCGGTCGGTGCACTTTGGGCGGGCCGGGCCACCAGCCAGACCACGGCGACGATGATCGCGACGACCGCGACCGCCAGGGCGATCCAGATGCCGGCTTTGCTGGACGCGGCGGGGGCGGGCGCAGGAGCGGCTGCGGCAGCCTCCGCTTCAGGGGCTGCGATGGCGCCCGACTTGCGCGCCTCCAAGGCCGCGAGCGTTCGGACGGCGATCTGCTCGCTGGTCAATGCCACAGTCGCCTTTGCATCTGGCTGCGCGACGGGCCTTGGGCTGGCGGCGGGCGATGGCGATGGCGATGACGGCTGGGGCCGCGATGCGGGGGCGCGGGCTGGCGGAGCTGATCGCACCGAAAGCGCGGGCCTGTGCGCGGCAGGGGGCGGCGCAGCGGGCGGCGCAGCGGGTGGCGGCGCCTCTGACAAGGGCGGCCGGGCAGCGGGGGGTGGCCGGCCGCACCCGTCGTCGTTGCCGGCACCGACAGCGCCTCACGCAACGCCTTGGCCATCGCGATGGCGTCGGCGAAGCGATCCTCGGCCGCAGTGGCCATTGCCCGGCGCACCGCAGCGCACAGCGCATCGGACGTCGGCACCTGACAGTCGCGGCGCGCATCGGGGGGTGGCGAAGTGATGCGCCGCACCAGCGTGTCGATGACGGTCTCGGCTTGGAAGGGGACCTTGCCGGTGAGACCCTCGTAAAGGATGCAGCCGAGGGAGTAGAGGTCGGTTCGGTGATCGACGCCGCTGCCACGGGCTTGCTCGGGGCTCATGTAGGGCGGGGTGCCGATGATGACGCCGGTCGCCGTCCGCATGCCGTCGTCGGTCGCCAGCGACTTGGCGATGCCAAAATCGAGCACCTTGACGAAGTCATCCTCGCCGAAGATCTGCGTCAGAAAGATGTTGTCTGGCTTGAGGTCGCGGTGGATGATCCCCTTGCTGTGGGCTTCGGCGAGCGCCTTGAGCACCTGCGTCGCGATGTGGACGAGGCGCTCGGGCGACATCGGCGACTCGCGCTCGAGCGCTTCAGCCAACGTCTTGCCTTCGAGGAACTCCATCGCCAGGAACAGCTCGGAGCCCTCGGTCTGGCCGAAGTCGAAGACGCGGACCGTGTGCGGTTGCCGCAAGCTGGCGGTGGCGGCGGCCTCGCGTTGGAATCGGCCGACGGCCTCGGCGCTACCGGCTTGCTCGGTGCGGAGCAGCTTGAGCGCGACGGTGTCGCCCGTGCCGGTATGGCGCGCTTTGTAGACGGCGCCAAAGCCGCCTTGGCCGATCAGCGATTGCACGGCGTAGCGGCCGTGAATGGTCGTGCCGATGAGACCCGCCGCCGTTGCCTCGGGCGATGCCGCCACCGGCATCGTGATCCCGCCGTCGTTGGGGCAGCAGGGCTCAGATGTGCTGAGGCCGCACATGGGACAGGAGCGCATCGTCGTCATGGTCGTCATGGTCTCGCCCGACTTGCCGTGGCGACAGCTCGCCAGCTTCGCGCTGCGCCCATGGGCCGGCGCCGCGCTCGGACGACGTCCGCACCGCCTCGTGCGCCTCGGCCCATCGCCGCTGGGCAGGTCGGCAGGGATCGAAGCAGCGGCGACTCCGATGGTTGAGGTCTAGCGTGGCTCTCGCCGAGGTGGCAGCATGTCAGCGGACGCGGACCCTGACAAGGCGCCACGGCGGCTTGGCCCGGTGGTGCGGCCTGCCGGGAACCCCGAACGACGCGCGCCCGCGGCAGGGCAACCGCTGCGCGGCGAGACCTCGACCGCCCCCGTCGACGACCCGGGGGCCGATTGCACCGAAGATGCGGCTGAGGGACGGATGCGGCTGTGGCGGCCGATGCAGCCGATGCGCTGGGTGCGAATGACGACGGCAAATCCGACGACTGGAGCCGCTCCCCAGCCTTCGGGGTGCTCTCCGCGGCCATCGCGGGGGATCGATCCGGCGCGAAGTGCGAGCGCGGACGCCCCACAGGTGAAGGCGTTCTGGCGCGGCGGCGCCCTGAGGCAGCCATGGCGAGGATGATCCCGAGTTTCGGCCCCCCGCCAACGGCGGCGCCGGCCGTACGCCGCGTCGCCGACCGCCTGGCAGCCGCGCTGCCCGACCGCTGCCTCATCGTCTGTGGCGCGCGCTGGATCGGTCCGAGCGTTCCGGGCGAGCCCTTGCGCGACGGCGAGGCCGCGTTCGCCGTGCTGGACCCCGATCGCGGCGTGCTCTTGCTGGATGTGCGCAGCGGCGGTGTCGGCTTCGACCCCCACCAGGCCGCCTGGCGCGAAGAAGCCCAGCCCGGCCTCAGCGCGCCGATCGCCGACCCTTTCGCGCGACTCGAGGCGGCGGCGCTGGGTCTGCGGCGGCTGCTGGGCGATCTGGCAGCGCCCACCATCGCCGAGCCGGTCTGCGGCTTTGCCTTGGTATTGCCCGAAGCCCTCGTGCCGACGCGCGGATTCGGCCCCGCGGCGCCTGCCAGCCGCTGCATCGACATGGCCGGCATGGACGCGCTGGGCGACCGGATCGACGGCCTCTTCGAGCACTTCGCACAGCGGTCGCCGGCCCGCGGCAACGCGTCGCCGCGTTGGTGGTGGCGCGCCGCCGAGGAGCTCTTTGTGGCGCCGCGCCAGGTCCGGCTGCGGCTGCGCGAGCGCATCGACAGCGATCACGAGGTGATGCTGGCCCTGGGCGCCGATCAGATCTCCGTCCTCAACCTGATGACCCGGCTGCGTCGGGCCGCGATCACCGGCGCAGCAGGGACGGGAAAAACGGTGCTCGCCATCGAGAAGGCGCGGATGCTCGCGCGCCAGGGCCACGACGTACTGCTCACTTGCTACAACAAGGCGCTCGGCGCCGCGCTTGCACACGCCACCCGCGACGAGCGCAGGGTGACGGCGCTGCACTTCCATGAGCTGTGCTGGCAGGTCGGTGGCTGGGACAGCCGGCATGATGTGCCGCAGGAGCCCAAGGCGCGGCAACTCTTCTTTGATGAGACCTTGCCCGCCAGCCTCGCCACCGCCGTCGCCCGGGGCGGGGGGCCGCGCTTCGACGCCATCGTCGTCGACGAAGGGCAGGACCTGCTGCCGGCGTGGTGGCCGCTCTTCGAAGGGTTGTGGCGCGATCCGGGCCGCGGCATTCGCTATGTCTTCTACGACGAGGCGCAGTGCCTGCGTGAGCATGCCTCGGCGGTGCCGGGGGCCGACGAGGCGCTGGTGCTGCGCACGAACTGGCGCAATACCCAATCCATTCATGATCATCTGGCGGAGGTGCTGCCTGGGATGGAGGGCGTGCGCTGCATCGCCCCGGCTGGGACGCCCGTGGAGATCGAGTCGACGCAGCCGAGCCTCGACAAGGCGCTGCGGCGGGTGCTGATGCGGCTCATCGAGCGCGGCGGGGTTCGCCCGGACGACATCGTGGTGTTGACCGGGCGCACGCCGACGCGTTCAGCGCTCCTAGCCCTACCGCAGCCGCTGGGTCCGGCACGGCTGACAGCGGGCGACGAGCCCGGCTGCGTGCGGGTGCGCTCGATTCAGGCCTTCAAGGGCCTCGAGGCGCTGGTCGTCATCTTGGCCGAGCTCGACGCCCACAGCGCCGAACGGCAACACGCGCTCTACTATGCCGGCGCCTCGCGGGCGCAGCACCACCTCGTGGTCCTCGATTCCGCTTTGTTGCCTGAGCAGCGCGCCCGCGGCCTTGGCCGTGCATCCTAAGATCGGATGAGCGGCACCGACGCCCGACCCACCGCCAGAGGAAAGCCCATGCAACATCTACGGTACGAATCGAAGGCCGGCAGCCCGATGGGGCCACACAAGTCGCCGCAAGGCTTGCAGCGCCATGTACCAGGAGCGCCAAGCCGGCGAAGCTGGGCGACGGCGGCCGGCCTGCTGGCGACGTTGGTGGCAGGCTGCACGTGGAACGAAGTGCGCAAGCCGCAAGTCGAGCCGGGCAACGCGGCTGCCCCGGTTGCGGCGGCGCTCGACCTCGACGCCTACCCGCTGACCCGCCTCGAGGGCCAGGCGCAGCGGCTCTCCGCCTTTGCCGGCCGCACCCTGCTGATCGTCAACACGGCCAGCGAGTGCGGCCTGACGCCGCAGTACCAGGGCCTGCAGCAGCTGCATGAGCGCTACGCGGCGCGCGGGCTGTCGGTGCTGGGCTTTCCGTGTGATGATTTTGGCGGACAGGAGCCCGGAACGGCGAGCGAGATCCAGCACTTTTGCTCCAAGGAGTTCGCCGTTACGTTTCCGCTCTTCGAAAAGCTGCACGCCAAGGGCCCCGACATCGCCCCGCTTTACCGCGCCCTGACGACGGCGTCGGGCCCGGGCCTGGAAGGAGAGATCAAATGGAACTTCACGAAGTTCCTGATCGCTCCAGACGGCAAGGTCGTGGCGCGCTTTGAGCCGCGGGTCGAACCGATGGATCCGCGCCTGATCACCGACATCGAGGCGCATCTGCCGACATCGCCGCCACCTTTGCCGAGCGAGCCGGCGGCGGTCCCAGCTGGCGGTGCGACCGGCGCCCAAGTCACCCTGTAGCCGAGCTGGCGCCGGCAGCTGCGCCCCCACAGGAGCCGCCAAGGGCCGGCCATCGCCGTCGCGCCTGGCCGAGGAGCTAGAGCGCCTGAGGGAGATGGTGCGCCGCCCAGCGGGCGTTGGCGCGGGCCGCGTCTGGTCGCTCTCCGGCGATGGCAGCGGCCACAAACGCGGCACGCGCGGCACGCCAGCGCCCCTCTTGCGCCAAGATGACGCCGGTGGCGAAGGACCGTGGATAGGACGGGTCCAGCTCTACCAGCTCGTCGAGCAGCGCCAGCCGCCGCTCGAGGCCGAGCCCGGCACCGCTCCGCTCGACCCGCGCCGCCAACCACGCCCGGCGCCAGGGGGTCGGCAGCTCAGGGCGGGGCGGCGGCAGACGGAGGGCCAGCTCCAGGTAGCGTTCGGCGGCCAGCGCTTCGACCAGCAGCGCGATGGCTGGCTCCCACGCCGCGCCGCCCAGCCCGCTCTCGCGCTGACGATCGAGGCCGGCGCGCCGAATCGTTGCGCCCAGGCCGCCGGCAGGTGGGTCTGCTGAGTCCTCCTGAGCGCCGCGACCCTCCAGACGGCTGCGGGTGGCCACGCCAAAGCGCAGGGCTGCGGCCATCACGGCGCCCGAGCCGGCGCGTAGGCCGAGCAGACGCAGCTGCTCCTCGGCCTGGCCGCGCAAGCGGCGTGCGTCGGCGTCCTCGGCCACGCCCTCGCCGAGCGCCGCTTCCCGGTCGAGCCAGGCCTCAAAACCGGTGACGATCGTCGCTTCCTCGGGCAGCTGCGGGTGCTGCCGCAAGGTCCCGTCGCGCCAGGCGGTCCGCTCCTCCACGCCGTCGCGCCACGACTGCAGGGTCATGTCCGGCGCGCTGTCGCCGCGCACGGCGAAGGGCCAGCGGACGCCGGCGACGGCGACAAAGGCCAAGGCCAGGAGCAAGACGGCGACGAGGCCGCGCGGCGGAATGAGAACCGGCTCCTCTGGCAAGGCGCCCGCGGAGTCGCCTGGGCCGGAGTCAACGGCGAACTCCCCTGGCGATTCCGCAGGCCCCAACTCCGACGCTTCGTCGGCTGCCGCGCCCTCGGCTGGCGTCGGCCCTTGGGCTCGGCCTTCTGTCGCGTTCATGGCGCAGCCGCCAGCGCGTCGAGGTAGCGCAGCATCTCGCCGCGATCCCACTGCTGGGCGCCGATGAAGGCCCCGCGCACCACGCCGCCCTTGAGCGCAAAGGTCTCGGGCAGCTTCTCGGTCCCAAACGCCGTGCGCAACATCTGCTCGACGGCGCCGCCCTGCCCTTGCGGATCGCGGAGCCAGCGCACGCCTGCAGGCTGGGGATCGGCCACCGCGGCGCGCAGGGCTTGCTGCTGCGACGGCCAGTCGTCGTCATAGCTGACAGCCACAATTGCGACCGAGCGCCCGGCGCCGCGCAGCGCGGCAGCGAGGCGCAACAGCGACGGCAGCTCCTGCAAGCAAGGCGGGCACCAGGTCGCCCAGAAGTTGACGAGCACCACGTCGTGCTCGGCGATGGCCTGCGCGAGGGCTGCGGCCCGCGTCGGCTTCTCGGTCTCGCCCACAGCGGGCAGCTCGAGCGGCAGGGCGAGCTGGGCGGCGGTGAGCGGCAGGGACCGGACATCGACTCCCACGGCGATCTCGGCGCGCGCCAGCGTCTGCACCGCCGTCTCGCGGCTGGCGTGGAGCCAAAGGCCGATCGCCAGGGATACGAAGCTGCCAACCGCTAGGCAGAGGGTCATGAGCCGAGGCCGTGGCGTCGCCGAGCGCGATGCGCCGGCACGGGTCGCGCCTGGCGGGGGGCCAGTCAGCTCGGCAGGCGCTTCCATCATGGCGTCATCCCGGTGGCGGCGCCGGCCCTTGGCAGAGAGGCGCCGGCATTGGCATCGCCGACCTTGGGGGTCGCCTTCGCCTTGCCAGTCCGTGCCGGGTCTTGCACCGCTGGGCCCTGCGCCGCTGGGTCGATCGCGGCCGGGTCGATCGCGGCTGGGTCGATCGCGGCCGGGTCTCTCGCCTTGGCGGCTGTCAGCGCAGCGTCGTTGACCGCGGGCTCATGGATAGCAGCGTCGCCCTCCGCGGCGTCGTCCGCAGCGGCGGCGTCCACGACGGTCGCGTCGACCGGCAGCAGCGGCGCAAGCGCCTCGGCGTAGGTCGGCAGCAAGGCGTCATTCCCAAGCACGACGTAGAGGTGGTCGCGGCCCATGGGGTGCAGCAGCACGTCGCGTTCGCGGCGGACGAATCGACCCTGCCGCAGGGCCTCACGCATCGCGTCGAAGTCGCCAGGGTCCAGCGTCAGGAGCCGGTCGCGGCGTCCGACCACCAGCACACCGCCGAGCGGCAAGGGCGAGCAGAGCCGGTGACCCAGCGCGATGGCCCAGTCGACGCTGACGCGCTCCCCCTCACAGCGTCCATCGCGCAGAACGCCGCGCGGCAGGGTCGCGGGAAGCTTGAAGGGCCCGATGTCGGTGGCGAACACCTGCACCACGACCGGCGGTACGCGCGGTGCGTCCTGGCCGCGACGGGCAAACTCAACGAACGCCAGAAGGGAAGCGACGATGCCAGCCAGCGCCAGCCACCGCACCAGCCGCCGTGCGGTAGGGGTGGGTGCCCCGACGAGGTTGGCGCCGTCGGCGTCGCGCAAGCGCAAGGGCAGCCAGCCGCCGGCGAGCATGCCGCCGAGCGCTCCGCCGGCATGGGCGGCCCGGTCGAGGCGGGATGGCTGGACGAGCTCGGCCAGCTCGCCGACGCCCAGCAGGAGCAGCAGCAGCGCGGCCGGCACCAGGGCCAGAGAAATGCGCAGTCGTACTTGAAGCCGCGGCCAGAGCCTGGCGCCAAGGATGACCAGCGCTCCCACGAGGCCAAAGACACCACCGGAGGCGCCGACGCTGATGGCATGTCCGGCCAGGAGCGTACCCACGGCCCCGGCGAGCGTGGCGGTGAGCCAGAGCACGGCGAATCCGGCGCTACCGTAGGCGGCCTCAATCTGGCGGCCGATGAGGCCGATACCGACCAGGTTCATCAACAGATGCGACCAGTTGCTGTGCAACATCGGGCCGGTGAGCGGGCGCCACCACTCGCCCTGCAGGACCTTGTCTGGGATGAGCGCGCCGGCGAAGACGAGACGGTCCAGGCCGCTGGCACCGAGCCAATGGTCGGTGGCGCCCTGTGCAGCGGCCACCAACGCGAGGGCCAGGAGCAGGCCCCAGGTCATCGGCGTCGGGCGACGAAACGCCTCTGCCAGCTGGGCCCGAAACACGGCCGCGGCGAAGCGCCGGGCCTCCTCGTCGTCGGCGGGGTCGAGGCTCACGGGGTCTGCGGCTTCCGCTCGATTCGCGGAAAGAAGCCACCGAAGGCCTCAAGCGCATCGACGTGGTCGCGGTAGACGGCACGCATCAGCTCGAGGCGCTTCTGCACCGACGACATGCGCGCCTCAAACTCCGTTCGAACCTCGGCCGGGATGTCCTGGTCGTAGCCCGCGGCGGCGAGACGAATCCGGACCTCCTGTGCGCTGCGGAACACTTCGTCGACATGGGCGCGGTGCTTGTCGAGCCAGGCCCGCAGCGCATCTGCGGCCTTCTCGGGCTTGGCCTTGTGCGCCTCCAGGATGGTCACGCCTTGCTCGAGCAGGTCGGACGTGGCGGTGATCGCCTTGCGCACATCGGCGAGGGCGCCCTCATCCAGCACCATCTGCGGCTGGCCGTGATAGGGCTGTTGCGCACCGCCATCCACTTCGGGCGCCGCCGGGGCCGGAACGTTGCTACCATGCTGCTCGGTGGCGCGGGCGGTCACGCCGGGCGCAGATGGCTCAGCCGCGACCGGGCCAGGCGCCGTGGGCCGCTCGGGCGCCTTCGGTGGGGGCTCCGCGCGTCCACAGCCGACCCAGAGCACGGCGCAGACCGGCGCGGCGCGCAGCGCTGTCTGCAGCCAGGAGGACGAGGACCGTTCGGTTCGCATTAGAGGTTCCTCAGCATTCCGCGCACCCACTCGGCCTTGGCGTGGTTGGGGTGGTGGGTCAGGAAGGCGGTGTAGGTCCGACGGGCCTCGGAAGCTTTGCCTTGGTGCTGGTAGAGCTGCGCGAGGAGCAGCAACGCGTCGGGGTGCTCGGTCGCGCCGCGCAGCGCTTTCTCCGCTTCGCCGTAGCGCCCAGCGTCAAAAAGGGCGCGGCCCAGCAGGGCTCGCGTGCGATCGCTGGCGCGTCGCTGCAACGAGGCATTCAGCAGGGCGATGGCCTCGTCGCGCTTGCCGGCATCGAGCTTGCGCTTGCCCTCGTAGTAGAGGTCGGTGGCGTCGAGCCCGGGTTCGACCGTGGCCCCGCCAGCGGCGGCGGCGGGCGGCTCGGGCTCGGCGCGGCGGGTGGGCTCGCTGGCCGGCGGCGTCGGCTTGGGCGCGGCGGCTGGGCGCTCCTGCGGCGGCGCGGCGGGACGCTCAGCGCGACGTGCGACCGGTGCTGGGGCCGTCGCGGCAGGTCGGACACGCGCAGCGGGTGCACGGGCCACGGGCGCCGATGCGGGCCCAGCGCCGGTCGGTGCGGGGGGGGCGGCAGTCGACGCGGCGGCGATTGGAGCCGCATCTGGGGCGGCGGCGGGTCGGGCGACAGGGGCGGCAGGGGCGGCAGGGGCGGCAGGGGCGGGCGCTGCGGCGACCGGCGGGGCGGGTGCGGCGGCGGGCGCGGCTGGGCCAGCAGCAGCCTCAGGAGGAATCTGCGCGGCGGCGGCAGCCTGTGGGGTGTCCGGCGCGGCGGCAGCCTGTGGGGTGTCCGGCGCGGCGACCGCCGTTGCGGCTTCGGCGACCGTTGCCGCGGCTGCCAGCTCCGCGCCCGTGGTGCTCGCTTCAAGCGCGGCCGCGCTGCGGACACTGCGCAAGCGGCCGATCTCAAGGGCCGAGGGGCTCGCCATCAGCTTGGCCGCCCGCTGGCTCAGCACCACCTCTTGCTCGACTTCGCTGGCGCAGCTGACGGCGAGGAGGCACAGCGCGTAGGCCGCGGCGCGACGACCCTCGGCCAACGGGCAACGCAGGCCATACCCGGCCAGGCGCGTCCCTCGAATCAGCAAGCTCGGCGTCGGCGTGGGCGTCAGCATCACGCCGCCAAGGTAGGTGCCAAGTCGCCGTGGGTCAACGCTTCAGCCGCCCGGCGACGGCGATCGCCGTGGGGCCGAGCGGGGCGGCGGCCCGCGGGGTGGGCTTGGCGGCCCACAGCCAGGCTTCTCCGCCGAGCACCTCACGGGCGACGAGGCCAAACCAGGCGGTCGGCGCGACGGCGGGCGCCATCGGAAAGTCCTTAGCCCATGAGGAGCTATAGAGCAGAGGCGTCCCGCCGGCACAGGCCCACCGCGCCAACTGATCAAGGTCGGCCGCCGCCTCCGCGGCGCGCCCCAGGCGGTGCAGGACCAGCGCGCGCGCCACCGAAGCCTCGACGAACCAGGCCCGGCTGACCTGTTCGTCGCCCGGCCGCCAGATGCGCCACGCTCCGACCCGCGCACCGAGCAGCTGGTCGACGCGCTTGAGCAAGGCCGCTGCGCGCTCGGGCCGACCGCGGGCCAGCTCAAAGAGGGCGCTCCATGTACCCGCGGCGTCCAGCGCGACCACGGCGTCGATGCCGCCGTTGCGCCAGCCGCGCCCGTAAATGCCGGCGGAGGGCATCCAGAGTCGGGCCTCGATGGCGTCAGCGAGGGCTGTAGCGTCCAGGTAGTCGGCGGCTGAATCGACCCGCGCAGCCTCGCGCAGGGCAAAGTACGCGTCGATGTTGTGCTCCGTGCTGGCCCAAACGACAGCGTGGTCTGGCTCGAAACGCGCCCCGTCCTCCACCCACCGGCCGCGTCCGCCGCGCAGCAAGCCGGTCCCCCTGTCGTGACGGTCGCGCAGCCAGGCGCCGGCGCGCCGCATCGCGGCGACATAGCGTCCCTCGCCCTTTTGGGCCTCGTAGCGCGCCATCGCCAGAAGGACCCACGCGACGACGCCGGTCCGTTGGTAGGCGACGTTGTAGAAGGTGTCGTCGGCGATGGCGAAAGAGAATCCCCAGGCGCCGTCGTCGGTCTGCAGGGCCGCCAAGGCGTCGAGAACCTGTCGTGCGGGGGCCACTTCGCCTTCGCCCAGCCGCAACAGGGCGAACAGTGCGTTGTCATAGACGAAGCTGCGGTCCGCCATCCGCTCGATTCCCTCCGGCCCGCCCGGCCAGCGGCGTGGATGGGGGTAGCTGCGGACGGCGGAACACTCGGTGCAGCGAAGCGGCGACAGACGGATTGCAGCACCATTGCCACCGACATCGTAAGGCGTGCGGTCGGTGAACGGCGCGGTGGTCAGGGAGGCGCTGGCCCGTGGCGCCCACTCTGCCGGCGTCGCGTGGTCGCAGCGGCCATCCGCTGGCAAGCTCACGTCGCGCAGCGGCGCTCCGCAGGCGGCAAGCGCGACAAGTACAGTGACGCAGGCCAGCAGGCCGGACCTGCGCGACGCCGCCATAGGGCCGGTCGGCATTGGGCGAGCGATGGCGATGGCCGCTTGCACGCTGCGTCGCATTCCGTAGCGAAGGTTGACGGCTCGCCGCTTCGGAAGGCCGTTGTTGGGCGCCGGCGCAGCGGTCATTGCCGACGGCAGCCGGCTCGGCCTCGCGACGGGGCCAGGCGCCCTCATCGGAGTCGGGGTCCAGGGCCTGCGCGCGTCGGCTCCAGGCGTGGACGGCACCGCGCTGGCGACGCCCGCTTTGCGATCACCTCGGCCGCCGCCTCTCAGCGCGTCGCCTCGAAGAGTTTTTCCATCGTCGGCACATAGATCTGCCAGGTCAGGCGCATGTCGTCGTGGATCAGACCGGCGCGAGACATCCAGTTGCGGACCTTGGTGATGCCGCCGAGCCACGGCGGATCGAGCGCCGTCTCCTGGTCGGCGTAGTCGCCGGAGAGGTAACCGTACTTGAAGGCGTCGTCGTGGATGACGGCAGGGAACTCGACTGGAATCCCGAAGTGATCCAGCAGCTTACGACCGGCCTCCGTCGGCTTGAGCTCGTAGTGTGCGCGCACGTCCTCTTCGTGATCCGCGGCCACGATGTCGAACCAGTAGAGGTAAGGCAGCTGTTGGTCTTCGTAGTGCAGGACCATCGGGATGCCGCGGTCCATTTCGAGGCCCTGCCGCAATGCCAATACGCGCCCAGAATCATGGATGAAGATGAGACCAGGTCCGACAAGATCCCACTTGCGTTGGAACTGCGCTTCCCACCGCTTGCGGATCCACTCGGCGATCTCGCGGTAGTCCGAGAAATCGTGCTGCCAGCGACCGATCCAGCCGGTCCACCGCAGATGAAGCAGCTTCTCCATCCGTCGGCGCACCTCACCCGTTGTCGGGCTGGCGAAGCTGTTGAATTCGCAGATCAGTCGGCCGCCCGCGCGCACGAACCGTTCGACTACCGCGACCTCGTCAGGGTTCAACCCGCCGTAAATCTTGGGGTTGAGCTCGAGGTGTTCGACCTGGTTGCGCTCCGTGGCGTAGTCCAAACGGTACACGCCATAGGTGTCCGCGATGTAGAGCAGGTCCCTGTTCTCCAGGTCGGTGTCCTTGAGCTGGGTGACCTCTGAAGTCTTCGGGTCATAGCCGACGTAGTCGCGCGTCTTGTTCCACAGCAGGCGGCCTTCCTGGGTTCGGACCTTGGCCTGGCTCAGCAGCCACATGAGGCGCGCGTGCTCACGGTAGTTGGTCAGCGGCACGGTCTTGTCGACGACTTGCACGCGCAGCCCGTGGCTCGGCTTGAGCAGCCACGCGATGGGCATGGCCAAGAACGACGCGACGAGCAGCGTCGCCAGCGCCGGGATGACCCAAGCCGCGCCGGGATTGCGGTCCTGGCTCTCGCGGAAGCCCTGACGCGTCATGCGTCCCCAGGCCTTCTCGCCGAGCAGGTACTTGAGCAGACCGCGCGCGCGGTAGGCGAGCACGATCTGGCGGTAGCCGAAGTTTTCGAGCACCGCGACACCGAGCAGGCGGGGCAAGTCGCCGCGCTGGCGGAAGAACGACAGCGAGAGCTCTTCGAGCAAGATGCCGCCGAGGCTGAGCAAGAAGCCCGAGAGCAGCGCCAGCACGCCAAAGAGGCCGGCGAAGAAGGGCTCCATCATGCCGCCGAGGACCGTCAGCAAGAGGTAGACGTAGCCCGCGAGCTCGATCAGCGGGCCGAAGAGCTCGAAGAACCAGAAGAACGGCGTGACGAAGAGGCCGATGGTCGCGTAGCGCGGGTTCAGCGTCATCCGCTTGTGGCGCCACAACGTGTCAAAGAGGCCGCGCTGCCAGCGATCGCGTTGGTTGCCGAGGATGCGCAGCGAGTCGGGCGCCTCGGTGAAGGCGACGGGGTCGGGCAGGTGGCGAATGGCCCGCGCCTGCAGCCACTTGGGCACGTCGTGGCGCAGCCGGGCGATGAGCTCCATGTCCTCGCCGACCGAGTCGGTGGCGTACCCACCGGACGCGACGATGGCCTGGCGGCGGAAGAGGCCGAAGGCTCCCGAGACGATGAGGTTGCCGCCGAGCCCATCCCAGCCGAGGCGACCGACGAGAAAGGCGCGCATGTACTCGACGACCTGAAAGCGCGCCAACCACGACTTCGGCAGTCCGACCTCGACCACGTTGCCGCGCTCGATGGTGCAGCCGTTGGCCAGGCAGAGCGTGCCACCGACGCCCACCACTTCGAGATCGCTCAGGATGGGGCGGACCAGCCGCAGCAGTGCGTCGGGAATGATGAGCGTATCGGCGTCGATGGCGCAGACAAGCGGGTAGCGGGCAGCGTTGACAGCACAGTTGAGCGCGTCGGCCTTGCCACCGTTCTCCTTGTCGATGACGACCAGGCGGCGGTTGATGGCGGAGCGGTAGGTGGCGCGCACGGGCTGGCACTTCAGATCGATGCGCATGTCGATCGGAACGGCCTCGAGCGCGAACGCCGTGCGCAGCTTCTGCAGCGTCTGGTCTTTGCTGCCGTCGTTGACGACGACGACCTCATGCTGCGGATAGCGCAAATTCAGCAGCGCGCGCACCGACTCGACGACGTTCTTTTCTTCGTTGTGAGCGGGCACGATGATGCTGATCGGCAGGGTCGCGCGGCCGCGGAGGCTGACGGCCTCGGGGCTGCTGCCTTCGAGGTCGCGGCGGACACGGATGACGCCAAGGACCGCAGAGACGAATTGCGTGATGTACCCTGCCGTCAGCGCGACGAAGTAGGTCAGCACGAAGAGGTTCATCACCTCGATCATGCGCCCTCCGTCGCGAGCCGATGCTCGGCCAAGGCCGAGGAGGCGTTCTCGCTGCCGCGGGCTGCCGCCTCGCGCAGGGCCGCAGTGCCTTGGGCGCCGCAACGGGTCAGGGCCAGCGCCGCGTTGTGACGCACCCACTCGGCGGGGTCATCGAGCAGCTTGGCGATGGGCTGTGCTGCGCCGTCGCCGCCGAGCTTGGCGGCCGTGCTGACCGCGGCGGAGCGCACCTCCCAGAACTCGTCGGTGAGGGCGCGCAGTACGGCGGGGAGCGCGGCCGGCTCGTCGAGCTCGGCGAGGCCGCGCAGCGCCTCGATGCGGACCTCGACGTCCTCGTCGGTGACGGCGTGAATGACCAGCTCGAGGGCGCCCTCGACGTTGCTGCGGCCGAGCGCGCCGACCGAGATCAGGCGCAGGTCAGCGTCGCCGGTACGGCTGGCCTCGGCGAGGTCCTCGACGGGCATCGGGTCGGTGGCGGCCAACGCGTCGATGGCGCGGGTCCGAGCCAACCGGCCATCTTTGGCGATGGCGGAGAGCGAGACGAGGCCTTCTTGGGCGCGACCGAGGGCGCACAGCGCCTCGAACGCCGACAGCCGCACGTCAGGCAGGGTGTCGCGCACCAGCGAGCTGAGGACGTCGGCCGGGTCGGCGAGCGCGCGCGCCTCACGGATGCAGCGGTTACGCTCCCAGGCCTGCCTGCGGGCCGCGGCAGCGCTGACGGCGCCGAAGGCGCTCTCGATGAAGACGCGCGCCAAGGGCTTGGCGTGGTCGAGGGTGACGAACTCGGCCAACTCCGTCAGCAACCGGCGACCGCTGTCGGGGCCGAGGCCGCGGACGATGGCAACGGCGCGGACGTGCGCGTTTTCGCCTTCCTCCTCAGTCAGCTGTGGCATGAGATCGGAGAGCTCACGGCGGGCGCGGTCGTAGCGCTGCTCCCGGCCGATGGAGCGGCGACGCATGATGAGCAGCGCAATGAGGGCCGCAAAGACGATGAAGACCTCGATCGCCACGATGATGAGGACGATGAACTCGGTGGTGGTGAGGCGTTCGAAATTCACAGCCGCGCCCTCGCCACGAACGCCAGGTCGTACCACCGGTCGCCGAGTTTGAGCTGTTGCAGCGCCGTACCCATCAGGCGGATGCCGAAGCGGTGATTGAACCAGTGGTCCCAACCGAGGACGAGCGACACCGAGGACTCATCGGGCGCGGAGAGCGTGCGATTGGTGAACACGACCTCCTGGCCGACGTAGGCCCAAGCGTAGACGGCGTCGCGCAAATCGAAGTCGAAGCGGGTGCGCAAGTAGAAGGTGTGGCCGACCTGGCCGATGTCGGCGATGTCGGCGGCCGGGCCCTTGCCGCGTCCGACGAAGAGGTAACCGGGCGTCACGGTCAGCCGGCCCAGGAAGATCGGTAGGTAGGGTCCGATCGACCACAGCGATGCGATCTCGTAGGTGGCGACACGCGCCCAGAGACCGAGCCCGAACTTGCCGAAGTTCCAAGCGCCTTCGGCCCAGACGTCGACTGGGGGTAGATAGCCGCCGGTCTGCGGCGCGATGAAGAGACGCACGTCGCCCGAGAGCTTGAGCACTTCGAAGAAGAGCCAGGCATAGGCGCCGTAGGCCGTGCTGGTGACGGTGGTGCCGGCGGCGCCGCCTGTGTTGATGGTGGTGTTGCGCTGCTCACCGTAGACGCCTGCGGTCAGCGTCAATTGACGGCTCCAGCGGTAGCCACCGGTCAGTTCGGCGCGCTGCCAGAGATCGCCTCTGTAGAGCGAGAGGCCGAGCAGTCCCTGGGCGAGCCAAGGCCGCTCCTTGAGCGTCATGCTGTATTCAAGCTCGTCAGCGACTTCCATGCCCGGGCGGATCTGACCGCGCGCCAAATCTGGCCGGTCGATTTCGATGTAGAGCGCGATGAGCCTGGCGGCGATGCGGACGTCGCCGTCGCCACGCAGCTGCGCCTCGCGCCACGCGCGGATGGCACCCGCGGCGTCGTTGCGGGACTCGCGGATCTGCGCCACCAGCCGCAGGGCTTCGGTGTTGCGGCTGTCGGCCTGGTAGACGGCGACCGCTTCGGCCTCGGCCTCCGCAGGCCGCTTGAGCCAGAAGAGCAGGCGCGCCCGCTGCATCCTCACTTCGGTGTCGTTGGGATAGCGCTGCAGCGCCAGATCCGCGACTTGCAGCGCCAGCTCGAGCTTCTGCTGCAAAATCAGGTTGCGGATCGTGATGGCGTTGAGCGGCAGGCCGGCAAGAGGTCCGGTCTCAGGTGCTTCGGCGCGCTCCTGCGGTCCTGCGCCCGCGGCCTGGGCGTTCGGACGTGCAGGCGGCGGCGCGGCCGACGGCGCGGCAGGCGGCGGCAAGGAGGGGTCGAGGGGGGGCGCGTCCTCGGTGGGGCGCGCGACAGGCGGCGCCGAGTCCTCGGGCTGTTGGGCCAGGGCTTCCCGGTGTACGGCACAAGCGAAGCCAGCGAGCAGGACGCAGCGCCACAGCGCCAAGGCGGGGCCGCTGGCAGGGCGTCGCCAAGTCCGGGGCGCACGGCTGAAAGCCAAATGCCCGCTTCGCCGCGGGCAAGACGGCATCTCGGTGGGCTGAGCTGGGGTCACCTTGCTTTGGGCTCCAAGGGGGGAATCGAAGTCCAGGTCGGGGTACGTAGCATCAGACAGGCCCCGGACACAAGGGCCCGTCCGGGAGACCCAGGTCCGATCGAAGATCTCGCAGAACGAACGCCCCCAGCCCGGAAAAATCGGTCGCAAGCACATTTGCATGACCGGCAGGCACACCGCCCCGACCCCGCGCCGGCGCGCAGGTCGGCTCGGTGCGGCACCGAGGTCAGGTTGTCAGC
>CANLIC010000010.1 GCA_947491025.1 Myxococcales bacterium
CGGGTCGATCCCCCCAGACCGAGCCATCCACAGGAGGCCTTCGTGAGCCGGAGCTGGACCGACAAGCAGGGGCAGTACCTCGCGTTCATCGCGATGTACACCAAGGTCAACGGCGTCGCTCCCGCCGAGAGTGACATGCAGCGTTATTTCAGGATCACCGCGCCCTCGGTCCACGCAATGGTCGTCGCGCTCGACGCCGCGGGGCTCATCGAGCGCACGCCTCGGGTCAGCAGAAGCATCCGAGTGCTGGTCGCTCCAGAGTTGCTACCCAGGTTGGAGTAGCCGGGTGGAAGCGCTATCGAATCGATCGAAATTTGCTTGTTGGAGCTCTAGCCCGAGACGCCGGCCCGCACCGTCGCGGCCTGGCGCCCGCGCGGAGCCCGCCGCCGTCGTGCCGCATCTCGCCGGCGCTGCGGCTGTGCGCCATTCGCTGGGGCTTCTCTTCTCCCCTGCCAGACCCCACCCGATCATGACAGCTCAGGAGATCGCCCGCGACTCTCGTGCGTCCAAGCCCTCTGGCGAACGCAGCGGGCGCGCCCCGCCGCCTCCCCCTCGCCACCGCGTCCGCGGCGCGACCAGCGCCGGGAGCCCGGGGAGCCGCGCTGCGCCGCGGCCGACCGTGCCCCCGCGTCGCCGACCTCGCCCGCGCCGCCGACCTCGCCGTGCTCGCCTCGGCCCGCCGGTCCTTGGCTGCTCGGCGCCTCGTCTGGGAGGGCCCGATGCGCAGTGGAATCGCTCTCGCCGTCATCGGCGCGCTGCTCGGCCTTGTCGGCCCTTTGCTGCTGCCCTTCGTCACCATCTTGGAGGTCGAGGGACCCGCCATTCCCGGCTACAAGACGCTGCCAGGCGCCCTCGGCGTCGGCCTCTGCCTCGCCGCCCTGGCGACGATCGCCCTTCTCCTGCACCGCCGCCGGCTTCAGGGCCTCGGCGCCGTCCTCGGTGGTCTCGCGCTCGGCGAGCTGGCGCTGATGGCCTGGACCTGGCACGACGTCTGGTCCCTCATCCCCTGCGAAGAGTCCGGCCTCGCCCTCTGCGAACCCGACACCGGGCTGCTGGTCGCCGAGACCCTGGTTCGCCTCGACTGGGGCGTCGGCGCCTGCCTCGTCGGCGCCGCGCTGCTCTTCATCGGCGGCGTCCGGGTGCTGCAAGCCCAGCCGGAGTATGGCCGCCATGAGCGCTTCTTGCGCGTCCGGCTCGGCTGGCAGGGCTGCACCCTGGTCGAGTGCGTCGCGTTCCGACGGCATGCCATCAGCCTTGGCGAGAGCGACCTGGCGACGTTGCGGGTGCCTGCCGACGGCCTCGAGACGCACCTCTTCCTCCTGCCCCTCGCCGGCGATGACGAGGCTTGGCAGGTGACCGCGCCGCCGCTGGGTAGCCTCGAGATCATCGGCCGCGACGGTCTACACGCGCTGTGCCCAGGCGAGTCGCGCCAGGTCCGGCGCGGCGACTGCGGCATGCTGCGGCTGGACGACGACCTCTTCGTCAGCTTCGACTTCATGACTGCCGACGGCGACGCGCTCGGCAGCGCGCCAGACACCGCCTTCGACCTCATGGCGCCTCTGACCGCGCCCTGGCACTAGCCATGCCGATGCCGAGGCCCTCGCAGCGGTCCCGCCACGTCTGCCGGGGCCGCTGTCGCAACTTCACGGCCTGAAACGCGACGCGACGTCTGGGCCTCCCCGCCTGGCCGTGGTCTCCGCGACCGCCGCCATTCCATCGTCCAGCGCCTTCGGGCCTGGCAGGAGCCTCGGCCGGCCGGGCGCAGCACCCCAAAGCCGCCTATGGGGATTTCGCCGGGACGCGGCCTTCGCTCTGCAGCGCACGGACGGCGATCATCAACGCAGCGCGCACCTGGGCCGTCGCCGCCACGACCCGAATTCGGCCGGCCGAGGTCAAGTGCGGCGCGGCGCTGTACAAGAGCGCGTAGGCGTAGGCATCGGAGATGGTGGGCACGCTCGCGCCGTTGAGCTCGACGATGGCGCTCGGGCTCGTCGCCAGCAGCTGCGCGATGTCGCCCCCGATGTCCGCTGCGTGGCTGCGCTCGACCGCGACGACCACCGAAGGCCTGCCGATCTCGACGGCGTGCACACGCCCTTCGCGCTCATCGGCGGCGGCCCTGGGCGCGCTGGGACCGTCGTAGAATGCGATCGGGAGTCCGCTGCCTGCCCCTGGATATTCCAGCTCCGAGACCACTTCTTGGATGAGCTTCCTACTGGTGCGGCCTTGATGTTCGAACTTCAGCTTGAACTCGACGACGGTCCCCGGCCAGGCGTTCTTGACCTTCTGGACCTGGCCGCGGGCCTCGGCCGGCGAGCTCGAGCTCGAGGTGTAGAGGTGGTCTGCGGTCCAGATCTTGAGCGATCCGCCGAGGCGAAGTGAGACATTGCGGACGACGTAGAGGCCGACGCCGCGGTTCTGGCCCGGCTGCTTGCTGCCAGAGAACCCAGGCGAGGCCGCCAGGTCGAGGGCCTCGGCGTCGGTCAGATCGCGCTTGAGCGCCTCGCGGACGTCGCGGATGATCCCCTTGCCCGTGTCGGCGACGGCGAAGGTCCAGGTGCGCTGGGCGTCCTTGGCCGTGACACGCCAGGCCATGTGGGCGCCGGACGCGCCGCCGCCGGCGTGATGGAAGACGTTGCGGGCGATGTCCTCCACGCACTGCAGCAGCACGTCAGCGCTCCCTTCATCGTCCTCCGTCGCCCCCAACAGACGGCTGCGCCAGTCGGAGTCCCGCTCCAGGTCGTACTCGCTGCCGATCACGGCGTGTCGGCTGCTCAAGCTCTTGCCCGCCAGCGCGCTGAGCAGGCCGGACTGGTAGGTCACGGGGCGCTTGAGCTCGTCATCCCAGCCCAGCGGCGCGCGGCCGGACTTCCGACTCCAACCGGCGAGCGCCGACACCATCGCCACCAGCGCGGGATCGATTCGTTCCGGCCACGTCTGTGCCGCTGTGTCGGCTGCGATCAGCCCCACCTGCAGCCCCGCCGCCAGCGGTCGTCCCTCGTGGTCGAGGGGCATCGCGGCTGCCGGGTTGTCCGCCAGCTCGTGGAGCGTGCACGCCGTAGGCAGCGACCACCGCCGCCTATGCGGGGTCATGGCGCAGCTCCGACAGGCTCCAACCCGCTCATCCTGGCCGGCTTCGAGTCCAGATCGCCGCGCCGGCTGGGAGCGAGGTGGTCGCCCTGGCACCAGCGAGCGCATTGCCGCCACGATCGCGGGCGGCGCGCAGTCGCTATCGAGGCGAAGGTCGCGGGTGGCGAAGGGCTCGTCGCCATCTTCAAGTTCCGAGAAACAATAGCACATTTCTGCGCGCGACCTGAGTGCAGCCTGTCAACCATTGACACTGTGTGCGACGCGCCTACACTGCAAATCGACCGCAGCGGCCCATCGTGGTTGTGGCGGGTGCTTGTCGTTGTGTACGGCATGTCTGCGAGCGTACTCTTTCAGTTGGTCATGGTCTAGGCCACCTCTGGGCGGTCAGCCTGACTCTGCATGAAATGACCCACTCCGGGCCGCTACCTGACGACAATCACGCACGATGTCAGCAAGAGCGGATGATGTTCATCCGCTCTTGTTGTTTTTGGTCGACGCTGGAAGACGTGGCGACGCAACGCTCCCAGGATGCGAGCCCATTGCCTGGAGGCCCAGCCTGACGCACGAGCTGCAGCGAACCATCCAGGAGATCTTGGCCGCCAGCCCCGGCCGCTCCATCCGACTCGCAGCTCTTGGCCTCGCGTTGGCTCGCCAGGATCGCGGCTTCCATCCTCGCAACCACGGCCACAGCAAGCTCCTCCACCTCGTGCGCGCGCTGGACGTGGGAACACTCGCCGTCGACGACAGCGGGATCCATTGGACGCTTACCGCGCTCGAGACCGATGGGCAGGCCCCAGCCTCCGGCCCGCCCGTCGTCGACCTTGGCGTCCGCGTCGATCCGACCTGGTGGCGCGCTGTGACCGGACCGCCGACGGAGCCAGCGGTCTACTTTGACCTTGGCGCAGAGTCACTGTGCATCGACGCCACCGCGGTCGCAGCCGAACCCGAACGATACGTGCCCCTGCCTCGGCTTGAAGCGGCGTCACTTGAAAGGCCTCCGCCAGGGTTCGTGGAGGACGCGACAGGCCACCGGGTCCCATCGGAAACTGCCGAGCCCGAGGTTGGGTCGCCCCGCACGCAGCGCCTCATGGGGGCGGAGCTTCGCATCGCCGTCGTGGAGACGCTTGACGCTTGGTCAGGCCGACACGGAGTCGAGCGCCGGCGCTGGGTGGCCAAAAACGTCCCTGCCCTGGCGCCCGTCGCCCGGCGACTCAGGAGCGCTGGCAGCAAAACGGCTGACGCGGACCCAGCGCCGCGGGCCCTTGTGCAGGCGTGGCTCGATGGCTGCAGCGACACAGAGCTGGGGGCGATCGTCGCATCCTTGGGTCCGGTCGAAAGGTTGCTGCGGTCGCTCCGCGTGAGCGATCCTCCAGAGGCCGATCGGTAACGCAACCTCGCGGCGCTTGGGTGCAACAGTGGCTGCCGCCTGGGCCGCCAATCCGAACCAGCCCACGGGCCGTCACGGGCCGTTCAGTCCGCCTCGTCGCCCTCGGGCGCCTCGTCGGTCGACGGGGGCGTCGCGCCGCGGCAGATGCGGCCGGCATCTTCAGCGTCTTCGCTGGCGCCAGCGCGCCGCGCCAACGGCTCCAACTCGCAGGCGACGACCTTGCGCGCTGGGCCGCGGCTCCGCTCCAACGCCAGCTCGTACACCGGCAAGGCCGATTTGTGCCTGCCCTCGTGGGCCAGCATTCGGGCCTCAGCGAGAGCTGGCTCGGCGCGGGCCGGCGCGGTCTCCTCGAGCGCGCGAGCGGCGGTCCGAAGGGAGGCTAGCGCGTCGGGTCGTGGCCAAGGCTTGGCAGGCGTCGCAGCCGCGGCAGCGCCCGCCGCCGCGGGCGACTGGCCCGGCAATCGGCCCGGGGCCTGGCCCGGCGACTGGCCGGGCGGCAGCGACGCCCGGGATGCGGCCGCTGCCGCCGCTTCGACGGACGGGCCGGCGAGGGCGACGTGGGCCAACTCTGCCAGCTCGTGGGCGAGGTCGAACGCGTTAGGCTCGAGCTGCAGGCCCTCCATCAGAAGCGCCGCCCGCTCTTGCGCGCTCTGGTGCCCCTTGCCGACCGCCAAGCGCGCTCGGACCACCGCCGCGTCGCGCGGGTCGATGGCGGCGGCCCGCTCCAGCTGCTCCATCGCCGGCCGTCGCCCACTGTCGCCGCCGAGGCTGGCCAACGCCAGCGCCCAGGCCATTCGCCCGCGCACGCCGTCGCAGCGGCCGCCTGGCGCCGCCGCGAGCGCCTCGGCCCGTCGAAGCGCCGCCTCATGGTCGCTGCGCGCCTGGGCCTCCTCGAGTGCGATGTACAAGGCGGCGCAGGTCGGACCGGCGCGCAACACCGGGTCCGTGGCTGTGGCGTCGCCGTCGGCCGGGCCACCTGGGCTCGCCGCTGCAGCCCCACCCGCGGCACGCGCTGGCCCCACCGCTGACGCCGATGGCGCAAAGTCGCGCAGCATCCGCGCCGCACGGCTGTCGTTGCCGGAGCGCACGGCGTCACGCCAACTGCGCAGGGTCGAGGCGGCGCCGCCCTCGTCGCGCAGCCAGGGCCCTTCGAGCGCGGCTTGGATGCCGGTAAAATTCGGCCGGTAGTCCGCGTCAAACCGGGCAAGCCGCTGCCGCAGCCACGCTGCGAACGCCCCGTCGAGCGCCGCCGCCGAGTGGCCATAGATCGCCTGCACCAGCTTCGGGGTCGGGGTCTCGTCTTTGTGGCCCGCCACCAGCTGCCGCAGCTTGTCGAAGCCGTGGGTCTCTTCGAGGTAGCGCACGAGGAAGAACGCCTGGTAGTAGGCGAGCATGATGTCTTGGCCCGACTTCGCCTGGGTGAACGCGAGGTTGAAGGTGGCGATCTGCGCCAGCTTGCCACTGACGAGGCGATCGTAGAGCGCGCGCTCGAAGATCATGTGGTAGCGCGCGTCGAGCCGCTCAGACTCGCGCATCGCCAGGCCCTCGGTCAGCCAGCGCGGCACCCGGCCTGAGGTCGCCTGGATGTGGAAGACGTGCGCCAGCTCGTGGTGCAGCACCAGCTTCCAGTTGAAGGGCTCTTCGCTCGGCGAGCGGCTGGTGATCAGGTGGCCGAAGCAGACTGCGTGGGCGCCCAGGCGCGGCAGGCCCACCGTGCGGACGCTGAACTGCTCGGTGGTCGGAAAGACCTCGACCTGCAGCGGACGCGCCGGTGAAAACCCATAGCGCGCGGAGAGTTGGTCGTGGCTCTCCTGCAAGAAGGGCAGCACCGTGCGCTCATAGGCCCGCCGTTCGCTGCGGTGCACCCGCAGGTCGACCGCCCGCCCGGTCAGCAAGTCCATCTGTCGAAGCACGCCGTCGTAAAGGACCTGCAGCACGTTGGCGGTGCGGACGTGGTAGGGGTCGAGCTTGGACGCCTGCAGCAGGTGCTTGCGCGCCCCCGCATCGTCGGCGATACGCGACAGGCCGAGACCCAGCGCCGCATGTGCCCGACCATCCTCAGGGTCGATCGCGATCGCCTCGCGCAGCGTCGCCACCACCTCGCGGTAGCGGTGACCCAGCTCCAGGTAGTGCGCGGCGACCACCAGCGGTCGGGCATCGCCCGGGTGCACGGCCAAGGATGCTGCCATCGCCGCCTTGGCCGCCCGCGCGTCGTCGCGCAGCAGGGCCAACGTCGTCCGTAGCGTCAGCACCTCGCGGTGCTTGGGCGCCAGCGCGGCCGCCTTGTCGACCAGCGCCCGCGCCCGCGTCAGATCCTCGTCGTGCAGCGCCACCTCCGCGCGCAGGCAGAGGGCCCGGATCGAGTCCGGCGTGCGTTGCAGCAGGGCATCGAGGCGCTGCCGGGCCTTGTCGATGGCGTGATCGCTGTCCAGGTCGATGCGCGCCATCCCGAGGGTGGCGTCCGCGTCGTTGGCATCGAAGGCGAGCACCTTGCGAAAGGCGACGTCGGCATCCCGGAAGTTGTACTTGGACAAGAAGAGCGCACCCCAGGCTGCCTCCACCGCCTTGCGTTCCGCGTCGGTGGCCGCCCCTTCGCTGGCCTCGGCCATTACCTCGTTGGCGTCCTTGAAGAAGTCGTTCAGGGCCAGCGAGCGCGCCACCGCCAGCAGATCGGGCGCCGCGCTCAGCTTGCCGTCCTGGTACAGATCGGCGAGCGGGTCGAGCAACCGCCGCGCGGCGACCGCCTGTCCGACGCTGTAGAGCGCCTCGCCCAGCAGCACCTGCAGCGGCAGATCGGGTGTGGCGCCCTTCTTGCGAGCGGCCACCGCTTGCGTCAGCACCTGCAGCGCCCGCGTTCGGTCACCCTCGTCGAGCTCGAAGCGCCCCAGCATCCGGGCACATGCCGGGTCGGGGATGCAGGCGCCGAGCCGCGCCCGGGCCTCGGCCGTCTTGCCCGTCCGCCACAGCGCCTCGCCGAGCGCGACGGCCAGCGCCGGCGGCGGCTTGGGACCCGCCAGCGGCTGCAAAAGCTCCACGATGCGGCCATCTTCGCCATTCAAGCGGGCGTCGGCCGCGCGCCGAATCGCCCGTTCGATGACGTCTGGTGTCGGCGCCTCAGACGCGGCCGTGGCGCCTTCGTTGTCGTTGGGTGTGGGCCGTGCCGCGCTACGACCGGCGGCGCGCGCCTCGCCAAGGGTCCCGGCGTCGAGGACGCTGCCGACGAGCGCTACCAGCAAAGCTGCGAAGGAGATGGACCCGCGCGAGGCGAACAAGCGCCTGCAGCGTGGCGCGCCGGCTCTGGCGCCTTCGCAGGGCTGGGCCTTCAGAGCCCCTCGGCGATCTTCCACGCCCCGTCCTCGCGCAATAGCTTCATCTGCGCAAAGTCGTTCCACATCTTGTACGACTCCTTGCCACCCTCGGTCAGCAGCGCACGCCCGACGTACTCAAATTCGGCGTTGGCGTTGTCGCCGTCGATGGCGATCGCTAGCAGGCGGATGCGGAACTGCACGCGCTTGACGTTGGCCTGCAGCTTGGGCAGCACCTCGGCCTCGAGCCGGTCGATGCCGTAGTCGTCCTTGTCGGTGTCGGTTGTGCCGCCATTCTCGTAGTAGCGCTTGCTGATCAGCTTGCGCAGCGCCGACACGTCGCGGTCCTCCATCGCCTTGTGGTACGAGACCAAGACGTTGTGGATGGCCCGATTCTCCGGCGTCGCGGGCACTTTCTTGCCGGCGTCGAGGTAGCCAGGGCCACAGCCCGCCGCGAACAGCACAAACAACGCCAGCGCGCCGCGCATCGCCCACGCCCGCGCGCTGGGCCGCCACTCACTGCGCCGCCGCCAGCCGGTCATCTCGACTTCGCCCATCGTCTCAACCCTCCGCCGGCGCTGGCGCCGTCTCGCCACCGTTGTCGTCCTTGCGGGGCCCGGCGTCAACCTTCCGGCACGGCGGCAGCGATCGGCGCTCCGAGGCCAAGCCTGCGCCCGGCGCGTCCGTGCAACAAGGCGCTGCCCGTGGCCATTCCCGCAGAGGGCGCAGCACTCAACCTGGGATCTCGTCGAGGGCGATGTCGATGAGCCGCCACGGCGAGCAGTCGAGGTGCAGGTGGTCTTCATGGCCGGGGTAGCCCGGACCGAGTACAACGCGAAAAACGTGGCGCGCCGCGACCAAGGTGCGCCCGAGGTCGTGCAAGAAGGCCCGATGCACCACCTCCGCCGGCCGCTCACTGCGCCAGTGGCGCACCACGCGCACCTGCAGCTTGCCGTGCAAGGAGGGCGCGAGCTGCGCCCGCATCGTGCGCGGGGCCGGACCGAAGTCGAAGCCTGCGATATCGATGCCGTTGGCGAGCCCGTGCTCCGACATCAGCGTCGGCCAGCCGCCGATGCGCCGGCAATTGTGGGTGCCGATGTGGCGTATGAGTCGCGGCGGACGCCCGTAATGCTTGGTCGCGACCTCGGTCACGATCGCCTCGAAGGCGGCGAGATGCGGCGCAAAGGCCTCAGCGACCGTCACCGCGCTCTGGTAGCGCAGGTGCGTCCCGGCGTAGCGGACCTTGGTCACCTCCGGGCAGCGGAAGGGGCCGCGGGCCGGCACCGTGCGGTCGACGCCGTCCAACGGATAGGGTGCGTCGGGCTGCAGCGGATCGGGTCTGGTCGCCGCCGTGGCCGCCGTCGCGCTCGCCAGCGAGAGGACGCCGCACCACAAAAGGAGGAAATGAAACATCTTCCTTCGTTGAAGCGACCGCGACATCGGCGAACGGGCGAGGACAACAAGCATTTTGCCTCCCGGAGGAGCCATCGGCCCCTCAGACCAGAGACGGCCGAGCGCAGAATTCGGTTCAGAAGCGTTCGCTGGCATCGCTCTCTTGAACCCCCGCTCCTGCGCCCGGCCGCCACCGCCGGTCGGTTCCGCGCCGCTTGTGAGCCGCCAGAGGTCGGTCTAGCCTCGACGCCCGCGCGTAGTTCCCGCTGCCGGCGCCTGCTGCCCCCCTGGCCCGCCGAGTCCACGCCGAAGAGGAGCCCACCATGCCGACCACGCCGCTGCAATTCACCTACGCTGCTCTCGCGCTCGCCGGCCTCATCGGCACCTGGGGCTTCAACTTCGCCTTCATTCAAACGCCCGGCGCCGACGCGCTCAGCTTCGTCGCCGGCGGCTTCGCCAATCCGGCGGCGTCCTCGCTGACGGTCGACCTCGTAACCGCCGGGACGGTGTTTCTGCTCTGGTCTTTCGTCGAGGCGCGCCGGTTGCGCCTGCGCAGCTGGTGGTGGGTGCCCGCGGTGACGCTTGCGGTCGCCTTCGCCGTGGCCTTTCCGCTCTTTCTGCTGCAGCGCGACCGCGCGCTCGGCGCTGGGCGGACCGGCGGCTAGGCGCAGGCGCCCGGCCTCTGCCCGCTACTCGAAGCGCACGTTGTCGATGGCGAGCACCGAGCTGTACACGTCGTCGTAGACATCCGAGACGATGAAGCTCAGGAACACCTTGGAGCCCAGCTTGCCGGGCTGCTGAATGGTGCCCTGCTTCCAGCCCGACATCTTGGCCACCGGATCGCCTTGGTCGGGCAACCCGAAGGCCTTGGTGGGGATGCCGGTGTTGCCGACGATATTGACGCTGGTCAGCACGCCGCCGACGCCGCCGAGCGGGCTCGAGATGGCCGCCACCGCCAGGTCGTCGAAGTTGGACCCGATCGACTCGTCAAACTCCGCCGACGCAAAGTTGTAGTCGAAGACCAGCTTCGTCTTGTCGCTCGGCACGTCGATCGGTCCGCAGAAGATCATCGACGTGCGGTTCAGCAGCGAAGCCGTGGGGCCGATGGTCTTCTGGTTCGCGCTCGTCATCGCCAGCATCGACTTGCCCTCGGTCGGGGTCATGTTGTCGCTGGTCGGGCTGACGCCGGTGTCGCCGAGCAGGTAGCAGCCGCTGACGCCCTGCTCGAAGCCCTGGTTGCCGGCGAAGCTGCCCTGCGGGAAGCCGCCGATCTGGAACGCCGATTGGGCTTTGGCCATCGCGTTGCCGCCCTTGTCCTTCACGCCGTCGACGGTCACGACGAAGGCCCCGCTGACGTTGAGGTTGGCCGGGAAGAACACCAACACCGTCGCCTTGGTGGGCGTAATCTGCATCGCCACCGTGCCGGCGATGGTGAAGTTGGCGTTGGAGGCGGGCGAGACGCGGAAGGTCGCCGGCGTCACGCTCGCCGGGTCGAGCACGTCGTCGATGATGACGACCACAGGCATCCCGGGCGCCAAGATGATACCCTCCGGCGGCAGCAAGATCTTCAGCTGCGGCGGCTCCTTGTCTTCGAGGTCGGCGGTGAAAGGCACCTGCTTGAGCGGCACGCCGCAGAAGTCGCAGCCGAGCCCGGCCAGCGCCGGGTTCGGCGCGTACTCCGCGCTGACGACGGCGCCGCAGTCGGGCCAGGTCTTGGTCTTGTCGGAGCACAACTCGCAGTTGGCGCCGGTGAAGCCGGGTAGGCAGAGGCAGGTGTTGAACTTGATGCAGGCGCCCTTGCCCTTGCAGGTCATGGTGCAGCCCTTGGGCTCAGTGGCGCTGCATTGCGGGTACGTGAGGCCTGGATTGGTGCACTTGCCGCAGTCGTCGCCCGAGAAACCCTGATTGCATTCGCACTTGTTGGTCGTCGTGTCACAGACGCCTTGGCCGTTGCAGCTCTGGCCGAAGCATGGCGGCAGCGGCTTGTCGCAGTCGGGCCAGACCTTCTTCGGGTCGAGGCAGCTGTGGCAGTACTGGCCGCTGAAGCCGTCCTTGCAGACACAGGCGCCGGTCTTGCCGTCGCAGGTGCCTTGCTTGTTGCACTCGTTCTTGAAGCAGAGATCGCTCTGGCAAACTGGGAAGCCGATGTAGCTCTCGGCGCATTTTCCGCAGGTGTCGCCGGCGTAGCCCTGGACGCAGGTGCAGACGGCGGCCTTGCCATCAGCCGAGGGGGCGCAGCTGCCCTTGCCGCAAGGATTCGGCTTGCAGAGGTCCTTGACGCAGAGGTTGTTCTCGCAGGTCTCGGTGTCGCCACAACCGCCGCAGGTGCCGCCGCAGCCGTCGGAGCCGCACTGCTTGCCTGAGCAGGACGGTTGGCAGCCACAAGCGACCGTGACGTCGAGGCAGCAGCTCGCGCCGGGGACGCAGTCAGCCGCGCAGGAGCAGCCCGAGGGCGCCAGCTTGCCGCACGCATTGGACGCGCCGCAGGACTCCGCATCGGGCAGCTTCTGGCACTGCCCGACGGCGCACGATTCGCCAGCCTTGCAGGTGCCGCAGCTGCCGCCGCAGCCGTCGGGCCCGCAGGTGTGGTCGGCGCACTGCGCCTTGCACTTGTCGACGCAGGTGCCGAACTGGCAGATCGGCGCGGCCGGGTCGTTACAGACGCCGCAGAGCTTGCCGCAGCCGTCCGAGCCGCAGGTCTTGCCGTCGCATTTGGGCTGGCAGGCGCCGCAGGTGCCGTCGGCGTTGCAGGCGAGGCCGGCGCCGCAGCCGAGGACCGCCATCTTGGGGTCGCCGCAGTCCGGGTCGGGTGCGCCGCAGCCGCAGTCGCAGAAATACGGGTTCCACGCCGGCTTGGTGCCGATCTCATCGTAGTAGGCCGGCTCGCAAATCCAGCCCGAGGGCGCACCCTTGCTGCAGGTCTTGCCATCGCTGCACAGCTCGCCGGGCTTGCAGCCCTGCACCGGCAACGTGGCTACCGCGCAGTCGGGGTCGACGATGCCGCAATTGCAGTCGCAGACGCCGTCGCCGTTGTAGCCGACCGGGTCGCAGGTCCAGCCCGCCGGGACGCACTGGCCGAGCTTGCTGCACGCGCCGCCGTCGCATTTGCCGCACGAGCCGCCGCAGCCGTCGTCGCCGCAGAGCTTGCCGCCGCAGCTCGGCTCGCAGGTGGCCACGCATTGGCCGCCCTGGCAGAACTTGGCCTCTCCGCCGCAGGATCCGCACTCGCCGCCGCAGCCGTTGGGTCCGCACTGCAAGCCAGCGCAATTGGGCGTACACGCGACATCGCCTTGGGTGGTGTCGCTGCCGCCGGTGGTCGAGTCGTCGCTGCCGTCATCGCCGCCGGTGTCGCCGCCAGCGCCGTCCGCCGGGTCGCCGCCATCGGCTGCCGCGTCATTCCCGGTCGCCGCGTCGTCCCCCCCGCCCCCGGGTTGTCCGTCCCCAGGATCGTACTTGCAGACGCCGTCAATCAGCGCGGTACCCGGACCGCACACCGCGTCCGCCGCGGAGCCAGTCACATTCCCTGCGCAGGCGCTGCCGACCGCCACCACCGTCAGTACCGCCAGCAAGCTCGCCAGCGTACCTCGCGCTCGAGCCCATAGGCCCGGGGCCGCATTCATTCGCGCGTCGTGCATGGGCTGCATCATTGCTGCACCGCCTTGGCCGCACAGGCCGAAACTTTCACGTCATCGCTCGCCGAGGCCGTCGGGCCGTGGTGCAGCGTGGCGGGCTTGCATTGGGTCTTGGCCGGGCAGTCGGCTGCGCCGCCGAAGCACGCGCGGGCACAGTGACCGTCGACACAGAGCAGCCCGAGCTCGCACTCGGCGCCCTCTTTGCAGGATTGCCCTTCTGGCACGCCGCCATGCGGAATGCCGCAGCGGCCCATGACGCCGAGCGTCTTGGGATCGGTGAGCGCGAGGCAGAGGTTGTCGCCGCTGCACTCCTTGTGCGCCGCGCAGGTTTTGCCGATGGTCCCGCTGCTGTCGCAGAAGCCCACGACGCCCATCGGCTTTCCCGTCAGGGGCTGGAGTATCTCGTCGCCGACGCAGGCCTGTCCGCTCGGGCAGTCCTTGTCGACCACGCAGTGGATGCGGCAACTGCCAGCCACGCAGAGGCTCGTGCCGCAGGCCTCGTCGACCGTGCAGGGGTGGCCCGGTGCATACCCGATGGGATTGGGCGGCGCGCAGACGCCCTTGCGCGTGCCGTCGCCGACCGCGTAGTCGCCCACGCACCACGAGGGCTTGGCGCAAGCGCCCTGGCTGGCGCACCACTTGGCGGCGCAGGTCCCCTTGTCGGGCTCGCAGGTGGCGCCGTTCGGGCAGCCCGTGGTCGGGCCCTTGGCGTAGCAGTCGGGGTCCGGTGCGCCGCAGCCGCAGTCGCAGGTGGCGAGCGGGCCGGCGGTGGCATAGAGGTGCGCGTCGCAGTACCAGGCGTCGGGTACGCACTGCTGCTCGGTGCTGCAGGTCGCGCCCTTGTCGCAGTCGCCGCAGGAGCCGCCGCAGCCGTCGTTGCCGCACTGCTTGTTGGCGCAGTTCGGCTTGCAGGTGGCGCCGCACGCGCCGCCGTCGCAGTAGGGCTTGGCCGCGTCGATGCACTGGCCGCAGGAGCCGCCGCAGCCGTTGTCGCCGCACGTCTTGCCGACGCAGCTCGGCGTGCAGAAGCAGTGGTCCACGTCGACGCAGCAGTCGCCGCGCTGCACGCAGCCCGCGTCGCACCAGCATCCGCCCACGGTCTGGTAGCCGCAGTGGCTGACGCACGACTTGCCGGCTGGGGCCACGCAGCTTCCGCTGCTGCACACCGCCCCCGACTTGCACGTGCCGCATGAGCCGCCACACCCGTCGCTGCCGCACGACTTGCCGGAGCAATTCGGCGTGCACTGCGCGACGCATTGGCCCTGGCTGCAGCCGGGGAGCTTCGGGTCGGCGCAGGTGCCGCAGGTGCCACCGCAGCCGTCGTCGCCGCAGACGTTGCCGGCGCAGATCGGCTTGCAAACGCCGCAGACGCCCGCTGCCTTGTCGCAGCCACCCGCGCTGCAATCGGCGATCAGGTTGTTCGGGTTGTTGCAGTCGGGGTCGAGCAGGCCGCAGTTGCAGTGGCAGAGCAGGCCGTCGTCATAGAAGAAGTCCGGGCACTTCCAGCCCTTCGGCACCTTGGCGCCGCACTTGCCGCTGGCATCGCACACCTCGCCCGGGCCGCAGCCGAGCTTCGCCTGGCCCAGGAGGTCGCAGTCGATATCTTTGGCGCCGCAGCCGCAGTGGCAGCCGTCGGCACCCTCGAACTGCTCCGGCGCGCAGGTCCACGCCTTGGGCACGCAGTGGCCAATCTTGCTGCACTGATCTTCGCCCTGGCAGGCGCCGCAGGTGCCGCCGCAGCCGTCTTCGCCGCACTCTTTGCCGATGCAGTCGGGCACGCAGCCGGCGACGCACTTGGACTCGAAGCAGATCGGGGCCTTGGGATCGCTACAGCCGCCGCAGGTGCCGCCGCAGCCGTCGTCGCCGCAGAGCTTGTCGGTGCAGTTGGGGTTGCATGTCGGCGGCGCCACGCACGCGCCGTCTGGGGTGCAGAGCTGGCTATTCGGGCAGGTGCCACAGGTACCTCCGCAGCCGTCGTCGCCGCAGACGCGTGTGCCGCAGGCCGGGACGCAGGTGCCGTCCGGCTCGATCAGCTCACCGCCGCCGATGGCGTCCGTGCCTGTGTCTGCCTGAGCGTCCGTTCCGCCCCCGCCCTGGTCGGGATCGCCGCCGCCGTCATCCGGCTGCGCGCCAGCGTCGCCGCTGTCGGCCGCGTCTGGGGCCAGCTGGCAAGTCTTGGTGGCCAGGTCGAAGACCGTGCCCTCTCCACACAGGGCCGCCGACACCGCCTTGCAAGCGCCGTCGACGACGACGAAGCCGTCGCCGCACTTGGTCGTGGTCTCGCAGCCCGCGAGCGCCGTCATCGCCAGGGCGAGGATGAGCGCAACGGCGGCACGAGCAACGCCAGCCTGGCGCAGCAGCGCCTCAAAGGGGCTCCGCCGAGAGGGCAGCTTCCGCTGCGTCGGGGTCATGGCTTGCCTCCCTGCTGGTCCATCCCGGCCTTGGCCGCGGCGGCCGCCGCTGCCGCGCCTGCCGGCGCCGAACCCTCGACCTGCGCGCTGGTGAGCTCACCCTCCGCGGTGGCCGCGCTCGGGCCCACCTGGCGCTCCACCAGCACGACGCCCTCGGGCACCGATGGCGTGTGCTTGCCGCCGTGCAGCATCGGCTCCATTGTCGAGGGGCCGCCGCCGGGCGGGTCGCGGAAGAGCATCGGTTCGAGGTCTTCCATCGCCCGCTGCACGAACTCCTTCGGCTCGCGCTTGGCGGCCGCGCGCACCGCCTCGATGAGCGCTGGCGCCTCTGTCGACCACACCGAGAGGTTGTAAGCGGCGGCGAGTCGGACGTTGGCGTGGACGTCCTCCTTGAGCGCACGCTTGACCGGCTCGATGAAGGGCGCCATCGGGTGAAAGCGCATCGCCATCACCGCCGAGCGCCGGACCCAGCCGTCGGGGTCGTGGTTCAGGATGTCGACCAGCTTCTGGCGGCCCTCGAGCGTGTGCACAAAGCGCAGCGCGAACGCCGCCGTCATCCGGACCTGGTGCTCGGGGTGGTGGTGCCACGGCGCGATGAGCAGCCGCACGGCGTCGCCGCCGAGGGTGCCGACCGCGTCGAGCCAGGCGATCGCCTGGCCGGGGCTGACGGTCTTGGCTGGCGCGGCTGGCAGAGCGCCGCCCTTGCCGGGCTGAAGGCCGACGACGGGGGCCGTGACGACCACGGCGGACTCTTCGGCGACATCCTCGCCTGCCAGCGCCACCGGCGCCTGCAGCGGCAGCTTGCCCTTGGTGGCCTCTTCCTTGCGCTTGTTGGCCAGGGTCTGCGCCTCAAGCGCCGCCCCGGCCTCGCCGAGCGCGATCAACGCCCGCGTTTGCAGCTCCGCCGAGAGCTGGGCTGCAAGCGCTACGTCGGGCTGCATCCGCGCCTGGCCCGAGAGGGCGTACAGCGACGCGGTGCCCAGGCGGCTCAGGCCCGCCTGCTCGCTCTGGCCGCGCAGGCTGTTGAGCAGGCCCTCGCCCGGTCGCGGCATGAACGTGGTGCCGGTGGCGACGTCGGCGCGTAGGCTCGTGTTGAGCGTCGCGTCGTCGATCATCGCCGCCATCTCGGCCTTGGCCTCGGCAGTGTCGGACGACGCCAGCGCCTCGATGAGCGAGCGGCGCTCCACGTCGACCCGGTCCTCACGAAGGATCTGGGCCACCTCGCGGGCCAGGGCCGGCTGCCGCTGGATCATCAGCGCCAGCTCCTGCTTGGCGGCCCGCCGCGCCTTGCTGTCCTGCTTGGCCGAAGCCGCGCTCGCCGCCGCGATCAGCGAGCCGACCGTAGCGCCATCGCGCACATTCAAGATGGGCTGCGGCGCCTGCAAGCGGCGAGCGCCGAGCCCACTCTCGAGGGCGGCGAGGTCGATGCCGCGGGCCCAATCGCCGGCGATGTCCGCCTCGCGCTCGAGCTTCGCCTTGACGTCGCCGTCGTAGCGGGCCTCGCCAACGCCCAGGCCGAGATCGGCGCGCACCTCGAGCTGGTAGGTGGCGCGCTGAATGCGGCCGTCCCGCAGGTCGCTCTCGCAGCGGCCCTGCGAGCTGACGTGGCTCTTGTCCTCCTGCGCCAGCTCGGTGCCGATGCCCTTGCTGAACCAGGACTTGTCGAGTCCGCCAGCGCGCAGGGCGTAGCGGGCCTCGACCTTGCCGTCGGTGTCCGGCTCGCGCACGGTCCAAGCCGCCTTGCCGACCTCGAGCTCCGGCTGCACCAGCTGCAGCCCGTAGAGCAGCCCGGCCACGAGGTGGCGGGAGCCGACCGAGGCCCGGGCGTCGTGGCGCAGCTCGACGATGGCGCCGTCGCCGTCGACGAGCAACGCGAACGGGTGACTGAAAGACGCCGAAGCGGTCTTGGCGTCGCCGCCCTCGTCGATGCCCATCACCACCAGCAGGCGGGGATCGGCCTTCAGCTCCACGTCGACGAGGCGCCCCACCAGCCAGCGCGCGTCTTGGCCCGCCGCGACCTCAAGCGCCGCCTGCAGGTCGACCTTCGCGTCGGCTGGGCCGAGGCTGGAGGGCGCCTGCAGCGACATCTGGTAGTCGAGGCGGTAGCGCCCGCCGAGCCGCTTCAGCATCGCCGCGGCGCGGCTCTGCCCCTTGGCGTGGTCGTCGCTGAGCTGTGCGCCCGCAGCGTCTTGCTCCGCGCGCGCCGTGGCTTCTGCCCGTGCGCCGCCGGGTGGCGGGCTCTGCCACCACCAGACCGCACAGAGCAGCAAGACGGCGATGGCGAAGGCGCCGAGCCGCTTCCAGAGTTTCCAAGAGTCGCGGGTGTCGATGCTCATTTGCACAGCCCCTCGCACTTGCCGCCGCCGAACCACTGCTGGTGGTTGTGGTCGGGCGCGCTATTGGTGGTGATTTTGGGCTTCCTATTGTCGAGCTTGGTGCTCCAGAGCGGCACGTTCGACAACTCCCACTCGAAGAGGAAGCCGGTCCAGTTGAAGAGCTTGAGCGAGAAGCCGATGGAGATCGGCCCCAGCGCGACCTCTGCGAACAGCGCGAAGCTGCCGCTGAGCAGCTCGAGGTCGATGCCGATGCGCTGGCTGAGCTCCAGCTTCCACATGGCCTGCTGACCCGGGATGTCCTTCACGTCGACACCCCAGCCGATCGGGAAGCCGAGCTTGACGATGTCGACCAAGAGCTCGATGCCGGCCCAGAACTTGACCGCCTTCGACTTGCCCTGACCTTCGGCGAGACCGATGCCGCCGCGGGCGTCGACGCCGAGGCCGACCGACGGGCGGATGGTGATCTTCGGCACACCTTCGTCGCCAATGCCGACCAGCGGGTCGATGCAGATGTCGAGGGTCGGGCCGAACTGCACCGCCAGCGGGATCGGTCCGATGACCTTGGTCTTGAGAATCGTGAGCTTGTCGATGAGCTCGCCGACCGGTGTGCCCTCGAGCGGCAGGCAGCCCGGTGCGGCGCCGCCGACCTGGATGTAGGCGCCGCCTTTGAGGGCATTGAACAGCTCCGAGAGGTTGCCCGTGATCAGCGGTCCGGGCGTGCACGCCGCCTGCTCGCACACCGTGTTGTCGGTGATCTTCATGCCGGTGCACTCGCCGAAGAGCGACTTGGGCTCGCCAGCGTCAATCGGGATGCCGGCGATGTAGGCGGTGAAGGTGTAGTTGGCGCAGGCCTCCGCCTCGGTGCGATCGAGGTGGAAGAGGCCTTGCAGCAGCGGGAAGGGCGGCACGTAGGCGCCGAACATCCGCAGGCAGTAGGCGATCGTCAGGTCGGCGACGTACCGGTAGTCGTCGTCGCCGAACTTCTTCTCGGCGTCCTGCTGCTCAATGGTGGTGTCGTCACAGCGGACGAGGCCGAACTTGGTGTCCTGGCCGCCGGCGCGGTCCTGGTTGCCGGCGCTGGCGCGGGGCTCCAGGACGGGGTTGTCGCCGTTGTCGCACTTGGCGGTGTCCCGTGCGCAGTAGTTGGTCTTGCAGAACGCGTGCTTGGGGAACTTCGCCAGGGTCGCGGCGTCGAGGCCGGGCGGCGGGCAATCCGAGCCATTCGGCATCAGCTTCGGCTCACAGGCCTCGCGGTTGTGCACGCCGGTGTAGGCCGGCTTGCTGTGGCACTCGTGCAGGGCGCCGAAATCCCCGTACTGATTGCGCAACGCCTGCTTCTGGTTGGCGTCACCGCGCGCATACTCGATGAGGATCCGGCCGATGCCCGCGCCGACCAGGTTGGCATAGTCGGCGTTGTCGTTGTAGTTCGAGGTGTTGTGTAAGACCGCGCGCTTGAGGTCGTTGAGGTCGAAGCCGACCCTGGTCGCCGCGGCCCGGAACGCGCTCTCGTTGCCCGCGCCATAGGACTGCGCAGAGTACGCCGTGCCGCTGGTCCCCCACATCGACAGGTTGGACTGGAGGATCGCGGAGCATGCGTGGGGCGACATTACGGTCCACTGCCTCGTGAACGACGGCGCACAACCTGAGGTGCAGAAGTAGGTGTCGATGCCCTGCATTTTCTGCTGCTCATCCTTCGGCGAGCCCTTTTCGCTGAGCGCAGCGGCGTCATTCGGCGCACAGTCGAAGCGCGTCGCTTTCTGATAGAAAGCGCCCACTTTCTGCTCTTTGCCGCAGAAGTCCACCGTACGGCCGAGGCAACGGTTGTCGTCGCGGCGGGCGAAAATCACCGCGCCGTTCTGCAGCGTCTCCGTCTTGACGGCCCAACCGTCGTAGATCGGCTTGGCGACGTGCGTGACCTTGTCGCCGCCGACCTGACTGGCGAAGACCTTGAACTCCGAAAGCGGGAACAGGCTCTGGTGCATCCGCGAGTTGACGCAGAGCGCGCTCTTGCACTGAGCGCTGTTGGTGCACGGCTCGCCGTCTTCGATGAAGGGCACCCAGGTGCACTCGAGGTCGGGGTGGGTCGCGGTAAAGGCGTCGTAGGCCGGCAACCGCTTGAAGCCGCTCTGACAGTCGCCGCAGCGCCAGCTGCCAGCGCCGCCGGTGACGCACTGACGCCCGCGCTCGAAGCAGAGCTTGTCGCAGTCGGCCTTGTTGGCGTCCGAGGCCATGCAGCGCTGGCTGCTGACGTCGCAGCGGTCCGAGAGGCAGTCGCTGTTGACCGCGCACTTGCTGTTGAACCCGGCCTTGGGCACGCACTGCAGGTCGACCGCGCCGACGCCGGCGATCGACTTGTGACCGGCGTCGCAGCCGTAGCAGATCGCGCCAGCGTCCAAGTTGTTGCTGTCTGGATCGGTGCAGAGCCGGCCGGCGGCACCGCAGCTGAGCTTGTTGCAGCGGCCATACACCGCCTCGATGTCCTGGACCGCGTACGGGTACACCCGCATGTCCGAGATGGTGAGCTTGTCTGCGGTCAATTCGCCACCGGCGTACCACGTCCAGGCGTGCGCGGCCTGGATCGCCGGACGCGTGGCCTCCCCGAACGGCTTCCAATTGAATTGCTTGACCGTGTCGATCAGGTGATTCGGGTCGTTTTTGTCGACCTTGTTCTCAAGCTCGCCGTTGATGCTGACGCGTGGCGCGATGTCCTCGATCGGCGCCAGGCCGTCGCCGGCGTCGGTGAGCCCGAGCGTCGGCCAGCTGACCACGACCGTGGCGAAGACGCCGTAAGGCAGGATCCGGTCGACCCGCCACTGCCGCTGCGTTTGACCCGCCGCCGTGCCTGGCGACATCACGTACACGACGCAGCCGTCGACGCCGTAGTCGCAGATCAAGCGAATCTCGGTCTCCACCAGCCACGGATCCCATGCGCGCCGCTTGATCAGCGAGATGTTGCGCATGCCAGAACCCACCTTGTCGACCTTGAAGCGCGCGGCCACCGTGAACGGGCGGTCTGCGCCCGCATCGAGGAAAGGGTCCAAGACCGAGCCACCAATGAACGTCGCGAACGCCCCTGCCTGGCCAGCCTGCTGGGTCAGCACGCCGCCCGGCGGCGCCGGATTGCTGGCCTGGTAGCCGGTCCAGAAAGCACCCATCGCATTGGGTTCGCGCACTTGCAGGAGGCCATTCGTGCTGGTCCCGGTTGGCTGCACCCAAATGGCAGGTCCCGGGAACGCCGTCGCCATCAGCTCATCCAGCGGCATCGCCCTTCGGAAGAGCAGCGCCTGGGCGATGTGGGCAGCGGGTTGCCCAGCGGGCGTACCGGGCACCCGGCCATACACCTTCAGGCCAGCGCCGTTGTGGGTGCCGCAAGCCAACTCGCGCACCCGACCGTCAGCGACGAACCGGGTCTTGCCGCCTGGGAGGCCTTGGATGATCGCCAGCCGTACGTAGCGATCGGTCGGGGTCCCCGTCGCGGCCTGTGTGCTCTGCGTCGGGCTCAGGTAGGAGGCGTCCGTCAGGGCGCCGTTGCCGCACATCGCCTGAATGCTGTCGTCGCTGTTACGGAAGAAGGCGAGCCAGCCGCTCGTCGTCGCCACGGCGTGTAGCCAGAACTGGCCGTTGCCACGAACCACGGTCGAGCTCGTAAAGGCGGTGCCGCTCAGGTCGCTGGCCGCGGACAAGGAGTTGGTCGCATGAGCGCCACCCACCTGGTACAGCGGCGAGACAGTCGCCACGACGCCCACGGCGGGAGAAGGCGTCGACTGGCCGTGGGCGCCCGGGACGTCGACGGCCGTCTGGCCGATCAACGACGGGTGAAGTGTCGGCCACAGCGCGACCAGGCCGAGCCGCTGCCGGGCGTTGAGCTGGGAGATCTCGCGCTCGGTGAGGGCGCGGCGGTAGACCATGGCGTCGTCGATCGAGCCGCGCGTCAAGAGCATCGCCGGCGACGCCTGCCAGTTGGGCTGGGTGCCGTAGCCGCCGCTCGTCACCGCCAGGCTGCCAAAGTAGACGTCGCGCAGATCGTTGCCGACGTCCAACGTGTACTCCGACGAGACCGCGCCATCGACGACGAGGCGCACCCAGGCGGCGCCGGCGCAGGCCGCGCCCGAGGCGCCGCCGCAGCCGGAGGGGTTGGGCGTCTGCTGGACGTTGACGACCAGGTGGTGCCACTTGCCGTCGTCTACCCGCAACTTGGGCTGGAAGCCGACGGCCACGCTGCCGAGGTCGAAGAGCGTGCCGTCCTGGTTGCGGCGGGCCAACACCGGGACACCGCGCCGCAGGAACAGGGCCAGCTGCCAAGTCTGGTTCGATTTGGCCATCGACGCCAGAGGCATCCAGCCCTCAACGCGCTCGCTCGCCGCGCCGTGGTGGCGAAAGAACAACGACATGCCGAGGCCGAACGGCATTGTCTGACCGGCGACGATCTGGGTCGTAGGCGCCATCAGGGCCACCGGCAGGCTCCACTTGACCTGGCCGCCGTTCTGAAAGCGCATGACCTGGCCGCGGTCACCGTCGACGGGGGCCGAGAGGCCGCTGGCGACTGTGGTGGTCGCTTGCACGCCTGGCAGACCGTCGACCTTGTCCGCGACTTGCTGGGCGACGAGCCCGGCCGTGGCGTAGGGCGTGTAGAGGATGGTCGCGGCGTCGACCGATGCGGCATACCACTTGCCGCTGTCCGTCGGCACCACCGGGCGCGGCGCCACGCTGTACCCGGGCGTCGTCCACAGCAGCGCGACAGCGGACAGCGCCGTCAGCGTCGCCGCGGCGGATGCCGCACGGTGAGGTCGCTGCGACGGGAATCGCGGCGCGTGGTGGTGGGTTGGGGTAAGGGTGGGCTGCCGCATGTTGGCGCTCCCGAGTGCGAGGTTCCGACTGGGCTCGCCGCCGGGTCGCGTCGAGGTGGCAGCCAGGTGTCAGATCGTCGGCCTGCAGGCTCGCAGGGGGGATTGCGAGCATCTCAGCGGTTGCGATCTTCCCGGGCCACGCGAGGCTCGTCAAGGCGCTTTCGAGGGCGATCGCCAGCCCTGCGAAGTCACGTCGGAAATCTTGAGCCGAAGCGCCGATCGCCGCCGCTCGTGCTCGAAACGGGGTACTCAGAGTTCGCCCAGCGCCGGTTCCAGGGCGCCCGCCGCCCCATCACAGCCGCACGCCGGTCAGCGGAATCCGCCTTGAACTCCAGGCCTCCTGGACCCGCGGCCAGCGTCGCTCCGTTCTGCGTACCCGCGAGGGTGCTGACGTTGGCGCCCCGGCGTGGCAGGCTGTCCGTGCCGTCACACCGACGGCAGGGAGCACCACTGCCGTGTCGGTCGCTCGATGTACGCCAGCACGTCTTGCGCGGCTGCTGCCATGGGCGCTGGCGGCCATGACCACGGGCTGTCCCCAAACCCTTCCGCCGGCGTCGCAATTCGCCCAGTCATTCGCCGGCCGCGGAGCGGACAGCGCTGGAGCGGTCGACGTGGCGAGCGATGCGGCGAGCGCTGACGTCGCCGATGCGAACGTCTCCCTCCCGGATGTCGTCGACGCGGGCGCAGATGGACAGGTCGGTGACGCCGCGCCCGTCGACGCCAGCCAAGAAGTCGTCGACGCGGACATCCCAGACGGCGCTGTCGAGGACGGCGGGGCGGCTGGCGACGGCAACCTCGTCGAAGGCACCGGCAAGCCCTGCAAGGGCGCCAATGATTGCGGGCCATTGCCCGGCCCATGCCGGACGTGGCAGTGCCTCGGCGTGTGCTACCCGCTGCTCGACAACGGCGGCGCCTGCGAGGACGGCGATCCGTGCACCGTCGGCGACGTCTGCTTTGTCGGGCTTTGCCAGAAGGGCCAGGCAAAGTCCTGCGACGATGGCAACCCTTGCACGGTCGACAGCTGCAGCTCCAGCGGGGCCTGCTCGCAAGCCTCGGCGGCCGACGGCGGCGTTTGCGATGGCGGCAAGGTGTGTAAGGCCGGCGTCTGCGTCGGCGGCATCGCGAGCGGGGTCATCGACGCTGCAGCGGCCGGTTGGGCGACGTGCGCCGTCGTGCAAGGCGGCAAGGCGCTCTGTTGGGGCGACGATGCCGTCTACCAGGTCGGCGCCAGCAAGAGCCAGGGCAAGTGGTTCACCAAGCCCGAACCTGTGGCCCTGACGGTCGCCGCGCAGACCATCGCGTGCGGCGGCAACCACTGCTGCGCCATCGCCAGCGACGGCCTCTACTGCTGGGGCGACGACCAGTTCGGCCAAAGCAGCGGCCTCGGCCAGGGCCAACAGAAGCCTGGGCTGTTGGCCAAGTCGCCGACCAAGGTCGCGGTGGCGGCGGTCGCGGTCGCGGTCGGGCAATACCACACGTGCGCCCTGGACGGCGCGGGGGTGGTGCGCTGTTTCGGCCTCGGCAGCTCGGGCCAGCTCGGCGATGGCAGCAGCGAGGTCGGCAGCAAGCCGGTGGTCGCTCAGCTGCCCAAGCCGGCCCAGGCGGTGCGTTGCGGCCACACGCACTGCTGCGCGCTCGTCGCGGGCGTGCCCTATTGTTGGGGGATCAACGACATGGGGCAGCTCGGCCTCGGCACCAACGCTGCCACCTTGACCCCCAAGGCGGCCAAAGGCGTGGAAGGCGCGGTAGCGCTTGCCCTCGGTGCTGATCACGCCTGCGCCACGCTGCAGGCCGGCACCATCATGTGCTGGGGCGTCAATCAATCCGGGCAGGCGGGCGGGCCCGGCACCTACCTGCTCTCGCCGACCCCGGTCGCAGGACTCACGGACGTGACCGCCCTCGGGGCTGGTGGCGCGCACACCTGCGCAGCGACCAAGGGCAAGCTGCTGTGCTTCGGCAACAACCACAAGTTCCAGGCTGTACCCGGCAGCAAGTCCCTGCTCATCTCGGCCCCAACGGAGGTCCCGGGGCTTCCGCCCGGCGCCCAAGTGCTCAGCATCGCACTTGGCGACGAACACAGCTGCGTCCGCACGGCGGCTTTGGAGCTCTACTGTTGGGGTGCCAACAACCTGGGTCAGATCGGCAATGGCACCACCAAGGACCAGCCGACGCCGTGGGCGGTGCCGTGACCGGGCGCGCTGCCATGGGCGGAGGCGCGCCTTGACCGGCCGCGTCGTCGACGTCGAAGGCGGCGTAGCGCCCGCCGTGGCGACCGATCGCTTTTGCCCGGTCTGCGGCGCCGCCGCCGTCGCCAGCTTCTGCGCTGCCGACGGGACGGCGACGGTCCGCCGCGTGCCTTCCGACGCCCGACTTCCCGAGCTGCAACCCGGCGCCGTGGTCCAGGGGCGCTACCGGGTCCAGCGGCGAATCGGGCGCGGCGGGTTCGGCGCCGTGTATTCGGCGACACACACCGGCACCGGCCAGGAGGTGGCGCTCAAGCTGCTCTCGGTGGACACCGGCGCCGACAACCTCGAGCACGTGCGCCGCTTCTGGCAGGAGGCCCAGATCACCGCCCGGCTGCGCCACGAGAACACCGTGCGTGTCTTCGATGTCGGTCAATCGGATGAGGGCGCGTTCTACCTTGCCATGGAGCACTTGCGCGGCCAGACCTTGCAGGCGCGCCTTGAGGCGCTCGCCGCCGCCGGCCAGACCATGAAGGAGGCCGAGGCCGTCGCTGTCGGGGTAGCCATCTGCCGCAGCCTGCACGAGGCCCATGGCAAGGGCCTCGTCCATCGCGACCTGAAGCCCGGAAACGTGATGCTGCTCGACGGCGAGGGCGACGACAGCGAGCACAGCGTCAAGGTCCTCGACTTCGGCATCGCCCGCAGCGCGGGATCGTCGCTGACCGGCAGCGGCACCATCCTGGGCACGCCGGCCTACATGAGCCCAGAGCAGTGTCGTGGGACGGACATCGACGGCCGCAGCGACCTCTACGCGCTCGGCGCGTTGCTCTACCGCTGCGTCGCTGGCCGGCCGCCCTTCGTCGACCCCAACCCATTGACTGTCATGTTTCAGCACGCCGCCTCGCCGCCTGCCGACCCGCGCGAGTATGCGGCGACCCCACTCTCCGCGGCGCTCGTGGCTGTGCTGATGCGGGTGCTGGCGAAGGAGCCGGAGCAGCGCTTCGCCGACGCTCGCGCCTTGCGCGAAGCGCTCGAAAGCGTCGCTGGTGGCGGCGCACCGGCGATCCCCGACCTCGTACCAGGCTCCTTGGCAAAGGCCGCACAGTCGCCTGAGGCTGGCGGCCAGCAGGCCCCTCGGATGGATGCGGCGTCGGCGGCCGTCGGATCGGGGCCCCTTCGGACGGCCACGCCTTTGGCCGACGGTTCGGGGACGCCTCGGCTCTGGCCTTGGCTGCTGGCGCTGACCACCGGCCTGCTGGCCACCGCGGCCTACTTCGCGCAGCGCGGGCCGGAGCCGGCTTCAGCGCCCACGGCCGCCGGCGCGGCTGCCGCCGGCGAGACACAGGCGTCAGCAGACCCGACGATCGACCCTGCCGCAGAGTCCGCCCCGGCGTCGCCCGATGCCGCTGCGACGCCTCCAGTCGCCGCCCTCGCCGCCCCCGTACCCGTCGTAATCGACGCAGGGCCCGCGTCAGCGGCGGTGGCCCCGGCAGGACCTGGCGACGATCGGCGGTCTGACGACGCAATGGTCGCTCCGGCCGACGACGCCGGCGCACCGCCCACCTCAGACGCCGGCGGCCCGCTGAGCCGGCCCGCTTCGAAGGCGAAGTCGACGACCGAGGCCAAGCGGACCAGCGCAGACCGCTCGGCGACCTCGACCTCCGGGCGCCGAAGCAAGACCTCAGCCGGCGGGCGCGACACCCGCCCCGTGACCGAGCCCACCGCCGTCCCAACGCCCGGCCCGCAGGTTGCGCCGCCAGCAGCGCCTAAACCGGCGCCGGTCGTCAGGCCTGAGCGACCCGTGGCGCTGGACTGAGGCGCTCGCTGCCTCGAAGCGACCCGTTATCAGTACCGAAAGTGGAATGCGATGGCGAGGCCGCCGGCCGGAGTCGGCGCCACCGCCAGCGTCGAGGATGTTGAGCCCAGCTGGACCATGCCAACCACCGCGGCGACTGCACCGACCCCAACGGCCGCCCAGCCGGCGACCAGCCGTCCGTTGATCGACGACTGTTGCCGCTCAGCTGCGGCGTGGTCGATGCCGACGATGAGGCCAGCGCCGTCGCGCTGTTGCAGCTTGAGGTCGAGGTCGCCTTGGTCGAGCGCGCCCGAGACGAGCAAGCCGCCGCCGGCGAGCAGGCCGGTCACGCCGAGCGCGGTCAGCGCGATCCAGCCGCCGCGGCCCTTTTCTTGCGCTTGAACGCCTGCTTCCGGCCTCGGCCGCACGGCTGGCGGCGGCGGTTGCCTTGGCGCGACGTCGACCGCCGGCGCAGGCCTAGCGGGCGCCTGGCCCCGCCGCTCGGCCTCCAAAGCCTCGAGGTATTGCCGTGCCTTGTCGACCTCGGGCTGGCCGCGAGGCGCCCGCGCCAGGAAGTCGCGATAGAGCGTTGCCGCCTGGGCGAGCCTGCCGGCGCGCTCGCTGGCGCGGGCAGCGTTGTAGAGGTAGAGCGGTTCGTCGACGTCGATGGTGGCTGCGCGCTGGTACAGGTCGGCGGCGAGGCCGTACTGGCCGGCGCCGTAGGCCTCGAGGGCCTGCCTGGAGACGAGGAGAGCCTCTTGCCGCGGATCGGCCTGCGCCGCGGCCAGGACGCCGAAAAACGCCAGGGTCCATGCGGCGAGGGCCATAGGCCAGCGCGGGCGGCAGGCGAAGGTCACTTGCAGCCTTCAGCGATGCGCAGCAGCTCGATCTCATGGAGCAACTCGGGGTCCTCGACCAGGGCCACAAGCTGGTCGTCGTCGATTCCGAGCTTCACCTCATCGGCGGTCATCGCCAAGAACCGCCAAGCGCGGCCCCACGTCAGCAAGATGGCCTCACGCCAGCACGGATCATCGCGCAGCAGCGTGTAGACCTCCGGGTAGTCCAGACGGGCCATGCGCAGGTAGCGTTCGGTGTACCAGAGGAAGGTCAAGATGCCGTCGCGCGCGCTGGTCGCGCCGATGACCCGGTCGCGCATGCCCATCTGGGTCGCCAGCGAGTGGACGTATTGCACCGTTTCCTCATGGAGCATGTCGAAGCCCTGATCACCGCTCTCGAATTTCTGGTCCTTCGGATCTCCTGACAGATAGATTTTGGCGTAGGAGTCGCAGCCGTGGCTGCCCTTGCCCTTTGCGCAGTCCGGTCGCAGCGGGGCGTACGCATCGCCCTGCAACAGGCTGCGCGCGAAAGTCTTGCCGCCGAACTGGCTGCTGCCGCCCTTGCAGGTACGGGTGACGCCGTCTGCGATGTGGTAGTGCGCGCCAGAGAACCCGCCCTTGGCCAGATCGTAGAAGTGCCCGCACTCGTGGACCAACACCTCGATGCGGTCGAGCACCTGCTTGGCGCTGCCGCGCTGTGACGCCGGCAGAAAGAGTTCAAAGCAGTTCTGTTGACCCTTGGCGATGCCCTCTTCGACCAGGAATCGCCCGGTCGGGTAGCGCAATGCCAGCACCTCGACGACGAGCTGCAGCGCCTGGGACTTGTCATAGCCGGCGACGAGCGCTTCGATGCTGGCATCCGCCGTCGGGCCCGGCTCATGGAGGCTGCCATCGAGGCAGCCGGGCTTGCGGTGTTGCGTCGCGACGCCGCCACCGCCGCCACCGCCGCCCGCCCCATCGGCGCTGCTGCCATCGGCGCCGGCGACGCCACCAAAGCTTCCGACCGCCTCACCTCCCACGCAGCCGGACAGCCACACCGGGCCGAGGCAAAGGGTGGCAAGCCGAAGCGCGAGGCTGCCCCGATCAATGGGCCTTGCCTTTCTCGGGCCGGCGAAGGTGGCAAGCGAGGTGTGGCCTGCGGATGTCGAGCAGCCCGACGGCGCTGCGGGCGGCGGTTGCACTTTCATCTGGTCACTCCGGGCCCGCCCTCGTCTGCGGTCGGTGTGGGCGCCGTTGGCGGTGTGTAGGCCTCCGCAGGCGGCGGGGCATCGCCGAGGCCAGGCTGCGGCTGCTGGCCGTCGGGGGGCGCGTCGCCTGGTTGCGCCGGTCCCTGTGGCGGCTGCCAACCCTCGGGGACTCCTGGGTCTGGCCGAGCCTGACGATACGGCCCCACCCCTGGCGGCAGATGCGGCGGGCGGCGCATGTGCGCCTCCAAGTAGGCATTGCAGCGGCCGACGCGGTCGAAGCCAACGTAGGCGCCGGTGGCAAAAGCCAAGGCCAACAGGACTTTGGGCGCCCAGACCCAAGATGGGTCACTGGCGGAGGACTGGCTGTTGTCGGTGGCTCGGAGTGACGTGCTGGCCAGCTCTCCTACTTGGCCCAGCGCCAACACGGTGTCGACGATCGGCCAAAAGGGAGTCGACGTGCAGTGGACGGGACTCATGCCGCGCACCTGATCGGGCGGCGGCGGTTCCCTGACGAAGGCGAAGGAGCACCCCTGAAGCGCCCACACCGCCAGCAACAGGAGGCCGACCCCCCTGGCGCGAGATTTGCTCAAGGTTGACCTCGGGCTGCCGAGTTGGCCGACCCGCCGCTCGCTGGTCTTCACCGCTCTTGCCTGGGAACGCATGGTCTCCCTCCCGCGGAGCGCCGCTGCATCGGCACGACGAGAGGCTAGCCCGATCAGCGTCGGCTCGCTAGCGCCGCCGTGGCGACGACGCCCACGGGCGTTGTGCACCCCAGGTGACTCTGACCTGGGCTCCCGCGCTCGACGCGCAAATGGGGCTTTTGGGCGTGGCGCCATGAGGATCCAAGCGTCCCATCGGACGCGGCGCCTCGCCGCTCAAGCGCCACGCCGACCCGGTGGCGGGGCCACGGCCAACGCCCGGTCCAATAGGCGGTGTCGACGATTTCGCCGCGCCAGCGGAGCAGCAGGCGCCCGGCTCGGTTCGGGAGACGCATCGGTTGAATGACCGCCGCGTCCGGCATCGCCCGTGTGGCGACCAGCAGCACCTGGCACGGTGCAAGGAGCGACGCGGCCGGGCGCTGGAGCGGGGCTTGCTTTCCCGAGGGCAACTCGAGCGCCAGGTCGGCGATCTCGGCGGTGACGCGGCCGACGTTGGCGATCTCCACGTACTCGCCGGCGGTGTCGTCGAGCAACATCGGATCGCTCATCACCTCGCTGATCCGCAGCTGCGGCCAACGACCACGCTCTGCCGGCGGCGCTGGCATGACACGCCCGGCGGGCAGTTGAACGGCGGCCGCTCCGCGGCGCTTTGGAGCCTTCGGCGAACGCGGCGCACTTTCGGTCTCGGCCTGGTCCGCCTCCAGCAGCGGCGAATCGACGGCAGCCGACTTGGGCGCCGCAGCGATCAGGGGCCGCGGGCCCGCGTGGGCGTCGCCGCCGCAGGCGAGGTGGGCGAGGTGGGCCAAGCTGGCGAGCAGACAAGACACGTGGGCGCGCAGGGCTCCGGGACAGAGGGGACGATGGGACATGGCAGGGTCTCCTTCGGCTCTTGGGGCCGCCCAGGACGGGCTGACCAACGTGCCGTTGCGAACCCAGCAAGTTGCAAACGGCGTGCCAGCGGCTCTGCGGCAGGCGGCGCGCGTGGAACTCCATGAATGGGAAGAGGTTCATCCGCACGCCACCTGCGAATGAGCGCCGTCCGCCGGGTCGCCACATGGGCGATGAGACGGTGTCGAGACGGTCTCGAGACGGTCTCGAGACGGTCTCATGCCCTCCCGGTGCCGATCAGGTAGCGCGCTCGTCTGCACGGAGGCCGCGTATCGTAGGTTGCCGTCGTTCGCCTGGCGTGTTTGCTTTGCCTTCTGCGCCCGGAGACCGGGAGGGACGAGTCGGCGGGGGTCGGCCTCGGCAGGCGCCGACCCGTCCGAACCGGCCTCGGCGATGACGCAGCGAAGCGTGGAAGGCGGCGCGCCGGGCTCAAGCCGGCGTCAGGCTGGGACGCTTGCACCGAGGCGATCTTACGCACTACACTCCCGCCCACCTCCCGCCTGCGCCAGTTCCCGGCCAGCTCGGTGGGCGGTCCCCACGAGGTCACTCCATGTTCCGTTGCCATGATCGAGCCCGCGCGTTTCTCGCGGCGTCCCTCTCTGCCCTGCTGATGTGGACCCCGCTGACGCCGGCCCTGGCCGCCGAGGGCGAGGTCGAGCGCACGGTGGTGCTCGTCGAGCTGCGGCAGGGCATGGAGGCCAACAGCCTCTCGCTCGATTACCTGCGCGAGACCGCCAAGGCCTTGGCAGAGGCCGCCAGCGGCGACTTCATCGTGGTGCCGACGGAAAAGGTCGTCGAGCGGGTCGGCGGCAACCGGCAGCAGGTGCCCACGGCGCTCACCGATGAGCGGCGCGCCAGCCTCGACGAGGCCCGCAAGAAGGGCGTCGAGTACCTCGACAAGGCAGACGCCGCCAACGCGATCAAGGCGTTGCGCGCGGCGGAGGCCAAGTACCGCGCCGCCATCGCCGCGCCCGGTGCCGACGAGGCGCTGCGCCGGGCCTACCTCGACGTGTTGGCGCAGCTGGCGACTGCGCACAAGATCGCCAACGACAATGAGGCAGCGCGCGAAGTGTTCCGCACCGTCATCACGACCTTCGGGGCGAGCGCGCCGATCACCGACAACGACTACCGGCCCGACGTCGTGGCCATCTTCCAGTCGGTCGTCGGCGAGATGAAGAAGATGCCACAAGGCTCGGTCGAGGTCGCCTCGACCCCCACCGGCGCCCGTGTGCTGGTCGGCGGCATCGATCGCGGCGAGACGCCGGCGCAGGTGCAGAATCTCATCCCGGGCCTCTACAGCGTCCGTGCTGTGCAGGGCACCACGACCTCGCTGCTGCACCGCGTGCGCGTCGAGGCCGGCAAGGCGACCAAGCTGATCATCGAGATCCCGTTCGAGTCGCACCTCGTGCTCGAGGACAACAACGTCGGCCTTGCCTACAAGGACATCGACGAAGCGCGGGCGCGCTTGAGCAGCGACGGCTTGGCGATTGGAAAGGCGATGGACGTCAACGTCGTCGCCGTCATCGGCGTCGTCGACCGCAAGCTGCAGGCGTTCCTCATCGACGTGGCCACCGGCAAGGTGACGCCGACCGCCGCCGCGTCCGTGCCGCAGATCGGCGTCTCGAAGCGCGCCGTGGCTCGAATCGTTCAGGCGATTACAGGCAAAGGCGACGTGCCCCCGCCCGAGGAAGTCCGCAAGCCTTGGTACACCTCGGTGCCCGGCCTCGCCCTTGGCGGCGCCGGTCTGGTCTCGCTGGTGGTCGGCCTCGCCTTCTCCGGCAGCCTGGGCGACGTCACCATCTTCCCCTGTGAGACCGACACGACGCTCAGCAAGTCGGTCTGCCCCGCGGGCAAGTATGGCACCACCGGCGGGCAGATCGCCGCGCGCCTCGCTGAGGACGACATCAACTCCGACCGCACCATCGCCGGCGTGGGCATCGGCCTCGGTGCCGCGCTCCTCGCCGGCAGCGCCGTGATGTTCTACCTGCACTCCCGCGGCGGTGCTGGCGCTGAAGAGGCTGCACTGCTGCAAGGCCGCGACGGCGTGTTGACGCTGCCACCGGCGAGCTTCGGCAGCGCCCGCACGGTGTTCATCGCCGCGCCGTGAGCGACTCAGGCCGGCCACCCTGGCTCGGCGAAGACGAGACCCTCGATCTGCTGCTCGACGACCGCGTCGCGCTCATCCAGGCGCGGCGGGGCTACCGCACGTCGGTGGACTCGCTGTTGCTCGCCGCCGTCGCCGCTGAGGTGGCCGAGGGCGACACGGCGCTCTGGGCGCGGCTCTGCGACGGCGCGGCTGCGCTCGACCTGGGCGCCGGCAGCGGTTTGGTCTCGCTCTTGCTCGGGATGCGGCTGCGGGCACGCGGCGCGGCCAACGTCTCGCTCCGGCTCCTGGAGCTGCAGCCACAGCTGGCGGCACGCGCCGAGCGCAACCTCGCGCTCAACGGCCTGGCCGCGGGCTCGGAGGTTGTCTGTGCGGACCTCGCGGACCCGGTGCTGACCTTGCCAACCGCCGCCCTCGTCGTCTGCAACCCGCCTTACTTTCGCGCTGCAGGCCGCATGGCGCCGCGTACCGCCGAGAAGACGCTGGCGCACTACGAGAACAGCGCCAGCCTTGAGCGCTTCTGCGAAGTGGCGGCGACCGCGCTCCAAAGCGATGGCTGCGCCCTCTTTGTCTACCCCTTCGAGGGCCACACCCGCCTACTGGCAGCGCTGTTGGCGGCGGGGCTCGGCGACCGGCAGCTGCGCACCTACTGCCACCTGCCGGCGGCACCCACGCCACGTCGCGTGGTCGTCATCGCGCGGCCCGGCCCCGCTGCGTTGGTGCGCGCGCCCCTCCAGGCGCTGATGGATCGCGATCCGCCGGACAGCCTGTACGCGAATTTTCTTGTTGACTTTCTGGACGCTCTGCCGCGTGGCGCTGCCGAATGGGGGCTTCCTTGCCCGAGCCCAGGGCGGATGCTACCTTGCAGATGAACCAAGAGGCCGCATCGCGCGTCTCTTTGGTGAGGGAAGGGGGGACCAGGGAGACGGAGGACGCCATGCTCGACGCCTTCATCATCGACGAGATCCTACGTCGCGAGCGCGCTGAGCGCGGCATCGCCCCCCAGTTAGAGCGCCCAAACCTCGTCCCACCGCATCCACCGATCGCGCCACGCCTTCCTGGCGGCGATGACCGCGACGGCGACGCGGATGGCGGCGAAGAGATGGACCGGTCGGAAAGAGGGAGCCACGAGCCGCCCCCGCGCTGGGATCGCGACCCGCCGGCGCCCGCACGTGGCGTCATCATCCTCGGCGAAGACGTCGAGGCCAACGATGGCCGCACCATCCTCGACATGTAGGGAAGGACAACGGGCTGCGGCCGGGCCTCGGCCGGGCCAGCGCTCGGGCCGAGCCTCGACCGCGCGGGGCTGCCGGCCCTAGATCTCCGACCTGTGCGTAATCACGCGGTCGATCAGGCCGTAGGCGATGGCCTCCTCGGCCAAGAGCCAGTAGTCGCGCTGGGTGTCGCGCTCGATGCGCTCCAGCGGCTGGCCGGTCTCCGCGGCGAGCAGGCGGTTGAGTCGATCGCGGGTCTTGAGCAGCTCGTTGGCCGTGATCTCGAGGTCGCTTGCCGGTCCGTAGACCGTCATCGGTACCAAGGGCTGGTGGATGAGCAGGCGCGTATTCGGCAGCGCCAGGCGGTCCTTGCGCACAGCGGCCATCAGGATGACGGTGGCGATGCTGGCGCAGAGGCCGGTGCAGACGATGCGGATCGGCGGCTGGACGAAGCGCATCACGTCGTAGATCGCGAAGCCTGCCGTGACGCTCCCGCCGGGTGAGTTGACGAGCATCGTGATCGGCGCTGTCGCGTCGTCGGCCTCGAGGGCCAAGAGTTGGGCGATCACGCGCTCGGCCAGCTTGTCATCGACCTTGCCGAAGAGCTGGATCTGCCGGCTCTTGAACAAGCGATCACCGATGGGCGAGCCGCCGGCCCCGGCCTCCGCCTTGGGTGGCTCAGAATGAGAGGGATCGACGGGCGCGCGTGGTGGATCGGGCTCGTCCGCGTCGGGGTCGTCCGCCGGCTCATCCTCGGCCAGGCGAACGCTCTGCTTCGGCTGCAAGATCATGGGGCTCCTTCGGGCATTGGGCGCTCTAGCGCCGCCTGTGCGCGTTCGGTCGCGGTGCTGCGAGCTCTCGTTCGCAGCCCCCGCGGCCAACCGCCTGCCGCGCGGGGGGGCCAGCACGCTAGCACGCGAGCGCGGCCTGCACCACTTCGATGACCCGGGCCTGCTCGTCGGCGCGCAGCCCCGGATAGACCGGCAGCGACAGCACCTCGGCAGCAGCGCGCTCGGCGTGAGGCAGCGCCGCCTGCGGCATGGCGTCGGCCAAGGCCGGGCAGCGGTGCAGCGGGACGGTGTAGTAGACCGCGCTGCCAATGCCGGCGGCCGTCAGCGCCTGGGCCAGGGCGTCACGTCGCGGGGTGCGCAGCGTGAATTGGTTCCAGGCGTGCCCTGGGGTTGCCGTCGGGAGAATGAGTCGCTCGGCGTCGTGGAGCGGTCGCAGCGCCTCGAGGTAGGTCGCGGCGTTGCGCTGACGGGCGGCGATCCAAGACGGCAGCACCGGCAGCAACACCTGCAGCAGCGCCGCTTGCAGCGCATCGAGCCGGAAGTTGCCGCCGAGGGCGCTAAAGACGTCGCGTCCGGCGCGGCCGTGCTGCCGCAGGCGCTCGACTGCGGCCAGCAGGTCGAGGTCGTCGCCGAACACCGCGCCGCCGTCTCCGAGCGCACCGAGATTCTTGGCCGGAAAAAACGACAACGTGCCGGCGCGGCCGGACAAGCCGACGCTGCGGCCCTGTGCGTCGCGGGCGCCGATGGCCTGGGCGCAGTCCTCGATGAGGACGCCGCCGCGCGCCTTGCAGAGCGCCGCCAATGGGTCGCAGTCGGCCGGTTCGCCGTAGAGGTGGACGGCCAGGATGCCTGCGGTGCGGTTGCCCCAGGCGCGCTCGAACGCCTCGGCGGTGGGCAAGAAGCCTTCGGCGGACAGGTCGACGAAGACCGGACGCAGGCCGGCGCGCACGATGGAGCTGGCCGACGCAATGAAGGTGAAGGGCGTGCACAAGATCTCGGCGCCAGTCGGCAGCCGCAGGGCCATGAACGTGGCGAGCAAGGCATCGCTGCCGCTTGAGACGCCGACGGCACGTCGGGCGCCGAGGCTGCTCGCCAGCGCTTGCTCAAAGGCGGCGACCTCGGGGCCGAGGACAAAGACGGCGTGCTGCAGGACGCGCGCAAAAGCCGCTTGGAGCGCTGCGTCGTGGGGCGCCAGCAAGCGCCGCGGGTCGAAAAAGGGCACCTGCGCCGGCGCCCGGTTCGCTGCCTGGGCGTGGGTCCCCGCGGCCGCGCTCACGGCGACTCCGGCGCCGAGACCCACTGCAGACCATCGGGATGGAGGCGATAGGTGGCCAGGCAGCGCGCGCAGGTCGCTGTCGCGGGCGCGCCGACAGCTAGCTCGTCCGCAACCGCTTCCACGTCGGCAGGCCGCAGCTCGAGGCGCTCGCCGCAGCGGCAAGCCCAGCCGATGGCGCGCGCCGGATTGCCGGCGTAGACGGCGTACGGTGGCACGTCGTGCGTCACCACCGCGCCCGCGCCGATAAGGGCGTACTCCCCGATGCTGTGGCCGCAGACGACGGTCGCGTTGGCGCCGATCGTCGCGCCGCGGCCGACCCGGGTGCGCTCATAGGCGTCGCGGCGCGAGACGCCGACGCGCGGCCGGCCGACGTTGGTAAAGACCGCAGAGGGGCCGACGAAAACGCCGTCGCCGAGCTCGACGCCGTCGTACACCGAGACGTTGTTCTGCAGGCGCACGCCGTCGCCGAGCACAGCGCCGCCGGCGACGTGGCAGTTCTGGCCGAGCACGCAGTCGCGGCCGATGCGCGCCCCGGCCATGACGTGGCTGAAGTGCCACACCGCCGTCCCTGCGCCGAGGCTCGCGCCGTCGGCGACGATGGCGCTCGGGTGGATGCGCGTCCCAGCTGCACCGGTGGCTGCATCTGCGCCGGTGGCCGCGGCGGTCGCGGCGTGGCCAGCGCCGCCCTTCTCCAGCCCGCTGCCAGCGTGGCCGGGGACGACTGCGGCGCCGCGCAGGCCCAGGCTGCGCTCGGCTGCGTCGAGGACCGCCAGCACGCGCAGGCCCTCTTCGCCATCCGACGGCGGCACCGCGCTCGGATCGCGCAGCCAAAGCAGGAAGGCGTCGACCTCGCGGCCGAGCGGCTCGGTGTCGGCGCAGGCGACGGTCTCGGCCTCGGCACGCCTCGGCATCGGACGTCCGTCGCGCCACTCGACGCCGTGGCGGTAGAGCTGGAGCTTGTCGGCGCCCCGCGAGTCGTCGAACACGGCCATGCCGTCCTCGCCGACGACCACCAGCCGCTGCTCCTTGAAGGGGTGCAGCCACGACACGTAGATGTGGGCGGCGATACCGGAATCCCACTCCAGCAGCGTCATCGTGGTGTCAGCGACCTTGGGGTGCAGGAACGACGAGCCCTGAGCGATCACCCGCTCTGGCATGGCGCCGGTCAAGCGCAGCAGGACGGCCACATCGTGCGGCGCGAACGACCACAGGCTCGACTCCTCGCGGCGAAAGCGGCCGAGGTTCAGGCGGTGCGAGTACAGCGTGCGCAGGCGCCCAAGCGTGCCCTCGCGCACCAGCGCGGCCAGCGTCTCGACCGCCGGGTGGTAGTGCAGCAGGTGTCCAACCATCAAGCGCAGCCCGCGGGCACGGGCCAGGGCCACCAGCGTGCGGCCTTCGCTAAGGTCGAGCGTCAGGGGCTTCTCGACGAACACGTGCCGGCCGAGCTCGAGGTTCGCGCGCACCAGGGCGCCATGCCGCGCCGCCGGGGCAGCGATCACCACCGCCTGCAGGTCTGGGCAGGCGGCAGCGAGGGCGTCCATGTCTGGCAGCACCGCGACCGCCGGCCAAGCGCGCGCCGCCTCAGCCCGGGTCTGCGGATCGGGGTCGACGATCGCCGCCAGGGCGCCACGCTGAGCCAGGTTGCGCCCGAGGTTGCGCCCCCAAGGTCCATAGCCGATCAGCGCTACGCTCGGTTGGCCGTGTTCCAAGACACCTCTCTGCCGCCACGGGCGATCTTTCGCATTCCCCCTGGCACCCGACCCTGGTATCCTCGGCCCGATCGGGCAGGGGAGAGGACAAGGCCACCATGATGCTCTCTGCGAAGCGACGCTGGCAACCTCGCCTCGGCCTAGCTCCCCGCATACTTCGCAGCCGCCGGGCTCTGCTCGGCTTGGCTTGCGTCACGGCCTGCGCCGTCCTTGGGGTGCCCCGCGGCGAGGCGGTGGCTGGGACGCTGTGCAAGGAATTCACCCTCGATTGCCGCTTCGGCCAGGAGGTCGCAGGCTACGGCGATCGCGCATTGAAGGGCGATGCAGGCCTTCGGCGCAGGGTCCTGAACGCCAAAAACGCGTGCTCGGTGGTGAGGCTCAGCGAGAATCCCTTCGGATGCGACTGGCGCGCCACCGTGCGCGCGATGGGCGGCGGCGGCGGCGGCGGCGGCACCGGCGGCCGAGGCATCTACGACGCTCAGCCGGCGAGTGTGGGGGGGGGCGGGGTCGGCTTCGCCGCTGGTGCTCCGCCCGCGGTGGGAGCGGCGCAACAGGCCCCCATTCAAGCGGCGCCTCCCGGTCCGACCGCCGCTCCCGGGCCGTGGTCGCCGCCGCCACGCCGCGATCCCGCCGGACGCCTCGGCACCACCCCGGCCCCGCTCGGCCCCAGCGCCGGCCAGGGCAACGCCCCGACCCAGCCACCCTCGGGCGGCCGCGCCCCGGACCGCGGGCCGCACCAGGAGGCCATCGAGGCCGCGGCGTCGCGCTATCAGATCCCCGCCGACCTCGTGCGGGCGGTGATTCAGGTCGAGAGTGGCTGGAACCCGCAGGCACAGTCTGTCGCTGGCGCGGTCGGGCTCATGCAGCTGCTGCCCGAGACTGGGCGGGCGATGGGCGCGGAGGACCTCCGCGACGCGGCGCAGAACATCGCTGCCGGTACGCGCTTCTTGCGCCTGCTGGCCAATCGCTTCGACGGCGACCTCGTGAAGGTCCTCTCTGCCTACCACGCCGGCGGTACTCGGGTGCTGCGGCGCGAGGCCACCCCGTTTGCTGCCACGGACTCGTACGTTCGCAAGGTGCTCGGCGTCTACTACGCGTTGCGGGACGGCTAGGCGCATGGCAGGGCATCGCCTCGGCGGGGCCCGTGCACCGGGCGGACGCGGCGTCGTCGGGCTCGGCCTGCGGCGTTCCGTCGGACTCGGCGGCGCCGTGCTCTTCGCCGCGGCGTGGGTTTGGCTGCCGGCCTGCGACACCACGCTGCAGCCCCTCGGCGCCGCCTGCGACACCGACGCCGACTGCGAGAGCGCCTTCTGCCTTGCCCGCGCCACCGACCTGCAGGCCGCGACCTCGCGCCTCTGCGCCGCGCCGGATGGCGACGCCGACGGCGACGGCCTCACCAATTATGCCGAGGCGCTGTGCGGTAGCGCCGCGTTTGGCAAAGACACCGACGGCGACGGCCAGGATGACGCCACAGAGTACGGCTCGGTCGCCGGCCAGCCGCGCGACCGCGACGGCGATGGTCGCGCCGACCTCATCGAGCATGACGGCTTGGACAGCGACGGCGACTGCCTCCGCGATGCCGACGACCCCGCCAACGCGACGCCCGCGAGCGGCCCAGAGCTGGCCAAAGCGGCCTGCGTCCGTGGAGTCTGCCGCGACAACGCCACCGCCGCCGTCTGCGAGGCAGGTGCGGTCCGCTGCCTGCTGCCAGCCAGCGCCGGCTTCGAACCTGACGGCGAGACCCGCTGCGACGCGCTCGACAACGACTGCGACGGCGAAACCGACGAAGACCTCGAGGGCAAAGCTGGGCAGGGCTGCGGCGCCACCGGTGTCTGCTTGGGGGCGGCGACCTCACGCTGCTCCAACGGAAATTGGCTTTGCAATCTTGCGTTGTTGCCGGACTACCAGCCCATCGAAGGCCGCTGCGACGGGCTCGACAACGACTGCGACGGCGCGACAGACGAGCTCCCCGTCTGCGACGACGAGGTCGCCTGCACGGCCGACACTTGCGACCTGAAAGTGGGTTGCCGCCATGTGCCGGACAACGATGTCTGCTTCGACGGCCACGACTGCACCAACGACGTCTGCGATCCGCTGGCCGGCTGCCGGTGGCTGCCGCGCGTCGGCGCCTGCGACGATGGCAACCCTTGCACTGAGAACGAGTCGTGCCTCGGCGGGTTGTGCAAGGGCGGCACCAGCGCCGACTGCGAGGACGACAGCTCGTGCACCGCCAACCCCTGCGATCCCAAATCTGGCTGTTTGGCGCTGCCCGTCTCGCCCGGCTCGGCCTGTGACCCCAAGCAGCCGTGCCAACAGGCCGGAGTCTGCGACAAGGGCGCGTGCGTCGCGACCGTCGCCCAGGACTGCAGCGACGGCAACGATTGCACCGCCGACGCGTGCGACGCCACCGCCGACTCGTGCAGCCACATCCAAGCCACGGGCGCTTGCGATGACGGCAGCGAGTGCACCGAAGACGACGTCTGCATCGGCAAGGCCTGCATCGGCGTGCCACTGCCCACCTGCTGCTCCGAGTCCCTCGACTGCGCCGACGGCAACGGCTGCACCACCGACACCTGCACCGACGGCAAGTGCAGCTACCAGCCGCCGACGCCAGGGGGGCTGGTGGCCTGCGACGATGGCAACTTCTGCACCAGCGCCAGCCAGTGCATCGGCACGCTCTGCGTCGGCGTCGCGCTGACCTCGTGCGATGATGGCAATTTGTGCACGGTCGACGTCTGCGTGTCGGGCAGCGGCTGCGGCAACAAACCTCTTGGCGATGGCGCCAGTTGCGACGACGGCAACGCTTGCAACGGCGTGGCGCTCTGCAAGTTCGGCGCCTGCGAGTCCGGGGCGAAGCCGACGTGCGACGACGCCAACCCCTGCACCGAAGATGCTTGCGTGGCGCCTGCCGGCTGCAAGTTCACCTTCACCAATGGAGCCTGCGACGACGGCAGCCTCTGTACCCGCCTGGACGCCTGCAAGAGCGGCAGCTGCAAGGGTGTGCCCATCCTGTGTGCCGATGATGTGGTGTGCACCGCCGACCACTGCGATCCGCTCCTCGGGTGCGTGTATCCGGCCGGCACTGGCGGCTGCGATGACGGCAACCCTTGCACCAAGGGCGACGTCTGCGAAGGCGGTGCCTGCGCTGGCAAGCCGCTGGTCTGCAACGATAACGCGCCATGCACTGTAGACGCCTGCGTCGGCGGCGCCTGTAGCTTCGACCCCGCGCCACTCCAAGGTCAGACTTGCGGCGACGACACCGCCTGCACCGGCGGCGAGACTTGTGATGGCGGCACCTGCAAGGCCCTCGTCGTCATCGATTGCGACGATGGCAACGTCTGCACCGGCAGCGTCTGCGACAAGAAGACCGGGCGCTGCCAGCAGTCGCCGGTGGCTAGCGCTTGTGTGACTGCGACCGGGTGCGCATCGGACGCCACTTGCAAGGCTGGGGTCTGCATTGGCGCAGCGATCGCCGGCTGCTGTGCCAGCGTCAACGCCTGCCAGGACCAGAACGCCTGCACGCTCGATAGCTGCGAGAAGCCCGCCGGCACCTGCATGCACCAGCTCCTGGTCGGTGTCGCGTGCAACGATGGGTCGGCTTGCACCCTTGGCGATAGCTGCGTGCAGGGCCTCTGCCGGGGCGGCGTGCCGCTGGCCTGCGACGACGGCAACGCCTGTACGGAAGACCTCTGCCTGCCCAAGGCCGGCTGCCAGCCCAAGCCCCGCCCCTTCGCGCCCTGCCTCGATGGCGACCTGTGCAATGGCGCCGAGGCCTGCGCCGGCAACGCTTGCCAGGCCGGCGCGGCGCTCAACTGCGACGACGGCCAGTCCTGCACCGCCGACGCTTGCGCCGCCAAGGCCGGCTGCCAGCACAGCGGCCTTGGCGGGCAGCCGTGCGACGACGGCAGCGAATGCACGAGCTCGGACACGTGCGACAGCGGCGGCACCTGCAAGGGCCAGCCGGTAGCGAGTGCCGGCTGCTGCAGCCAAGACGCCGAGTGCGACGACAGCTTCGCCTGCACCCAAGATCACTGCGACGTCGCCAAGCACCACTGCGTCCGCGTCGCCTGGCCCTGCCTCGACGATGGCCCATGCTCGGTCCGCGCCTGCCTCGACGGCGCCTGCATCAGCCAGTCGCGCTGTGCCAGCCCCTGGCTCCACGAAGCGCGATTCGAGGGCAAGGCGCCCCCCGCCGGCTGGAGCTTGCCTGCTGGGCCGCTCGGAGCCTTCGCCCCGCATCTGCCGGCGACACCGCTCGCCGAGGGCGGCAAGCAGGCCTTGCACGTCGGGCTCGGTGTTGGCATGGCCAGCGCGCGCTTGCCCCCCCTCCACCTGCCGCCGGGCAGCTACGTGCTCCGCATGCAGGCCCATGTCGACGCCGATGGCGGTTGCGCCGGTGGCAGCTTGCAGGCCCTGCGCCAAGCATCGCCACTCGGAGCGCCGATTTGCCCAACCGGCCAGGCCCAGGCCGTCCAGCTGCCCTTCGACATCACGTCTGCGTCGTCGCAGCAGCTCGAGCTGCGCTTCACCGCCAAGGGCGTGATCGACGTCGAACGCGGGGCCTGGATCGACGACGTCCACGTCATCGCACTGCCAGCCGCCGGCTGCACCTGCCCCGCCAACCCGTGACAGACGCCGCACGCCGGCGGTGGCCGCCGCCTCTCCGACCAGGCCCGCTGCGCGCCATCCGATCGGGCGCCATGGCGTTCTGCGCCGTTGCAGGGCTCCTCGCCTGCGACAAGCCCATCCCCTGCGTTGGCCAAGCCGACTGCCCACCGCATCTGGTCTGCAATGGCGGCCGCTGTACCCAGGGACTCGGCGCACAGGGCGACGCCGGCGGCGGCGCTGGCAACGGCGGCGCCGGCAGCGGCTGCGGCAACGCGCTGGCGCCGATCGGGCGTGGCTTTGCCGCCGCGACACCCTTCGATACCGGCCTGCTCATCGTTGGCGGCGACCCAGGCGCCTTGCCCTGCACCGCCGCGTCGCCGGCGCTGGCCGACGCAGCCGTGGTCGAGGCCTGCGGCGGCACACGCGCCGCGCCCGCGTTGCCGCCGCTGCCGACGTCAGGTGGGCCCGGCGGGGGCGGCGCGGGCGGCCGACTTGGCGCGATGGCAGCCCGTCACCCGATCACCGCCGCCGTCTGGCTGGTCGGCGGTCGCGGCCATGCGCCAGACGGCGAGCCGACCGGGCAGGTCCTGCAGTGGCATGCGGGCGCCGCGGCCTGGCAGCCGGCGACCGCCGCCGTGACGCCGCGTAGCCACGGCGGCATGGCCGCGACCACGACGCCGCCGGCCTTGTGGCTCTTCGGCGGCGACATCGGCCCCAACGGCACGCCCATCGCGACGTTCGAGCTGCGCCGCCTGCACGGCCAGGCGACGAGCTGGGAGCTTGTCGCCGCTGGCGGCCAAACGCCCGGTGCGCGGCGCAACTTTGGGTTCTGCAGCCTCGGCACGCGGCTGGCGCTCTTCGGCGGCGTCGACGCCACCGACGCCTTGCGCGCCGAAGTGCACGTCTTGCGCGGCGCAGACGCCACCTGGGCCATGGTGCCGACGCACGGCGCCGCGCCGAGCCCGCGCGCAGAAGCGGCCTTGGCCCCACTCGGCGCCGACGCGCTCATGGTGTTCGGTGGGCGCGACGACAAGGTGGGCGTGCGCAATGACCTCTGGCGGCTCGACCTCGCCACCGGCACGTGGACGCGGCTGAGGGCCGGCGATGCGGGGCAGGGCGGGTTGATCGACGAGCCTCCGGCGCTCGGCAACGACCTGTGTCGCCCGCTGGCCACCGCCTCAGGAATCGATGCCGGTTCACCCGAACCCCGCCTCGGCGCCGCCTTGGGTCGCACCGACCTGGGCGCGCTGCTGCTCTTCGGCGGCCTCGGCCGCTGCGGCGCCCTGGCCGACCTGTGGCGGCTGCAGCCCGACGGCGCCTGGCTTCGGCTGCGCGGCGGCGGTGGCGCCTGTACGCGTCGAGCCGTCACTTGTAGCTGGCTGTGCGCCGGTCTGGAGGCCAATCCAAGCGGCCCTGACGGCGGCGCCGGCGCAGATGTCGACGCCACGGTTGAAGACGCCGCCTCCGGCCCGTAGCATGTCGCGACACCCGGGCACGGCATGCCGCGGAGGGAGTTCGACCATGACGCAGCGATCTAGGCCCAACGGCACCGTCGGCGCCGCCGGCCCCATCGGGATCGTCGTCTTGGCGTTCGGCGCCTTGCTAGGCTGCGAAAGCGTTGGTGGCGACGCCGGTGCCGCCAACACCCGCACCGGCCCTTGGTGGCAGTGCCCGCCGGTCAAGAACGCCGCCGGCGCTGAGCACGGCAAGCCCTGCAAAGTCGGCGCCGACTGCGCCTACGGCCATTGCGTCGCAGGCTCTTTCTTGGCTGGCTACGACGCTGCGATTCGCATCTGCACCAAAAACAACGCCTGTGACGGCGTCGGCAGCAGCGAGACGGCGCCCTGCAGCGTCGACGACGCCGGCGGCCTGGCCTTCACGCCCGCCTTCGAGAAGTCGAAGTCAGGCGGCAACACGCTCCGTACCGGCGCCGAGCCCGCCAAGTTCTGCACCCTCTCCTGCGCCAGCGACGCCGCGTGCGAGGCCTGGAACCCTGAGATGCCGCATTGCATCAAGAGTTCCACAACTTATGTTTCGGTCGGCGCGGTCGGCGCTTGCGGCAAGGACCCGACGCGCTGATTCCCGCTCCACCTCGGCGTTGCAACCGACCCGGCGACATGCGGGGCGTCTTCGCCCCAACCCATTGACGTGCTTGGATCGGCCGCTCGGCTGTGTTAGGCTTCGTTTGCAAAGTCGTGGATGATCCACGCCGGGAGTTCGCGTTGGACCTTCCTCCTTCTGCTTTGGACGGCGACCAGCTGTGGTCTGTGGTCGCCGGCTTGACCTGCCTCGTCCTCTCCTTCGTGTTCTCGGGGTCCGAGACCGCCATCACCTCGATGGGCGAGCACAAGCTGCGCCGCCTCATCGACCAGAAGGTCGGCCCCACCGGTCTCTTCGAGCTCTGGCAGCGCGACCACTCCAAAGTCCTGACCTCGATCCTGGCCGGCAACACCCTGGTCAATATGCTGCTCTCGGCGATGGTCACGACGCTGACCTTGCAGACGGCCCCTACCGCCGCGAAGCCAAGCTGGTTCAGCGAGTGGATTGTCACGCTGTCTGTGGTGGCAGTGACCGTCATCGTGCTCATCGTCGGCGAGATCGTGCCCAAGACGCTGGCGAAGTCGCACCCGGAGTGGTTTCTGCGGCTGCTGTGGCTGGTGCATGGATTCCACCTTGCGACGCGCTGGCTGACCGCAGGGCTGACCTGGTTCTCCAAGACCCTCGTGCGGCTGCTCGGCGTCGACACCGATACGTCGGGCTTTGTCGTCACCGAGGAGCAGATCGAAGACATGGTCCGCATCGGCTCGGAGGAGGGCTCGATCGACGTCTCGCGCGGCGATCTGCTCAAGAACGTCTTTGATCTTTGGGACACCCCAATTCGCAATGTCATGACGCCGCGAACCGAAGTCGTCGGCATCCCAGGCACAGCCACGGCCGAGCAGATCCTGACCATCGTCAAGGCCAACGGCTACTCGCGCTACCCGGTCTTCGGTGATGGACCCGACGATGTCCTCGGCATCTTCTACGCCAAGCAGCTGATCGAGGCCGAGGGCGAGGTGCGGGCAGGCCGCTTCGAGCTGCGGCGCCACGTGCGCAAGCCCTTGTTTGTGCCCGAGAATCAGAAGGCGAGCACGCTGCTGCAGACCTTCCGCGCCAAGGCGGTCCACGTCGCGGTCGTCGTCGATGAGCATGGCGGCACCGCCGGCATCGTCTCGCTCGAGGACATCCTCGAGGAGCTTGTCGGCGATATCTATGATGAGTTCGACGAGATCGAGCCCCTGATCGTCGCCGACGGCGAGGACCGCTGGCTGGTCGACGGCGCCGCCGACATGCGGGCCGTCGCGCAGGCGGTGCGGGTCTCGGAGCCGGACGAAGACCAGGGCTTTTCGACCATGGCTGGCTACGTGCTGCACCACCTCGGCCGCATGCCGAGCGCGGGCGACGAGGTCATGGTCGACGGTCTCAAGATCATGGTGCTCGAGGTCGACGCTCGCAAGATCCGCCGGGTCGAGATTGTGCGCTTGCCGCCGCCAGGCAGCGTAGAGTCGTCGGCGGAGACCAACGAGCCCACGCCGATGCTCAGCAGCGTCGCTTAGGCCTAAACCGGCTGAAATTGGGTCGGTTCGGATGACCCATTGACCCGATCAGGCCGGTCCTGGTCTGTCGACGACGGTCGCAGCCACATGGCGCAGGCTCGAGAGGGCTCGACGAGTCTAGGAGCTTCGTGCCTTGCCAGGTGCCGTCCTGGGCGCGGCGATGGTCCTCGGATGATCGAGCGACCGCTGGGGCTTAGCAGGCCCTGCGACGACGCGATCCCGGCTTCGACGATAGGTGCCCTACGGCAGCGTCAGCGAGTGATTCGAGGCGGGCGGATCCACTTTGATCTCGCGCTGCGACAGCACGCCGAGCGTCACACCGCTCACGACGGCGGTGCCGATGGCGGTCCAGAACCACCAGCGCCCGAGCAGGGAATCGTCCGACTTGACCACCGGCCCCGGCTGGTCGACGAGCTGAACGTCGAGGGAGATCTCCTCGCCCGCGACGACCTCGATGGTGCGGGTGTCGGTGCGCTTGCCAGCGGCGGCGACCTGCAGCTGGTGCTTGCCGGCCTCGACGTCGCCGTCGAAGGGCGTGACGCCGATCGGCTTGCCGTTGAGCAGGATGTTGGCGCGGCGCACGTTGCAGGCGACCTTGAGCACGCCGCCTGACGGCACGAGGTCCGCTTCGATCTCGCGCTCTTCGCCGGCGCTCAGCTTCACGGTCTCGACGAAGGTGCCGAAGCCACGCTTCTGCAGGCGCACGACGTGGGAGACTCCAGGCGAGAGCTCCAGGGGCTCGGCCAGCGGCACCGTGCCGACCTCCTGATCGTCGAGGATCACCGTGGCGCCGCGCGTCAGGCTGGCGATGGTCAGGCGCCCAGGCCCCTCGCCGCGCTTGGGCTTGCTGCGCGCGTGCGCCACCTGGGGCATCAGGGACGCGGCCGCGGCGATGCAGCCGATTCCTGCGGCGCCGAGGGCCTGCGCCAACGGCCAGGCGGTGGGGCCGAGCGGGGCGGTCGGGGCGAGCGCGCAAAGAAGCGCAGCGACCAGGCGGCGCGGCGCTGCGTTGCGTGCGCGAGTCGTTCGTGGCGCGGCCATCGTTACCTCCAGCACCCGGCGTGCCTTTGCGCTGCCCTTCGCGACAGCAGCGCACAGGCGTGCGCGCGCGGGCCGCGGGCACTCTCGCCGCCTGTCAGTGTCGCTGCCCCGCGTGGTGGGCGCAAGGTCCGCCCGACTGGCGGTGTCTACGAACCCCGGGCTGCGCCGGACGGAGGCCCGACCCCGAGGGGCACGGGCGTCGCCGACGCGCCTCGTCGACGCCTACGACCTGCGGCCGCTGCCTTGCAGACCGCCACAGCGCGCTGGCCCGAGGTGAGCGCGGCCGCGATGGCTTCGGGGTCTGCAGGATCGCGCCAGCGAGCGCGATCGAAAGCGGCGGCGAAGTCCGCTAGTGCATCCGCGACTTCCGCTTCGCCCGCCGCCGCTGCGCGCGCCCTAGCGTGGTGGAAGGTCTGGTGCGGCGCCGGCGCGAGGTCGAGGGCGTGCAAGCGGTCCCGCAGCGCGCCTTCGACGCGACGGAGGCGACGGTCCACGCCGTCGCGATGGGCGCCCCGCCGACGGCGCCAGAGCAGCAAGAGCCCGCCAAGGGCGGCCAAGACGCCGACGACCGCTGGCCAGCGCATGTCGAGCGGAGGGCCCTTGGCGTCGGCGATGCTGTTGCCCTCGTCATCGACCTGGCGCATGCCGCGATTGCCGGCGTCGTTCAGGCGAAAGCTTGAGCGCAGGTCCGGCAGGGCGGCGCGAATGGCCCGCAGCACGCCGATCTGCCGCTCGAGGTCGTACTCGACGATCCACGAGTACCAGAGCATCGCCGCGCCATCGGCGACCCGCCGCATCGCAGCCGCGATGCCGTCATCCACGGGCGCCAGCTGGCCCGCGGCGGGCGTCGGCTCAAAGGTGTGCCAACCGGCACCGGCCAGGTACACCTCGACCCAGCTGTGCGCGTCTCCCTGCTTGATCATCCGATAGCCGCCGAATTCGTTCTGCTCGCCGCCCAAGAAGCCGTTGACGACGCGCGCAGGGATGCCCTGCGTCCGCAGCATGACCGCCATCGCCGTCGCAAAATATTCGCAGTGGCCGTGGCGCTTGCCGAAGAGAAAATCCAGCAGCGGTGCGTCGTTGTCTTGGTCGCCATCCAGCGAGTAGGTCCAGTCGCGGCGCAGGGCGGACTCCAAAGCCAAGGCGCGCTTGGCCGGCGTGTCGCCGCGGACCAGCGTCTTGGCGAGTGCCGCAATGCGGGGGTCGAGGTTGGGCGGGAGCTGCAGGTAGCGCCGCGCCAGCTTGTGCGGGATCTCCAGATCGTCGGCGGAGGCGTCCGGCGCTGGCTCCATCAGCTTGCGGCGGATCGACTCGCTGCGCGGCTCCTGAAAGGTGACCTGGTAGGTCAGCGCGACGTCCTTGGGCGCGAGGTAGCGCAAGTCGCCAGAAGGCGCGGACTCGACGCGTTTGCGCCGGCGACGAAAGCTGTCGTACTCGCTGTCGAGCCACTCGACCGTCGTCGTCTTCGCAGGGGCGAAGAGGACCGAGTTCTCGGTGTTGAGCGGCTCCAAGTAGATGCGCGCGGTGGCGGTGGTGGCCTGCTCCGGCGGCAATTGGGGCTGCTCGATGTCAAAGCGCTGTCCGAGGCGGCGCAGGCTCCAGGCCGGCTCCTCGCCGCGTGACCAGCGCTGGCCGTCAAAGGTGTCGAACGAGAGGCCGCGCAGCCGCAGCGACTCGAACGCCCGCTCCGGCTGGGCGGGAAAGGACACCCGCATGACCACTTCGGCGCTGGTCTTGATGCGGCCAAAGCCGCCCAGCGCCACTTCGTCGGCGAAGCCGGTGACGCTCTGACCGTTGCGGGTGCGGGCGAAGAAGAAGCCCATGCCGATGCGGGGAAAGAGCAAGAAGAACAGCATCGATACGGCCAGCGCCGCCAGGGCTAGGGCGCTGGTGAAGGCGAGGAAGCCGGGGCCGATGAGGCGCCGGCTGCGCCACTGCAGGGCCTCGGCGCCGATGGGGCCGTCGGGCAAGGGCGGGCGGGTGGCCCTTGGCGGCGGCGGCGGCGGCAGGCCGCGCAGGGCGCGCAGGCGCAGGCGCAGACGCTGCATCCAGCCGAGTCGCGGCGTCGCGGCATTGGGATCCGGCTCCAGCTCCTCCGGCGTCTGGTGGGTGGCGACCTCGATCTGGTGCACGATGTGCAGCATCACCAGCGCCCAGATCGCTAGGATCGCGTAGATGATGAACGAGATCGCGAAGGTCAGCGTCGGGTGGATGACGGCCGCGACCAGGATCAACAGGAAGCTGAGGGCGTAGAGCTGCAGCCAGTCCTTGGCGTAGCGGCGCTGAAACAGGCGGCTGGTCGTCATCACCAGGGCGAATTCCAGGGCGTGCAGCAGCCAGTTGCCGTCCTCGATCGACCAGGCGACCAAGGCTGCGAAGGTGAGGAGCAGCACGCCGGTCCAGACCCGCGCCACGCCTGGCTGCGGCGTCTGCGAGCGCCGCCAGACCAGGCTGGCCACGAAGGCAACCGTGAACGCTACGGGCGCGACGATGCCGATTTCGCCGCTGCTGGCGACAGCGCCAAAAGCGACGCCGACGAGGGCGTAGCTGGTCAGCAAGAAGGTGCGCGCAAAGCCGCCCGCCGCCGGGGTCACCCCAGCGATGCCGGCTAGGCCAGGGGCGGCGCTCATGCTGCCCCCTGCAACGCCCGCTCTGGCTGCTCGCTGCGGACGACGGCGCCGAGGTCGTCGAGCCAGAGGCAGAGGTCGGGCTGCGGCCCGGCCAGCGGCAGGCGCTCGTGCTGGACGAAGCGGACGACCACGCGCACCTGGCCGCCGAGCGCAGGCCCCTCGACCCCGAACTGGGGCAAGGGCGCGCCACCCGGGTTCGCGTTCGCTGCACCGCCGAGCGCAGCCCAGCGGGCTTGGGCGGCGAAGGCATCACTGGCTGCGATGGCGGCACCGCCGCTGCGCCGGGCGCTCCACGCCTCCGCGGCCTGGCAGCGCTGCAGCCAGGTGTCGTCGTCGATGGGCCAGTCGGCAGGCGGCGGCAAATCGGCCGGTGTGAGCTGCCCGAGCTGCCGGCGGATCTGCAAGAGTTGCCCGCCGTCGTTGGCCGTAGCCGCCGCCACCTCGCCCTGGAGGGTGCGCAGGCCGACCGCTCTTCCCGCGGCGAGGAGCGCAGCGCAGACCCCCGCCACCGTGGCGCAGGCCGCGTCGTGCTGCTCTGGTCCCTCGTTTGGGGCGACAGCGAGGTGGATGAACTCGACCTGAACCTGCCGAGCTGCCTCGCTCTCCCACTCACGCGCGATCAGCCGACCGCGCCGCGCCGACACCTTCCAGTGCAGGTCGCGGGCGAGGTCGCCAGCGCGAAAGTCGCGGAGCCCGCGCAGCTCGCTGCCCTGGCCCGCCTTGGGGCTCCGCTCCTGCTCACCGCGGCCTCGGCTGCCCTGCAGAGGCACCGCGACCTCGGCGACGGCCGGCAGCGCCAGCACCCGCGCCGGCACCTCGACAACCATCGACTTACGCGCAAATCCAAAGGGATAGGTGGTCGAGATGCGCAGCCCGACGGTCGCGATCGGCCCTCGTCGCTCGGCCCGGACCACCGCGAAGCAGGTGCCGGTCTCTTGCGGCTGCAGATGGAGCAGGAGCCCTGGGCGTTGGCTCAGCGCGTCGTCGCTGGTCATCTCGTCGATCTCGATGTGGAACGACGCGCGATTCTTGCCGTTCTCCACCTCATAGCGCCACAGCGTCGGCTCATCGGCATCGAGCTCGCGCGGTGCCGCCCGCCGGACGCGCAGGCTGCGCAGGTTGAGCTCCGACAGCACGCCTGAGATGGCGATGATGCTGATCAGCAGGCTGAGCACCAGGTAGAGCAGGTTGTTGCCGGTGTTGACGGCGCCGACGCCGAGCAAGATCGCCATGCCGATGATCCAGCGACCCTGGCGCGTCACGACCAGCTTGCGAGGAAAAACGCGGTTGTCGCGGCCCAGGCTGCGCCAGAAGCCATGCCGCTGGCGCTGCAGCTGCCGCTGCGCCCGACGGCGCTGGAGCAGCAAGGCATTGCGGTGGGGATCGGGGTGGGGCGCCATGGTGCCGCTCTCGGCGCGAGGGGCGCCGTGCTCAGGGTGTCGCGTGTCGCTGCCGCCAGCAAGGGGCGACGCTCAGCGCATCAACCCCCGGAGCTGGCCGCCGCAATCCCGGCGTCGCCCAATTCGCCAGAAGCGTCGACGCCGACGGGTAGAGATGCCCCTGGCGTGGACTCGTCCGCCGGCCGTGTCGGCATCAGCTCACCAAGGATCCAGAGCGGCAGCGGCGGCAGGCCGGCCAACAGGCGCCGCAGCTGGGCCAGTGCGAGGCCGTTCTGGCGCTGGTGGCGCTCGGCCACGATCAGCTCGTTCTTCAGCGAGTGCTCCCAGCCGACCAACTCGGTGATCCGAACCCGGTAGCCGTGGGCCTCGAGCAGCAGCCCGCGGATGACGTTGGTCAGGTGGGCGCCGAGCTCGCGGCGGTGCAGCGGATGGCGCCACATCGGCGCCAGCGTGCCGTCCACGGCGTGACCCTCCAGGCAGGCCGCCGCCTCAGCCTGGCAGCAAGGCACCACCGCGATCAGCTCAGCGCCGGAGCGCACGCCGAGGACGATCGCCTCGTCCGTCGCGCGGTCGCAGGCGTGCAGCGCGAGGACCGCATGGACATCACCGAGCGTGGATTTCGCCCCGGCGACGGGTGTTAGGTCGGCGACGCTGGCGTGGACCGCCTCAAAGCCGGTCATGCCGAGGTGTTGGGCGCGGGTCTGGGAGCGCTCGACCAGGTCGGCCCGCCGCTCGATGGCGACGACCTTGCCGCGGCCGGCCGGGCGCAGCAGCGCCTCGTGGACGAGCAGCCCGAGCCACGCATTGCCGGCGCCGGCGTCGACCAGAACCGGCGCCTCGTGCTTCTGAAGCAGGCCCTCGATGCCTGGGGCGAGCAGGCGCAGCAGGTGGTTGATCTGCTTGAGCTTGCGCAATGCGTCGGCGTTGAGCTCGCCGCCGCGCGTCACGATGTGCAGCTCGCGCAGCAGCGCCGGCGACTGGCCCGGCCCGAGCTCGCGCAACAGAGCGCCGGCCTTGACCTTCTGCCGCGCGGGAGGCGCTACAGCGGCCGCGCCCTGCTTCGGCCTGGCGTCGCCGCCTGGTGCCGATCCGTCACCCGGGCCCGGCATCGACGGCCGCCGACCGCCACGGCGCGGCATTAGAGCGCCACGGCGCCCAGCGCCGCGTCGTAGTCGGGCTCAGCCGTGACCTCCGGCACCAGCTGGACGTAGCGAACGACGCCCTGCGGATCGGCGACCACGATGGCGCGCGCCAGCAGGCCGGCCATGCCGCTGTCGAGCAGCCGAATGCCCATGCGCTCGCCGAAGCCGCGGTCGCGCACCGTCGAGAGCGCCGCGACGCCCTCGATGCCCTCTGCGCCGCAGAAGCGCCGGTGGGCGAAGGGCAAGTCCTCAGAGATGCAGAGCACCGCCACCCCGTCGAGCCCTGCCGCCTTGGCGTTGAACGTGCGGACGCTCATGGCGCAGGTGCCGGTGTCGACGCTCGGGAACAGGTTCAGGATCAACCATTTGCCGGCGTAGGTCGCCAGCGAGACGTCCTGCAGCTTGGGGTCGACAAGCTTGAAGTCGGACAGCGTACTGCCGATGGCGGGGAGCTCACCGGAGATGCGCAGCGGGTTGCCGCGAAGCGTGACAGTCGACATGGTGGCTCCTCTGAGGTCTGGGTTGGGATCGCCGGCCGGTTGGGCCGCGGTTCGGGACTCCGACGCCGGCCATGGCCGGGTCGAAGCCGCCGGAGCCTGCCCCATCGCGGCCGTCACGGCAATCGCGCTCGGCTCGCTGATGGCGACGCTGTCCAGCTGTGCGCCGCAGCTCGTCGGCACAGGCTACGCGACAGACGGCGCGCTCAGCCTTGCAGGCCGGTGGTCGACGGCGCGCTGGGCGAGGTGATGGTCAAGACCGCGCAGCCCGGCGCCTCCGCCAGCAGCCCAGCGAGCACTTCGTCCTCATACGGGGTCGTCGCCGGACAGCGATCGACGATCAGCAGCGCCTCGGCGCGGCCAAGCCGTTGATGCAGGGTGCGCATGGTGGGCGCGAGGCGGTCGACAAAGCTCGATCCGCGCTGCAGCAGGCGAGGCCGCTGACGGGCAAAGACCTGCCAGTGGGTCGCCCACAACAGCGGTAGTGGCTTGTCCGGTGCAGGCGGCGTCAAGGTCGCGCGCTCGGCCAGACGGCCGGAGAAGATGCCGTCCAGGTCCTCGGCGCAGGCGCGAAAGCGCGCGACCCAGCGCTCGGCCGGCTCGGCGCTGTCGCAGACGACGACCACCGGTCGACCCAGCGCCATCGCGATGTAGAGCCCCATTCCGGTCGCGCCGCCGCCCGCTGGCGCCTCAAAGCGCAGGCGCGTTGCGCCGCCTTCGGCCTTGCGCAGCACATCGGCGACCACGCGCTCTTGCGCCGGCTGCCAGTCGATCTCCAGCGCCACCGGGTGTGGCGGCCTTTGCGGCTTGTGGTGCGCGGCTGCGCCCGTGGCGCAGCTGTGGTGATCCTCGGGGTCGCCGTGGTCAGCCTCGTGGTGGTGGCCGTGGTCGTTGGGGTCTGCTTGCGTCATCGCGCGCCTCCCGGCCGCTGGGCGAACTTCGCGTCTCGCGCTCGTCGGTCACGGGCGAGCTTCGCATCTCGCGCCCGTCGGTCACGGTCGTCGTCGCGCCAGGCCACGCGTTCGGCCAGGCCGCGCCTCATGAACCGCCCCACTTGTGTCGCGCCACCGCCCGAGCGGACAGGGCGGTTCGCAGCAGAAAGCTCAAGGGAAACGCCATCCAGACGCCAAAGGGCCCCCACCCCATCCAGATGCCCAGCAGCCAGGAAGCCGGGACCTGCAACGTGGTCGCTAGAATGTTGATGCGCAGGGGCACCATGGTCGCGCCGGCCCCTTGCAGGACGCCCACCAGCGCGGTGTGAACGCCGGCGACTGGCATTGCGGCGCCGAGCTCGTGCATCCACATCAACGCGTACTGGCCGAGCGGGCCGGCTGGATCGATCTCGAAGATCGCGAGGATGTGGGCGTCGAAGGCGAACAGGATGAGCGCCAGGACCGACATCACCGACAGGCACAGCAGCACGCCTGCGCGGGCCACCAGCCTGACTCGCTCCGGCGTGCGCGCCCCGAGGGCCTGGCCCGTCAGCGCTGCCGTGGCCTGGGCGATGGCCATGCCCGGTACGAACGCCAGTGCCTGAACCCGCAGCCCAACGCCGTGGGCGGCGACCGCGATCTGATCGATGCTGCCCAGCATGCCGACGATGCTGAGAAAAGCGGCGTTGACCAGGACCATGTCGGCGGCGGCGGGCCAGCCGATGCGGAGCAGCTGGCCGACCATCGGCCGATCCAGCGGCACGGGCCGCAGGTGCAACGTCAGCGCGGGCTCGCGGCCGCTGCGCAGCGCGATGACCATCGCGGCCACGCCGATCGCGTACGCCAGGATGGTGCCGTAGGCGGCGCCCTCGACGCCAAGGGAGGGCGCGCCGAAGCGACCAAGCACCAAGACGTAGTTGAAGAGCGCGTTCAGGCCGTTGATCAGCAGCGCGATCTGAAACGCCAGCCGCGTGTTGCCGACGCCGCGCAGCACGGCCCCGAGCAGGATGTTGAGGTAGGGCAGGGCCGTTGCCAGCAGCATCGGCCGCAGGTAGGCCGTGGCGCACTCGACCACCGGCTCGCTGCCACCGAGCACGCGCACAAAAGGCGCTGCGATCAGGTTGCCGACCACCGCGGCGAGGAGGCCGAGCAGCACCGAGAGTTGGGCGCCCTGCTGCAGCGCGTGGTCGACCCGCTCGCGGTCCTTGGCGCCGTGGGCGCGGGCGACGACCGCGACCGTGCCGACCGTGAGGCCCATCATCCCGACCAACAGCAGAAAGAGCAGCTGCGTCGAGTAACCGAGCGCAGTGAGGGCGGTCGTTGCGTCCGGCAGTCGGCCACAGAACGCCGTGTCGACCGCCAACGCCAGCACGTTCATCAGGTTGAGGCCGATGATCGGCCACGACAGCGTCGCCAACTGCCGGATCACGGCGCGCTGGCTATCCGGTGAGCGCTGCGCGGTCGCCTTGGGCGCGGGTGGCGTGTCAGGGCTGGGCGACACGTCGGGGGCGCGGGACGGATCGGCGCTCATGGCGTCCCCTTGCGCACGGCGACGACCAGCAGCGCCTTGGAGATGGCCCACAGCGCAGGCGCCTTCTGCAGCGCCGCCGCGCCCAGCCGGTAGAGGGGCCCGCCGCCCTGCGTCAGCGACAGGTCCGCCGGCAATTGCAGCCGCCAGTCAAAAGCGAGGCTGCCGTCGAGCAAGCGCGCGAGGCCCGGCAGGGATGGCGCAAACGCGGCATCCGCGAACGAGGTGCCGCGGCCCGTCCAGCGCAGGTAGCGATCGGCCAGCGGCAGAGGCAGCCAGCCGAGCGCGGGCAAGTGGTAATGGTGCTCGATGGGCCAGAGTCGATTGGGCACCAGCAGATAGAGCACGCCGCCTGGTCGCAGCGCCGTGGCGACATGGCCAAGCGCGGCGCGCTGGTCGGCGATGTGTTCGAGCACGTTGTCCATCACCGCGAGGTCGAAGCGCTCAGGCCAAGCGGCGAGCAGGCTGTGGTCGCCGTGGTGAATGCGCAGGCGCAACTTGGCGGGGTCACTCTCGGGCAGCGCCGTTCGCTTCTGCTCGGCGGAGGTGGCGAGGGCGCGCGCGGGCTCGACACCGACCACGCTCCGCGCCATGGACGCCAGCGCCAAGGCGGTGTCGCCGTAGCCGCAGCCCAGGTCCAAAACGTCGCACTCGGCAAGGGGCCGGCGGAGGTCGCCGGCGACGGTCGCGGCGATCTGACTGGCGAAGCGGGCGCCGAGCGCGGCCCGGCTGGCTCGCATGCCGCCGCCCTGCCGGTCGTACGCCGGCCGGTCGTCGATCGCCGCGCCTGGCACCGACCCTTGACCCTGGTTCCCGGTCGCTTCCAAGCCGTCTCCTGCGCCGGACGCCTCTGCGCCGCGGCCCGAACCCTGCCACGGTCGCGCGCTGTGGCCAAGGACTGGCGACTGGCTGCGCCGATGCCTTCCATCACCCGACGCCTTGATCCGCGCGCGCCTCTGTGGCATCCAACACAGCCCGCGGCCCGGCCGCGCCTGGAGTCCCTCCCATGAGCTCGTCCTCGTTCGCGTCGGAAGGTGGACTGAGGAGCCGGCCGGAAGCGCAGGCCATCGCCTGGTCATGGCGCGGGCGCGATGCCCGCGTCGCGGCGGCATCTGCGGCGCACACGGCCGAGCTGCGACGCAAGGGTCTGATCCAGGGCGCAATTGGCCTCACCATCGCCGCCGCTTTCTTCTACTTCGACCACACGACGCTGGCCGTGGTCGCTGGCAGCATCGCGACCTTGATGGCGCTCTTGGCCGTGGTCTCGCCGACCGGCGCCTTCGCTGCGGTTGAGCGCCTCATGCTGCGCCTCGGCCGGGCCGTCGGCGTCGCCGTGACCTGGCTCGTGATGTTGCCGATCTTTGGCCTCTTCTTCGTGCCGTTCGGCGTGCTTTTCCGTCGTGGCGCCAAAGATCCGATGCGGCGGGGTTATGACGCCGCCGCGCCCAGTTACTGGAAGAAGCGCGAAGACCCCCTTGGCGGTGATCGCCACCGTTCGCAGTTCTAGCTGGTGGGAGCGAATCGGTGAAAGTCCTTGGAATCAGCTGCTACTACCACGACTCGGCGGCCGCCATTTTGGTCGACGGCGAAATTGTCGCCGCGGCGCAAGAAGAGCGCTTCACCCGCAAGAAGCATGACCCCGGCTTCCCGCACGAGGCGGTGAAGTACTGCCTGGCGGAGGCAGGGATCCCGCCTGGCCAGGGTCCAGATGCGGTGGTCTTCTACGAGAAGCCGCTGCTGACCTTCCACCGCCTGCTCGAGACCTACTTCGCAGTGGCGCCCAAGGGGCTGCGCTCCTACCTCCAGGCGATCCCGATCTGGATGACCGACAAGCTGTGGATTGAGCCGAACATTAAGGAGTCGTTGGAGAAGTGTGGCATCCCGGCGCCCGAGACCATCTACTTTCCCGAGCACCATGAGAGCCACGCTGCCAGCGCATTCTACCCCAGCCCCTTCCAGGAGGCGGCGGTGCTGACGCTCGACGGCGTCGGCGAGTGGGCGTGCGCGACGCTCTCGGTCGGTGAGGGCAACCGCCTGCGCATCCTCGAACAGCAGGATTTTCCGCACTCGCTCGGCTTGCTCTACAGCGCCATCACGTACTTCTGCGGCTTCAAGGTCAACAGCGGCGAGTACAAGCTGATGGGCCTCGCGCCTTACGGCAAGCCGACCTATGTCGACACCATCTGGAAGCACCTCGTCGACTGCAAGGCGGACGGCAGCTTCCGACTGAACATGGATTATTTCGGCTACCTCGACGGCCTGGTGATGACCAACGACCGCTTCGCCGGACTCTTCGGCGGTCCAGCGCGCAACCCGGAGACGCGCATCACCCGCCGCGAGATGGACCTCGCGCGCAGCGTTCAGGACGTCACCGAAGAGATCGTGCTGCGCATCGCCCGCCACGCCCGCGAGATCACGGGCAAGCGCTACCTGTGCATGGCCGGCGGCGTCGCGTTGAATTGCGTCGCCAACGGCAAGCTGCTGCGGGCGGGCATCTTCGACGACATCTGGATTCAGCCCGCCTCGGGAGACGCCGGCGGTGCGCTCGGTTGCGCCCTGACGGTCTGGCACAACACCTTCGGCAAGGAGCGCACAGCCGACGACAAGCACGACAAGATGCGCGGCAGCTACCTGGGCCCGCGCTTCGACAACGAGGAGATCCGCGCCTGGCTCGACGCCAACGGCTACAAGTACCGCGAGCTGAGTGACGCCGAGTGGGCGCCAGAGGTCGCGAAGATCTTGGCCAGCGAGTGCGTGGTTGGCTTGCTCCAGGGCCGCATGGAGTACGGACCGCGGGCCCTCGGCGCGCGCAGCATCATCGGCGACGCCCGCAGCCCGAAGATGCAGTCGGTGATGAACCTCAAGATCAAGTACCGCGAGAGCTTCCGCCCCTTCGCGCCCAGCGTGCTCGAGGAGCGCAACAGCGACTTCTTCGAGATCGACCGTCCGAGCCCCTACATGCTGCTGGTCGCGCCGGTGCGCAAGGAGCGCTGCATCCCACTGCAGGGCGACGAGGAGCAGGCCGAGGAGCTGACCGAGGTCGTCAACCGCCTGCGCAGCGACATCCCTTCGGTGACGCACGTCGACTTCAGCGCGCGCATCCAGTCGGTCAACCGCGACACCAACCCGCGCTACCACGCGCTCATCTCCGAGTTCGAGAAGCTGACAGGCTACGGTGTGGTCATCAACACCAGCTTCAATGTCCGCGGCGAGCCCATCGTTTGCACCCCCGAGGACGCCTTCCGCTGCCTGATGCGCACCGAGATGGACTACCTCGTGCTCGAGAACTTCCTCTTGTTCAAGCAAGATCAGCCAAAGTGGGACGAGAAAGACAACTGGCGCGAGACGTTTGTGCTCGACTAGGTGCTTGCATCTCAGTGGCTGCCCACCGCGCAGTCGACTTCTAGGAGGCCCCATGGGCAAGTTGGCCCACAGCGGCAAGCTACTCGGTGAAATCTGGCAGTTTGCCAAGCAAAACAAGGCGTGGTGGCTCGTGCCGCTCGTCGTGATGCTCATGCTCGCTGGCATGCTGGTCGTTGCCTCACAGGGCGCCGCGCCGTTCATCTACACGCTGTTCTAGGCGGGTGCGGGAGCGCGGTTTCCCGGCATTGGGCGCCGGCACGGAGCCCCTGCGGCGCGCGCCAGGCGCTTCTCACGGGCTCAGCGCACGTAGATGACCCATCCGGCGTGCGCCGCGGCGCCATCGCAGAGGGCCATGGCTCCGCCGGCGAAGGCCGTGGTCGGCCCGGCGCACTGATCCGTGCCACCGACGCCCGGCATGAGCCAGGGACCCGCCTCGCCCGCGCTGGCGCAGCCGACGCCGAAGCCACACGTCAGCGCCGCAAACGACGCGTCGTTGCCGCACGTCACGTTGGTCCCGGCCACCTGCCAGGTGCCCGGTTGGGCGATCTTGCTCTGCCACGACCACTTGCCGGCGAAGGGCGGGGATACCACGCCCACCGTTGCGGCATCATTGCACTTGTACATGACCTGGCCCTTGCCAGCGAGCAGCGCGTTGATCTCGACCGCGTCGATGCTCGGGTCGATGCGCGTCCAGCCGCCGCCTGCGGTCTGGTGGTCGCAAAGGGTCGCAAAGGGCTTGCCGGCCGCGCCTGGCGTCGGGTCGAGCCAGACCTGGTTGAGGCCCGTGGTCGGCAGCGATTTTGCGAGCGCGGCGCACGAGAGGCCGGGCGACTTGGGCGAAGCGCCAGCGGCTGCCTCGCAAGCCTGCAGCCCGAGCGTCAGCCGCCGCAGCCGGCGCTCTTTCGGCTGGATGACCCAGAGCTGACCGTTGGCGTCGAGGCTTAGGCCGCTGGCAAGGCCCAGTTGGGCATAGACCCCCAGCCCGTCGACTGCACCGCTCGACCCATCGGCGCCAGCGATGGTCTCGGTGCGAACAAAGGGCCAGCCGCGGCGCAGCGCGCTTCCATTGACCTCCGACCAGACCAGCGAGCCATCGGCCAGCGCGGCGAGGCGGTAGGGTGCAGCAACGGTGGCCGCCCGCCAGCCGCGCCCGTCGGTGGCGGTGGCGCTGAGGGAGACGTCGCCCAAGACCGTGGTCAACATGCCGTCCTGGCTGAGGCGTCGAATGGCGTGGTTGCCGGTGTCGGCGATCCAGAGGACGCCCTTGCCGTCCAGAGCGATACCTTGGGGATTGTTGAGGATGTTGGTGCCGAATGGCCCGTCAGAAAGGCCGCCGATGCCTGCCTTGCCCGCGACTGTCGTGAGCTTGCCCTCTTTGAGCCGCCGGATCGTGGCGTTGGCCGCATCTGTGATCCACACCGTCGAGACCTGCGCCGCGACCCCGGTCAGGCTGCCAAAGCTGGCCAGGGTCGCTGGGCCATCGGCGCTGCCGGCTGTACCCGTGCCGGCGATTGTGGAGACGTTGCCTTCAAGGTCGACCTTGCGCAGGCGGAAGTTGCCGCTATCCCCCACGAACAGCGCGCTGACGCCGTCGTAGGCCAGCGCGATGGGGGTATTGAACTGTACATTGACGCCTTTGCCCTCCTTATAGCCCGATGTGCTGCCGGCGAGCGTGGAGAGGGCACCGTTCGGAGCCACCGCCCTGATCTTTGCGGCTTCATAATCCAAGACGTAGCGCGTGCCATTGGGGTGGACCGCGACATCGACCGGCGTCAGGAAGGAGTCGTCGCCGATGCCGGCGACGGTGTGTGACACCAGGGCGACCGCTGCGCAGAGGCCACGGCGACACTGCGAGACGCAGTCGCCAGCGGCGCCGCAGGGGGTGCCATTTTCGCGCGCGGCATAGCTGCAAGTGCCGACCGCGACGTCGCACGAGGCTTGTTGGCAAGGACCGCCATCGGGGCAGGCCTTGGCGAGATCCGCCGGCGTGTGCTGGCAGCCCTTGACGCCGCCGCAGACGTCGAGCGTGCAGGCGTTGCCGTCGTCGCAGCTACTACCGATGGGTCGCAACCGCCGCAGCCGCGCTGTTGCAGGCAGGCCGATGAGCAAGCTGCCGTCCGGGAGAGGCGCAACGCCATAAGCGGACTGCACTTTGACTTCGGCGCCGAGGCCCCAGGCTGCGTCTCCTCCGCCCGCCAAGAGCTCGGTGCCGCCCTCAGGGCGCAGCCGCCGCACCACACCGAGGGCCGTATCACCAAAGATGACGCCCATCGGTGCCACCGCGATCGCGCCGACATAGCCAAAGCGGCCGCCGCGAGCGCCAGGCCCGGCCAGCGGCGCTGAGGCCGAACCCGTCGCCACGACCGTCGTCAGGTGCCCGGCCGGATCGAGCCGGCGAATTGCGAGGTTGCCGGCGTCGGCGATGTAGAGCGCGCCGAAGGCATCGGCGGCCACGTCTTCGGGGCTGTTGAGCGTCGCTACCGACAAGGGCCCGTCGGTAGATCCCGGACCCTTGCCGACCCGGGTCTTGACCTGGCCATCGAGGCCGAGGCTGCGCACGCGGTGGTTGCCGGTGTCGGCGATGAGGATGTTGCCCGCCGCGTCCGAGCCCAGGCCGCGCGGGTTGACGAAGCGGGCGGCGGCCCCTTTGCCGTCCGCAAAGCCCGCGTCCAGGTAGAGCCCGGCGACCGTCGTGACGGCGCCATCTTTGTCGACGCGGCGGATGGTGCTGCCGCCGTTGTCGGCGACGTAGATGCCGCCAAGCAGATCGAGCGCCACGCCGTAGGGCGTGTGGAAGCGGCCGGTGCCTGGTGGGCCGTCTTGGCCGCCTGCGAGCTGGCCTGGCGAGCCGGCGACGGTGTCGAGCCGGCCATCGCTGGTCAGGACCCGCAGCGCCTGGTTGCCGCTGTCGGCGATGTACACGGCGCCGTTTGGCGCGGTGGCCATGTCCAGCGGCTGGCTCAAGCGACCGACGGCGACGTGCTGGAGCTGAGCCGTTGCGCCGTCGCGCGCGCCGACGCAGCAGTCCGGCGTTGGATGGTCGACGCCCGCGCCGTGCCGCACCGTGACGGCTGAAGGTAGGGGTTGGCAGCTGCCGCCGTTGCAGGCGCTGGCCGCCGTGCACGGGCTGCCATCGTCACAGGGGCCCAGCAGGACCTTGGCTGTGGCGCAGCCCGCTTTCGGGTCGCAGGTGTCGATGGTGCATGGGTTGCCATCGCCGCAACCCTGGCCCGGCCCAGGCTTGCACACGCAGCCGGCGACCTTGCTGCCGGCCTTGCAAGCGCCGGTCGTGCAGACGTCGCCGACGCTGCACGGATCGCCGTCGTCGCATGGGGCCGCCGATTGGAGGTGGAGACAGCCGACTTTGGGCGCGCACTGGTCGCTGGTGCAGGCGTTGGCGTCGTCGCAGCCGGCGATGGCGGGCTGAACCGTGCGCAGCCGGTCGAGGCTGGCGTCCACCACCAAGGCGCGGCCGTCGGGCAATGTGGTCACGGCCACGAGCTGGCCGAGGCTGGCGCCAGCGCCGATTCCGTCGACAAAGTTGGGCGCTCCGCCCGCCACAGCGTGCGCCCGCCCGCTGCGATCGACGATCGCCACCCGGCCGCTGGACGACGCGACCCAGATGTTGCCGATTCGGTCGACACTGACGCCATGGATGCCCTGAAGCGCGGCCTCCAGACCCTGGCCCATGCGCCACTCGTTGCGCCCGCCACCGGCGACGGTGACCACCAAGCCCTTGGTGTCGACGCGGCGCAGGCTGGCGTTGCCATAATCGGCGACGATGATCTCGCCCGTCGGCGCCCGGGCCAGCGCGGTAGGGCTGGAGAATCGCGCGTAGCTGCTTGGGCCATCGCGAAAGCCGTAACCAGCGCCTGCCCAGGTCGAGACCGTGCCGCCCGAGATGCGACGGATGCGGTGGTTGCCGGTGTCCGCGACCAGGACGGCGCCGTCGGCGCCGAGGACCACGTCGTAGGGGTCGGCGAAGCGCGCCACCGCGACCGGCCCGTCGTTGGAGCCTTTGTCGCCGTGGCCGGCGACCGTGGACGCCGCGCCGTCCAGAGTCACCCGTCGCACTTTGTGGTTGCCGGTGTCGGCGACGAAGAGGCTGCCGTCCAGCGCGAATTCGACGCCACGTGGGTTGGCGAGGCGGGCGACGCCTGCTGGGCCGTCGGCGTTGCCGGCTTGGTTCTGGACGCCGAAAACCGTCGAGACCTTGCCGTCCTGGCCGAGGACTCGGACGCGGTGCCACCCGCCGTCGACGATGGCGACCCGGCCGTCGCCGCTGGCCCGTAGCCCGGTCAGCCCATAGAACCCGGCCTTGGCGAGATCGCCGTCGTCGCCACCCTGTGGTCCGCTGACGGTCTTGACCGCCGCCGCAGCGTGGCAATGACCCGCACCGCAGAGGCCGGCCAGCGTGCAAGGGTCGCCATCGTCGCAGGCCGAGCCGTGGACGGCGGTCTGGTGGCTGCAGGTGCCTTTGCCGGCGTCGCAAGTGTCGGCGGTGCAGAGGGCGCCGTCGTCGCAGTCGATGCCGGGTGCCACGCACTTGCCGGTTGCAGGGTCGCAGTCGTCGCGGGTGCAGACATCGCCGTCATCGCAGCTGTCGACCCGCAGGCGCAGACGGCGCAGGGTGGCGCTGCCGTAGTCGCTGATCCAGAGATCGCCGCCTGCGTCGATGGCGATGCGGAGGATGCCGCTGACCTTGGCGCTCTCGGCCGGCCCGTCGACGACTCCCGCTCCCAGCTTGCCGATGACGGTGCTGGTCTGCAGATCGGGCGTGATGCGGCGCAGTCCATAGTTGGCGTAGTCCGCGACCCACATGACGCCTGAGGCGTCGACAGCGATGCTCGCCGGCAGGTGGAACCTCGCTTCGGTGCCCTTGCCGTCCGCCGCGCCGTTGGCGAGGTAGGCGCCGACCAGCGTCGTCACCGTGCCATCGGGGGCGAGCCGACGAACGGTCTGGCCGACGCGATCGACGATGAGGAAGTTGCCGTCCGGGGCGAGGGCGATGCCTTCGGGATGGTACCAGCGGGCGCTGCTCTTGCCGTCATCGCCGCCAGCGATGTCGGCCACGCCCGACACCGTCGTCACCGTGCCGTCCTTGGCGATGCGGCGGATCACCGCGTTGCCGCTGTCGCACACAAAGAGGCTGCCGTCGGCGGCCAGCGCCAGTCCCTGCGGGGTCTCGAACTGGGCGGCGGCGCCCTTGCCGTCGGCATAGCCGGCCACGCCGCTGCCGGCGCGTAGCGAGACGCTCCTGTCAGGCGCGATGCCGAACACGAGGTTGTACTTGGTATCGCTGGCGTGCAACGTCCCGTCCGCAGCCGCGGTCAGGCCGCCGACTTCGCCGAGCGTCGCGGTGTGTCCGTTGCCCGGCGTGAACACGTCATCGGAGAGCGCCGCGTGGCGCCCGGCCAGCGTCGACACCCGGCCATCGTGGCTGAGGACGCGGACCGCTGGGATGCCTACGGAGGCGAAGGCGACGCCGCCGGCCGGCAAGCGCGCCAGGGCGCTGATGGAGCCGGCCGTGGCGACGCGCCGCACGCCGTCGGCGACGCCAGCGACCGGCGCGGCGACCACGGTCTCTAGAGTCGCTTGAACCAGCGGCCGCGTGCAGACGCCGGACAGGCAGGACTCGCCCTTGCTGCAGGGATCGCCGTCATTGCAGGGCGTGCCGTTGGCCTTGCCCTGGCACTGTTTGGGATCGACCGAGCAACCCGGCACCACGGCCCCGCCGACGCATTTGCCGGCCTTGCAGGCATCGCCCAGCGAGCAAGGGTCGCCGTCGTTGCAACCGGTCGCATCCGCTGACGCGCTCTGCTTGCACCCGACCGCCGCGACGCAGGTGTCGAGGGTGCAGGAGTCGCTGTCGGCGCAGGCGGCGTGGTTGGCGAAGTGGCTGCAGCCGAACAAGACGTGGCAGGCGTCGACGGTGCAGGCGACGTTGTCTTCGCAGGAGCCCTGCGCCGGGCTGTGGACGCACCCGACCAGGCCGTTGCAGGTGTCGATGGTGCACGCAACGCCGTCGTCGCACAGCAGGGAAACGTCGACCTTGTCGTTGTTGCTGCAGGCGCCGGTCTTGGAATCGCAGAGATCGAGGCTGCATGGGTCGTTATCGGCGCAGTTCTTGGCTTTGCCGGGTACGCAGGCGCCGGCTTTGCACGTGTCGCCGTCGGTGCAGGCGTTGCCGTCGCTGCAGGCGTCGGCGTTTTGAATCGCGACGCAGCCCGACTGAGGGTTGCAGAGGTTGGTGGTGCAGGCGTTGCCATCGTCGCAGGTTGCTGGCTTGCCCGCGATGCAGACCTTGTCCTTGCAGGTGTCGCCCTCGGTGCACTTGTCACCGTCTTCGCAGGCCCCGGTGTGGGTCTTGTAGACACAACCTACTGTCTTGTCGCATGAATCGTCGGTGCACGGGTTGCCGTCGTTGCACTTGCCGCCGCTGGCCGCCAGGGGATCGCTGCAGACGCCGCCCTTGCACACGGTGTTGACCGTGCAGGTGTCGGCGTCGTCACAAGGCTCCTCGTTGTGCAGGGGCGTGATCTTGCAGAGCCCCGTGGCCTTCTGGCACAGCGACTGCTGGCAGTAGCTGTCATTGACGGTCGGGCACACGATGACCGTGCTCGGCTTGACCGCGCAGCTCCACGGCAACAGCGACTTGTCGCAGTAGAGCGTGCCGTTGCAGGCGTCCTGGTCCTCCTGCGCCAGGCAATCGGTGTCCTTCTTGCACAGGCAGACGTCGCCGCCGACGGTACAAGCGCCGTTCAAGCACGTGTCGCCCTTGGTGCACGGGTCGCCGTCATCGCAGATCTCGCCCTGGTTGACGAATGTCATCGCGCACTTGCCGGTCTTTCCCTGGCAGATGCTCTTGACGCAGGCGGTGTTGTCGACCGTCGGGCAGCTCGGAATCGTCGCCGGATTGACCTTGCAGGTGCCCTTGCCGGCGCCCTCGCCCGTCGCGTCAGCCTTGTCGCAGAACAGCGCGCCGTTGCAGAGGTCCCCGTCGTCGTGGGCGGCGCACTCGGCATTGCTGCTGCAGACGCAGGTGTTGACGTCGTCGACCGCGCAGACGCCGGCCTTGCAGTCATCGTTGGGCGTGCAGGGGTTGCCATCGGCGTTGCAGGGCGTCCCGTCAAAAGCCTTGGTCATCGCACAGCTACCGGTCTTCGGGTCGCAGACGTTGGTGCTGCAGGTGGTATCGTCTACGGTCGGGCAGATGACGACGGTCGCCGGATTGACGGCGCATGCCCCCGTCTTGAGGTCGCAGAAGGGCACGCCGTTGCAAGGGTCACCGTCGTCCTTCTCTTTGCAGTCGCTGTCTTTCTTGCACGGGCAGGTGTTCGTGGCCGTCGCTGTGCACAGCCCGCCCTGGCAGTTCTCCCCGGGGGTGCAGGGGTTGCCGTCGTCGCACACTTCGCCATTGGCCGTCGCTTTGTCCTTGCAACTCCCGGACTTCGGGTCGCACACGTTCTGACTGCATGCGGTGTCGTCGACGCTCGGGCAGATGACGATGGTCGCCGGGTTCAGCTGACACTTGCCGACGGCCTTGTTGCAAAATGGCTTACCATTGCAGAGGTTCCCGTCGTCCTGGCAGTCGACGTCGGCCGTGCAGCAGATCTGGGTGCCGCCGGAGCAGCTGCCCTTGCCACACGTCTCGCCGGCAGTGCACGGGTCGCCGTCCTCGCAAGCGCCGCCCTCGGCGGTCGTCACCATGCCGCAGACGCCTGTGGCCGGCGCGCAGACGTTCTTCTGGCAGGCCGTGTCAGCGCCGGGGTTGCACACGACGATGGTCGCCGGGTTTTGCACGCAGGCCTTGCCGCCGTTGGGCTGAACCGCGCAGTAGTAGCTGCCCAAGCAGAGGTCGGGAACGCCGGCGGCGTTGACGCTCTTGCCCTTGCAATCAGCATCGCTCTGGCAGCCACAGACGTTGGCCTTGGCCTTGCACACCCCGCCAACGCACGCGCCGCCGCCGGTGCAAGCGTCGCCGTCGTCGCACACCAGCGTCAGCGACGTGGGCAGGTGGCTGCAGGCTCCGCCCTTGCAGCCGTCGTCGGTGCAGAGGTCTCCGTCATCGCAGTCCTTTGCTTTGTGCGGCGCGCAAGACCCGGCAGCGCAGGCGCCGCTGATCACACAGAGGTCGCCGGTCTCGCACTGCGCTCCCTCGGGCAGGGCGACCAAGACGCAACCGAGCGCTTCGTGGCAGGCGTAGGCCTGGCAGGGGCTTGGGCTGGCTGGGCAATCGGCGGGGCTCTCGCAGGCTGGAATGCGGCCGACGAAGCCGTCGCCGGGTGCGCCATCACCGGTCGCGCCATCGTCGGCCCCATCGCCGGCGCCGATGTCGTCCGCCCCCGCCTCGCTGCCGGCGGTGTCGGCCGCTCCGCTGGGAGCGTCGACCGTACTGTCCGGCGAGCAAGCCGCCACGGCCAGCCACACCGCCCACAGGCCCGCGATTGGGCCGCGTCGTGGCGTCGCGCCGCCCACGATCGGCCAGCCGCCCGCCTGCCTTGGCCTGCGCATGCACCCTCCCGCGATCATCCTAGCCCGCCACCGCCCGTGCACCGCCGAGGATGCCGCCGCAGCCTCATGAAGGCAATGCAACGGTGTCGGCCAGATCGGGCTCGCCAGCGGTTGGCGGCGGTGTTCGGTCCAGCTGGCGCCGTGGTTGCGGCTGCGCGGCGCCCCGCCTACCATCGCCGCCGCGAGGAGGGCCCGGCCGTTGTGGCGAGGCTGCTCCGCCGACCTGGAGTCTGAGATGTCATTGAATACGTTGCGTAAGTTTGCGCCAGGCGCCCTAGTCCTCCTCCTCGCCCTGGCGGCGGCGTGCTCGTCACCGGCCGGCAGCACCGGCGGCACTGGCGGCACCGGCGGCACCGGCGGCGGCGGCGGCGGCGGCGCAGACACGGGCATCGACGGCAACGGCGCGGGTCAGGACGTCACAGTCGACAGCGCCGGCGGCGGCGACGCCAGCGACGACAGCGCGGGCACGGACAGCGACAGCGCCGCCGACGTGGCCGCGGCCGATGGCGGCGACGACGGCGCGGGCGGCGGCGGCGAGACCAGCGGCGGCGAGACCAGCGGCGGCGACGACACGGTGTCCGTCGACGCCGGCGGCGGCGACAGCGCGCCCGGCGATACGACCGCTGGCGACGGCGGCGGCGACACCGGCGGCGGCGGCGCCAATAGCTGCGTCGGTCGCTGCGGCAACTACGACTCCAAGGCATCCTGCCAGTGCGACTCGCTCTGCGAGAGTGAAGGCGACTGCTGCGCGGACTACGCAAAGCTGTGCACCTGCAAGGCCGATGGCGACTGCGCGATTACCGCCGACAAGTGCAAGGTCGGCATCTGCGTCAACGGCAAGTGCGACTCGACCTCCAAGAAGTGCGATGACGGCAACGACTGCTCGATCGACAGCTGCGAGGCGGCGACGGGCAACTGCGTCCAGAAGACCGAGCCCGACGGCGAAGTTTGCGCCGACGGCGGCTGCAAAGAGGGCAAGTGCGCCGCCGGCAAGTGCGCCGACGCCAAGCCGGTGGATGACGGCGACTTCTGCTCCGACGGCGACTCGTGCACCAGCCTCGACAAGTGCGCCAGCGGCGCCTGCGTCGGCACCCAGAAGGTCTGCGACGACAAGTCGTCCTGCACCCTGGACAGCTGCGACAAGGCCAAAGGCTGCGTCTACTCGCCCGAAGCCGACGGCAAGGTCTGCGACGACGGCGAGAGCTGCTCCGACGGCGACAAGTGCCAAAAGGGCACCTGCGTCGGCAAAGACCTCGCCGACGGCGCCTCCTGCGATGACGGCGATCTGTGCAGCTCTAAGGACGCCTGCATCAAGGGCAGCTGCGAGGGCACCTGGCTCAAGTGCGACGACAGCGACCCCTGCACCGTCGAGGGCTGCGACGCGGGGACCGGCGCCTGCAAGACCCAACCCAAGTGCAGCGATGGCGATCCTTGCACGGCCGACAACTGCACCAAGTCGGGCACCAGCGCCACCTGCAAGTACGAGCCCTCCCTGGAGGGCGCCGCTTGCGAGGACGGCGACCCGTGCACCGGCGGCGAGACCTGCGGCAAGGGCCTCTGCCAGACCACCAAGTCGATCTGCGAGACGCCGGTCTTTGCGGACGCGTTTGCCTGCGACAAGAACGAGGGCTGGACCTTCGTCGGCGAGAAGGCCGGCACCAAGCCCGGCTGGGCCGTCGACGACAAGCCGACGCAGCCGGGAGCACACCTCGCTCCGTGCTCGCTCAACTTCAACAACGACGCCGACTACGGTGGCGGTGCGCAGGTCAAGGGGACGGCGACCTCCAAGCTCATCAGTGTGCCAGCAGGCAAGCCGAGCTTCCTCGGCCTCTGGAGCTACCACGGCGTGGAGAACTCCAACGCCTACGACAAGCGCTTCGTCGAGATCTCGACCGACGACTTCGCGACGGCGCCGGCAGTGTCGATTCAGCTCGACAACGCCGCCAAGCCGAAGGTGTGGAGCCCCGTCTCAATCTCCCTCGAGAAGTTCGCGGGCGGCAAAATCAAGATCCGCTTCCGCTTTGACAGCGTCGATGGCTTGAACAACACCAACGTCGGTTGGTTCATCGACGAGGTCAGCGTGGCGCAGACCAAGTAGCGGTCGGGAGCCTGCCGGTGGGCCGCGCGCGCCAAGATCCGGCCCCAGCCAGCCGACCCGCGGCATCCGGCGCTGCCGGCCTGGAGGCCGCATTGCTGGCCGAGTTCGGCCCGCGTTGGCCGGCGTTGTGCGAGGCGTTGCTGCTGCCGCGCCGCCACGCCGTCCGCCCCAACCCCCGCCTGCACGCGACGCTGGCCCCTGCGCTCGCCCAGCTGCCGCCGGTCGTTGGCATCGCCGACGCCCGACTCTGCGACGACCCGATCAGCGGCCTCAGCCCCGACGAGGCCTATTTCCTCGACCCGGCCAGCCTCCGCGTCGCCGCCCTGCTCGACGTCCAGCCGGGCGACGCCGTGCTCGACCTCTGCGCTGCCCCCGGCGGCAAGGCGCTCTGCATCGCCGACGCCCTCGTCGACGACGATGGCGGCCTGGACGGTCACCTCCACCTCAACGAGCTCAGCGACGCCCGGCGCTTTCGCCTGCTGTCGACGCTCCGGGGCTGGTTGCCGGCGCCGGCCGCCAGCGCCATCTTGCTCACCGGCCACGACGGCAGTCGCTTCGGCCTGCACCGGCCCGACGCCTTCGACCGCGTCCTGCTCGACGCGCCATGCTCCTCGGAACGACACGTCTTGCTCGACGCTGCTGCGCTGCAGGCCTGGACGCCCTCCCGACCCCGCCAGCTGGCACAGCGCCAATTCGCCTTGCTTTGCGCGGCCATCGACGCTTGTCGCCCGGGCGGCCGGGTGGTCTACGCGACGTGCGCGCTGCTCGAAGCCGAGAACGACGCCGTCGTGGCGCGCGCGCTCACCCGACGGTCGGGACGCGTCCACAAAGTCGCCTTGCCCGCCAGCGATCTGCGGCTGTCGGGCAGTGAGCCGACGGCCCATGGCTGGCGGTGGCTGCCCGACACCAGCGGCGAAGGCCCGATGTACGCGGCGTTGCTCGAGATCGAAGCTGACGCCGAGGTGCAAAGCGCAGACGATGGCAGCGCCGGCGCTCCCTGGCAAAGGCCCCGTCGCGGAGGCGCGGGGTGAGCCGGCCGCCCCCAGCCCATCCGCTGTCCGTCGCGACCCGGTTCGCGTGGCTGGCGCTGGCGAGTCTCGGCGGCGCCCTGGCCGCGACGCCGCACGCCGCTGTGCTGCCGACCTGGTCCGAAGAGCTGCGCGCCCAGCCGCAGCCGTTGCCATGGCAGCTTCTGCCGGCCCCGGACGGCGCGCTCTGGTACAGCGGCGACTGCGCAATCGCGCCCCAGCTGCTAGCGCCAGGCGCCGCGTTGAAGCGGGCGGGCACTGCTGAGGAGGCACCCGCACTCATCGTGTTGCAGCAGCCGCCCCTGCTCTCCGTCTGTGTGGGCGAACACGCCTGGCCGCTGCTGGTCGTCGGCTACTACGGCTCAGCGCTCTGGTCGGCTCCAGCCGATCTGGCCTTTCGCCTCGGCGGCTTCGAAGCGTGGCGCGTGCTCGCCGGCCTCCTCGGCGGTCTCGGTCTCGGCCTTCTCGGCCTCTGGCTCCACCGCCTGATCGGCGGCGCGCCGGCGCTTTTTCTGACGACCGCGACTGCGGCGACCGGCTGCTTCGGCGCCTTGCACGCCATCGCCGTGCCTTATGAGCTGATGGCGTGGCCCTTGCTCTGGGCTGCCCTGCTGCTCTTGACCCCGGCGCCGTCGACCGAGCCCCCTGCCGAAGACGGTCGGCGCGCAAGGTCGCTCCTCTCCACGCCGCGCGCCTTTGCCGCCAGCGCGCTGCTCGGCCTCGCCGTGAGCGCCAACGCCAAGTCCTTGTTCTTGCTGCTACCGCTGCTCTTCTGGCTCGGCCGATTCCGCCTCCTGCCACGGCCGGCGTCGGTCGGGCAGGCCGCGCTTGCCGCGCTCTGCGGTGCCGCGCTCGGCCTTGCCCCGGCGCTGCTGCCTACGCTCGGCGCGGGCGGCGGCGCGTTGGCGGCGCAGGGCAGCATGCGGTTCGACACAGCCCTGCTGCGCTTGCACGAGCTGACGCCCGCCCGCGCCTTGGCCAACCTGTTGGCGCTGCTCGACACGTTGCTCGACTTCGACCGGCAGGTCTCGGTGATCGCCGGGCCGATGGTGGAGCCATCGCCGCTGCGGCCGCTCCTGCTGGCGCTCGCCGGCCTCGGCCTCGGAATCGGCGTGCGCGCGCTGCTCTCCGCCCCACGGTTGAACCCAAGCAACGCGCGGGCCGAAGCGCCGCGCCTGTTGTGCGCGCTCGCCGCCTTGCAGGTTGCTGTCGGCTGGGCCGTGTCGACGTTCCTCTATGGGCAGGTGCCACAGGTCGACGGCCTCTACCTGCACGGCGTCGCCGGCGTTGTCTTCGCCGGCGCCCTCGTCGTAGGCAGCGGCGCCGAAACCGGGCGCCTGGCGCGAATCGTCGCCCACGTCGGCCCACAGGCCCGCGCCGGAATCGCCGCCTTGTTGGTCGCAGGCCTGGCGTGGACCGGCCACCGCAACCTCGGCGCCGGCTTTGGCTCGCTCGGCTTTACCCTGCCGCAGCAGCGGGCCGAGGTGGCCTTGATCACCGCTGCATCGGCGGCGGAGCCGACCGCGGCCCTCGTCACCACCACCTACAACGACCACGGCGTCATCGAAGCGCTGACCAGCGCCACCTTGCGCGGCCACCACGCGCATCGCGCTTTCGACCGCTGCCAGCGCCCCGCCGGCGGCCCACCGGCGCAGGCGGCTTGCCTCGAGGGGGTCGCCGGCCAGGTGCTGGACGCCTTTGCGACGCGGCCCTTGCTGGTGCAGGTGCTCCTGCGCACGCTGGCGGTCGATCAGCCGCACGAGGCCCGCATTGCCGCCGCCTTCGAGCGCGCAGCCGCCGCCCGCGGTCGTGGCATCGAGCGCGTGGCGCTCGGGCCTCGCTCCGCGTTGCTCCGCGTAGGGACGGCCAAGATGGGCTCGCCGGCAGGCCTCAGAGCGCCGTAGCGCGCCGAATGATGCGGCCGATCGCCACCGCCACCGCCACGGTCAGCAGCAGGCCGGCAACGCGCAGCGCCACGACCCATGGACCTGCCGGCGCGGCGTCCGCGGAGATGGCCTGGCCGGTCTCCGCGAGCAGCGCGCCGACGCTGGCGTAGACCGCCGTCCACGGCACGCCCCCGATGAGCGACGCCAGCGCGAAGTGGCGAACCGGCATCCCGATCGCGCCCGCGGCGTAGGCAAGCAGCGCGTACGGCGCCACCGGCGAGAGCCGCAGACCCAGCGCCAGTCGGAAGCCCTCCGCGGCCACCCGTTGGCGCACGGCCTGCACCCGCGGATCGGCGAGGAAGGCCTGGGCGAGCCGGCCGCGCAGGAACCAGCGCGCCAGGAACATGTTGATGACGCCGCCCATCGCGGCACCGACCACGACGAGCGCTGTGCCCCAGACGCTGCCGAACACGTAGCCGGGCAGCACCGCCAAGAGGCCGCTCGGCAGCATCAACGGCGTCGCCAGCGCCACGCCCAATACCACAGCGATCTTGCCAACCTCGCCTTGGCCTCGCAGCCAGTCCGCCGCCGCTCCGACGCTCCAGCCGGCCAGGCCAAGGCCCAGCAGCACCAACGCCACCATCAAGCCGATGCCGGCGAGCGCCACCACGCCTCGGATCAACATCGGCGCGCAGCCGCGCACCTGAACCGACGCCGTGCCCGAGAAACCGGCCCCGCCCCGCGGCCCAGGATCCTCGACGCGGCCTTCTGCGTCGAAGGTGCGGCCCTGCTGCTCTTGGGCCAGCGGCTCGCGCACGGGCGGCAGGACCTCGGCCACCGCGATCTCCCGCGGCGCGTCGCCCGCGGCGCCGGACGAATCCGCCGAAGCCGCGGCGTCGTCTTCGCCCCGCCTGCTGCGCTTGCCGCCGCCCCCGAGCCACCCCATCGTCGTCCCCTCTGCCCGAACTCCCCAGCGCTCCGCCCGACGCACGCGGCCCAGGCGGCCAGCGACCTATCGCCTGACGCGGCTCGGCAGCCCCGTCGCGGACCGCACCCGGTCCAAGACCGGCTCAGCCACCGCCCGGGCGCGCCTGGCGCCGTCGCGCAAGATGTCTTCCAGCCCGTCGCGGTCCGCCATCAGCGCCTCGAAGCGACCGCGCAGCGGCGCGAACGTCGTCTCGGACTGCTCGAAAAGCGCCTGCTTGGCGTGGCCGTAGCCGTAGCCGCCGCCCCGATAACGCGCCTCAAGCTCGGCCTGTGCCGCCGCGTCGGCGAACAAGCGATGCAACGCCACGACATTGCACCGGGTGGGATCCTTCGGATCTTCCAAGGGCGTGCTGTCGGTGACGATGGACATCACCCGCTTGCGCACGTCCTTCGGCGTACCGAAGACGGGGATGTGGTTGTCGTACGATTTCGACATCTTCCGACCGTCGATTCCAGGCACGACCCCTGTCGCCTCCCGCACCACCGGCGCGGGCAGCTTCAGGCCATTGCCGAGCCAGCGGCCCTCCGCGTCATGGCCGCTGCCGCCGAGGAAGGCCTGGTTGAAGAAGCCCACCATGTCGCGTGTCATCTCAAGGTGTTGGAGCTGATCGCGTCCGACAGGCACCACGTCGGCGTCGAACAAGAGGATGTCGGCCGCCATCAGCACCGGGTAGCCGACGACGCCGAAGTTGACGTCGCGATCGTGGGCGCGAGCGTCCTTGAACGCGTGGGCCCGCTCCAGCAACCCGAAGCCGGTGACGCAGCCCAGCGCCCAGGCCAGCTCGCAGACCTCCGGGATGTCGCTCTGGCGCCACAACACCGCCTGCGCTGGGTCGAGGCCCGCCGCGATGAGGGTCGCCGCGACCTGGTAGCTGTCGGTGCGCATCTTTTCGGCGTCGCGCACCGTGGTGAGGGCGTGCAGGTCGGCGATGAAGTAGAAGCTCTCGTACGTCTTCGACATCTCGACCGCCGGCGCGATCATCCCGAAGTGATTGCCCCAGTGGGGCATGCCGGTCGGCTTGATGCCGGAGAGCGCGCGTAGGCGGGGACCTTCCACTGTGGCCTCGTGGCGAGATACCGGCGAAGGGTCGCCGGGCTGGGGTCGGGTTGTCGTTGACGCGGGCGTTGGCCTCGACTCAGGGTGCGGGCTCGACCTTGAGCTCGACCCACGGAATATAATCCAGCCGCTGCTCGTCGTAATCCTCGCCGGCGCCCTTGACCGTCACCAGCACGCCCAGCCAGGCCTTGGCTTCGCCCTGCTCCAGGATTCGGCGCGAGGTCTCTTCGCCGCGGCTGACCGAGATCTCGGCGCTGCCGTCGCGAATGACCCGGCCGTCTTCGAGCGTGCGCTTGGTCCAGGACGCCCGCACCAGCGAGACCACCACCTCGGCGCCGTCGATGGCGAAGGCGGTGTCCTTGAGGCGAATCTGCTCGCCCACCTTGGCGTGGGGCCCGGCGTGATCGCGGTAGGCATCCGGCGTCGACGGCCTGGCCTCGGCCGCCGGGGCCTGTGGCGGCGGTGCGTCGATGAGCTGGGCATTGCCACAGCCATGCAGGCCGGCGACGAGCGACAGACAGCTGGCAAGCGCGGCGATCGACCGCCCGATGGGGCTGAGGTCGAGGGCAGAACGAGGGAGCATGGGCATCGCGGTCCTCCCGCGCCGCGGGTTGGGCGCAGGCTTTCGTTGTAGCACGGCTCGGCGCGTTGCGCAGCGGACTCGTCTTTGCCACAGAGGCTGTTGAATTCAGCTCAGTCCTGGCTAGCCGGCGGCGACTCAGGTGATGCCGCTTAGGCTTGAATTCGCTCCCACACTTCCTGCGCCGTCTGACCTTGCTGCGCTCCGTGCGGCCCACGTGGCAGCGCGGCGGCCCGGGTCAGCAGTCGTCGCGTCGCTGCCGGCCCTGGGCGGCAATCGCCAGCTGTGCCTCTGCGACTGCAGCGCGCTCGCGGCCCAGAAAATCGGCGACCGCGATGGCCAGGCCGGGATGGCTGAAGCGGTGGACGCTATGACAGACGGTGGGCTGCAGGCCGCGCCCCAGCTTGTGGTCGCCCCCCGACCCCGCCTCCAGGCGGCCGAGGCCGTGCTCGGCGACGAAGGCGATCAGGCGGTAGTACGCGAGCTCGAAGTGCAGCATCGGCCACTCCTGCACGGCGCCCCAGTGGCGCCCGTACAGCGCGTCGCGGCCCAGGAAATTCAGGGTCATGGCGACGATCTCGCCGTCGTCGTCCCGAGCCGTGGCGCAGACGACGCGCTTGGCCAGATGCGCCGCCAGCCAGTCGAAGAACGCAGGTCGGAGGTAGGGCATGCTGCCGTAGCGCAGGCAGCCCTGCTCGTAGAGAACGGCGACGGCCCGCCAGTCGTCGCCGGAGAGGTCGTCCCCACGCTCGACCTGCAGCCGCAGGCCGTGCCCCTCTGCCACCCGCCGCTCGCTCCTGATCTGCTTGCGCGCCCGCGAGCGCAGTGTCCCAAGGAAGCCCTCGAAGTCGCCGACGCCGGGGTTGTGCCACTGGTACTGCAGGGTGGCGCGGCGGTGCCAGGCGGCGGCGACGTCGGCTGCGGCGTCCGGTGCGCCGGCCTCGAGCGCCAAGGCGTCATCGTTGTGGCACAACAGCACGTGGGCCGAGCTGCTGCCCGAGCGCCTGGTCAGCGCCCACAGCCCCTCTGCCAGCGTGCGGCGCAGGCCATCCGCCTCCTCGCGGCTTTCGCAGGGTCCGACCAAGAGCTTCGGCCCATTCGCCGGCGCGAACGGTGCTGCGACCACGACCTTCGGATAGTAGGGCACGCCGGCCCGGGCGCAGGCGTCCGCCCAGGCCCAGTCGAAGACGTACTCGCCGCGGCCATCGGTCTTGACGTAGGCCGGCGCGGCGGCGCGTGGCCGCAGCGATCCGGGCGCGAGCGGAGCCACCGGGTCGAGCTCGCCGTCGTCCTTGTCGAGCAGAAGCAGGTAGCGCGGGCTCCAGGCGGTGCCACGGCCGACGCAGCCGGTGCGCTCGAGCCCATGCAGAAAGGCGTGGCTGACGAAGGGGAAGTCGTCGCCGCCGAGCGCGTCCCAGGCGGCAGGGTCGACCGCGTCGAGGCTTTGGAGGACGAGCAATGGCATCGCGGCGGCATGGTCGGCGCCGGCCCAGGCAGGGTCAAGTAGCGGGCCTCCGACCCTCGCGGCTCAGCGTCTCCGGCAGCGCCAGCGGAAGCTGACCACGGCGCCCGACCAGCGCTGCGCGCGACGGCCGGCCTGGCAGCACCCGCCATGGCGTCGGCGCTGCGCGCTGACGTCGCTTGCCACCCCTCGCCGGCGGTGGTTGCATCCGCTGGGTCTGGCATGACGCCAGGGCTCTTGAGGCGGCGGCATGTCTGGCTCGGACAAACCGGCAGCACCTGCGGCGGCGCCGCCGGCGCGAAGGACCCTGCGCCTACGGTCCTTGCCGCTGTCGACGCTGCGCCTCTGGCTCGAACGCCCGGCCGATCGGGCTCGAGCGACCGCGGTGTTGCGTTCGGCTGGCGCAGACGCCTTCCTGGTTGAAGACCCTCTCGACCCCGCGGCGACGGTAGCGACCGCCGCTGCGGCCCAACGCGCCGGGGTGGCGGTCGGTGCAGCGCTGGATGCCGACGCCGCCATCGCAGCCTTTGGTGCCCCGCCAAACGGTGGCGGTGGCGCGCTCGCGGCGCTGTCGCTCTGCGTTGTCCGCCCGCCTAGAGCCGGCGCGCTGCGGGCGCAACTCGGCGTGCTGCGCGCCGTTCTGTCCGGCCTGCGCGGTGCCCGGCCACGCCTCGCCGCGCTCGGTTGGCCCCTGTGTAGCGGCGGCGAGGGCGAATTCGCTGAGCCCTCTGCCTTCGTCCTCGACGTCGCGGTCGAGATCCTGCCGATGGGGGCGCCGACCGCGCACGTCTTGCCCGCCTGCCGCGCATGCCCCGTCGCAGGCCGCTGCCCGGGTTGGCCGCGTCAGAGCCTCGACGATGGTCCGCGGCCGCCTAGGCCGTCGATCAGCAACCAAGCGGACTTCGTGGAGGACGCCGCCATCGAACTCGACCTGGCCGCAGCCCTTGCGGTCGACCCGAGCCCGCCGCTGCGCGTTCTGGCCCTGCCGCCCGCCCCGGTATCGGCCTCCGACGGCGGGCCGCTGCCGGTCGCCGCGGCCTTGCTGGTCGAGAAGTTGCAAGGCCACCCGGCACGGGTCCGGCGCTTCACCTGTACCGACGCGGCGTTTGCCGTCGGCGGCGCCGCAACCCCGGCCGGCATCGAGGCCGAGTTGGCCCGCGACGGGCAGCTCTGGCTCGACGCCTCGGACAAGGCGCGGCTCGACGACTTCGCGAACGACATCCAAATGCTGGAGCTTCATGCCCCCGCCGTCGACCTTGCGGACGGGCGTCGGCTGCCGGCTCGTTGGCGCGTCCGCGGTGGCGCCGACGCATTCAAGGCCGAAGAGACGTGGCTGCGCGCGGAGATCGCTGCCCTGCGTGGCGTCGTGGTCGATGTCGGCGCAGGACCGCTGCGCTATCTCGATCTGCTGCGGCCCGCGATAGACGGCGTGCTCCTCACCTACATCGCCATCGAGCCCGAAGCAGCGGCCCTCGCCGCGCTGCGAACCTTGCTGCCGCGGGCGATCTTGGCGCGCGGCGTCGGCGAGGCGCTGCCGCTGCCCTCCGCCAGCGCCGACCATGTCCTGGTGTTGCGGGCCTGGAATCACCTGCGAGATCCGCTGCGTGCCCTGGCAGAGGCGCACCGGATCTTGCGGCCGGGCGGCAGGCTGCTCCTGGTCGACAACGTCGCTTTTGGCCTGCTGCGCAGCGCGGAAGCTGCGGCAAGGGCCCACGCGATCTCCGTCGATGCGACGCCCTTCGAACACGCGCGCAACGATGGCGCTGCCGAGGCCGAGCGCTGGCTCGAGCGAAGTGGCCTCTTTGCGGTGACGGCGTCACGGGCCGTCGGGCCGCAGACGAGCAACCAGTGGTCGATTCTGGCCCACCGCCTCGACGCCCCGAGTGGTTGAAGCGCGGCGCCACGAAAGGTACTCTCCACCGGTCACACCGCCGCTCGCCGGCGCGCGACGCTGACTCGGAGGGCCTGTTGTTGCCACAGTACCGCGATCCCGCTGCCGGCGTGCGGCCAGGCCTGCCCGTCGACCCCGCGAACGCAGCGGATTCCAGCACTGCGCGCGGCACGTCCACCGGCGATGAGGCATCGCGGCGGCCCACCGCGACGCCCGCTCCGGCAAGGGCCGCGTCTGCCGGCCACCGCGCGTCCCTTTTCGCGCTGCTGGCGCTTGTCGCGGCGCTGAGCCCAGCTTGCCTGGAGACGACGTTCATCCCCGACCCCGACGCTGAGCTTGGCCCTGCGGACATCGGCGACACCGGCGCGCTTGAGGTCGCTGAAGAGATCGCAGGCACCGACGCGGTCGACACCGCCGAACCGGACGTCGACAGCAGCCTTCCGACCGACGTCGACGAGACCGCGCAGGACGCCGACGCCGCGCCCGAGGACACCGCCGAAGCCGGCCCAGGCGACGTCGAGCCCAGCGACACCAGCACCCTGCTGCCCTTTGCCGCCACGTGCACGACAGACGGTGAGTGTGACTCGGGCCTGTGTTTGTCGCACGGCGGCGGCCCCAAGCTGTGCACCGAGGCCTGCGACGGTGATTGCCCAGCCGGATTCCGCTGCGGCATCGACGCCTCGTCAGGTTCGACGCTTCACTTCTGCCTGCCGCTGCCCGGCAACCTCTGCAAGCCCTGCACCGATGACGCGCAGTGTCCGCAAGGCGCTTGCCTCAAGGATCTCGGCGGCGCCGAGCCGGTCTGCGGCCTGGCCTGTAACGAGCTCGCCGGCGGCCAGGAGGCCTGCCCCGCCGGTTTTGTCTGCCAGAGCTTCCTCAAGGGCGAGCTGTGCGTCCCGGCCAACGGCACGTGCAGCTGCGGCGCTGCCCAGGTCAGCCAGGTTTGGTCCTGCGCGCTGCAGACGCCGATTGGCACGTGCAACGGCGCCCAGGTCTGCACCGACAAGGGCTGGTCGAAGTGCTCGGCCACGCTGCCGACCGTCGAGGTCTGCGACGGAACCGACAACAACTGCGACGGCAAGACCGACGAGGGCACGATGCTGCAGACGCCCAAGGGCCCGCTCCCGCTCGGCGCGCCCTGCGGCACGGGCGCCTGCGCAGGCGGCAAGGTCGTCTGCGCCAGCGGCGGCCTCGGCGGCGCCTGCTCGGGGGCTGCGCTCGCCGCCAGCATCGACCTCTGCGGCGACAAGATCGACAACGACTGCGACGGCAAGACCGACGAGGAGTGCCCCGAGGCCGACACCGACGGCGACAAGGTGGCGGACTCCAAGGACTGCCGCCCCTACGACTCCAAGGTCTTCCCCGGCGCGAAGGAGCCCTGCTGCAAGTTGCTGACCGCCGCCGACGGCGCTCCCCCGGTCGCCATCTCCGACAATACCGCGGTCTGCGACTTCGACTGCGACCTCAAGATCAAGGCCTGCGGCACCAAAGACGCCGACGGCGACGGCTTCGAGGCGCCCGGCGACTGCAACGACAACGACGCGACCATCCTGCCGGGCGGCAAGGAGAAGTGCGACGACGGTGCCGACCAGGACTGCGACGGCAGCGACCTCTCGTGTGGCGGCCTCACCGACGCCGACAAGGACGGCTACCCGCTCGGCATCGACTGCAACGACGACGCGGCGTCGATTCACCCGCTGGCCGTGGAGATGTGCAACTTCATTGATGATGACTGCGACGGCATCATCGACGAGGACAACCCGGGCGGCGTCTGCAGCGTCGCGACTGCCAAGACCGATGGCGCCTGCAAAGCGCAGCAGGGCATCTGGTCGGTCGCCGGCAGCGCTTGCGGCAGCAACGTCGGCGCCTGCAAGCCCGGCAGCTTGGCCTGCAACCACGTCGGGCTCTCCGTATCGGTCACCTGCGTCGACGCCAGCACCGGCACCGCCGAGGCCTGCAACGGCCAGGACGACGACTGCAATGGCCAGACCGACGAGCCATTTACCGACCTCGCCAAGAGCTGCGACGGCGACGACACCGACACCTGCCAGTTCGGCAAGCGGATCTGTGCCGCCGACGGCAAGGACACGGTCTGCGGCATCGAGACCAAGAGCGACCTGCTCGAGACCTGCGACGTCCAGAACCCCGCAAAAGGCAACAGCAAGGACGAGGACTGCGACGGCCAGACCGACGAGGTCTGTTGGTCGAGTGACGTCGACGGTGACGGCGTCTCGGCGCCCGCCGACTGCAATGACGCCGACGCCGGCGTCTTCCCCGGTGCAAGCGTCGAGCCCTGCTGCGATCCCGCCTACGCTGGCGGCCCGGCGGCGCTTGAGCTCTGCGACCGCAACTGCGACGGCAAGGTCAGCTTCTGCGCACCCGGCGACAAGGACTTTGACGGCAAGACCGGCGGCGACGACTGCGACGAGAACGACCCGCAGCGTTACTTGGGTGCCGTGGAGAAGTGCGGCGACACCGTCGACCAGGACTGCAACGGCGTCGACCTCAAGTGCTCCGACATCAGCGACGGCGACGGCGATGGCTACGCGACCGCCATCGACTGCAACGACTCCAACGCCGCCATCCATCCCAACGCCTTCGAGAAGTGCAACCTCAAGGACGACGACTGCGACAGCCAGACCGATGAGGGCAACCCCGAGGCGGCGCCGACCTCCTGCGGCCTGGACCTGGGCATCTGCAAGCCCGGCAAGGAGGTCTGCGTCCGCCAGGTCACCAAGGCCTCGGTGCTCTGCGTGCCGGAGAAGGGGCCACAGCCGGAGCTATGCAACGGCGTGGACGACAACTGCAACGGCAAGACCGACGAGTACTTTCCGACCCTAGGCCAGGCTTGCGACGGCGGCGACGCCGACCTCTGCCCCACCGGCACCGCCACCTGCAAGGCCGACGGCAGCGACGTCGAGTGCATCAACGAGCAGGCCGCCGACCAGGTCGAGCTTTGCAACGGCGGCGACGACGACTGCGACGGCGAGACCGACGAGGGCATGTCCTACTTTGGCAAGGGCGTCGGCACCGACTGCGACGGCCAAGGCTCCTGCGGCGCCGGCACCGTCGTCTGTTCGCCCGAGCTCGCGGTGGCGGTCTGCTCCACCGACCTCTACGGCCCGGCCAGCCAGGCCAAGGTGGAGATCTGCAACAGCCTGGACGACGACTGCGACGGCCTGACCGACGAGGGCATGCTCTTCTCCGGCGTAGCCATCGGAGGCGCCTGCAAGGGCACGGGCGGCTGCGCCGGCAAGTCCGGCAAGGTCGAGTGCGGCCCAGACGGCGCGCCGATCTGCTCCACCATGCCTGGCGGCTCGGCCTACGCTGGCACCAAAGAGGTCTGCAACAACATCGACGATGACTGCGATGGTCGCGTCGACGAAGGTCTGGGCCTGGCCGACAGCACCTGCAAGGTCCTGGGCGTCTGCACGCCGCAGTCGGTCAAGGCGCTCTGCATCGCCGGCGCATGGAAATGCGATTACGGCGCGGTCGCCGGCTACCAGGGCGACACCGAGATCTTCTGCGACGGCGTCGACAACGACTGCGACGGCAAGACCGACGACGAGTTCGCCACCGGCAAGCCCTGCGACGGTGACGACAGCGACAAGTGCCAGAATGGCGTCGTGGTCTGTGCCGCCGACAAGCTGTTCTCGGTTTGCGGCAGCGAGTCACCCACCGGCATCATCGATGTCTGCAACGACAAAGACGACGACTGCGACGGTGCGACCGACGAGGACTTCCCCATCGGCAAGGCCTGCGACGGCAAAGACGAAGACAAGTGCCCGACCGGCACCTTCACCTGCGCCGCCGACGGGACGACCGCCGAATGCATCAATGAGCCGCCGGTCGACAAGGGCGAGCTCTGCAACGGCAAGGACGACGACTGCGACGGCGAGACCGACGAGGGCTTCGGCCTCGGCGAGGCTTGCGACGGCTCCGACGCCGACAAATGCAAGAACGGCGTCTTCGTGTGCGCCGCAGACGCCAAGGGCGCGGCGTGCCCCAGCGAGAACGTCGAGGCCATCGAGGAGACCTGCGACGGCAGCGACAACGACTGCGACGGCGAGACCGACGAGGGCCAGCTCTACAGCGGCGCCGCCCTCGGCAAGGGCTGCAACGGCATCGGGTCTTGCGGGCCAGGCAAGGTGGTCTGCTCGCCCGGTAGCAAGAAGGCGACGTGCAGCACCAATCCCGACGCGTACTTGATCTTCGACGGTAAGGAGCTCTGCGACAACCTCGACAACGACTGCAACGGCCTGACCGACGACGACTTGGCCTGGAAGGGCCACGCCCTCGGCGCCAGCTGCCCTGGCCTTGGCGCTTGCGGCGCCGGCAAGGTCGAGTGCGGCAAGGACAAGCAGGTGACGTGCAGCACGCTCGGCAACGGCACCCAGCCCCAAGCCAAGCCCGAGGTGTGCGACGGCGCCGACAACGACTGCAATGGCGTGCCCGACGACGGCCTTGGGCTCGCCCAGTCGCCGTGCAGCAACAAGGGCGTCTGCACACCCGAGGTGACCGTCGCGACTTGCACCGGTGGCAAGTGGCAGTGCGACTACAGCGGCATCAAGAACTACCAGCAGAGCGAGGTCAGCTGCGACGGGCTCGACAACGATTGCGACGGCTTGACCGACGAAGGTTTCGACACCGGGCTGCCCTGCGACGGCGACGACAAGGATCAGTGCAAGAACGGCACCTGGGCGTGCAGCCAGGACGGCAAGACCAAGGTCTGTGAGAACGAGTCGATGACGTCGATTCCCGAGGTCTGCGACAGCAAGGACAATGACTGCGACGGCGTCACCGACGAGAACTTTACCTACAACGACACTGTGCTCGGCGCGCCTTGCGATGGCGCGGGCGAGTGCGGGGCCGGCAAGGTCGTCTGCGGCGCTGTCAGTCTGGTGGCGGTGTGCTCGACTGATCCCGATGGCACTGCCAGCCAGGCGAAGGCCGAGATCTGCGACAACAAGGACAACGACTGCGATGGCGCCACCGATGACGGCATGAAGTTCGAGGGCTTGCCGAAGGGCTCGCCCTGCACTGCCGTCGGTGAGTGCGGCCTCGGCCTGGTCGAGTGCAACCCGATCAAGAAGATTCCGGTCTGCTCCAGCAACCCCGACGGGACGGAGTCCAAGTCGATCTTCGAGCAGTGCAATGGCAAGGACGACGACTGCGACGGCCAGAGCGACGAGGACGTCGACATCACCTCGAGCAGCTGCAACAAGCAGGGCGCTTGCGAGAAAGCGCTGGTGACGACGTGCAAGGCCGGCAAGTGGCAGTGCGTCTTCTCGGGCGCCGGTTACCAGTCGAAGGAATCGTTCTGCGACAACATCGACAACGATTGCAACGGCATCACCGACGACGGCTACGGCCAGAAGGGCAACGCCTGCGACGGCTCAGACCCCGACACCTGCAAGAACGGAAAGCTGGAGTGCGGACCTGACAAGGCCAGCCTGATCTGCGGCGTCGAGACGCCCGTCAGCACGGTCGAGATCTGCGACACCCTCGACAACGACTGCAACGGTCAGACCGATGAGGCGTTCCCGACGCTGGGACAGCCCTGCGACAGCGGCGACAGCGACCAGTGCAAGAACGGCGTGTTGGTGTGCGCCAGCGGTCAGAAGTCCGTGACCTGCGGCGCCGAGTTCCCGACCGACGTCAAGGAGACCTGCGACGGCGCCGACAACGACTGTGACGGGCTGACCGACGAGGGCTTTGACATCGGCTCCGCCTGCGATGGGCCCGACTCCGACCAGTGCAAGCTGGGCAAGCTCGAGTGCGACAAGCAGGGCAAGGCGGTCTGCGGCACCGAGTCGCCGGTCAGCACGCAGGAGATCTGCAACGGCACCGACGACGACTGCGACGGTACCACCGACGAGGGATTCGAGCAGAAGGGCCAGAAGTGCAAGTCGCCGACCGGGGGCGACGACTGCGCCACGGGCCTGATGGCCTGCGGCAGCGGCGGCGTGCTGGTCTGCACCAACGACGTCGAGTGCGCCATCGGCGCAAGCTGCAAGAAGAGCGCCTCTACGACCAGCGCCGACGCCTGCCTCTGCGGCACTGCGGTTTGCTCAGCCGCTCAGGGCGATGAGTGCAACCTCGTCACCAAGGTCTGCACCTGCAACGCCGGTCCGGTCTGCGGCACCGGCAAGACCTGCGTCGAGAGCAAGGGCTGCCAGTAGGCCGGCGGCGACGCGCGCGGACTAGGCCCGGTCCTTGACGATTCCGCGCAGGTAGAGCTCGCCCGCCTTGTAGCTCGAGCGCACCAGCGGCCCGCTGGCGACGAACCGAAAACCCAAGGCCCGTGCCTCGTCTGCCCAACCATCGAACTCCGCGGGCTCGGCGAACCGCACGACCTCGTGGTGCCAGGGGCTCGGCCGCAGGTATTGGCCGAGTGTGACAGCGTCGCAGTCGACCGACCGCAGCGCACGCAACGTCTCCCGCACCTCGGCGTCGGTCTCGCCCAGGCCGATCATGATGGACGACTTGGTCACCACCTGCGGCGAGGCGGCGCGGGCGTCGGCCAGCGATTGCAGGCTCTGTGTGAAGCTGGCCCGGCGGTCGCGGACCCGCGGCGTCAGGCGCTCCACGGTCTCGACATTGTGGGCATAGACGTGGGGACCGCCGGCGACGACGGTCGCGACATCCGCCGCGCGGCCCTCGAAGTCAGGCATCAGCACCTCGACCAGCGTCGTTGGGTTGCGTGCGCGCACCGCCTCGACGCAAGCGCGCAGGTGCGAGGCGCCGCCATCCGCGAGGTCATCGCGGTTGACGCTGGTCATCACGACATAGTCGAGGCCCATCACGGCGACCTGTTCGGCGGCCTTCTGCGGCTCTTCGCCATCGAGGGGCGGTGGGGCGCGGTCGAACTTGACGGCGCAGAAGCGGCAGGCGCGGGTGCAGACCTCGCCCATCAGCATCAGCGTCGCCGTGCCCTCGCGCCAGCATTCGCCGATGTTGGGGCATTGCGCCTCTTCGCAGACCGTAAACAGCCCGCGCTCGCGGAGGTTGCGCTTGATCTCGCGGTAGCGCTCGCCGCCGGGCAGCTCAGCGCGCAGCCAAGGCGGCAACGGCTGACGCGGCTCTCCAGCTTCGCGCCGCCGCGCCCGCATCAGGCTCGCCCGCTCCAGGTCCAGTCGCATCGGAGCCTCCCTCGCACGTCCGCCGCCTGTGATCGGCACGGCGCGGCCAGCGAGCATGCCAGAGGCGGCGGGCGACTCAACTGCGGCGACCGTGCGCACGACGCGGAAGTCTAGATCCTTCGCTGCGCTCGTGCGTCCACGGGAGACGCGGCGCCAGATGCCGATGGAGGAAGCCATGGCCACGACCCCGATTCGTCCCTCGACCACCGCCAGCATCGGACGCGGCAGCCGCCTGCTCATCGGCCTGCTCGGCATTGCGCTCGCCGTCTCGTCGGTGGCGCTCGCCTGCCCGCCCGGCCGCGGCCTGCACCGTGGGCCCGCCGTCGACCCCGACTGCGCAGGTCAGCGACTCGGCGCTGTCCGCTGGCAGGTCCGCGCCTCGCACCCCACGGTCGGCTACGATCAGACCGCGCGGGTCCTGGTCGAGGTCAGGCTGCGCGCTGAGCGCGTCCGCAGCAGCTCGCGGCGACCCCTGGGCATCGCCATCGTCCTCGATCGCTCGGGCTCGATGCGCGGCAGCAAGTGGACGGACGCCGTCGAGGCCGCGCGCGCCGCCATCCGCCGACTCGAGCGCGGCGACGTGGTCAGCCTCGTCAGCTACGCCAACGACGTCCGGGTCGACTGGCCGGCGCAGCGCTTCGACCCCGATCAGCGCGAGGCCCTGATGCGGGTGCTCGACCGCATGGAGCCGACCGGCGCCACCTTCCTCGAGGGCGGCCTTCGCCGCGGCGCCGAGGAGCTGGCGCGCCACGTCGACCGCGAACGTCCGCTGCGGGTGCTCCTGGTGTCCGACGGCAACGCCAATGTCGGCGCGCAGAGCGGCCACGCCCTGCAGCAGATCGCCCGCAGCTTCAACCGCGACGGCGTGATGGTCAGCACCATCGGCCTCGGCACCGACTACAACGAGGATCTGATGACGGCGGTCGCCGACGGCGGAAGCGGCAACTACTACTACATCCGCGACTCCGAGCGACTTGGCGACACCTTCCGCAGCGAGATCGAGCGCATGCTGGCCGTGGCGGCCCGTCGCATCACCGCCCGCATCCAGCCGATCGACGGCGTGCGCGTCACCCGCGTCCTTGGCTACCCGAGCGAGCCACTCGGCGATGGCGGCGTCGAGATCCCCCTCGGCGAGCTGGCCTCCGAAGGCGAGCGCAGCCTGCTTGTCGAGCTCGAGGTTCGTTGCGATCGCCCCGGCCGACGTGGCCTGGCCCACATCGAATTGACGATGCTGGACGGAGAGGGCGAGCGGCTGCACGGCCATGCCGACCTCGAGGTCGAGGCCTCCGACGATCCCCGCCGCGTCGAGCGCGACCGCAACATGGAGGTCGTTGGCCGCCACGAGGAGTATCGGCTGAGCTCCGAAATGCGCGAGTCGGCCGAGATGGTGTCGCGCGGTCAGGGCGTCGAGGCCCAGCAGCGTCTGCGCGCCGCCGCCGCCCGGGCCAAAGACGCCGCGGCAAAGGGTGGCAGCAAGGCCCTCGCCGACGCCGCCGAGGAGGCGGAGAAGCGCGCCGAGCAGGCTCCGAAGGCCGCTGCCGCCCCGAGCAGCGAGCGCGAGGACTTCAAGAAGGCGACGAAGGCCCGCGCCTATCAGATGGACAAGCGCTAGACCCACGGCAGCAGAGCGCGCCGGCGGACCTCATGCGCCCCGGCTCGCCAGCTGCGCCGGGCGCCGCGCCTTCGCCTCAGAACGCGATGGCGGCGCCGCGGATGCCGAGCTCTTGCCACAGGCGCTCTGGAACCACCCGCGAGTCGCGGACCTCTCCTGCCCGACCCGGTAGGTGCTGCACCTCGAGCTCCCGACCGGCCGCGCGGCCAAGGGCAGCGATCAGCTCGAGCAGCGTGACGCTGGTACCGGTGGCGACGTTGATCACGCCCTGGACCTCGGTGCGCTCGGTCAGAGCGGTGCAGTTGGCGCGGGCGACATCGAAGACCGAAACGAAGTCACGGGTCTGCAGCCCATCGCCGAAGACGGTGAGCGGCCTGCCGGCGGCGATGGCGTCCTGGAAGCGGCTGATCACGCCCGAGTAGGCCGAGCGAGGGTCTTGGCGCGGGCCGTAGACGTTGAAGTAGCGCATCCCACAGCAAGAGAGGCCATGGAGGCCCTGGAAAAGCGCTGCGTACTGCTCGTCAATGTACTTCTCGAGTCCGTACGGCGAGAGCGGCCGGCTCGGCGTGTCCTCGCTCACGGGCAACGCCGCGGGCGTGCCGTAGATGGCCGCGCTCGAGGCGTAGACCACGCGCCGGACGCCGGCCAGCCGCGCCGCATCGAGCACCTGCACCGTGCCGAGGACGTTGACCGAGGCCGAGAACACCGGCTGATCGATCGACACCGGGACAAAGACCTGGGCGGCCAGGTGAAGCACGGCGTCAATGCCGACCATCGCGGCGTGGACCGCGTCGCGATCGCGAATGTCGCCGATCCGGAGCTCCAGCGCCGGGTGTGGCTGCAGGTTCTCGGCCTTGCCAGACGACAAGTCGTCGAGCACGCGCACCTGATGGCCTTGGGCCAGCAGCAGGTCGACGCTGTGGCTGCCGATAAAACCCGCCCCACCTGTCACCAGCACGTGCATCCGAACCTACCCCGGCAGCGCCTACGATGCGAGCGCACGCATCGACGCCTGTGTATGCGCAAAGCGACGCCGCGTCACCTGTGTCGCCGACCTTCGCGTCTCGTCTTTGCAATCCCTGACGGTCTGCTACCCTCGGCGCGCCCGCCCTCCCGGCTCGCGGTCTGCGGCGGCACTTGGGGGCGCCTTGGACAAGCGTAAGACAACGGGGCTACAGGGCAAGGCGTCGATCGCAACAGGGCTCGGGGCCTTGGTCATCGTGCTGCTGGTCGTGGTCTGGGTCGACCGCAAGGCCGACAGGGATGAGCAAGCGCCAGGGGCCGAGGCGCGGGCCGGAACCATCGGCGCGGGTCCCGCCACGGCGGCCAAGGCCAGGCCCTCGGCTGCGAGCCACGCTGACCACGGCCACACCGAAGGGGCGCCGCTGCCCGCCGAGGCGTCGGTGGTGCTGCTACCGGCGGCCTCGACCAGCGTGGCCGATGCCGGCCTGCTGCGACTCTCGGAGCTGTCGAGCCAACCCGAGGCGCACGTGGGCGAGCGCTTCGGCTGCCGCAACCTGGTGGCGCCCCTGCCCCAGCGTTGGCAAGCCGAGCGCGATGGCCTGACGCGCCTGCTCGCCCGCAGCGGTCTGCGCCTGGCGCCGCACCGGCTGACCCTGGTCTGCGAGGGCGCTGATCTCAAGGTGGTGCTGGTGCACGCCTTCGCCCACATCGATCGCGCCGATCTGCTCCGCGCTGCACGTCGGGAGTCGCTGCTCGAGATGCGCGTGCTCGGGTCCGGCCCGACGGGCGTGCTCCTGGCCGAGGTTGAGAGCGTCGTAGAGGTGGGCGCGCCCCTCGATCCGACGCTGCCAGACCTCGCGGAGGCCCTGTTGGACTCCGACACAGCGGCCGGCCGCGTCATCGCTTGCCGGTCCGAAGGGGCGGCCACGATCTTGGTCCCGGAGCGCATGCCCGAGGCGGCGCGCGCCTGGCTACAGCGTGTCAGCGACGCCACGCGCATGGCGCCATCGGCCGCGCCCGCCCCAGCCGCGCCCCAGCCGGGCGCAGCGCCTGCGGCCGGCACGCCCCCGACTGCCGATGCCGCGGCCGGCGGGCCGGTGGATTTCGCCGTGGTCGAGGTCCGCTGCATGGATCGCGCCGGCGCCGCTGTTCCGGCGCTGCTGCGGGCGCCCCAACGCCGCGGCCAGCAGTGGCTGCAGGTGCGCGCCGGCACAGTCCTATCGGTTCAACTGGATGGCGCCGCAGACGATCGGCTCCTCGGCCAGCTCCTCGGCATTACCTCGGGCGCCGCGCCAGCGGTGCGCGATCCGCTGCGGCTCGCCCTCATCGCCGGCGCCAGCGACAGCGAAGGCGTAGCGCGACGCGTCGCCGCCAACGAAGAGCTGGCGCGCTGCACCAGCCTCGGCCTGCCGCTGCCCGAGGTCCTCGACGATGACGGAGTCGGCATCGTCGATCCGCATGCCCAGCGCCGAGCCCCCCTGCGCACCTGGCTGGTCTGCGGCGGCCCCGGCCTGCCGCCGACCCACGTCAGCCTCTACTTCCAGGAGCGTGATGCCGAGCGCCTGCTGGAGATCGGGCGCGGCACGACGCTCTCGCTAAGGCTCTTTGGCAGCGACGGCCAGCGCGTATTCGCCGAGCTGGCCCAGATCGTCGAAGGTGCGCTCGACGCCCGCAGCCAGGCCACAGACCTGCGTCGCTTCGTCGTCGAGCGGCGGCGCCTGCAAGGCAACGACTTCACCTGCGCCGTCGGCCGTGTTGAGCCGCTGCGCAGCACGCCAGGCGTCAGCCGGCCGGGGGCGCGCCTCATCGCCATCAAGCGGGCATCGGCTGGCGTCGACGCCACGCCCCTGCGCGTGGAATGCCTGGACACGCTGCGCCCCTTCGATGGCCAGGCCTTCGAGGTCTACTTCGCCAACGCTGAGGAGCGGGTTCGCGCGCCGCTGCGGGTGGGTGCCAAGCTGCAGCTGCGCTTTGTCGGCGTCCGCCAGAATCAGCCGATCGCCATCTATCGCGGCGTGGCGTCGAGCGGGCCGGGCGATGTGCGCGCCTCGAAGTAGGCCGGCGGTGGCGGAGCCGACGGGCCGCCGCGCGCCAACGTCGCGTTCTGGCGAACGAAGGCCAGATAGAGCAGGTCTTGCAGGCTGCGGCTGACGACGATGTACGCCACGACGAATCCGAAGAGGCTGGCCAGGAAGTAGCCGAGGCCATAGGTCGGCAGGCCGGCCTGCAGCGTCCACGCCGTGCAGAGGCCGTTGGCGATGGCGAAGGTGGCGTGGACCAGCAGCACGCTGCGGCGCGAGTCGAAGTAGTGCAGGACCACGGTCAGCATCAGCATCGCCGACTGAAAAGCGGCGCCGAGCGCGCAAAAGCGGAACATGAACACGCCGCCATGCGGCACCCGCAGCAGGTCCAGCACCAGGGTCGGCATCAGCAGGACGAGCGCCGTGACGCCGAGCTGGAGCATCGCCACATCGCGGCCGGTGTCGAGGACGGTGCGGACGACCGCCGCCCTCGACAGCTCGAGCCGCGTTCGGCTGGCATGGCGCACGATGTTGCCGTACAGGTCTTGGCAGCGGTCATGCAGCGCGGTCTCGGCCTTGATGACGAAGAGCGCGAACGCAGGCACGGTCGTGATGTAGGCCAAGAAGGCGACGGTGTCGTAGGTCGGGTACGCCGAGAGGCCGCCCGCGAGCTCGACATGCTCAGGCGCCGACCACATCACCCACTTGTCGATCCAGATGCCGACGCCATAGCACAGGCCGCCGAGGGTCAGGTCCCAGGTCTGGCGCATGGTCTGCACCACGGCGAAGAGCGGCTCGACCGGGCCCGGGAAGCTGCGCAACAGCAGGCCGCAGAGGGTCGAGACGGTGACGGCCATGCCGAGATTGAAGCCGAGCAGCAGGTCGCCGGCGGTCACGTCTTCGCGGCCGATCAGCGTGGCGCCAAAGGCGGCAGTGCCGAGCGCGAAGGCCGCGGTCAGGACGCGGAAGGACCGCAAGGTCGAGAGCATCGGTGCCGCGATCCACGACAGGGTGACGAGGCCGTAGGCGATGGCAGCGCCGACGATGGTGGCGGACGGCAGGCGCAAGAAGAGGGCGGCGACGACGATGACCGGCACGCCGCAGAGGAGCGAGAGCAGCGCAGCGCCGACGAAGGGTCCGGCGACCGCCTCGGTCCTGCGCTCAAAGAGCCGATCGGACGTGTGCCGCGTCAGGCCCATGACGATTGGGCCGGTGATGGTCAAAGAGGTCGAGAACACATAGAGAAGCAGGGTGACGAACTCGGAGATCGCCGCCTCCGCCGCCATCGAGCGAAACAGCATGGATGGCAGCGCCATCGCCAGAATCGTGAAGAACCAGGGCCCGGCGACGACGACCACGCCGTGAAGCTGGCTCTCCACCATCGACCACAGGCTGTCGCGACGCATGAGGTCGCGGAGGGCAAAGCCGATGCCAGCCATCAGCGCCTCCGTCGGCCAGCGCCGCCCGGCTGCGGCGCCAGCAAGTCTCGGTACAGCTCGGCGTAGCGCCGATGCAGGTCGACTTTGTCGTAGACCGCCTGCACCCGCCGCCGCAGCGCCTCGCCGCAGCGGACGCGCTCCTCCTCGTCGGCCAGCAGCTCGGCCACCGCGTGGGCGATGTGGCCGGGGTCACCGATGCGCGCCACCCGCCCGCCCATGCCGAATGACGGCTCCTCGCTGGGCACACCGCAGATCAGCTCGCGGCAGGCCCCGACATCGGTGGCGACCGACGGCAGCCCCGCCGCGCCGCCTTCAAGGATGACCAGCGGTTGGCCCTCGCTGATGCTCGTCAGCACCAGGACGTCGACTTTACTGAAGTATTCCAGCAAGTTGACCATTCCGGTAAAGACGACGTTCTTGCGCAGACGGAGCTGGTGCACGAGGTCGACGCACTCCTCGGCGTAGGTCTGGTCCTCGTCCATCGGTCCGAGCACGTAACAGATGAGATCGGGGAACCGGCGCACCAGGAGCTCGCAGGCGCGGATGAACGTCTTGACGTCCTTGATCGGTACCACGCGCCCGACCAGCGCGATGGCCGAGGGCCGATCGCCGCCGGCTTCCTTGCGCTTGGTGGTCACGACGCTGGCGTAGCGGGGCAGGTCGATGCCGTTGGGGATGACGGTGAGCCTGTCGGCCAATGCGCCGTCCTCGATCTGCAGCGCGAAATTGCCCTCAAAAAGCGTGATGATGTGGTCGCAGCACTGGTAGCAGGCCCGGGCGTAGGCAACGAAGGTGTCGATCCACAGCGACTTGACCTTGTTGCTGGCGCCGCCGACGCCGAGGCTGCGGGCGTCGTCGACCGCCAGCCAGGGCGCCGCCATGATCTCGAGCCGGCGCTCATTGGTGTAGACGCCGTGCTCGGTCAGCAGCACAGGTCGCCCGGTCTCGAAGTGCGCGCGCGCCAGCAGGAGGCCGGCGTAGCCAGTCGATACGCCATGGTAGGAGCGGGCCTTGGGGAGCTGGCACAGCAACATGCTGAAGAGGCCCGCCAGCAACGTCCGCACCGCCCAAAACACGTTGAGGTAGGAGGCGCCATCGCAGCGCCGCACGTAGACGTCGTTGAAGAGCTGCCACGCAGGCCGCGAGTCGAGGAGGATGTGGCGACCGAGGCGTCCGCGCAGGGCAGAGACGCGCTCGACCAACTCACGCAGGTCGGTCGAGGCGCCGCGATCGAAGAGGCGGAGCGCCGGCGCCAAGAGCTCCGCACAGGCCAGGTCGCCACCCGGCAGCGCGGTGTCGCCGCTCGGCAGCTCGGCGGCCGGGACGTGCGTCAGACCGCACACATTGGGCGGCAGCTTGTAGCGCAGCTCCAGTGGGGTGCCAGGCGCGACGATGACCAGGAGGTGAAAGGTCAGGTGGCTCTGCGTGGCGATGAGGTCCTGGGTCCACGATGACACGCCGCCGCGGACGTACGGATAGGCGCCCTCGATGACGAGGCAGACGTCGGCCTCTGGCGGCGTGCCGTGCGCGGGCGCCGGCAGCGGGAACGCGGCATCGCTCATGCCAGCGCCTCGGGCGCGCGCGGGTGACGCGCCGCCGAAGCGCCCTGGTCGACGAATTGCGGCCAGACGCCGCTGTTCTGCCGCCGCCCAGATTCGAGGGGTCGGCCGTGCGCGCCGTGGTCGCCTGGCTGGCTCTGCAGCGGCCGTTGGGCAGGTCCCGAGCGAACGGTCAGCTCCGTGTCCTCGAATTGGCTGTCCGGCCGCCAGCCCTCCTCCATCGCCTCTAGCTCGGCCCGCCGCCACAGCTCGATCGTTGCCCGCAACGGCGAATTGGCCGGCAAGGCGTCGCGCAACTTGTCGCCGCGCTCGGTCATCACCGCCCGCAGGCGCTCGAATCGGCGCGCCCGGTACAGGGCCTCGGCGTACCACATCCAGATCGGCACACTGCTGGCGCCGCTGGCGATCGCGCCCTCCAGCTCCTCGATCGCCTCCTGCGCTCGATCGTCGCGCACCAAGAGCCGACCGAGCGCCGCCACCGCCTCAAGGTCGGTGGGCGCCTTCTGCAGGTGAGCGCGGTAGGCCCTTCGCGCCTTGCTGCGGGCCTCTGCGGCGCGGCTGGCGTCGAGCAGGCCGGAATAGGCGCGGTGATCGTAGAGGCGGCCGAGCTGCAGCATGGCGTCATCGCTGCCGAAACCATGCTCCACCAACGTGCGGTCCAGGCGGGCCTCGATCTCGCGGCGCTTGCGCTCGAATGCGTCTTCGAGCGACTGCATCACCATGCCGGCCTGAACGCGGATCGCGTTGTGCTCGTCGTGCAGCGCCATCCGCAGCGCCTCGGCAAAGGCGGGTCGATAGTTGGCGCCGATCATCGCCAGCGCGGCGCGCCGCTCCGGCAAGGTGCCGAAACGAAAGATATCGCACAGCGACTGCGGCTGCGTCAGCGCCTGCGCCGGCAGCGAGACCTCGCGCAGAAGCGCGGACTGTTCGGCGTCACCTGGCACTTCATCGGCGACCGTGACGGTCCAATCTGCCGGCGCCAACCAAAACACCGTCAGCGTCAGCAGGCCGAGCAGCGTCCCGAAGGGACCGAGCCAGAGCAGCGCGATCAGGCAGAAGACGAAGAGCGGCGCCCGCCCCAGGGCTCGGACGTTGCGCTGGTAGAAGACGAGGCCGCCGCTGGCCAGAACGACGTGCATCGCCCACAAGCCCGGCTGCGCGAGCGCGTGCAGCAATTCGCTGCCGTTCTCGAGCTCGGGCCCACCGAACCACCACAGGCCGACGCCATCGATGCAGAGGGCGAGCGCCAGCATCGCTGCGGTCCATTGCGGCTGGGTCCAGCGAACCCTCACGTATAAGGATCCGTGCGACGAATCACTGCGCGATGCCAGGGCTTGATGTCCCGCGCCGTCGGGACGTAGAGCGTCTCCCACGTCACCGCGATGCGCCCGTGCAAGCCCTCACTGGCGAGACCATCGCGCAGGCGGTCGCGCAGGCGGTCGGCGACCACCTTGCAATTGGCTGAGACCGTCATCGGCAGGATGATCACGAATTCGCCGCGTTCGCGCTGGTAATCGAACGCGAGGTCGGTCGAGCGCAGGCCGATGGTCACGATCCCTTGCACCACTGCTGCGATCCGCGCATTGAGCGCGACCTCGTCGACCGCGCCGGCGGTGGCGGACTCGGCATCGACGCGCACCGTCAACTGTGAAACCTCGAACGCGGCGCGCTCCGCGAGCGCCACGATGAAGGTCGAGACCGACCGGTAGTAGGCGTCGGTGAACAAGACGCTGCCCTGGTGCTGGACCCGCGACAGGTTGGCCTCTTCGAAGCGCTGGGCGTTGCCGTAGGCGGTGGCGATCCACTCGCTCAGCATGCGAAACGCCTGAATCGACCCCTGGTTGAGGCCCGAAATCGGCAACGACTCGACCTTGAGCATGCCGATGACCGCGTCCGCCTGCATGTCGACCAATGGACCGGCGATGAGGCCGTCGCGGCCCAGAATGCGCTCGCCATCGGCGTGGGCCACGTGGACCAGCTGGCGGCGATCGACCACCGCGTCGAAGATCGGGTCGCCGCGCAGAAAGCTCTGGGTCGCCTCCCGGCCTTTGCCATCATGCACGGCCATCACCAGGTCGAGGCGCTCACCGTGGCGCAAGTAGATCGAATAGCCCTTTGGTTGCAATAGGTTGCGAATCAACGGCTCGACGCTCTCGAACACCGCGCCCGCTTCGTGGACGTCGACCGTGCGCGCCGCTTGTACCAACGACAGCGTGGTCTCGACCTGACCTGCTGCCGCGGTCTGCAAGCGATCGTTGGCGAGTTCGAGCGCCATCTTGGCCATGGTCAAGCTGTGGTTGTCGGCCGTCAGGTCCGCGATCTGATCGGCCTGGGCGAGCACGATGCGTTCGCGTCGGGCCCGTAGCTCGCCGAGGGCGACCGCGCTGACGAACCAGAGCACCGGCGCTGACACCACCGAGAGCAGCCAGGCGCTCTGGTCGACCAGCGGGTCGCGCGGCGGCAAGTTGCCGAGATACACGAGCAGCGTGCCGACCACCGCCGAGAAGACCCCTGTAGCGACGCCGTAGTGCGCCGACACGACCAGCGTAAACAGCCAGAAGGGGTGCGGAGAGGCGTCGCGAAAGCGCGTGCCGTCGAAGGCCACGGCGTCGACCAGCAGCGCCACGGCAAAAAAGACAACGACCTCGATCGCCGCGTGCCGTGGCATCCCGAACCACATGCTGGACTCTGGTTCTCGCTGCTGGCTCGTCTGGGTCATCGGCTCGCTTCGTTACGCGCTAGGACGCTGGCGGCTCGCATCGGCGCCCCCGACGACGCCGCGACGCGTCAAGGCGCAGCCCTGGCCCTGCGAGCTTGTCCCATTTCGGCACATGGTGCCAGCTTTTGCGGTTCACCGGCCTTGTCCCATGGGGCAAGCGGCGAGTTGTCCCTGGGACTTCGACGCTGGATGCGGCAAAGGGAGGGCCCGATCGGCGGTCTCGGACCGCGATGGCGCGCCAAACTCAACCCCAAGCCCCGATCGAAGAACGGCTTCTAATTTCGAGATCGTGGATGCGGAGCGAAGGCCTGCGTGTCCGCCCTTAGAAGGCGGCGCCGACCTGCAGGGTGGCGGAGGTGGTCGCGGGAGCCCCAGCGCTCGGCGCCAGGCCGCGGTGAACACGGAGGCCGCCCAAGAGCCCGATCGGTGGCCGGGCCATCAGCGCTGCGCCGACCTGCACCGCGTCGGGGCCGTCGAGGTTCCAGCCGTGGCCAAGCTGAGCTTCGAGCTGCCACCAGCGCCCAATACGCAGCTCGGCGCCGGCGTCGATGGCCAGGACGCGACTGCGGGCCGCGATGGCCAAGAGGCCGGCGCGTGCTGCGCCGACCGCCTTTGCGCTGCCTGGGGAAGGAGGTGGCGACACGGCGAAAGGCAAGAATGCGCGCGCCGACAGCTGCAGCCACAGCCGCGGACGCGCCGCCCAGCTGGTGTAGCGGCCGACCGCTCCGAGCACGGCGGCATCGCGGGAGACGTCCACTTCGCCCGGCCGCCAGCGCTCGACGTGGCCTCTCAGCTCGGTCCGCAGCTCGCCGCGCAGCGCCCGCGACATCGCCGCTGTCGGGCGAAAGGTCCGCACGATCTCGAGCGCATCCCGTCGCGTCCGCAGTGCCGCCGTCGCCGGCAGCTCCCATCGCGCCTCGCCATAGGCCAGCCGCAGCGCCGTCTCGCCGAGCACGTCCCACAACCCAGCAGAGGCCAAGAGCGCCGCGCCGCCACCGCCGCCGCCGCCCATCAGGGCGAGGTGATGGCCACCGAAGGCGTCGTAGCGGGCGCCGACCAGCGCTTGGATGGCCAGGCCCGACTGCAGCCCGTTGCCGACGCCCGGTTCCACCGTGCTGTCGGCGAGCTCGGCGGCAAAACTCGCCCGTAAGCCGTCGGAGACGAAGCCGTGCCCCGCGAGGCGCAGCCCACGCCGAGACGCTGCGCCAGCTTGGTGGTCGTAGACGAGGTGGCCGATGAGCTGCGGCGCCTCGGCGCTGCCCGGCAGCGGTCGGCCTTGGCTGGCCTTCGCGCCCTGCAAGCGTTGCCCTTCGGCGTAGAGCGCGGCCGCGCGCCGCCAGCGACCGATCGACGACTCGATGGCGGACTCGGCCAGGGCCAACGAGGGGTCATCGGGTGCGTCGGCGCGCAGGGCCGACAGGGCGGCGATGGCCTCAAGCGGCTTTCCGAGCGAGAAGAGCAGGTCGGCCTTGAGGCGGCGCAGGCGGCGGCGTCCTTCATCGGCTGGCCGGGCTTGCGCGGTCTGTGGCGTCGCGTCTTCGGCAAGGGCCATCGCCTCGTTCCGCCACAGGGCGACGCGGACCCGGCCTTGCACCGCCTGCGCCTCGGCTTCGACACCAGGCTGCAGGCGCAGGACCAGGCTGTCGTAGCCGCTCCACATGCCAGCGATGTAGTGCTGCAGCGGCGTCGCCAGCGCGCTGACGCTGGCATGGTCGACGGGCCGATCGAATCGCAAGATCAGCTCATCACGCTCCCGCTCAGCGCCGACGGTCGCCGGCTCCGACCAGGTGAGCCACACCTCGCAGAGGGCCCGACCGTCGCTGTTGTCCGACGCTGTGCGGAGGTCGACGACCTGCGCTGCGCCGGTTGCCGGCCCGCCCAACGTGATCAGGCAGGTGGCTGCCACAGCGAACGACCAGGCAGGGGCTCGCAGGTGTCCCAGCCGCCGCCGCGGCTTCTCGGCCGGGGTTGCGGCGGGCGACGCAGCGTGGCCCAGGCGTTGGCCGCAGAGAATCGCCGCGCGCCGGCATCGGCTGGCAGCCCAGTCCTTCATGGCGTCGCCCCCGTCGGCGCGCCGGGCCGACAGCGCGCCGGCGGTTCGACGACCGCGTCTGCGTCTTCCAAGCGCTGGGCTGCCATCAGCGCGGCTACAAGGTCGGCGCGCAGGCCATCGTCGCAGGGGGTCCGTTCCAACGCAGCCCGAAGCCGCGTCGCTGCCTCCAGCGGCCGCCGTAGCCGCGCCAGGAGCATGCCTGCGAGGCGGTCGCGATCGAAGCCTGGGGCGTCCGGCTCTGCGTCGAGCAAGCGCAGCGCCACCTGCAGGTGGGTCTGCGCTTCGCTCGAGCGCCCGGGCTGCGCCGAGAGCGCCTCGGCCAGGGCCAGATGGTCGCGGAAGCCGATGGGGCCCCGCGCCGTCGGCGGCAACGCCATCAGCGCCTCCCAATACCGCTCAGCCAAGGCGGGTCGGCGGGCATGGGCGCGCGCCAGGTGGCGCAGGGCCTCCTCGTGCTGCGGTCGCAGCGCCAGCAGCCGCTCGAAGGCGATCTGCGCCGCTTCGCGCTGGGCGAGATCTTGGAGAGCGCGGGCAAGGCGCTCGACCAGGGTGGCGTCGGTGAGCGTCGGCACCTGCGCACGCGCCAACGCTGCCAGCGACGGCCCGTCGCGCACCCCGACCAACGCTTGGATGCAGAGCCCGACGCTCTCGGGGTGCGGGTCGCGCTCCAGCAGGCGCACCACGTCGCGTTCGGCGTGGATCCAGAGCAGATGGCGTGCAAAGGCGCGGCGCTCCTTGCCCTCGGCCGTGTCGGTGCGCCTGACCAACAGCGCCCGCACCGACGACGGGGGTCGGGGTCCCGCCAGAGATAGCAATCGCATGACCGCGGGGCTCTCGGCGGGCTCTACCGTGGCCAGCTCGAAGAGCAGCCGCATCGCCGCTTCGCGCTCGCCGGCCTCTCGCAGCGACTCGATCGCGGCCAGGCGCACCGCCAAGGGCTGGGCCGCGTCCTGCGCGCGCCCGAGCAGCGCGCTGCGCAGTCCGCCGACGTCGCCCGTCGCTTTGAGGGCCGAGAGCTGCCGGTCGGCCCAGCCGCCGCCGTACCACGCAGCCAGCTTGGTCAGCGCGGGCCGGGCCTCGGCCTCGGCGCCCAGCTCCAGGAGCAGGTGGACCCAGCTCTGGGCCTCTGCCGTCCGCAGGTCGGCGCGGTGGATGTACGCCACGGCGGCTCGGACCAAGTCGTCGCGGTGGCTGCGATGCCGCCGCCAAGCGCCAAGCAAGGCCAGACGGGACAGCACGCCGCTCTCTTCGTCCGCCGGTTGCAGCCGGCGCAGCACCCGCAGCGCCTCGTCGTGCTCGCCGCCGTCCAGGTGGGCCCGCGCCAGCGCCATCTGGACCGCCCGATCGCCAGGCACCGCAATCGCCAACGCCGCGTAGCTCCGACGGATCAGCTCCGCGTGGCCTGCCTCGACCGCCAGCGACGCCAGCGCCCGCAGCCAATCGCGCACCTGTGCGTCGGGCGCCGGCGCCTCGGGCCCAGCCAGGGTCAACACGCCGCGCAACTCAAGCCGCAGCGAGGTGGGGAGGCTGGCGTCGAAGGCGACGCTGGCCTCATCGAGCCGACCTGAGGCCGCCAACAACAGGGCCGTACTCGCCCGGCAGCGGGCCACCGCAGTGCGGCGTGCGCGCTGGCAGAGCGAGGCGATGGCCCGCTCGCCCTGGACTGTCGCGCCGACGCGGACGTAGGTGGCAGCGAGATCGAGCCACGGCTCGCGCTCGGGATCGAGTGATTCAGCCCAGGCGTCGAGCTGCTCGCGCGCTGCGACCCGATCGCGCATCAGAAGTGCCAGCGAGGCGAGGTCGCGGTGGCTGACGCCATCGGCGCTCCCCGCGGCGCGGGCCCTCGCCAACCAGCGCGCGGCGATTTCGGTCGCGCCCGACTGCCAGGCCAGCCGCGCAACCGTTGCGGCGCGAGCGCGCTCCGGGCGCGCGTCGATGGCGACGACCATCTGCCGACACAGCGCGCCGCCGCCGTCGCGCGCGGCCGCCACCTCGGCGAGCCACAGCAGCACGTCGCGCTCGACCCCGCGTGGGTCGATGTCGGCCGCCAGGGTCAGCGCCAGCTCCTCACGTCCGCCTTGCAGCGCTGCCCGTAGGACCAGGGTCGCAACTCGGCCGCCAAGCGGCGGCGGGGCAGGGCTTGGGGTCGCCCCCGCGCCCTCATTGGCGATCGCCAGCGCGGCGGCGTCGCCGCTGTCATCGCGCCCCCAACGCGCGTGCACCTCCGCGAGGGCGTCGTCGACGCGACCGAGCTGCAGCAACGCCTGCACGGCGGCCAAGAGCACCTCCTCGTCGTCGCTGTCGGGCCCGAGCAGCGGCTTCAGCAGGGTCAGCGCCGCCTCGGGCCTTGCCTCCTGCAAGAGCCGCTGGGCGTGATCGAGGCGATCGCCGAGGCTCGGCTGGAGCGCAAGCAGCGCTTCAGCCAGGTGCAGCACGTTGTCGGTGGCGTCCAGGCGCGCCCGCAGCCGAAGCAGCAGCTCCGCATCTGCTGGGCGAAGCGAGGTCGGCGAGCGCCACCAGATCTCCTCGAGCGCCGCCCGCGCAGCGTCCATGCGGCCAGCTCCTGCCTGCGCATGAGCCAGGGCCGCCCGCATCGACATGTCGTGCGGCGCACGCTGTGACTGCTCCGTCAGGACCTCGAGCTGCAGCTCGTGGAGTCGTCGCGCCGCCAAGAGCTGCTGCAGCTCCTGCAGGCGCTCGGCGCTGAGCGGCTGCAACCCCTGCGACCACAGCGCGGTGGCGGCCTCGAATCCGTGACCGGCGTCGCGCAGCGCCTCATAGCGCAGCGTCTGAGCCAGCTGGACGTGCGAGGGGATCGCCGACGCAGGCGACACCCGATCGACGAGGTCGAGCAGCGCCAGCGCCCGCCCGGGCTCGCCCTGATCGCGATACACTTTGACCAAGGGCAGGGCGATCTCGCGGCGCGGACCTGCCTCGGTCAATGCCTGCTCGAGCCACGCCCGCGCCCGGCCGCCGTCGTGGTCGTTGAGCAAGTGGGAGCCGAGTTCGGCTGCGGAAGGCACCAGCGCCACCGCCAACGCGAAGGCACCCGCCACGACCAACGCGACCGAGAAGTGAGTGCGGCGGGAGCTGGTGCTGACAGCCGCGACGAATCGAAGGATGCCGCTGCCTTCCGGCAACCCCGCGTTCATGGAGGCGATGCCCCCTGGGGAGCATCCGCGGCGGCTGCGGGGGCCGGCTCCGGCACGACCCGGTCTAGGGCGATGGTCGCGACATAGGGGACAAAGCCGGCCCGGCGTTGGGCCGCGTAGATGGAGCGCACGCCCTCGCGGTCCTCCACGTCCCAGTAGTCGAGCGTGTACAAGCGCAGCGCCGTATTGGCCATGCGCGCCGCCTGCAGACGCTTCAGCGTCGCCGAGCGCTCCTCCGGTTGCAGCATGCGGGCCTGTTTGGATTGAAAGTCCCAGGTGGTGAACGTCGATTCGATGGCGAACGCACCGGTCACGTCGCGCAGATCGCCGGTCAGCTCGAGGGCACCGTTGACCATCAAGACCGCTTCAGGCCAATGCGTGCGCAGTTCCGTGACCAGCGCCACCGCCGCTGGCCGCATCCCCGGGTACGTGCCAGGCGCCTCACGCTCGAGTGCCAGCGCGGAGTCGAGGGTGTCGAGGAAGAGGCCGTCGAAGCCGCGCGCCCGCAGCGGCAGCGCCATCTCTTGCACCGCGATGGCCGTCCACGCCGGGTGGCGCAGATCGACGACAAAAGCGCCCGGCCAATTGGGATTCTCGCGCACCAGCACGCCCGCCCGCTCGGCGGAACCGAAGGTCTCGCGCTGGCGATTGAGCTCGCCGAGCGAGAGGTACGCGAGCACCTTGGCGCCCTTGCTCCGCACCGCCGCGAGATCGCCGCGGAACCCGGGGTCGAGCACAACGATGTCGTGGCCCTGCAGCAGCTCGGGTGGCGCTTCAACGCCATAAAAGACGGTCCAGCGCTCGGGCGGCCGCTGCGGACCGCCGCAGCTACAGGCGGCGAACGCGACCAGCCATGCGACGACGGCCCAGCACCGGCGCGCGCTGGCAGCCAGGGGTGCAGGCGTGCGATCCGGGCGACCAGACAAGAGCGACACCTCGACTCAGCACGCGGGCGGGTGCCCGGCAGCCGAGGACAGGATGGGCGCGAAGGCGGCGTAGGGCAAGCGCGCGACGCTGCGTTCGACGTGCAGCGTCGCGTTGCGGGGTAGCCGCGCAGTCCGCTGCGCTCTTGCTTGCCAGCGAGCGGAGCGGGCGCCACCCTGACGACGCGTGGGCAGGGCAAGCACCTGGCCCTTCCGCCAAGGAGGCAAGGATGCAAGCGCTCGACCCGAGAGGCCTCTCGGTTGGCTTCAGGCCATGCTTTTCTCGGCGAGTGGCGACGGGCTGGACCATCGCCTTCTTGCTCGTCGCTTGCGGCGAGCCCGCGGCCAAGGCGGGCGACGGCGATACAGGCGCGCAGGTGACAGATGCCGGCGCTGACCCCGACGCGGTAGGGGCAGGCGCGGACACCGCCGCCGACCCAGATGCTGACGACGCACCAAGGGCCGGAGACGCTGGCTCTGACGCCGGCGACGCTGGCGCCGACGGCGGCACCGATCTCGGCAGCGCGGTCGACCCGATCGCTTGGGGACAAGGCCCGCTGCCGGCGCTCGACCGGCCGCTGGCGACCGGGTTGGCCGCTGACGTCACGCTATCGGCCTGCGTCGCGGCCGCGTTCCCTGCCGGCGCCGCGGACACGGTCGGCCCCGTGCTCGGCAATGGCTCCATCGCGCTCCCGGCCGCCGGCGCCGAAGCCTACGGCAAGACCTGGCAGGCGGCGGGGGCCAACGCCGGTCACGAATTTCCGGGGATCGGCATCCCGCAAGGGACGGCGTGGCTACTCTGTCGCGTCAGCCTGAGCGCCCCGACACGACTCGTCGCCATGGTCGATCGCGGCCACGAGCTGCGCTGGCAGGGCCACCGCCTGCCGGCCGACATCTATGGCTCTGGGCGCATGCGACTTCCCTTGCGCCTCGCCGCCGGCGACCACGTCCTTGGCGTACGCGGCCGCGGCGGCCAGAAGGTGCGCTGGCGGCTGTGGACGGCGCCAGCTGCCTTGGAGCTCGCGCCCTCGGACCTGACCCAGCCCGACCTGCGCGTTGGAAGCAAGGACCCACTCTGGGTGGGCATGCCCTTGCTCGAGACCGACGGTATCTTTAGCGCCGATGTGCGCGCTCGGGTCGTCGAGTCGCCGCACTTCCAAGCCAGCGAGGTCGGCTGGCCGGGCCTGGCGCCCGGCGGTGCGGTGCAGATCGGCTGGAAGCTGATTCCCAAGGCGGCACCGACGGCGACCACCGATGGCAAGGACGCAGAAGGCAACGACAAGCCCATCCTCTGGTCGGTCACGCTGGAGGTCGCTTCGGCGGCCCACCCGGAGGCGGTACGGCTCAAGATCGACCTTGCGGTGCGCGGCGGCGAGCAACCCTTTCGGCAGACCTTTCGGGAGGCAACCGACGCCTCGGTGCAGTACTACGGGGTGCGGCCGCCGCGCGATTTCGATGCCAGCAAGAAGGATTATGGCCTGCTGCTCAGCCTGCACGGCGCTGGCGTCGAAGGCATCGGTCAGGCTGCGGCCTACGGCGCAAAGACCTGGCTCTGGCACGTGGCGCCGACCAACCGCCGCCCCTTCGGCTTTGACTGGGAGGAGTGGGGCAAGTGGAACGGCTTGCGCGCACTCGACGACGCCATCGCCCGCTTTCAGCCCGACAGCCACAAGATCTGGCTCGGCGGCCACTCGATGGGCGGTCACGGCACCTGGCAGTTCGCGGTGCATCACAGCGGCCGTTTTGCCGTCGCCGGGCCGTCGGCCGGCTGGGACTCCTTCTACACCTACGGCGGCTCGCCCAAGCCCAAGGGCGTCATCGGGCGGGCCCGTGCCCACTCGGATACCTCGAAATTCCTAGAGAACCTCGCGGATCGCGGCGTGTATGTCATCCACGGCACCGCCGACGACAACGTACCGTTCAGCGAGGGCAAGACGCTGCACCAGAAGGTCAGTCTGTTCAGCAAAGACGTGCACAATCACTGGGAGAAGGGCGCGGGCCACTGGTGGGACGGGCCGCTCGCGGAAGGGGCCGACTGCATCGACTGGCCGCCGCTCTTTGAGTTGATGCAGAAGCGGCCCCTCGACCCCTTCGAGCTCTCGTTCCGCCGCGTGAGCCCCGGTCCCTACTACAGCTCCGATCACAGCTACTTGCGCATCGATCAGGCCTTGACTTCGATGCTGGACGTCCAGGCCGAGTCGATCTTCGACGGCGCCGCGCTGAAGCTGACCCTGCGCAACGTGCGTCGCGCCCGCGTCGATGGCGCCGCTCTGCGGAAAAAGGGCCTGACGGAGCTGCAGTGGCGCAGCGACGACGCCGCAGGCGCGCTCGGCGGCTGGCAGACCGTGTCGCTGCCCGACGGGCCGCTGGTGCTTGGAGCTGCTGGCGGCAAGCGCGTCGGCCAAAGCGGACCGTTCAATCAGGCGTTCCAGCGCGCATTTGCGTTCATTGTCGCCGATGACGACGTGGTATCGCGTCGCCTCGCCGCCTACTGGGCGACTCAATGGCAGCAGATCGGCAACGGCCACGCCACCGTGCTGCCCGCCTCGCAAGCGGCCCACGCCATCGCCGCTGGCCGTAACCTCATCTGGTTCGGCCTGGCCCCGACGCTCGCCATCGCCGATGCCAACGGCGCGTCCTTGCCCATTGGCTCCTTGCCGGTGGACGTCCAGCTCCCGGGGACGGCTGGCGCGAGTCAGGACGGACCGACCGTAGCCGGTGCCACCTTTGCCGGTGCAGCAGTGCTCAGCGTCTATCCGCGCGGCGCGGGGGTCGACGCCGTGCTCTGGGCCCCCACCGACAAGCTCGGGCTGCTGATGGCCGCCATGCCATTCTCGTCGCGCTCCGGCCTACCCGACTTTGTGGTGTGGGACACCACCGGCCAGCGGGCCGCCGGCTTCTGGGGCTTTGACTGGGCCGTCGATCCGGACCAGACCGAAGGCCTCTAAGAGGGTGTGATCGAATCGCCCTCTGCTGCGGCCGCCGCGCCTGGCCAGACCGTGGCTTCCGTCCTCGCTCCCTCGGTCGCCGCAATGCAAGTGCGGCTCGGTCGGTCGCTCCAGGCGCGCTCACGGTCTGTCTCAGCCACGTCACCCTCGCGACGAGTGCGTTTTGAATCCACCCTCTCAGCGCTCGCTCTCAGGCCGATGCCCGGCGCGGCCCGAAGATCGCCGTCCCGACCCGCACGATCGTCGCGCCCGCCGCGATCGCTGCCCCAAAGTCGTCGCTCATGCCCATCGAGAGCTCGTCGCACGCATCGGCGTCGGCGGCCGCTTGACCGCCGGCAGAGCGCAGCGCGGCGCGGGCCTGCGGCAAGAGGGCGGCGAGCGCGGCGAACGCCGGCGCCGGATCGGCCGCGAGCGCCGGGATGGTCATGAGCCCGCGCAGTCGCAGGTGCGGCGCAGCGGCCACGGCCTCGACCAGGGACGCCAGTTCGGCGGGCGAGCAGCCCGATTTGGCCTCGTCGGCAGCCACGTTGACCTGGATCAGCACGTCGAGGCGCCGGTCCAGGCCGGCGGCGGCGCGGTCGGCAGCGGCGATGCCCCCGGCGCTGTCGAGGCCATGGATGAGGTGGCAATGCGGCAAGACCACCTTCATCTTGTTGCGTTGGAGGTGGCCGACGAAGTGCCAGCGCAGCTCGACGAGGCCGGCCAGCGCCGCGGCCTTGTCCTGCAGCTCGCCGGCGTAGCTCTCGCCGAAATCGCGCTGGCCGGCGGCGTAGGCGGCGCGAATCGCGTCGGCGCTGTGGCCCTTGCTGACGGCGCAGAGCCGCACCTCGACGGAGGTGCGTTGCACGCCGGCGGCGGCCTCGGCGATCGCCCGCTGAATCTGTGACAGGCGGCCGATGAGCGCGGAGTCTGCGGCGGCGTCGGGTTCGGCCGGGCGCGCCTCCGGCCGCTCAGGGGCGTCCGTCACGACGCCTGCCGACCCGGCGTCGGACCGTAGGGCAGCAGGTCCCATGCGCCCATCTCCTCCAGCATCAGCGCGACCTGCGCCACCGGCAGCCCAACGACGTTGGTGTAGCTGCCGGCGATCTCCTGCACCAGGTAGCCGCCGACGCCCTGAATGGCGTAGCCGCCAGCCTTGTCGAGGGACTCGCCGCTGGCCAGGTAGGTGTCGATCTCGCTGCGGCTCATCGGCTTGAATCTCACCCGCGTCGAGACCGCCTGAATGCCCTCTTTGTCGCGCTCCAAATCGAGGATGGCGAAGCCCGTGACCACCGTGTGTTCACGCCCCTGCAGCCGCTCCAGCATCTTGCGCGCCTCAGCGAGGTCATGCGGCTTGCCGAGCAGCAGGTCATCGATGGTCACGACAGTGTCGGCGCCCAAGATCCACCGCGGCGGGTTGTCGACCACGGCGCGCGGGTCGTTGCCGAGCGCGGCGGCGATGCGGCGCACCGTCGCGGTCGCCTTGTCGCGGCCGAGGCGCTTGACGTACGCGACCGCCGTCTCGCCCGGTAGCGGCTCTTCGTCGATGGGCGCCGGCAGCACCCGCAGCTGCACGCCCATGCGCTCGAGCAGCTCTTTGCGTCGCGGCGACGCCGAGGCCAGGGTCAGGACCGCCATGGCGCTAGCGTCCTTGGCCGGGCAGCAGCTGGCCGGCAGCGCCCGCGGCCACGTCGCTCGCGTCTGGCCCTTGCCGCTTGGCGCCGCCGCCCTGAGCCTTGGCCGCCCGTGCCGCCTCGCGCGTGGCCTTCTTCTGCGCCTTGCGCTCGAGTCGCTGGGCGCGGCGGGCCGCCTGGCGCAGCGTCCAGGCTTGGCGCCAACGCCGAACCGCCGGATCTTCGCCGAGCAGGGCCCGACCGATGGCGTTGCCGAACGGCTGCAGCATCAGGCCGCCCAAGCAGAGCAGCATCGTCACCACGACGACGAAGAGCTCCGCGGAGGTCATCTCGGCCAGGGCGCGGAGGTCGTTCATCGGGGCTCACTCGCTGCGGCGGTCGTCTCAGGCGCCTCAGGCCAGGGCAGCGGGACTTCCGCCGTCGGCGCGCGTCGCGTGGAGGCGGCGGCGGTGACAAGCCAGGGACCTAGACCTTCGCGCTGCGATCAAAGGCTGTTGATCTTGGCGCCCATCCCTTCGACTTTCTTGAAGATAGCCTCGCCCTTCTTGACGGTGCCCTCGACGCGCTTGCCCATGGCCTCCGCCGACTTGTAGGTCCGCTCGGGCGTGCTGATGACCTTGTCGACCTTGTTGATCGCCTGTTCCGGCTTGGCCAACACTTCGTTCTGCTTGCGCTTGGCTGCGTTCATCTTCTCGTCGACGGTGTCGGGCCCGACGGACTCCACTTGGGTGCTGCCGTCCTCGCCCTGTTGGAGCTTGCAGCCCCACAAGATCACCATGTCGTACTTGCCTTCATCGGTCGGATCGAAGCGGGTCCGCGGGTGGTCGAGCAGATCGGCGATCAGTGGCACCTGGGCCTTGGCATGGGGCTTGAAGAGCACCTGCGGGTCCTCGCGCTTGTCCTTGCTCGTCGCGACCTCGACGTCCTTGTGGCCGAGCTTATCGAACATCTTCTGAATGTTGGCGATCGCGGGCTCGCCGGCCTCGCCCATCGTGTTGACGACCTTGATCTTCATGTGGCCGGTGATCCGCTTGAAGTCGCTGTCTTCGCGCAGGTTGGTGAAGTCACCATCCGAGCGCGCCTTGACCAGGCGCTCCGCGGATTGGTCGCTGCCGAGATCGGCGAGGTTCTGCAGCCACTCGATGGCCTCGTCGCGCTTCTTCAAGAGCGACTGGCTGCACGCGTAGTTGTAGATGGCGAACTCGCTGCGCGGGTCCTGGGCGATGGCTTGCTTGAGCTTGGCGGCGCCCTGCTCGTAGCGCTTCTTGAGGAGCTCTTCGACGCCGGCCTTGGCCGTCGCATCAGCGGACTTCTGGTCTGCCTTCGGGGTCTCGGGCGGGTTGTAGCGGGCGCGACCCACCGGCGTCGTGCCGTCGCCGCCGGCGATTTTGGCTTCGCGCACCGGCACGCGCACGCCGAGGCGAAACAGACCGTCACGGGCGATCAGGCTCGCGCGATCGGGCGCGTTCTCGTAGATCCAGCGTAGGCCTTTTTGCAGCTCGTCGCGGTCCGTGCCGCCCATCAGGTGCAGCCTTGCGTGGACGGCGAAGAGGTCGGCGCATTGCTCAAGCAGCCCCGGCGAGGCCTCCTCGGCCTTGCGCATCGCGCTGCGGCACTCGTGCTCGCGCTTCTTCCACGGCGTGTCGTCTGCAAAGGCCCGGTCAGGTGTCAGCCCGGCCCACAGCCCGATGGCGGCGGCGCAGCTGAGGACCCACCGCCCCCTCTTGCTGCGGCGCGTCGGGTCCAGCTGGCCGCCGACGGACGATCGCGTCGCGGTCGTCGGGGCCGCGGAATCCGCCGGCTGGGGCCCGGCGTTGTCATGGCGGCGGCTCATGGGACTCCCACGTCGGCGGAGGTGCCGTGGCAGCGCTGCGACGAGGCTGGCCGCCACGGCGCTCCGGGTTCATAGTAGGGCGCGCGGACCCATCGGGTCAACGCGGCCGACGGGGCGCGGCGGCGACGTCGGCAGCCGAGGCCAGGGATTGGAGACGCGACCTTGCGCGGACGGTGGTGGATGCAGCGGGGCCAGGCAGCAATCGATCGGTGGCGCGCGCACGTTATCGTCCTTGCCGTGGCGGTGGCTGGCGGCTACGGCGTCTGGTCCCTCGGCCATCGCGCTGGCGCCGCCAGCCGCCCCGAAGATGCCGGCGTCGCTGACGGCCCCTCCCCGTCGTCATCTGGCGCCGCAGCGGCAAGCGATGGCAGCGCAGGCGGCGTAGGCATCCCTGACGCGCCGAGCCCCGCGGAGGCCGCAGCGGTGAGCGACGCCGCGACCGACACCGCATCTCCGACCGGATTGGCGCTGCCGGAGGCGCCGACCACCATCGGAAGCCCGCTGCCCGGCGCCGACGGGCCCGCCGCTCCGCCGTTGCAGATCGATGTCGAGCCCGCCGCGCTGCGGGTCTGGCACAACACCGCCATGCGCTTTCAGGTCCTGCCGCGCCCGGGCGAAGCCGCGCGATGGCAGCGTTTCGTGTGGCACTTTGAGGACGGCAGCCAACCGGTGGCCGGCGACTCGGTGTTGCACCTGTTCGCCGAGAGCGTCACCGACCGGCACATCTCGCTCGAGGCGTTCGAGCGCAGCGGCGCGCGCATCGTGGTCAGCAAGCGCTTGCCGATCGAGCGGCTCTTGGTGACGCCGGTCGATGGCCCAGCGCTGACCGAGCAGGCGCTACCCAAGGCACGAGCCGGCCGCTTGCTGCTCGTGGGCCAGGGCCAGGCGCCGCAGCTGCCGCCGCTGTTCGCCGCAGTCGCCGACGCGGGCGTCGTCGCGGTGGTCGCCGTCGGCGCAGCCGATTGGGCCGAGACGGTGCGCTCCGCTGCTGAGCGCGGGCTCCCCCGAGCGGCCGTCCTGGCCCTCGACGACGCCGTCGACGCCCCCGGGGGCGGGCCCGACGGGGTGGCCGCTGGCGGCGTCACTGGCGCGACGACGGCCCAGGCGCGGCCCGCCCTGCTGCGTGTGCTGCGCGCCGCAGAGGGCGCGGTCGCGACGCTTCCGGACAGCGGGGCCCTGGTCATCGCGGATATCGCGATCGTGCCTTTCGATTCGCGACCCTGGACGGTGACTGAGCCGGCTTTGGCCGCGCTGCGCCGCGACCTGCGCTTGGCTGCCGCTTGGCCGGCGCTGGTCGTGCTTGGCCCCAGGCCCCTGGCCGCCCTCATCGACGGCGAGGCTGTCGCTGATCGCGCCTACCGTGTCTACGAGCACGCCCTGCGTGAGCGGGCCGTTGCGATGGTGTCGACTGCGTCTGGCGTCGCCTATGACGGCCGCTATGGTGGACTCGCCGCGGTTGGCGTCGGCAAGGCGAGGCCCGACGGCTGCGCGCGGCTCGCGGGTTCCGACCGCTGCCAGCCCGGCACCGCCACGTTGCTCGAGGTCCATGAGGGCGGCGCGCGCGCCTTTCACCTGCGCGCACCCGATTTTGAGAGTTGGCTCGACGGCGACGACCTGCCGACCAGCGTCGGACGCTATCGCCGCGACTTGCGGCCGGCGGGCCGCTGATGGGAGCCAACGCCCCGGGCGCCCAGACCGTCGAGGGATTGTCCACCGACACGCTGTGCACCGACACGCTGTCCGGCGACGCACCGTGCGGGGGCCCCCGGCCACATTCCGAAGCCGCGCCGCAGCCTCGCCTCGCCCCCTACCCGGGGAGCTGGGCCGTCTACGTCCACTTTCCGTTCTGCTTGCATCGCTGTAATTACTGCGATTTCGCGACCGTCGCCCACCGCGATCCGCCTCGCGAGCGCGTGCTGGCGGCCTGCCTCGCCGAGTTGGCCCTGCGCTGCGAAGGCCTCGAGCCGGCGCCGATTCGCAGCGTCTTTTTCGGCGGCGGCACGCCCTCGCTATGGGGAGCGCCGGCGATCAGCGCCATTCTGGGCTGGCTCGACCGCTGGGCCGGCCTCGCTGCTGACTGCGAGATCACCCTCGAGGCCAACCCAGGCGCCGCCGAGGAGGGCGATCTCCGCGGCTACGTCGCCGCTGGCGTGACCCGCATATCCCTTGGTGTGCAGGCGCTCAGCGACCAGCGGCTGCGGCAGCTTGACCGCATCCATGACGCAGAGGCCGCATGGGTCGCGCTGCGCACCCTCGGCCAACTCCGCCGCGAGGGTGGCCTGCGCGCCGCCTCAGCTGACCTCATCTATGGCCTGCCCGGCCAGACGGCCGCCGAGCTGCGGGCCGACGTCACCGCGCTGCTGGACCATGGGCTGACCCACCTCTCGGCGTACGCGCTCACCATCGAGTCTGGCACGCCGCTGCAGCGCCTGGTGGCCCGGGGACTCGCGCCTGCCACCGACGACGCCCACCAGGCAGCCATGCTCGAGCAGATGCCTGCGCTGGTCGCCAGCCACGGATTGCAGCGCTACGAAGTGAGCAATTTCGCGGTGCCAGGCAGCGAGTGTCGGCACAACCTCGCCTACTGGCAGGGCCACCACTACCTCGCTGTCGGCGTCGGCGCCCATGGCTTTCTGCCTTGCGCGCTCCCTGGGGCCTTCGGCATTCGCACCGCCAACACCCGCAGCGTCGCCGCCTGGTTCGAAGCGCTCGAGGCTGGCCGCCTCGCCGAGGCGCCGCCCGAGGTCGCCACCGCCGAGAGCCACCTCGACGAGTGGCTGCTGACCGGGCTGCGCTTGCGCGACGGCATCGACCTCGCGGCAGTGGCGGCGCGCTTTGGCGACACGGTGGCGTCGGCTCTGGCGCAGGCGGCTGCGGCGGTACCGGGCTTGCAGGTCGTGAGCGCAGTGATCACCGTCGAAGCGGCCGCGATCGTACGGCTTGACGACGTCATCGCCTCACTGGCGGTGTCGGTGTCGCGGCGGTGGCAGGCAGCGCGCGCCCTCCAGCGCCGGGCGTCCGGGGGCATCGGCCTCCGCTGAGGGGCGCCTCAGGGGCGCAGCCGCGGCGCAAGGTTGGCACTCCGGCGGCCATCTGCTACACGCGGGGCCGCTGGCGGCAGGCGAAGCCGTCGCTTTGGGAGCGCCATGTTCGAGCCCGCGCCAGCGCCCGCCGAGCACCAAGACCACAGCGACGCGCCTTTCGACGCGAACGCGGTTGACGACGTCGGTCCGGCGGTGAGCGCCAGGGCATTGGCCAATGGGCGGCGTTGGATGGCCTTGCTCCCGTGGCTAGCGCCGCTTGGCCTTGCCGGTGTGCTCTGCGCCATGGTGGCGAGCGCGCCCGAGCAGCCGACGCTGCGAACCCGCGGCGCCACCCGCTACGGTCTGTCCGCAGCCGCCCGCAGTGAGGCGTTCTGGCAGATCGCCAGCTATGAGCCGGTTTGGCGCGTGCGGGCGGCGGCGCAATTCCCCGATCACCCGTGGTCGGCAGAGGACGACTACCACTGGAACGTGCGGGCCCACGTCACGAGGCTGGTGGCGCCGACCCTCGGAGTGCACCCGAGCGCGATCTGGTCGCTCTACGACGAGGGCGTGCGCAGCGCGTGGCGGGTCGCGCCACCGCCTGGCAGCCCGCGCCGCGCCGGCGGCCTGACTCAGCCATTGCGGCCGACGATCGTGCCGCTGCGCCCACGCACCCGATGATGTGCGTCGCGGCGAAGGCCGAGGCGGGGGGACCGCGATGAGGCACGGCGTCCATGGCCACGCCATTCCCTTGCCACCCTCGGCCGCCGTCGCCGAGCGAGGCTGGGTGCGCTGGACGCTCTGGCTGGCGCTGGCGGCGGCCTGGCTGTGGCCGGGCTTGACTCGGCCGACCATGCTCGGCGGGGCCGTAGACTGGAGCTATTTCACGGCCCACGACATCAGCGCGTACCGCTCCTTGGTCGACCACGGCCAACTCCCGGCCTGGGATCCCTACGCCTGTGGCGGCATCCCCATGATCGGCAACCTGCAGACACGCCCGATCGGTCTGACGGCGTTGCTCACGTGGCTCTTTGGCTTGTGGCCTGGGCTGCGCCTCTCGCTGCTGGCGATGGTTGTACTCGGCATGGAGGGTGGCTACCGCTACGCCCGCCATCGCGGCGTCGCCGGCGTCGGTGCGCTGCTCGCCGGGGCTGCCTTCGCCACTTCGGGGCGGCTTGCGCAGGCCATCGCTGAGGGCCAGCCCGGGCTGATGGCGTTTGAGCTGGCGCCCTGGGCGCTGCTCGGCCTCGAGCGCGGCTGGCGAGACTGGCGCGCGGCCAGCGTCGGCGGCCTCTGGATGGCGCTCTCGTTTCTGGAGGGCGGCGCAGTGCCGACGCCACTGACCGCCGTGCTGCTGCTCGTCGTGGCGCTGCTGCGCACCGGCGTTGCGCTATGGCGGCGCGGTCACGACGAGGTCGCGCCCTGGCGACCCCTGGCCGTCCTCGGTTGGATGGCGACGGTCGCTGCAGGGGTCGCGGCATTTCGGTTGCTGCCGATCGCCGAGTCGCTCTGGCTCTGGCCGAGGCAATGGCAGTCGCAGGACGTCTATACCCTTGGCCATGTGCTCAACATGATGGTGATCGCGGAGCCGCCTGGCAGCCACACGGCCAATGGCGCCAGCTACTTCGGCGCGCCGCTGCTGCTGATGGCGACCGTGGCGCTCTTGCTCCGCGACAAGCGGGCCATCTGGCCGGCGCTGCTCTTCGGCATCACCCTCGATCTTGCCACCGGAACGCGCGATTTCCTCGGCATTTTCCCGGCCATTCGCGATCTGCCAGTGCTGGAAAATCTCCGCCATCCCATGCGTTTCGGCCTCTATTCAGCGCTCTTCTGCGCCACCTGCGCCGGCGTCGCCATCGATGCCCTGGAGCTCGCGCTGCACCACCGCCTGCAGCGCCGCCCCGGCGACGCGCCTCGACTGCTTGCTGCGCTCCTAGCGGCGTCAATGGCGTTTGGCCTCGCGCTCTGGCCGCTCAGCAACAGCATGATCTTCACCGGGAAGCGGTTGGCAGGCGTTTTCGACAGGCCGGCGCCGCTGATGGTCGATCAGCCCTTTCGCCAGAGCCTCGGCAACCGCTGGGCGGCCGACACCTGGCCGGCCCTCAACCTCGGCACATTGTCTTGCTTCGAGGAGCAGCCCTTTCCGCAGGCCATCGGCCTGCGCGGCGACCGCGCGGCGGAGGAATTCGTCGATCCGCCAGAGGCCGGTACCGCGACCCGCCTCGCCTGGACGCCGCAGGGCATCGACGTCGAGGTCACGCTCGCCGACGACGTGACCGGCGCCTCACTGGTCGTCAACCAGAACTACCACCGGGCCTGGGACGCCGGGCCACGAGCGACCTTTGCACGCCCAGATGGCCTCTTGGCCGTGCGGTTGCCGCCGGGTAGGTCCTTGGTCGCCCTGCGCTTTTCCGACTCGGCCGTCGGATTTGGCCTCGCCGTCAGCGGCTGCTTCCTCTTGGGACTGCCCTTGCTGCATCATCGTCGGCAGAGACGACGCCGAGACGAACCTGACGGCGACGAGGGGGAAGCACCATGAGCGGGCAAGCGGTCGGTGCCTCGGGGCCGGCGTCCGCGGGGGCGTTGAGCGACAGCGGGGCTTGGGTCGCGGACGGCGCTCACTTTGACCTGCTGATCGTGGGCTGCGGTCCAGCTGGTGAGAAGGCCGCGGCGCAGGCGGCCTTTTTCGGCAAGCGGGTCTGCGTCATCGATCCTGGACCGATCGGCGGTGCCTGCGTCCACACCGGCACCTTGCCGAGCAAGTCGTTGCGGGAGGCCGCGCTTGTCCTCTCGGGCGCCAAGGCCCTCGACCTGTCCGTCGTGAAGGTCGGCATGGATCCCAACGCCCGCCTCGCCGACCTCCTGGCGCACAAGGCTGCGGTGTGTCGCGCCGAGCAAGAGCGCATGGAGCGCAACCTGCGCCGCCACAATGTCACCCTGCTGCTCGGCCGCGCGGCCCTCTCCGGCCTCGACACCCTGCGGGTCCAGCCGCGCGACGGCACTTCGCCCTTGCACCTGCGCGCGGACGTCATCCTGCTCGCCACCGGCACCCGCCCGCATCGGCCCGCCGAGCTCGAATTCGATCACAGCCGCATCTGGGACAGCGACGAAGTCGTCAGCATGGAGCGGCTACCGAGCTCGCTCCTGGTCTACGGCGCGGGCGTCATCGGCTGCGAATACGCAAGCATCTTTGCTGCGTTGGGCGTCGCGGTCACCCTTTGCGAGCCGCGCGGCCGGCCGCTCGGCTTCCTCGATGACACCATCGCGGCGGCGCTGATGGACGCCCTGCGCCAGAAGGGCGTGCAGCTACGAACCATGTGCAAGCTCGGCCCGGTCGTGGCCGACGACGACGGCGTGGACATCGAGCTCGAGGGCCCGGACGGCCGCGAGTCCGTGCGCGTCGACCAACTGCTGTTCGCAGCCGGGCGTATGGGCAACAGCGACGGCCTCGGCCTCGCAGAAGCCGGCCTGCAGGCCGATAGCCGCGGCCTGCTGCGCGTCGATCCGCACTACCACACCGGCGCGGGCCGCATCTACGCTGTGGGCGACCTCATCGGCTTTCCGGCCCTGGCGAGCACTTCGATGGATCAGGGGCGCGTCGCGGTCTGCCACGCCTTTGGTTTTCCCTACAAGCAGCGGCTCTCGTCGTTCTTGCCCTACGGCATCTACACCATTCCCGAGGTGTCGATGGTGGGTGAGACGTGCGCTGGCCTGCAGGCGCGCGGTCAGCCCTACGAAATCGGCGTCGCCCGCTACAAAGACAACGCCCGCGCTCACCTGCAGGGCGAGAGCGATGGTCTTCTGCAAATCGTCTTCTGCCCCGAGAGCAAGCGCTTGCTCGGCGTCCACGTCGTCGGCCAGCAGGCGAGCGAGCTCGTCCACGTCGGCCTGATGGTGATGCAGCTCGGCGGGACCATCGACGCCCTCGTCGAGGCGGTGTTCAACTTCCCAACGCTCGGTGAGCTCTACAAGTATGCCGCCTATGATGGGCTCGGGCGCTTGGAACGGCGCGGCCAGGCAACCGCCAGCGACGGCTAGCTTCCTGGCCGAGGGCTGCGCGCAGCGGACGCCTGCCCTTGGGCCGCTGGCTTCGAGCGTTAGGGCGTCGCCACGCGCTGCTGTCGGTGTCTCCAGCGCGCCGCCGCAGTCACGTCGCCCAGCGCGTCTGAGGCTTGCGCTGCCAGCGCCGCCAGCTCGCCGTCGAAGGGATTGACCCACATGGCGCTCTCGGCGCGCTCCAAGGCCAGCTTGGGCTCTTTGCGGTCGAGGGCGGTCATGCCGGCGATCAGCAGCAGCGGTGGATGCCACGGGGAGCGCTGCAGGGCCGATGCAGCGACCTGCTCGGCCTGATCGAAGTCGCCGACCTGATGCAGGGCCCGGGCGAGGCGGGTCCACATCCAGACGTCGTCGGGCGCACCGGCGGCTGAGGCCTTGCGGTACTCAATGATCGCCGCCGCAGGCCGTTGCAGGGCCATCAGCCGGTCGCCGAGCTCTGCGAAACGGGCACCGGCCTCAGGGCCGCGCGGCTTGCGATCGCCGCCGCCGGCGCGCCGAAATTGCAGCGTGTGGGCCGCCGCTGCTTGCACCTGGGCCGCTGGCAGGTCGTCTCCGCGGCGCAGGCTGCGCATCCAGCCGGCCAGCAGCTGGGCGCGTGGCGTCCCGGCCCAGCGCTCGATGGCGGCCTCCTCGCTGGGCGCCTCGGCGAAGGCGTCGAGCAGTGCCCCAAGCGGCCGCTGGACCCCGCGCAAGAGGTGGCGCAGCAAGTAGTGCACCTCGGCAAAGGCGAGCTGGGCCGCTTCCTGACTCGGCAACGCCGCCATCGTTGGGCTCATCTTGGCTAGCGGGATGAAGCGACCGCTGCGACGCGCTTGCTGCAGCGCCGCGATCTCGTCGGAGTCGAGCGTGTCCGGGCCGACGCCGCGCCACAGGCCCTCGTGGCCGCGGGCGATGGCTTCGTGCAGCCAGATCGGCACGGCGTCGCCGGCACGCCGCGTGACCAGCAGGTGGATCAGCTCGTGCACCACCGTGTCGGCCCACGGGTAGCCGAGGACCAGGTCGCGCGGCGAGGTCAGCATCAGGCGGTTGTACTTGCAGACGGCGATGGTGCCCGAGGTGCGGATCTGCTGCTCTGTCAGGCCGGTGACGGCGGCCAGGGTCTCTACCTTCGGGTAGATGTGGATGCGAATCGGTGGCGGGGGCAGCGGCCCGAACACGGCCTGCAAGGGCGCCTCGGCGCGCGCCAGCACAGCCTCGAGCAGCTCGATCATCACCTCGTCGGGTCCGGGGGTCCAGAGCACCTCAAAGCGGCCGTCGACGAGCAAGCGGCGCTCCATGCCAGCGGTGGCCTTGGCGGTCGCGGCGGCGATCTCAGCCAGGCTGCCGGCGCGTTGCCGCAGCGCCGGCGGTGCAGCGTCAGCCTTGGCGATCGCCAAGAGGCCCTTGCTGGCCTCGTCGAACTGGCCCCGTAACAGCTGGGCGTGGGCGCGGGCATAGGCGGCGGTCACGCCGGCACCGGTCATCCGCTCGATCTCGGGCAGCAGCGCCTCGACGCAGGCGGGATCTTCGCGGCCGACGCAGCCGCTCAGGCGCTGACCGATGGCGCGGACGTCGGCGCGCTCTTCATGGCTTGCACCCGGCCGCCCTGCTCCGAAGGCGAGTGCCGGCCATAGGACCAATCCCAAGGCGATGGCCACGACATCACGCCGCCCGGCGCGGAGAATCGGGGCCAGCTGCGGCAAGGGTGCCTCCTGATGTGGCGCGGCGGGCGGTCCAGCGCGGGCCGTGCGGTGACGAGCGCTCACGGGGCGCCAGCGACGCTGCCAGCCGCTGGCAGGGCCGTCAACCGAGGGCAGCATGGCGCATGGACTTGACGCGGCGCGTCAGATGCCCAACATGCCGCGACAGCGCCACGTCCAGGCGCACAGGAGCTGAGCCGATGAGCACCCCGAAGATCCTGGTCGCCGACAAGATCGCCAACGAGGGCGTCGACGTGTTTCGCCAAGCCGGTTTCGAGGTCGACGTCCAGGTCGGCCTGCAGCCCGACGCGCTCTGCGCCATCTTGCCGGCCTACGATGGGCTGGTCGTGCGCTCCTCGACGCAGGCCCGCGGCGACGCGTTCTGGGCCGCGGCGACGCGCCTCAAGGTCATCGGCCGGGCCGGCGCCGGCGTCGACAACATCGACGTGCCAGCGGCCACCGCGCACGGCACGCTGGTCATGAACACGCCGGGCGGCAACAACAACGCGGTGGCCGAGCTGGTGCTGGGCATGACCCTGGCGCTGAGCCGCCACCTCGTGCGCGCCGACACCACGATGAAGGCCGGCCGCTGGGAGAAGGCGGCGCTGATGGGCGAGGAGATCGAGGGCAAGACCCTCGGCGTGCTCGGCCTGGGTGCCATCGGGCAGATCGTCGCGCGCAAGGCGGCGGCGCTCGGCATGAAGGTCATCGCGTATGACCCCGTGACCAGCGCCGAGGTCGCCGCCAGCGTCTCGGCCACGCTGCTGCCGCTCGAGGCCGTGTTGGCGGCGGCTGACGTGTTGACGGTGCACGTGCCGCTCATCCCGCAGACCCGCAACCTGCTCGACGCCGCCGCCTTCGCGCGCTGCAAGCAGGGCGTCTGGCTCATCGACTGCGCCCGCGGCGGCATCGTCGACGAGCCGGCGTTGCTGGCCGCGCTGGAGTCGGGTCGCGTCGGCGCCGCGGCGCTCGACGTCTTCGCGGTCGAGCCGGTGCCCGCTGGCGACGCCCTGGTGGCGCACCCGAAGGTGCTCGCGACCCCGCACATCGGCGCCAGCACGCGCCAGGCGCAGGACAAGGTCGGGACGCAGATCGCCGAGCAGATGGTGGCGTACCTGCGCGACGGCGTGGTGCAGTTCGCCGTCAACTCGGTCGGCGGCTAGCCCGGCGGCATCGGAGGGTCGGCGCTTGCCCCGTCGCAGCGCTGCTGATCACGCGAGGGCAGTTGACTCGGGCGCATCGCGCAGCAAGTGCGGCGCAAGGGCCGCGCGCGGACGCCGAAAGGCCCGATGCCCGTGCTGGGAACCGATCAGTTCGTCAGCGTCACCGGCAGGGCGACGAGGTTGTCGGTCTCGTCGAACTCGGCCAGCGCGTTGGTGTAGTCGACGACGAAGAGGACGAAGCCCTTGCCTGGGGTGAGTGAGGTCGGGAAGGTCACCGAGGGCGGGAAGGGCCCGCCGCAACCGTAGAAGCACCACTTGCCTGGGACGGCGCCGGCGAACGGCACCCCCTCGATGACATTGTTGTTCGGCTGGTCCGTGCCGATCAGGGTGTCCGAAGCGTCGAGCTTGTCGTCCGTCGAGAAGACGATCTTGGCCCCCCACTTGGCGAGACCGGCGTGGCTGCCGTTGTTGATGCCGTCGAATTTGGTGGCGACTGGCGTGCCGAGCTTGATGGTCGTCGGCACCGTCGCGTTGCCGATCTTGTAGTTCGGCGCGTAGACCAGCGAGGTGATGCATTTCTTGTGGTTGTTGAGGTCGAGGTCCGCCACCTTCTTGTCGGGGTCGATGACGGCACACCACTGGTACGGGGTGAAGGGCTTGACGCCTGACACGGTCGTGCTGTCGGGCTTGAAGGTCGTGCTCTTGGTCTGCACGCCAACGCCGGCTGCGATCGATGGGTGCTTCCAGTCAAAGGTCAGGTGCGGCGGCTGGCCTGCGCTCTCGAGGGTGCAGCGGACATCGAACTCCCCGGATGGCCCGTTGCCTTTCTGATTGCCGACGACGATCTCGCAGACGTTGTTCGCGCCGAAGACGATGCCCGACTTGAGCTGCCCACCGACGGAGGTGCTTGCTCCGGGCATCAAGCTTTGGGCCTCAAGATCCGGGCTGGCGGTGACGACGATGGGGAAACACTTCTCGTCATCGTCGGGCGACTGATTCCAGCTCGCCGGGCCGCTGAACGCGTAGCTCGAGCACAGGAAGTAGTCGCCTGGGACCGTGTTCTTCGGGATTCCGAGGTTGTACTCCTTGATTTTGTCGCCCACCGGCATCGAGCCGCTCGGGCCCGCCAAGCTGACGTCGCTGCTGTCGATCTTGGCGTCCTTGGACAGCTTGGTCAGGAACGACGCCGGGTACGAGGTCAGCGTGGCATCGGAGTAGATGAGGCCGTATTGCAGCGCCAAGACGTGCTGGTAGTTGACCTCCAGCTTGCTGCCGTCGATGGGCTTGTTGGCACCTTTGAGCTGCAATCCCAGGATCTTGGCGTGCGGCACATGGATGGCGATCGCCTGGCACACGGCGTTGTTGCTCAAGTCGGCGTCGGGATCGGAGCCGATGTAGCTGACATAGAAGCAGAAGTGGGTGTACTTCTGAATCTCGGGGATCGTCGTGTAGCCGATCGGCAACTTGAAGCTGCTGTTCTTGGGCGCCGTGGTGCTGATGCCTGTCGGCGAGAACGAGCTGAGATCGCTGACCTTCAGCTTGGTCCCGGCACCGCCGTTGAGGTCACCCTGGGTCGCGACCCAGAGCTGGACCGAGATGGTGCCAGAGGTCGTGGTCTTGCCGAGGTTGTTGATCGCCAGCCCGACGCTCATGTTGCCGAAGCCGGTCAACGCATCCACCTTGGCCGGCAGGCCGGAGAGCTTGTTCGGCCAGAAGTCGGGCGGCCCGAGACAACCCGGGACCTTGGCATTGCTGCACTTGGCGCCGACGCAGGTGTCGGTGGTGCAGTCGTTGGCGTCGTTGCAGTCCGCGTTGGCGCTGCAGGCCTTGCAGTTGGCCAGCGGGTCATGGACGCACTTGCCGCTGCCGTTGTCGCAGCTGTCGGCCGTGCAGGCGTTCTTGTCATCGCAGTCCTTCTGGGTCGCGGCGCAGGCGCCGGCCTTGCAGGCCTCGCTGGTGCAGGTCTGGCCATCGTCGCATGCGCCGGTGTTGTGTGCGGCCTTGCAACCAGCCACCTTGTCGCAGCTGTCGTCGGTGCAGACGTTGGCGTCGTCGCAGACCTTTGGCTTGCCGCCGGCGCAGGCACCGTCCTTGCAGGCGTCGCCCTCGGTGCAGGCGTCGCCATCGTCGCAGGTCTCGACGTTGTTGACGTTCTTGCAGCCGGTGGCCTTGTCGCAGCTGTCGTCGGTGCAGACCTTGCCGTCGTCGCAGCCCTTCGTGACATTGGCGCAGTTGCCGTCCTTGCAGGTGTCGGTGGTGCAGGCGTCGCTGTCGTCGCAGGCCTTGGGCGTACCGGCGCAGCCGCCGTCCTTGCAGGCCTCGCCCGTGGTACAGGCGTCGCCGTCATCGCAAGCGGCCGTGTTGTTGGCGTTCTTGCAGCCGGAGGTCTTGTCGCAGCTGTCGTCGGTGCAGACCTTGCCGTCGTCGCAGGATTTGGCCGCGCCGGCGCCGCACGCGCCGTCTTTGCAGGCGTCGCCTTCGGTGCAGGCGTCGCCGTCGTCGCAGGCCGCCGTGTTGTTGGCGTTCTTGCAGCCGGTGGCCTTGTCGCAGCTGTCGTCGGTGCAGGCCTTGCCGTCGTCGCAGGCCACGGCCGCGCCGGCGCAGAGGCCGCTCTTGCACGCGTCGGCGCTGGTGCAGGCGTCGCCGTCGTCGCAGGCGCCGCCGTCGTTGCCCGCGTCGTGCTGGCACTGGACCTTGCCGTCCTTGGCGCCGCAGCTGTCGGTGGTGCAGGCGCTGCCGTCGTCGCAGAGGCCGACCGTATCGTCGGTTTTGCCGTCGCAGTTGTTGTCCAGGCCGTCGCAGACCTCCGTCGGTGGCGCAGTTGGGGTGCAAGTTGGGCCGCTGTCCGTCGGTGCCGCGTCGTCGGTGCCGGCCGCGTCGCTGCTGGCGTCATCGGTGCCGCTGCTTGCGTCGTCGGTGCCTGAGGCATCGGTGCCGCTGACGGCGTCGTCGGTGCCTGTTGCGTCGGTGCCGCTGACGGCGTCCTCGGTGCCGGAGGTCTCCGTGCCGCTCACCGCGTCGTCGGTGCTGCTGGCGTCGTCGGTGCCGCTGGTGTCGTTTGCGCCACCGCTGTCCAGTGCGGCGTCGGCTGCGCCGTCAGCGGTCGCGCCGCCGCCAGCTCCTGCCGCTCCATCGTTGCCGGCTTCGTCGCTGCACGCCGCGACCGCCATCAGGAGGCCCAGCGCCAGCAGACCTGACTCAAAGTCGAAAGTTGCGCAAACGTTGAGCTAGGATCGACGAATGCCGTCTCGCAGGCGATGCTGGCCTTGCGACAACCCCGCGTCCGGTACACCCGGGCGCCTACGGGACGGCGATGACGACGTTGATGCAGAAC